>NZ_CP053564.1:6007500-6607500 GCF_013155125.1 Pseudonocardia broussonetiae | reverse complement strand
GGGTGCCGGGGGGACGGGTGCCGGGGGACGGGTTCCGCCGCCCGCCCGCATGCCCCCCGGCCCGCCCGCTCCCCGCTCTCGTGACAGTGGAGTGGCTCTACTGGCGCCCAGTGGCAGTAAAGCCACTCCACTGTCACGCGCGGGGGCGGGCGCGGGCGGCGGGAGCGGGGGGCGGGTGGGGAGGGCGGGTGGGGGCAGCGCTCCGGCCCCGGACACGGCAGGCTGGCCCCACACCCGCCGCCCACCCGAGGAGAGCCCCGATGTCGACCCACCCCCGCGCCGGCACCCCCGCCACGCCCGAGGACCTCGTCGACGTCCCCGCCCTCCTCGCCGCCTACGCCGACCGCCGCCCCGACCCCGACGACCCCGCCCAGCGCGTGGCGTTCGGGACGTCCGGCCACCGCGGGTCGTCGCTGCTCACCACGTTCAACGACGACCACATCGCGGCCACCAGCCAGGCCATCTGCGAGTACCGCGCGGGCCAGGGCATCGACGGGCCGCTGTTCATCGGGCGCGACACCCACGCGCTGTCCGAGCCGGCGTGGATCACCGCGATCGAGGTGTTCGCGGCCAACGGCGTCCACGTCCTCGCCGACGGCGACGACGCCTTCACCCCCACGCCGTCGGTGTCGCACGCGATCCTCACCCACAACCGCGGCAAGGTGAGCGGGCTGGCCGACGGCGTCGTCGTCACGCCCTCGCACAACCCGCCCGCGGACGGTGGCTTCAAGTACAACCCCCCGCACGGCGGCCCGGCCGACTCCGACGCCACGAAGTGGATCGCCGACCGCGCCAACGCGCTGCTCGCCGAGAAGCTCAAGGGGGTCCAGCGGTCGCCGCTGGACCGCGGCGCGATCGGGCGCTACGACTTCCTCGGCGCCTACGTCGAGGACCTCCCGCAGGTCCTCGACCTCGACGCGATCCGCTCCGCGGGCGTCCGCATCGGCGCCGACCCGCTGGGCGGCGCCAGCGTCGCCTACTGGGGTGCGATCGCCGAGCGCCACGGGCTGGACCTGACGGTGGTCAACCCCGACGTCGACCCGCAGTTCGGGTTCATGACGCTGGACTGGGACGGCAAGATCCGCATGGACTGCTCGTCGCCGTACGCGATGGCGTCGCTGGTGGCGCAGCGCGACCGGTTCCAGATCTCCACCGGCAACGACGCCGACGCCGACCGCCACGGCATCGTCACCGCCGACGGCCTCATGAACCCCAACCACTTCCTCGCCGTCGCCATCGGCTACCTCTACGCCAACCGCCCCGGCTGGCCCGCCGACGCCGGGATCGGGAAGACGGCCGTCAGCTCGTCGATGATCGACCGCGTGGCCGCCGACCTCGGCCGGAAGCTGGTCGAGACCCCCGTCGGCTTCAAGTGGTTCGTGCCCGGCCTGATCGACGCCTCGTTCGGCTTCGGCGGCGAGGAGAGCGCGGGCGCCTCGTTCCTGCGCCGCGACGGCGGGGCCTGGACCACCGACAAGGACGGGATCATCCTCGCCCTGCTGGCCTCGGAGATCCTCGCCGTCACCGGGCAGACGCCCAGCGAGCGCTACCGCGACCTCACCGACCGCTTCGGCGCCCCCGAGTACGCCCGCATCGACGTCGCCACCACGCCCGAGGCGAAGGCGAAGCTGGGCAAGCTGTCGGCGTCGGACGTCAGCGCCACCGAGCTCGCCGGCGAGCCGATCACCGCGCGGCTCACCGAGGCGCCCGGCAACGGGGCACCGCTGGGCGGGCTCAAGGTCGTCACCGAGGGCGGCTGGTTCGCCGCGCGCCCGTCGGGCACCGAGGACGTCTACAAGATCTACGCGGAGAGCTTCCGCGGCGCCGAGCACCTCGCGGCGATCCAGGGCGAGGCCCAGGACGTGGTGGCCGCCGCACTAGGGTGAGCCCGTGGCGCAGGAGATGTTCGGGCCGTACCGGCTCGACGGACTGCTGGGCGAGGGCGGGATGGGCCGCGTCTACCGCGCGTTCGACACCGACCAGGACCGCCCCGTCGCGCTGAAGGTCCTGCCCGCCGCGCTGTCGGCCGACCCCGGCTACCGGCAGCGCTTCCGGCGCGAGGCCAAGGTCGCCTCGCAGCTCACCGACCCGCACGTGGTCCCGATCCACCGCCACGGCGAGATCGACGGGCAGCTGTTCCTCGACATGCGCCTGGTCGACGGCGACGACCTGTCGAAGGTGCTGCGCCGCGACGGGCAGCTCGACCCGGAGTCGGCCGTCCGCGTCGTCGAGCAGGTGGCGAGCGCGCTCGACGCCGCGCACGAGGCCGGGCTGGTGCACCGCGACGTCAAGCCCGCCAACGTGTTCCTCACCCGCGGGCGGTCCGGCGGCGCCCGCTTCGCCTACCTCGGCGACTTCGGGATCGCCCGCGACTCCTCCTCCTCGACGCTCACCGCCACCGGCACGACGCTGGGCACGCTCGACTACATGGCCCCCGAGCGGTTCCTGGGCCGCGAGGTCGACGCCCGCGCCGACGTCTACGCGCTGGCCTGCCTGCTGCACGAGGCGCTGACCGCGCGCAAGCCCTTCCCCGGCGACGAGCTGCCGTCGCTGATGCACGCGCACCTCAACCTCGCGCCGCCGCGGCCCTCGGAGCTGCGCCCGCTGCCGCACGGGCTCGACGCCGTCGTGGCGCGGGGCATGGCCAAGGAGCCCGCGCACCGGTTCGCGACGGCCGGGGCGCTGGCGCAGGCCGCGCGGGCCGCGCTGGCCGGGACCGCGCCCACGGTGAGCACCCCGCCGCCGCCGGCGCGCCTCCACAAGGCCCCGCAGGGCGACGGCACCGAGCCGCTGCGCCTGGACGTGCCCGAGGGCGTCGGGCAGGTGGAGCGCTGGCTGGTCCCGCCAGGGCAGGCCCACGTGGCCGGCTCCGCACTGCTCGTGGTCCGCCTGCGCGACGGCCGCAGCGCCCCGGTCGTCGACCCCCGCGCCGGGCTGCTGGTCGGCGCCGCCGCCGCGCCCGGCACCGTGGTCCGCACCGGCGACGTCCTGGGCACCGTCTTCCGCGTCGACGAGGCGCCCGCCGGGCTGTCCCGCCCGCTGCCGCGCGCGCAGCCCGGAGCCCGCCGCCCGCCGTCGACGCCCGCGATCATCGGGATCGGGGTCGGCGCGCTGCTGCACCTGCTCGTGCTCGCCTTCGTCGAGCTCGACGGGATCCTCGTGCTGACCTGGCTCTCGGGCATCGTGTTCGGCACGCTCGGCGTCTGGAACCGGCGCCCGGCGGCGTGGGGGCAGGGCCAGCGGATCGCGCTCCTGGTGGTCACGGCGCCGGTCGTGACGGCGCTGGTGTTCCTCGCGCTCGTCCTCGCCGCCCTGCCGACGGGCTACTCCAGCGACACCCCCGACAACCCCGCCGCCGGCATCGCGTTCACGGTCGTGGCGCTGGTGGTGTACGGCCTGTGGGCGGCGTCGCTGTGGTGGCGCCGGGCGGGTACCGGCTGACGGGTCGCGCGCGAGCGGCACCGGGCCGACCTGCAGCGCCGCGGGTAGGGTCCCGACGGGGCACGGTTCAGGGATGGAGGCCGCGTGGCGCCGGAGATGTTCGGGCCCTACCGGCTCGACGGGCTGCTGGGCCAGGGCGGCATGGGCCGGGTCTTCCGCGCGTTCGACACCGATCTCGCCCGCCCCGTCGCGCTCAAGGTCCTCACCGCGGAGCTGTCGGCCGACCCGGAGTACCGGCAGCGGTTCCGCCGCGAGGCGATGGTCGCCGCGCAGCTGTCCGACCCGCACGTCGTGCCGATCCACAAGCACGGCGAGATCGGCGGGCAGCTGTTCCTCGACATGCGCTTCGTCGACGGCGAGGACCTCGCCGCCGTCCTGTCCGGCAGCGGCCCGCTCGACCCCGCGGACGCCGTCGCGGTGATCGAGCAGGTGGCGAGCGCGCTGGACGCCGCGCACGAGGCCGGGCTGGTGCACCGCGACGTCAAGCCCGCCAACGTGTTCCTCACCCGCGACCGCCCGGGCACGGCCCGCTTCGCCTACCTCGGCGACTTCGGCATCGCCCGCGCCACGTCGGGCGCCTCGCTCACCGCGAGCGGCATGACGGTCGGCACACTCGACTACATGGCGCCCGAGCGCTTCCGGGGCGTCGACGTCGACGGCCGCGCCGACGTCTACGCCCTGGGCTGCCTGCTGCACGAGTCGCTCACCGGCCGCAAGCCCTACACCGGCGAGCCGGCCGCGCTGATGAACGCCCACGTGCACGCCGACCCGCCCCGGCCCTCGGAGCACGGCGCCCCCGTCGCGCTCGACGCGGTCGTGGCGAAGGCGATGGCCAAGGACCCGGCCGACCGGTTCCCCACGGCGGGGGAGCTCGCCGCGGCGGCCCGCGCGGCGTTGGAGCCTCCCGAGACCACGGAGCCCGTCGCGGCCCCCGAGCCCGCCGCGACCGAACGGCTGCGGGTGCCCGGCGGCCCGGGACCGGCCCCGTCCGCCCCCGCCCCGTCCCGATCCGCCTCGTCCGCCGCCGCCCCGTCCCGGCCCGCCCCGTCCGCATCCGCTCCGGCCCCGGCCGCTCCGGCCCCGTCCGCCCCGCGCGCCGCGGCCCCGCGTCCGGCCCCGCGTCCGGCCCCGCCGGCCGACGGCACCGAGCGGCCGCTGCGCTGGGACGTCCCCGGCGGCTCGGCCCAGGTCGTCGAGTGGCTGGTGGCGCCGGGGGAGGGCTACGCCGCGGGCGCCGGCCTCGTCGCGCTCCGCCTGCCCGACGGCACGCCGTGGCGCCTCGCGGACGACGTCGCCGGCACCCTCGTCGCCGCCCACGTCCCGCCCGGCGCGACGATCGGCTCCGGCGACGTCCTCGGCACGGCCCGCCGGGGCGCCGACCCCGGCGCCCGCCCCGCGCCCGCGCGCACCCGGGCCGGCCTCGCGGCCGCGCTGGTGCTCGGGGCGGTCGCGCACCTGCTCGCCCTGCAGAACCTGGCGCTGGAGGCGGGCCTGCTGTACTGGACGCTCGCGGGCACCCTGTTCGGCACGCTCGCCGCCGGCTCCCTGCGCCCGCGCCGGTGGGGCTCGGGCCGCACCATGACGCTCGTCGTCGTCACGCTGCCCGTGGTGTTCCTGACGGTGCTGCTCGTGGCGCTCGGGCTGGGCCTCGCCGGGTCGGGTGCCGCGGTGGTCGTGGCCACGCTCGGCGTCTACGGCCTCTGGGCGCTCACGTTCTGGCGGCGCCGGACGCGGCGGACCGCGTAGGGCGACCGCTCAGCGCCCGCGCGCCCGCGCGTCGCACTCCACCCGCGGCTGCGCCCCGCTCGACACCGGCCGGTGCGCGCGCCTGCTCCGCTCCCGGGCCGGCCCGCCGGTGCGGGCCAGCGCCCGCAGCGCCAGCTCGCGGTGCCGCCCCTCCACCGGGTCGTGCGCCTCCAGGCGCTCCAGGAAGCGCATCAGCTCCTGCGCGGCGACGCGGCCGGGCCGGGCGGCCACCCAGGCGGCCAGCTCGGCGTCGGCCACCTCGGGCCGGACGCGGGCCATCCGCACGCACACGTACTCGACGTCCTCGTCGGCCAGCTCGCCGACCAGCGGCGCGTGCACCCCGTCGTCCACCAGCACCTCGTGCACCGCCCACAGCCCGATCGGCGTGAGCGCCACCCAGGTCGGGTCCGGGTCGTCGCGGCCCGCGAGCGCGGCCAGCTCCTCGTGGTCGTCGGTGTCGAGGCTCTCCGAGAGGTGCACGGCGCCCAGCAGCTCCAGGGCGTCGAGCAGCGCGGTGACGTCGCGGCGCCACAGCCGCTGCTCCACGTCGCCCGCGAGGTCGTCGACGACGCAGCCCATCCGCCGGTTGACGGTGTCGCGCACGGCGCGGTGGAAGCGCTCCAGCGGGATCGCGTCACCGCCGGCGGCGTAGAGCTGCTGCAGCAGGATCGCCCACGCCTCGTCCAGGCTCATCCCGAACAGCGACGGCGCGCCGAACACGTTGCTGCCGCCGAAGCCCTCCCCGATCCGGCCGACGGCCTCGAACGCGCGGCGCCACATCTCGATCGGGCGGCTCAGCAGCGGGGCCGCGCTCTTGACCTGCACCAGGCGCCCGTTGACGACCCGGACGAACCGGGCCTCGCGCGCCCAGGTCATCAGCAGCGCGACCTCGGGGAGGTCGTCGCCGGCGCGGGCGCGGCCGAGGGAGAAGTGGTCGAGGTCGAGGGCCTCGGCGACGGCGCGGGCGTCACCGAGCCCGAGTCGTCCCTCGCGGGTGACCGCGCGCCCGGCCCGGACCCAGCGGGTGAACGCGCGCAGGCGCGCCAGCGCGGGCGACGAGTCGGCCGCGGCCAGCAGCTGCGCCGCCCCGGGCAGCAGCACCGGCGGCAGCGGCGGCTCCACGGGCTCGGCGGGCACCTGCTGGCGGCTGGTGATCTCGGCCAGCGCGGCGCGGTCGACCTCGAGCTCCCCGCGCTCGACCTGCTCCAGGAACCGCAGGACGGCCAGCGGGTCGCCGGTCCGGACGCCGTGGCGCAGCATCTGCACGGCCCAGAACGTGCCGAGGTCGCGGTTGCGCTCGTCGTCCAGCGCGTCGTGCAGGGCGGGCGTGGAGCCGTCGACCTGGGCGTGCAGCTCGGCGGCGGGGGCCGACCGCGGGTCGAGCCAGTCGTGCTCGTCGAGGAACCCGATCAGGGCGTGCAGCGCGGCCGGGACGGCGTCGCGGTCCTCGTCGCGCAGCGCCACCGTGCGGGGGAACCAGACGGCCAGCGCGTCGGCGACGTGGGCGCGGGTCCAGTGCCCGAGCCGGCCGTCGACGCCGTGCTTGTGGTCCAGCGCGGCGGCCACGAGCGCGGGCTCCACGTCGACGCCCCGGCGCCGGGCCCAGGCGACGATGTGCAGCCGCAGTCGGTCGCGGGCAGCGGCGTAGACCTCCATGTCCTCCGGGCCGAATACGAGACGCACTCGGCCCACCCTGGCAGCCCCCGCCGGGCCCGCAGAACGGGGGGTGGGGTGCTCACGCCCGGCGCGGCGTGCCTGCCCGGTGGACCACGGCGGGCGGCAGGTTCCACCAGACGACCGGCGTCGTGGACACCTCGGCGAAGCGCTCGCGCAGCGCCGCGAGCTGGCGGCGGGCGGGCGGCGCCCAGCGCGTCGCGGAGTAGGCGAACTGGGTCAGCACGCCGGTGGGGGACAGGGCGTCGGCGACGACGGGAAGCAGCGTCCCGTCGGCCCACGCGACCCACGGCAGCCCGCTGACGACGGCGTCGACGCGGGTGATCCCGCGCTCGGCGAGCAGCGCCGGGAGGGTGCGGGCGTCGGCCACGGCGACGTCGACGTCCGGGTGCCGCTGCGCGAGCAGGGCCGCCCACCGGGGGTTGAGCTCGACGGCCAGGTGCCGCGCGGGGGAGCGCCCCCGCAGCGCGCGGGTGAACGCGCCGGTCCCGGGACCGAGCTCCACGACCACCGCGCCCGGCGCGACGGGCTCGACCATCGCCGCGGCCAGGGCGGCCGAGCTGGGCGCCACGGCGGCGGTGCGCAGCGGGTCGCGGGCGAACTCGCGCAGGAACAGGGCGGTGTCGGCGAACGGACCGGTGTCGGCGGCGGCGGGCACGTCCGCGGACGGTAGGGGCCTTCCGTGAACAGCCGGGGCGATCTAGCGTCTGCTGTGTCCACGATCACAGCAGGGGGAAGTCCGTGCACCCACACCGCCTCGAGCAGCTCGTCGCCTCGGTCCCGGCCGGCATCACCGACGACCAGCGCTCCCGCCTCGACGCCCACGTCGAGACCGCCGACGGCTGCCGCGCCCGCATCGAGCGGGTGCGCGGCGACCTGCGCCGCGCCCTCGACGGTCAGGGCGGCGACGCCCTCGACCTGGCCTGCGAGCTCGACGGCCTGGAGCGCGTCCAGCAGCGCGTCGACGGCTGGCTCACCGCGCTCGTCGACGAGCTGAGCCGTGCCCGCCACTCCGCCCACTACGGCGACGGCGTCCCCGTCTGACCCGGCGCGCGGCACGCGCCCGTCCCGCGGGGCAGGATGGCCCCACCCGAGGACGAGGAGGACGCGCGTGCGCGCAGTGCAGGTGGTGCGGCTGGAGGGCCCGGCGGCGGTCGAGGTGCGGGACGTGCCCGAGCCCGACCGCGGGGCCGACCAGGTCCTGGTCGACGTGCGGGCGGCGGGCGTCAACTTCCCCGACGTCCTGCAGAGCAAGGGCCAGTACCAGTACAAGCCCGACCTCCCGTTCACGCTCGGCTCCGAGATCGCCGGCGTGGTGCGCGAGGCGCCCGAGGGCGCCGCGGTGCGCGCGGGTGACCGGGTCGCCGCGTTCACCACGGTCGGCGGGTTCGCCGAGGTCGTGGCGGCGCCGGCCGGGTACGTGTTCCCGCTGCCCGACGAGGTGTCCTTCGCCGCGGGCGCCTGCCTGCCGATGAACTACCTCACCGCGCAGTTCGCGCTGCGCCGCCGCGGGCACCTGGAGGCCGGGCAGCGCGTGCTCGTGCAGGGCGCGGCGGGCGGGGTCGGCACGGCCTGCGTGCAGCTCGCCGCGGCGCTGGGCGCCGAGGTGGTCGCCGTCGTCTCCACCGAGGAGAAGGCCGAGGTCGCGCGCCGGGCCGGGGCGGCGCACGCCGTGCTGGTCGAGGGCTTCCGCGACGCGGTCAAGGAGCTCGGCGGCGTCGACCTCGTCGTCGACCCCGTGGGCGGCGACCGCTTCACCGACTCGCTGCGCTGCCTGCGCCCCGAGGGCCGGCTGCTGGTCATCGGCTTCACCGCGGGCGACATCCCGACGGTGAAGGTCAACCGCCTGCTGCTCAACAACATCGACGTCGTCGGCGTCGGGTGGGGCGCGTTCGCGATGCCCCGCGACGGGTTCGTCGCCGAGCAGTGGGCCGACCTGCTGCCGCACCTGCGCTCCGGCGCGCTCGACCCGGTCGTCGGCGCCACCTACCCGCTCGCGGACGCGGCCGCGGCGCTCGCCGAGATCGACGAGCGCCGCGTCACGGGCAAGGTCGTGCTCGAGCCCTAGCTGTCCTTCATCTTCTTCACCGACAGGTGGAAGTCGTCACCGTAGTTCCGGGTGCCGTACTCCACGGCCTGCACCACGGCCTCCTGCGAGCGCACGTCGCGCCGCATCAGGGGGTCGTGGCGCAGGTCCTTGGTCAGGGCCACGCAGAGCGCGACCATCACCAGCGCGAACGGCGCCGCCATGATGATCGTGATGTTCTGGATGCCGGTGAGCGCCTCGCTGCCCGGGCTGACCAGCAGCATGATGATCGCGATGGCGCCCATCACGACGCCCCAGAAGATCACCACCCAGCGCGAGGGCTCGATCGAGCCGCGCGAGGACAGCGTGCCCATGACGACCGACGCGGCGTCGGCACCGGACACGAAGAAGATCGCGATGAGGACCATCGCCAGCACGCTGAGGATCGCGCCGCCGGGCATCGAGCCGAGCAGCCCGAACAGCTGGCCCTCGGTCGACTGCGACGCGAGGCCGGTGGCGCCGGTCGGGTCGACCGCGCGCTGCTGGTCGATCGCCGCGCCGCCGAAGATCGCGAACCAGACCAGCGACACGGCGCTCGGGATGAGGATGACGCCGGTGACGAACTGGCGGATGGAGCGCCCGCGGCTGATCCGCGCGATGAACATGCCGACGAACGGCGTCCACGAGATCCACCAGGCCCAGTAGAAGACGGTCCAGCCGGCCAGCCACTCGGCGGTGGCGTCGCCGCCGTTGGCCGCGGTGCGCGAGGCCATCTCCGACAGGTTGCCGGCGTAGTCACCGATCGCGGTGGGCAGCAGGTTGAGGATGAGGATGGTCGGCCCGCCGATGAACACGACGACGGCGAGCACGCCCGCCAGCACCATGTTGATGTTCGACAGCCACTGGATGCCCTTGGCGACGCCGGTGACCGCGGAGCAGACGAACGCGACCGTGAGCACGCTGATGATCAGGACCAGCAGCAGCTTGCCCTCGACCGGGACCCCGTTGAGCGACAGGCCCGCGCCGATCTGCAGGGCGCCGAGCCCGAGCGAGGCCGCCGACCCGAACAGCGTCGCGAAGATCGCGAGGATGTCGATGGCCTTGCCCAGCGGGCCGTCGGTGCGCTTCTCGCCGAGCAGCGGCGCGAACGCCGAGCTGATCAGCTGGCGGCGCCCGCGGCGGAACGTCGAGTAGGCGATGGCCAGGCCGACCACGGCGTAGATGGCCCACGGGTGCAGCGTCCAGTGGAACAGCGTGGTGGCCATGGCGATGTCGAGCGCGGCCGGGTCGCCCGCCGCGACGGTGCCGGGCGGCGGCGAGGTGAAGTGCGACAGCGGCTCGGAGACGCCGTAGAACATGAGCCCGATGCCCATCCCGGCGCTGAACATCATCGCGATCCAGGAGACGGTCCGGAACTCCGGGGCCTCGTCGTCGCGGCCGAGCGGGATCTTGCCGAAGCGGCTGAACGCGAGGTAGAGCGCGAACACCACGAAGCCGCTCGCGGCGAGCACGAAGGCCCAGCCGCCGGCGTTCATGATGCCGTTCAGGACCGATGTCGCGACGGTGCTCAGCGTCGCCGTGGAGGAGGCGCCCCACACGATGAACGCGAGCATGAGCACGGCGGCGACGCCGAAGACCGTGCGGTCGACGGGGTGGTGCTGGTCGGCGGCGGCCCGGCGCGGGATCTCGGTGGCGGGACCGTCGGAGACGGGTTCCTCGCTCCGCGGGCTCTCCTGGATGGTCATGTCGGCGGCTCCCTGCGGAGCCTCCCCCCTCACGGTCGGTGCTGCGCCCGCCCGGCGTCACCCGGGCGGTGGTGCGGACACCTTCCGTCGGCACTGCGCCCCCGTCAACTCCGGGAACGCGATCGCCGCACGGTCGCAACACGGTGTGCACGCGGCTCACCCACCGTCGACGATCCGCTCCAGCAGCGGACCGACCCGGTGCTCGACGAGGCGGCGCATGACCAGCGAGGTCGTCGTCCGCACGACCCCGTCGGTGGCCAGGAGCTGCCCCGCGATGCGGTAGAGGTCGTCGGCGTCGCGGGCGACGACCTGGCACAGCAGGTCGGCGTCGCCCGACATCCCCAGCACCTCGACGACCTCGGGCACCAGCGCCAGCGCCGCCGACACCTCCGCGAGCCGGCGCTGCACGAGCTGCACCGAGACGAACGCGGTGAGCGGGTAGCCCAGCGCGGCCGGGTCGATCCGCCGCTCGAAGGTGCCCAGCGCCCCGCGCGCCTCCAGCCCGGCCAGGCGCGCCTGCACGGTGTTGCGGGAGATGCCGAGGCGCTCGGCGAGCGCGAGCACCGAGGCGCGCGGGCTCTCGGTGAGGGCCTGCAGCAGCCGGGCGTCGGTCGCGTCCACGACGGGCATCCTGCACGAGATCGGGCTGTTCCGCAGCAGTCTGCACGGTGCAACCGACTGCGGTTGTGCAGACGGACCCCCGGTGGTGCAGTGGGCGGGCGACCTGGGAGGTAGACACCGTGAACGACGACGTCCTGCGCACCATCGAGCAGCGGGTGCTGTGGCTGGCCACCGCGATCGTGCACCACGCCAACCGCGTGCGCCCCAACCCCGGTGGGCTCAAGGTGGGCGGGCACCAGGCGTCGAGCGCGTCGATGGTCACGATCATGACGGCGCTCTGGTTCGAGCACCTGCGCCGCGAGGACCGCGTCTCGGTCAAGCCGCACGCCTCGCCCGTCCTGCACGCGATCAACCACCTCCTGGGCGAGCTCGACGCGCGCTACCTCACGACGCTGCGCGAGTTCGGCGGCCTGCAGAGCTACCCGAGCCGCTCGAAGGACCCCGACCCCGTCGACTACTCCACGGGCTCGGTCGGCATCGGCGCCACCGCCCCGATCTGGGGCGCGCTCGCCCGCCGCTACGTCAAGGCGGGCGGCGCCGATGCGCGTTCCGCTGACGCTCCACGCTGGGGTCGCCAGTACTCCCTGGTCGGCGACGCGGAGCTCGACGAGGGCGCCTGCTGGGAGGCGGTCCTCGACCCGATGGTCTCCGAGCTGGGGGAGGTCGTCTGGATCGTCGACCTGAACCGGCAGAGCCTCGACCGCGTCGTCCCCAACATCGGCGCGACGCGCCTGCAGGGCATGTTCGACGCCGCGGGCTGGCAGGTCCTCACCGTCAAGTACGGCGCCCTGCTGGAGGAGCTGTTCACCCGCCCCGGCGGCGACGCGCTGCGCACGCGCATCGACGAGATGCCCAACCCGGAGTACCAGCGGCTGCTGCGCTGCACCCCCGACCAGCTGCGCGAGCGCGTCCCCGACGGCGACGAGAAGCTGGCCGCCCTGATCGCCGACCTCGACGACGCGACGCTGCACGCGGCCATCCGCAACCTCGGCGGGCACGACCTCTCCGCGCTGCGCACCGCGTTCGCCGCCATCGACGACACGCGCCCGACCGTGGTCTTCGCCTACACCGTCAAGGGGCACGGGCTCGCCAGCGAGGGGCACCCGCAGAACCACTCGTCGCTGCTCACCGCCGAGCAGTTCGCCGAGCTGGCCGAGGCCGTCGGCACCGACCCGGACGCCCCGTGGGAGCCGCTGCCCGCGGGCCCGGCCGCGCAGCTGTGCGCGGAGGTCGCCGAGCGGCTGCACCGCGAGCCGGTGGCGGTCGCGGCGGTGCCGGACCTGCCCGCCGACATCGGCCGCACGCCGTCGGGCACGGCCACCACGCAGGCCGCGCTGGGCCGCGCGCTGCTCGACCTCACCCGCGCCGCCCCGGCGGCGGCGAAGCGGGTCGTCACCCTGTGCCCGGACGTGTCGAGCTCCACGAACCTCGGCGGCTGGGTCAACAAGGTCGGCGTGTGGGCCGCGCGCGAGCAGGTCGACTGGTTCGCCGACGATCCCGAGACGATCCTGCACTGGCGCGAGCGGCCCGACGGCCAGCACCTGGAGCTGGGCATCGCCGAGACCAACCTGGTCGGGCTGCTCGGCGAGCTGGGCGCCACCTGGAGCCGGTGGGGCGAGCCGCTGCTGCCGATCGGGGTGCTCTACGACCCGTTCGTCGAGCGCGCGCTGGAGCCGTGGTCGTTCGGGATGTACGCGGGCGGGCAGTCGATCCTGGTCGGCACGCCGTCCGGCGTCGCGCTCGCGCCCGAGGGCGGCGCGCACCAGTCGATCACCACGCCGTCGGTCGGGCTGGAGCAGCCGGGCTGCACCAGCTACGAGCCCGCGTTCGCCATCGACGTCGAGTGGTCGCTGCTGGCGTCGCTGGCGCAGCTCGGGCGCCCCGGCGGGCGGTCGGCGTACCTGCGGCTGTCCACGCGCCCGGTCGACCAGTCGCTGGCCGCGGTCCCCGCCGACCCCGCGGCCCGGGAGCGCCGGCGCCGCCAGGTCGTCGCGGGGGCGTACCCGCTGCGCCGCGCGGCCGGCGCGCCCGCCGTCACGATCGCCGTCATGGGGGCCGTGGTGCCCGAGGCGCTCGCCGCGGCGGAGCGGCTGGAGGCGCAGGGGCACGCGTGCGACGTCGTCTGCGTGACGAGCGCCGGGCTGGTGTTCGACGCGGTGCAGGCGCGCGCGGGGCGGCCTCCCGAGGTCTCGGGGGCGGCCGCCGACACCTGGGTCCTCGACGCCGCGTTCCCGGCGCGCCGCGCGGCGCCGCTGGTCACCGTGCTCGACGGGCACCCCCACACGCTGGCGTTCCTGGCCGGGATCAACCGGGTCCCGGCCGCGCACCTGGGCGTGTCGCGGTTCGGGCAGTCCGGCGACCTGGAGTCGGTGTTCCGCCACCACGGCCTCGACGCCGACAGCATCGTCGGCGCCGCGCTCGACGTCGTGGAGTAGTCGGGAGTCAAGCTGCTCCATACGGCCGAGTGAACCGCGGCGAACGGTGCTAACAGGCCGTGGCGGGCGCCCGACTCCCGGGGACAGGTCACCCACGCCTCGTCACCAGGAGCAGCGCCATGAAGCCGTCCCTCACCCGCACCGGACTCGTCGCCGCGTCCGTGGCGGTGTCCGCCCTCGCCCTCGCCCTCGTCCCGGCCACCGCGTCCGCCGCCCAGCCCGGAGGCACGACGGTCGTCGTCACGCCCGAGGACCTGCAGGGCTGGGTGGTCTCGCCCGCGCCCAACAGCACGACGACGGAGTTCCGGGCGGGGCCCGCCACCCTCGGCACGGGGGCGGTGCGGTTCGGGCCGATCGCCGCCACGCCCGCGGCGAGCAAGTTCGTGATCGGCCGGGCGACGAGCCTGCCCGCGGCCACCGCCGGGGTGGCGGTCGACTACTACATCGACCCGGCGGCGGCGAACAAGGCGCCCGAGCAGTACTACGTCAACGTCTACGCCGACAGCGCCGCCGACGGCACCCCGCCGGCGAACTTCTACGAGTGCCGCTACGACTACGTGGCGACGGTCGGCGGCGACGGCTGGCACACCCTGGCCGTCACGGCGGCGACGACGGCCATCGCCGTGAGCCCGCGCGAGGGGCTGGCCTGCGGCGACTCGCTGAACGACCTCCCGGCGGGCAGCACGGCGTTCCTGGTGGCGCTCAACGCGGGCGACACGTCGTCGAACGACGCGGGCATCACCGGCGGCTTCGACAACGCCCGGTTGAGCACCGGCGCCACGACGACCACCTACGACTTCGAGCCGGTGACGCCGCCGGCGTGCGAGAGCGCGCCGCGCCCGGGCCGCACCGGCACCGCGCGGGCCGACGTCGTCCGCGGCACGGCGGCGGGCGACCGCGTCGACCTGCTTGCCGGTGACGACGTCGCCGACCTGCTCGGCGGCGACGACTGCGTGCTGGGCGGCGCGGGCCGCGACACGCTGCGCACCGGCGACGGGCCCGACCAGGTCGCCGGCGGCGCCGACGCCGACACGATCGACAGCGGCGCGGGCGCCGACCTCGTCGACCCGGGGGCCGGGCGGGACGTCGTCTCCGCCGGGGCGGGCGACGACGAGGTGTCGGCCGCCGACGGCGAGGTCGACGTCGTCGACTGCGGGGCGGGCACCGACACGGTGATCGCCGACCGCACCGACGTCCTGCGGAACTGCGAGACGCGCCTCTGAGGAGGGCCGGTCAGGCCATCGGGCCCAGGTGCAGCGCGGAGACGCGGTCCCCGTCGAACGTCGCGACCGCCCGCCCGTAGGTGACCGGCCGGTCGTCACCGGCGGGCAGCTGCACCGTCCACGTCACCTCGTCGCCGGCGATCTGCTTGCGGTTGCTGTCGATCGTGATGGGGCCGTCGAACCAGCGGGCGACGTACCCGCGCAGGTCCGTGCTGGACCGGGGGAACGGGTAGCTGCTCACGAGCTCGGCGTCGTCGGTGAACATCGAGCCGACGGCGCCGAGGTCCCCGTCGCGCCACGCCTGCTCGAACCGCAGTGCGGCGAGGAAGCGGTCGGCCCGCTCCTCGCCGTGCGCGATCAGGCGGTCCAGGAACCGCGGGCTGCGGTCGGTCTTGGACGCCGAGCCCAGCCACCGCGGCAGGACCGAGCGGGACAGCTCGATCACCCGCACCGTCACCTTCTTGTAGCCGGCGCCGGGCGAGAGCGCTCCGCTCTCCAGCAGCTGGTCGACGCGCTCGATCGAGTTGAGCTCCTGGTACAGGGAGATGTTGCCGGCGAGCTCGTTGCGGCGGTCGCTGATGTCGAGGAGGGAGCGCGGCTCCCGGCTCTCGCTCGGGTTGATCTGGATGACCCACAGCTCGTCCGGCGCGGCCTCGAGCAGGTCGGCGGTGGGCGGGTTCTGCGAGAACAGCCCGTCCCAGTACACGCCGTCGTCGATGCGCACGGCCTTGAACAGCTGGGGGATCGCGGCGGAGGCCAGCACCATGTCGGCGGTGATCCGCTCGCGGCGGTTGCAGAAGGCGCGGAACCGGCCGGAGACGACGTCGACCGCGCCGAGGGCGAGCATCGGCTCGACGCCGTCGCGGTCGACACCCAGCGCGTCGAAGTCGATGTGCCGGCGCAGCAGTCGCCGGAAGGCCCCGGTCCCGTCGATCCACCGCGGGATCAGGTACGGGCTGACCGTGGGCAGCAGGCCCAGACTCTGCCACAGCGCCGTCGACACCATCGTGGCGTTGAGCAGCCTGTCCAGCGGCCACCGGGCGGAGTTGTCGGCCCAGAACGCCTTCAGCCGGGCGCCGGCCTCGTGCCGCCTGCCGTCGCGCAGCGCGGCCCACGCCACCGTCGCGCAGATCGCCCCGCCCGACGTGCCGCTGATCCCGACGACCTCCCGCCCGGCCAGCTCGGGCGAGCCCAGCAGCCGCGACAGCACTCCCGCGGTGAACGCGGTGTGGCTCCCGCCGCCCTGGCAGGCGATGGCGACCCGGATCGGCGGAGGTGTCATCCGTCCGTCCTACCGCCCACCCGCCGCGGCCGTACCGCCGGTGAGGCGCAGCTCCCCGGTGAGATTCGGCTCAGCGGGACCGGACTCAGCCGGGCGTGATCGGCCCCGGGCCCTCGCCGCCCTTCTCGTCGTCGCGGTCGGCGAGGAACTTCTCCACCTCGGCCGCGAGCTCGTCGGCGCTGGGCAGCTCACCGGACAGGCCCAGCCCGCCGCGGTCGCCGCGCCCGGACGACACCGTGTCGTACTGGCGCTCCAGCGCCTGCACGACCTGGGCCACCTCCTCGGAGCCCGCCACCTGCTCGGCGATCTCGGCCTCGGCGCGCTCGGCGGCCTGCGACAGCGACTCGGTGGGCAGGTAGAGCCCGGCGGCCAGCCCGACGTGGTCGAGCAGCACGCGCGCGGCCTGCGGGTACTCCGAGCGGGCGAGGTAGTGCGGCACGTGGACCGCGAAGCCCATGGCGTCGTGGCCCGCCTCGCCGAGGCGGAACTCCATCAGCGCGATGGCGCTGCCGGGGACCTCGGCCGTGGCGAACCAGGCCTCGTGGCCCTCGGTCAGCTCCGGGCGCGTGCCGTGCACCGTGACCCCGATGGGGCGGGTGTGCGGCACGGCCATCGGGATGGCGGTGAGGTTGATCACCAGGCGGACGCCGAGGCGCTGCACGAGCTGCTCGACGGCCGCGGCGAACCGCTCCCACTGCGTGTCCGGCTCCGGGCCCGACAGCAGCAGGTACTGCGTGTCGCCGGTGTCGGACAGCGCGACGATGTCCAGCTCGGGGCCGTGGTAGGCCGCCCAGCGGTCGGACTCGAAGCGCAGCGGGGGCCGCCGCGAGCGGTAGTCGACGAGCTGGTCGACGTCGAAGCGCACGACCGTCCTCGACTCGCTCCCACTGGTCTCCAGCGCCTCCAGCGCCAGCCGCGAGGCGTTCCCGGCGTCGACGAAGCCGTCGAGCGCCACGATCATCACGGGCTCCTCGAGCGCCGGAGCGTCGTCCACGATCTCGTACAGCTCGGCCGGTTCCTGCACCGCGCACCTCTTCCCATTCGACGGTCGTCCCGTCCGCACAACGTGAACCTGCCCGCACAGCATCCCGTTCCGCACGGGGATCGCGCACCATGGGTGGGTCATGGATGCCGCAGCCCTCTCCCCGACGACGCCGTCGACCACCTCCACCCGCCGGATCTGGGCGGTCTGGGCGGTGGCGCTCGCGGCCTACCTCGTCGGCGTCATGCACCGCACCTCGTTCGGCGTCGCCGGTCTGGAGGCGGCCGACCGCTTCGGCGCCGCGCCCGCCGTGCTCTCCGGTTTCGTCGTCCTCCAGCTCCTGGTCTACGCGAGCCTGCAGATCCCGGTCGGCGTGCTGCTCGACCGGTTCGGGGCGCAGCGGCTCGTCGTCGCGGGCGCGCTGACGATGGCCGCCGGGCAGGTGGTCCTGGCGCTCGCCACGTCGCTGCCACTGGCCATCGCCGCGCGCCTGCTCGTGGGCACCGGCGACGCGCTGACGTTCATCAGCGTGCTCGCCGTCGTCAACGCCTGGTTCCCGGCGCGGCGCGTGCCGCTGCTGACGCAGCTGACCGGCCTGCTCGGGCAGCTCGGGCAGGTGCTCTCGGCCCTGCCGCTCGCGGCGCTGCTCTACGGGCCGGGGTGGACGCCCGCGTTCCTGTCCGCCGCGGGGCTCGGGGTGTTCGTCGCGATCGCCGTGCTCGTCGTCGTCCGCAACCGGCCGCCGGGGGCCCCGCCGCCGCCCGCAGCGCCGTCGCCGCGCGAGATCGTCGACGGGCTGAAGAAGTCGTGGCGCGAGCCCGGCACGCGGCTGGGCCTGTGGACGCACATGGGCACGCAGTTCTCCGGCACGGTGTTCGCGCTGCTGTGGGGCGTGCCCTACCTCGTCGCCGGGCAGGGGTTCAGCTCCGGGCAGGCGAGCGCGCTGCTCACGGTGTTCGTCGGCGTCGGGATCCTCGCGGGCCCGCTGTTCGGCGAGTTCACCGCGCGGCACCCGCTGCGCCGCTCGTGGCTGGTGCTCACCGTCATCGGGCTCACGGCGGGCGCGTGGACGGTGGTGCTGCTCGTCCCGCCGCCCGCGCCGGGCTGGCTGCTCGTCGTCCTCGTGGTGGTGCTGGCGCTGGGCGGGCCCGGGTCGATGATCGGCTTCGACTACGCGCGCACGTTCAACCCCGGCCACCGGCAGGGCACCGCGGTCGGCATCGTCAACATCGGCGGGTTCCTGGCGTCGCTGCTGGTGGCGCAGGCGGTCGGGGTGGTGCTGGGGCTGAGCTCGGGCGGCTACTCGCCCGAGGCGTTCCGGCTGGCGTGGACGGTGCAGTACGTCGTCTGGGCGTTCGCGACCGCGGGGATCCTGGTCGCCCGCCGCCGCGCCCGGCGCAAGCTCGCCGCCGACGGCGTCGTGGTGCCGCCGCTGCGCGAGGTGCTGGCGCGCCGCCGCCGCTGATCATCATCGCGGGGCCCGGGTCGTCACCCGATAGTGACAACGCTTATCGTTTGCGCTTCCACAGGCGGATGAGGGGAGTCCGGGTGCGCATCGCGTTCGTCGGCAAGGGCGGCAGCGGGAAGACGACGGCGGCGGCGGTGTTCAGCCGCCACCTGGCCGAGCGGGGGCACCCGGTGCTCGCCGTCGACGCCGACATCAACCAGCACCTGGGCCAGGCGCTGGGCCACGACGGGCCGCCGCCGCGCGCGCTCGGCTCCGACCTCACCTGGCTCAAGGACCACCTGCGCGGCACCAACCCGCGCATCGCCTCGGCCGAGACGATGATCAAGACGACGCCGCCGGGGCCGGGCTCGCGGATGCTCGACCTCGACCCCGCGGGCGAGCTGCTCGCGCGGTACTCGATCGACGTCGGCGGCGTGCGGCACCTCGTCACCGGCGAGTTCGAGGAAGCCGACATCGGCGTCTCCTGCTACCACTCCAAGACCGGTGCGGTGGAGCTGTACCTCAACCACCTCCTCGACGGCCCCGGCGAGTACGTCGTCGTCGACATGACGGCGGGCGCCGACGCCTTCGCCTCCGGGCTGTTCACCCGCTTCGACCTGACGGTGCTGGTCAGCGAGCCGACCCGGCGCGGGGTCGGGGTGTTCCGGCAGTACGCCGACCACGCCGCCGGGCACGGCGTCGCGCTCGGGGTGCTGGGCAACAAGGTCGCCGACGACGCCGACGCCGCGTACCTGCGCGAGCAGGTCGGCGACGCGCTGCTCGGGCGCTTCGGGCAGTCGGCGTGGGTGCGGGCCGCCGAGCGCGGCGACCCCCGGCCCGTCGCGGAGCTGGAGCCGGAGAACCTCGCCGCCCTGGACGCCGTCGCGGCGGCCCTGGACGCCCAGCAGCGCGACTGGGCCGCCTACCACCGCGGCACCGTCGAGTTCCACCTGCGCAACGCCCGCGCCTGGGGCGACCGCGCCGTCGGCGTCGACCTCGCCGCCCAGATCGACCCGGACTTCGTGCCCGGGGCCCCTGTTCCCACCCACTAGTTCCGTCCCAGGAGGAGAGCCATGTCCCTCGACGTCCCCACCCCCGTCCTCGACGCCGCCGCGCGCGGCGAGATGGACGACGCCCAGTTCCTCGCCGTGGTGCGCGACTCGCTGCCCTACGCCTGGGCGACGATCTCGTCCGCGGTCGACGACCGGGCCCCCGGCAGGCCGTTCGGCGAGCACGAGGTGCCGCCGCCGAGCGAGCGCGAGCGCGGCGAGCTGCTGCGCGCGCTGGCCAGCAACGCCATCCGCGGCGCGCTGGAGCGGCACTTCGGCGTGGTGCTGGCCTTCCAGAACTGCCACCGGGTGGCGGCCTTCGCGCCGGCCGACGTGGACTCGGCGGTGTACCGGGAGTTCACCAGCCCGCGCGGTCAGGTGCTGAACCAGAGCCCGGAGCTGCGGGACTGCTGAGCGCCGCCCACCCCCTCGCTTATTGCAGGAAGGCCACCTTGTGGACGCTTATCGTCCTCAAGGTGGCCTTCCTGCAACTCCGGCGGGCGGGCGCTACTCCGCCAGCAGCCGGTAGATCGTCTTGCGCGCCTCGGTCAGCGCCGCGGTCGCCGCGGTCACCTGCTCCGGCGTGCCCGCCGCCATGACCTGCTGGGCGGCCGCGTGCAGCTGGCCGAGCTGCTCCCACAGCTCACCGGCCTCGCTGTCGGCCTCGGCGTCGACCTGCTCCCAGACCGCGTCGAGCTCGGCGCGGTGCTCGGCGACCCAGGCCGTGCCGGCCTCGGTCAGCGAGACGACGCGACGCCCGTCGGTCTTCTCGACCAGGGCCAGGCCCTCGTCCTCGAGCTGGGAGATGGTCGGGTAGACCGAGCCGGGGCTGGGGCGCCACGCGCCACCGGAGCGCTCGGCGATCTCCTGGATGATCTCGTAGCCGTGCCGCGGCTGCTCGGCGAGCAGGGCGAGGACGGCGGCGCGGATGTCGCCGCGCGAGGTGCGCCGCCCGCGGCGACCGCGCGGGGCGCCGGGGAAGGGGCCGCCGCGCATGCCGCCGCGGGGGCCGCCCGGGCCGAAGCCCGGACCGAATCGTGGGCCGCCATGGCGCCGCCCGAAGCGGGGGCCGTCAGGGCCCTGGCCGGAGAAGGGGTGGGCGCCGAAGCGGGGGTGGGGTGTGTCGAAAGGCGGGTTCATCGTGTGTCTCCTGGACGTGGCGAGCCTCCTGCTCCGATAGCATCGAGTAGCTCGTGTGCCATCACGATATATCGGGATCGCTCGCACGACACTGTGCTCTGCGTCACATGATGGTCTACTCGTTCCAGCGCGGCGACGTCGTCCGCGGCGGGGTCAGCCGCGCGGGCACCCGCACCAGGTGCGGGGCGCCGGACGCGACCGCCGTCGCCAGTGCCGGGGCCAGCCCGTCGACCGAGGCGACGTCCGTCGCGGCCAGCCCGAAGGCGGCGGCCAGCGCGGTGAAGTCGGGCGTCACGAGGTCGACGCCGCGTTCGGGGTGCCCGGCGCGCTGCTGGTCGTAGCGCAGCATCCCGTAGCCGCCGTCGTCGACGACGAGCACGGTGACCGGCAGCCGCTCCTGCACGAGCGTCGCGAGCTCGCCCAGCGCCATCACCAGCCCGCCGTCCCCGCACACGGCGAGCACCGGCCGCCCGGCCGCCGCGGCGCCCAGCGCGGCGGGCAGCCCGAAGCCCAGCGTGCCCCAGCCGACGGGGTAGGCGAGCCGGCGCGGGGCGCGCACCGCCGCGTAGCCGCCGACCCAGTAACCCGCCACGGCCATGTCGCAGACCAGCACCACGTCCCCGGCCCCCTCGACGGCGTCCAGCAGGGTGAGCGCGTCGGCCGTGGCCGGGTCGGCGCGCAGCCGGTCGAGCACCGTGCCGCGCAGGCCGGTCGGCGCCCAGGCCGGGGCGGGCGGGAGCAGCGCGCGCAGCCCGTCGAGGACGGGGCCGAGCGGGCCGGTCGCGGTGGCGTCGGCGGTCCACTCCGGCGGGTCGGCGGGCACCGCCGCGTCGACGACGACGAGGCGCGGCGGGCGCGGCATCGTCCAGTTGCGGGTGTTCATGCCGTCGAGGTCACCCCCGACGGCGAGCAGCACGTCGGCCGACGCGACCAGCGCGGCCGCCTCCGGCTCGTGCGGCGGCAGCCCGAGCGCCGACGGGTGCCCGGTCGGCACGGCGCCGCGCCCCCGGAAGCTCGTGACGACGGGTGCGCCGAGGTGCCCGGCCAGCGCGGCGAGGGCGTCGGGTGCGTCGAGGGCGTCACCGCCCGCCCACACCACCACACGGCGCCCGGCGAGGACCGCGGCGGCCTCCTCCAGCCCGGGCGGGGTGTCGACGACGGGCGCGACGGCCGGGGGCAGGGGAGCGGCCGGCTGCCCCAGCACGTCCGCCGGGACGTCGACGTACACCGGCCCGCGCGGGTGGCGCAGCGCCGTCGCCACCGCGTCCTGCACGACGTCGGCGACCTCGGCGGGCGTGCGCGGCGTGAACACCGCCTTCGCGAGCGGGGCGAACAGCGCCGCCTGGTCGCGCGACTCGTGCAGCACGCCGCGCACCCGCCCCTCGCGCCGCAGGGCCTGAGGGATCTCCGAGGCGACCAGCAGCACGGGGGAGTGCGCCGCGGCGGCCTCGCCGAACGCGGCCACGGCGTTCGCCGCACCCGGCCCGGTCGTGACCACGGCGGCGCCGAGGCGCCCGGTCGTGCGGGCCCAGCCGTCGGCGGCGTACACGGCGGCCTGCTCGTGGCGGACCACCACCGGCGCCGCGCCGGCGTTCCAGAACGCGAGGTTGTGCACGCCGGGGAGCCCGAACACGGGCCCGGCGCCGCCGCGCCGGGCGACGTCGAGGATCTGACCGGCCACCGAGGAGTCGTCCACGGGGCCAGGGTGTCAGCCCGCGGCGCCCGCCACGCAGTTCCGGGCGACGTAGTCGCGCACGCGCTGGTTGGCCGCGGCGTTCTCGGTGGTGTTGACCTGCGCGGTGAACTCGGGGTCGCGCGCCAGCGCCGCGCCGTCGCCGCCGTTGGCCACGAGCGCGTCGAGCTGCAGGTCGACGACCCGCACGTAGCGCTCGACGTCGGCGCGGATCTCCTCGGGCGCGGTGGTGAGCAGCTGCGCGGTGCCCGCGCGGACGGCGTCGGCGGTGTTGGTCAGCTGCTCGGCCGGCACGGCCTGTGCGGTCGTGGAGCTGAGCGGGGCGAGCGCGGTGTTGGTGGCCTGCACCGCGGCGCAGAACGGGCTGGCCGGGGCGGGGCGCTCGCGCGCGGGATCGGGGCGGTCGCGGTCGGCCACCGACCCGCCGCAGCCGGCCACGGCGAGGAGCAGCAGGGCGGCGACGAAGCCCTCGGCTGGCAGCAGTCGTGCGCGCTTCATGATGCGCGCAGCGTAGAGCGCGCGCCGTCAGGGGAACGTGTGGGTGCCCCGCGGCGTTGTGTCCGATGTGCCCACTCTCGGACCACGCCGCGTCGCCGCGTTCCGCGCGCTCTGGAACGCCGTCTCGTCGAGCCGTCGCCCCGGCGCGCCCGGCCTCGGCGACCGCCTCCGCGCGCTGCCCCGCCTGGCCACCGCCGCCGCCTCCGGGCGGTTCCCCGAGGCCCGCGGGCGGCTCGTGCTGCTGCTGCTCGCGCTGGCCTACCTCGTCTCGCCGGTCGACCTCGTGCCCGAGGCGTTCCTCGGTCTGCTCGGTCTGACCGACGACGCCGTCGTCGCGCTGTGGATCGGCGGCACGTTCCTCGCCGAGACCGACCGGTTCCTCTCCTGGGAGCGCACGGCGGCCCCGGGGCGCAGCCGACCGACCGTGATCGACCAGCCACCGCCGAACTGAGCCGATTGCGCCGATCGCAGCGGCGTCGGGCCGTCCGTCCTGGTAGGAACCGGCCGTGGAGACGATGCGCGCGATCACCCAGCACACGTTCGGGGGTCCGGAGGTCCTCGTGCTCGGCACGGCGCCGGTGCCCGAGCCGCTGCCGACCGAGGTCCGGGTGCGGGTGGCGGCCGCCGGGGTCAACCCGGTCGACTGGAAGACCCGCGCCGGGTCCGGGGCGGCCGCCGTCCTGGGGGCGCCGCCGTTCACGGTGGGCTGGGACGTCGCGGGCACCGTCGACGCCGTCGGCCCCGGCGTCACCCGCTTCGCCGTCGGCGACACCGTCTTCGGGATGCCCTGGTTCCCGCGCCAGGCCGCCGCGTACGCCGACTTCGTGACGGCGCCCTCGCGGCACTTCGCGCACCGGCCCGCGGGGCTGGGCGAGGTCGCCGCCGCCGCGCTGCCGCTGGCCGGGCTCACCGCCTGGCAGGGCCTCGTCGACATCGCCGCGGTGCAGCCCGGGCAGCGGGTGCTGGTGCACGCCGCCGCGGGCGGGGTCGGGCACCTCGCGGTGCAGATCGCGAAGTCGCGCGGCGCGTACGTGCTGGGCACGGCGTCGTCGGGCAAGCACGACCTGCTGCACGACCTCGGCATCGACGAGGCGATCGACTACCGGCGCGAGGCGTTCGAGCAGGTCGTGGAGCCCGTCGACCTCGTGTTCGACCTCATCGGCGGCGAGGTCTCCCTGCGCTCGCTCGACGTCCTGCACCCCGACGGCCTGATGATCTGCCTGCCCTCCGCGGCCGCGGCCGACGCGCTCACCGCCGCCCGGGAGCGGGGGCTGCGCGCCACCGGGATGATGGTCGAGCCCGACGGCGACGGCCTCGACGACCTCGCCGCGCTCGTCGACCAGCGGCGCCTGCGGGTCATCGTGGCCGAGACCTTCCCGCTGGAGCGCGCCTCGCACGCCCACCGCGCAGGGGAGCTGGGCCGGACCAGCGGCAAGCTCGTCCTGACGACCTGACCCGGAAATCCCGCGAGTCGGGCTCTGGTTGCGAGCGAGTCGGGGTCCGGTTGCCCGCGAGTCGGGCTCTGAGTGCGCGCGTGTCGCCACCCCGACACGGTCGCCACGAGACCCCGACTCGCGGGTCCTAGCGCCCCGCCCCCGCCCGCACCCGCTCCACGACCTGGCGCACGCGGTCGCGGATGCCACGGAGCTCGGTGAGGTAGAACCAGTAGTCGGGGTGCACGCCGTCGAGGCGGTCGACGGCGTTCTGCAGGCGCACCGACTGGGCGTCGAGGACGGGCCCGAACTCCGCGACCAGACCCCGGTCGACCACGAGCCGCTGGGCGTCGCGGACGACGAAACGGGTGTCGGCGGCCTGGCGGGCGGGGTCGGCGCGCACGTCGCGCAGCTCGGTGAGCCGGTCGGTGACCGCGTCGGCCCGCTCCTCGGCCCGGCCCAGCTCGGCGCGAGCGGCGGCGATCCGGTCGGCGGCGTCGTCCCACTCGCCTGCGGCCGCCAGGCGCTCGGCGTCGGCCACCGCGGCGTCGGCGGCCGAGAGCGCGGAGCGGGCGCGCGACTCGGCGTCGTCGAGGTCGCGGGAGCACTTCTCGGAGAACTCGCGGCGCAGCGACGACAGCGCGGGCGGGATCCGCTCGGTGCGGGTCTGCGCGGCGGCGCGGCGGGTCGCCACGCTCGACAGCGCGGTCCGCACCTGCGCGGCCGTGCGCGGGGCGTCGGCGGCCAGCGCCTGCGCCTCGCGCGCGAGCTCCAGGGTGCGGGCGACGGCGTCGCGGCGCTCCCTCAGGCCGGGCGAGTCGAGCCGGGCGGCGGTGCGCTCGGCGTCGGCCAGGCGCTCCTCGGCCCGCCGTGAGCGAACGTGCCCGGCGTCAGCCGGACCCGCGACGGCCGCACGCGCGTCGACCAGCGCCACCCGCGCCTCGTGCACGGCCCGCGGCAGGCCCGTGACCAGGTGCGCCGCCTCGTCGAGCACCCGCGCGTGCGACGCCCGGAACCGCCGGATCGCCTCGCGCGCCCGTTCGATCTCGGCGGTCGCCCGCTCGTCGGCGGTGGCGGTGCCGCGCCCGGGCGGCGTGTCGGTGGTGGCGCCGAGGTAGGCCTCGGTGGCGTGGTCGCCCAGCTCGGCCACCCGGCGCCAGGCGTCGACGAGGCGCCGCCCCGCCGCCCGGTCGGCCGCCCCCAGCTCCTCGGCCGCGTCGACGGCCGTGGCCGCGGCGCGCTGCTCGTCGTCCAGGGCCAGGAATGCCTGCGTGGCGGCGTTGCGGGCGGCGAGGGCGCGGTCGTCCGGAGCGGCGCCCGGGGTGCCCCGGTCGGACCATCGGAACAACCGCGGCTCCCCTTCCGTGCTCAGGACCCCACGCTACCCGCCGGCCGTGTCCTACTGCTCGAAGACCGGGGTGATCGTCGCGCGGGCCAGCGTGTGCCCGAACAGGTTGAAACCGAGGAACGCGGGGCTCGCGTCGGCCGGGACCTCGAGGGTCTCGACGTCGAGCGCGTGCACCACCGTGTAGTAGCGGTGCGGCCCGTGGCCGGCGGGCGGAGCGGCGCCGATGTAGCCGGCGAAGCCGCCGTCGTTGCGCAGCTGCACCGCGCCCCCGGGCAGGCCCGCGCCGCCCTCGGCGCCCGCTCCGGCGTCCAGCGAGGTGACGGACGCGGGCAGGTTGAACACGGCCCAGTGCCAGAAGCCGCTCGCGGTGGGCGCGTCGGGGTCGTAGACGGTGACGGCGAAGCTCTTCGTCCCCTCGGGGAAGCCCGACCAGCTCAGCTGGGGGGAGCGGTCCTCGCCGCCGGGCACGCCGAAGGCGCCGGAGGTGTGCGGTGCGGGGAGCGTCTTCCCGTCCTCGACGTCGGTGCTGGTGACGGTGAACGCGGGGACCTCGGGCAGGAAGCTGTAGGGGTCGGGGGGCGTGGCCATCGGGTGCTCCTTCTCGTTCCGGAACGGACGCGCCCCAAGCTAGTTGTGCCCACAACGGGCCGCAGCCCGGCCGCCGTTCCGTCCACCGGAACGTGGCGGTTCCCTCCGGGCGCCGCGCCGGACACCCTCGACGTCATGAGCTCCGGACCAGTCCCCGCCGCGATCGTCGGGCCGGGCAACATCGGCACCGACCTGCTGGCCAAACTGCAGCGCAGCGACGTCATCGACGTCCGGTACGTGGTGGGGGTCGTCGAGTCCGACGGCCTCGCCCGGGCGCGCGAGCAGGGCATCGACGCGAGCGCCGAGGGGGTCGACTGGCTGCTGCGCCAGGACCCGCTCCCGGCGATCGTCTTCGAGGCCACCTCCGCCGCGGCCCACATCGCCAACGCCCCGCGCTACGCCGAGGCCGGCATCCAGGCCGTCGACCTCACGCCCGCGCACCTGGGCCCGATGGTCTGCCCGCCGGTGAACCTGCGCGACCACATCGCCGCCCCCAACGTCTCGATGATCACCTGTGGTGGGCAGGCGACCATCCCGATGGTGCACGCCGTCTCCCGCGTCACGCCCGTGCCCTACGCCGAGATCGTGGCGTCGGTGTCGTCGCGGTCGGCCGGCCCCGGCACCCGCGCCAACATCGACGAGTTCACGCACACGACCTCCGGCGCGGTCAGCGAGGTCGGCGGCGCCGAGCGCGGCAAGGCGATCATCATCCTCAACCCCGTCGAGCCGCCGATGATCATGCGCGACACCGTGTTCTGCATGATCGGCCCCGACGCCGACCACGCCGCGATCACGCGCTCGGTCCACGAGATGGTCGCCGAGGTGCAGGAGTACGTGCCCGGCTACACGCTGCGCGCCGAGCCGCAGTTCGACGACCCCCGGGAGAGCTGGCGGGGCAACGGCCGCGTCGCGGTCTTCCTCGAGGTCAAGGGCAACGGCGACTACCTGCCGGAGTACGCCGGCAACCTCGACATCATGACGGCCGCCGCGGCCCGCGTCGGCGAGCTCATGGCACGCGCGAAGCAGGGAGAGAACGCATGAGCCGCCCCGACCTCCGCCACGACGTCCGCCTCGTCGACACGACGCTGCGCGACGGCTCCCACGCCATGGCGCACCAGTTCACCGAGCAGCAGGTCCGCGACACCGTCCGCGCGCTCGACCGCGCCGGCGTCGAGGTCATCGAGGTGACCCACGGCGACGGCCTCGGCGGCTCCAGCTTCAACTACGGCTTCTCCCACACCGACGAGATGACGCTCATCGCGGCCGCCCGCGAGGAGGCGAAGCAGGCCAGGATCGCGGTGCTGCTGGTGCCCGGCATCGGCACCGTCGACGACCTCAAGCGCGCCCGCGACGCCGGCGCCGACATGGTCCGGGTGGCCACGCACTGCACCGAGGCCGACGTGTCGCCGCAGCACTTCGCGGCCGCGCGCGACCTCGGCATGGAGACCGCCGGGTTCCTCATGATGGCCCACCGCACGTCGCCGGAGGACCTGGCGAAGCAGGCGCGGATCATGGTCGACTCCGGCTGCCAGGCCCCGTACTGCACCGACTCGGCGGGCGCGCTGCTCATGCACGAGGCGCGGGCGCGGTTCGAGGCGCTGCTCGCCGAGGTCGGCGACGAGGCCTGGGTCGGCTACCACGGCCATCAGAACCTCAGCTTCGGCATCGCCAACTCGGTGATCGCGCAGGAGGTCGGCGTCCGCTACATCGACGGGTCGCTGTGCGCGCTGGGCGCGGGCTCGGGCAACAGCCCGACCGAGGTGCTCGCCGCGGTGTTCGACCGGCTCGGCGTCTCCACCGGCGTCGACGTGATGGGCCTGCTCGACGCGGCCGAGGACGTCGTGCGCCCGTACCTGGACCGCTGGCCCAAGATGGACCGCAACGCGATCGTGCAGGGCTGGGCCGGGGTGTACTCCTCGTTCCTGCTGCACGCCGAGGCCGCGGCCGAGCGCTACAAGGTGCCCGCGCACGCGATCCTGCGCCGCTGCGGCGAGATCGGCCTGGTCGGCGGCCAGGAGGACATGATCATCGACGTGGCGCTGCAGCTCGCGGCCGAGGGGGAGCAGGGCTGATGGAGGACTTCGGGCACGTCATCGACGGCGAGGAGCGCCCCTCGCTCGACGGCGCCACGTTCGACTCGGTCGACCCGTGGACGCAGGAGCCGTGGGCGCGGGTCGCGCTGGGCGGGGCGCCGGAAGCCGACCTGGCCGTCACCGCCGCGCGCCGCGCGTTCGACGAGGGGCCGTGGCCGCGGATGGGCTTCGCCGAGCGCGGCGCCCTGATCCACCGCCTGGCCGACCTCGTCGGCGAGCACGCCGAGGAGCTGGCGATGGCCGACTCCCGCGACATGGGCAAGCCGATCGCCGACGCCCGCGGCAAGGACGTGCCGCGCACCGCGCAGAACTTCCGGTTCTTCGCCGACCACGCCCGGCTGGCGATGGCCGAGGCCCTGCCGATGGACACCGGGCACCACGCCTACACCCGCTACGAGCCGGCCGGCGTCGTCGCCGCGGTGGCGCCGTGGAACTTCCCGCTGATGCTGGAGTCCTGGAAGGTCGCGCCCGCGCTGGCCTGGGGCAACACCGTGGTGCTCAAGCCCGCGGAGGACACCCCGGCCTCGGCGACGATCCTGGCCCGGCTCGCGCTGGAGGCCGGCATCCCGCCGGGCGTGCTCAACGTCCTGCACGGCTACGGCCCCGACTCGGCGGGCTCCGCGCTCACCGAGGACCCCCGCGTCGACCGGATCACGTTCACCGGCGAGTCGGGCACCGGCCGGATCATCACCGGCGCGGCGGCGCGCAACCTCACCCCGGTCAGCCTGGAGCTGGGCGGCAAGGGCGCCAACCTGGTCTTCGCCGACGCCGACCTGGACAACGCCGTCGACTGGTCGATCAAGGCGATCTTCACCAACGCCGGGCAGGTGTGCCTCGCCGGGTCGCGGCTCTACGTGGAGCGACCCGTCCTGGACGAGTTCCTCGCGCGGTTCGTCGCGGCCGCGGAGGCGCTGGTGATCGGCGACCCCCGCGACCCGGCCACGCAGATCGGCCCGCTGGCCTCGCGCACGCACTACGAGAAGGTGCGCGGCTACGTCGAGAACAGCGCGGGCAAGGTCCTCACCGGCGGCCTGGGCGAGGGCTGGGTCGTCAGGCCCACGGTCGTCGTCGACGCCCCGGCCGACTCGGCGATCATGTGCGAGGAGGTGTTCGGGCCGGTCGTCACCGTGACGCCGTTCGACACCGAGGCGGAGGCCGTCGGCGCCGCCAACGACTCGCCCTACGGCCTCAACGCCATGGTGTTCACGGAGAACCTCTCGCGCGCGCACCGCGTCTCGGCACAGCTGCGGGCGGGCACGATCTGGACCAACTGCTTCTTCGTCCGGGACCTGCGCGCCCCGTTCGGCGGGTTCGCCGACTCCGGCTGGGGCCGCGAGGGCGGCAACTTCAGCCGGGAGTTCTTCACGGAACCCAAAGCCGTGGTGATGGCGATCCGCCCGTAGCGCCGTCCGGCCCAGCGCGACTGCGGCGTGTGGCGGAACGACTGCGCCTGGTGTCATGATCGTCGCCATGGACGGGCGGCCCGGTCACCGTGACCCGCTCGCGCTGGACCGGGCCGTGTTCGTCGGCCGGGACCGCGAGCTGGCGGTGCTGGCCGGGCACCTCGCGCAGGCCTGCGCGGGGCGCTCGCAGGTCGTCGTCGTCGAGGGGGAGCCCGGGACCGGCAAGACCGCCCTGGTCCAGGCGTTCCTCGACGGGCTCGAGCCGGGTGCCGCCGTGCTGCGGGCGAGCGGGGAGCAGGCCGAGGAGACCGTCTCCTACGGCATCGTCGAGCAGCTGGCGCGGGCCGTCGAACGGGTGGGCGGCGGTCCGGGCACCGTGGTCCACGCGGCCGACGAGCCGCCCGTCGCCGGGGCTGCGCTCGTCGCGCTGCTCGACCGGCTGCGCGGGCACGACGGTCCGGTCGTGATCAGCGTGGACGACGGGCACTGGGCGGACGTGCCGTCCCTGCAGGCGCTCGTGTTCGCGCTGCGCAGGCTCGGGTCCGACCGGGTGCTGACCGTCGTGGCCGTCCGCCCGCACGACGGCGGCCGCTCCGACCGGCTGCGCGCGCTGGCCACCGGCGACCGCGGGCGGACGCTGCGGCTGGGCGGCCTCGGCGTCGACGACCTGGTGGCGCTGGGGCGGGCCCTCGGGTCGGGGGAGCTGCCGCCGCCGGCCGCCCGGCGCCTGCACGCCCACACCGGCGGCGTCCCGCTGCACGTGCGGGCGCTGTTCGAGGAGGTCGACCCCGCCGCGCTCCGGTCGGCCGAGGGGCCCCTGCCCTCACCGGTCTCCTACTCCGTGCTGGTGCTGGGCCGGCTGTCGCAGTGCCCTCCCGGGGCGCGGGCGGTGGTGGCGGCCGCCGCGGTGCTCGGCGAGCACTGCCGGCTCGCCGACGCCGTCGAGCTCGCGGGGGAGTCCGGCGCCGAGGTCGTCGCCCCGGCGGTCACGGCGAAGCTGCTGACGACGTCCGCCGCGCCCGGCGGTCCCGTGCTGCGCTTCCCGCACGCGCTGGTCCGGGCGGCGGTCTACCACGACATGGACCTCGGGGTCCGGATGCGGCTGCACGCGCGCGCCGCCGGGATCGTCGGCACGCCCGACGACGTGCTGCGGCACCGCGTCGCCGCGGCGGGGGGCAGCGACCCCGCGCTCGCCGGCGACCTGCGCGCCCTGGCCGCGGCGCAGGTCGACCGGGGCGAGCGGTCGCGTGCGGCCGCCACGCTGGTCTCGGCGGCCGGCCTGTTCCCGGACGCCGCCGAGCGCTCCCGGTGCCTGCTCGACGCGGTCGAGCTGCTGGTGCTGGCGGGCGAGCGGTCCCGGGCCGCGGAGCTCGCCCGGGCGGTCCCGGGCGGGGGATCGGCCCACGAGAGCTTCGTGCGCGCGCTGCTGGCGTTCACCGCCGGGCGGACGGCCGAGGCGGAGCGGCTCCTGCTCGCCGCCTGGGCGGCCGCGGCCGACGCCGAGCCAGGCTTCCGGGCCGGGATCTGCGACGCGCTGTGCCACCTGTACTACCTGCAGCTCCGCGCCGCGGAGTCGGTCGAGTGGGGCAATCGGGCGCTGGCGGTCGACCCGGACCAGTCGGTCTCGCTCGTCACCAGCCTCGCCCTCGCCGGGCGCTCGCTGGCCCCCGCCGCGCAGCTGTCGACCGCGGTGGCGCGCGGGGCCCGGCTGCTCTGGACCGAGGACCACGCCGGCGCGGTCACGGAGCTGTCGGCGGCGGTCACGGCGCTGCGCGCGGGCGGGATGTTCGTGGCGAGCCTGCACGCCCAGGGGTACCTCGCGCTGGCCCGGCACCGGATGGGCGCCTTCGACGCGGCCGTCGCCGACGCGGAGGAGGCGGTCGCCCTCGCCGAGGACTCCGAGCAGGACTGGATGCTGGCCCGCCTGCACTCCTACGCCGCGATGCCGCACGCGGCGCGCGGCGACCGGGAGCGGGCCGACGCCCACGTCGCGGCGGCGACCGCGGCGGCCGCCGCCACCGGCCTGCCGCTGGACCGCGTCGGCGCCACCGTGGCCGCGGCGCACGTCGCCGACGCCCGCGGGGCGCACGCCCGGGTCGTGGAGCTGCTGGTCCCGCTGGCCGAGGCCGCCTCGGGACGGGCCGCCGAGCCCGGCGTGTCGAGCTGGCCGTGCATGCTCGCCGACGCGCTGGTGCACCTCGGGCGCCCCGACGAGGCCGAGCGGGTGCTCGGCCCCTTCGAGCGCCGGGCCGAGGAGCTCGGCCGCGGCGTCGCGCTGGCCGCGGCGTCCCGGGTCCGCGGGCGGTTGCAGGCCGCCCGCGGTGACGCCGCGGGGGCCGAGCGCGCCCTGCGGCGGGCGGCGGAGCACGCTCGCTCCGGCACCGAGCTCGACGTCGCGCTCACCGACCTCGCCCACGGCGCCCTGCTGCGGCGGGCCGGCCGGCGACGCGCCGCGGCCGACGCGCTGGGGTCGGCCCGGGCGGTGCTCGCCCGGCTCGGCGCCGGTCCCGCGCTGGCGCGGTGCGACGAGGAGCTCGCGGCGTGCGGGCTGCACCCGGTCCGGGGCACGGACCGGGCGCCCGGCGCGCTCACGCCGCGGGAGCTGCGCGTGGCCCGGCTCGCGGCGTCTGGGATGAGCAACCCGGAGGTCGCGGCGGAGCTGATCGTCAGCCTCAACACCGTGGAGTTCCACCTGCGCAACGTCTACGCGAAGCTCGGGATCCGCTCGCGCGCCCGGCTCGCCGACCGGCTCGACGCCCCGCACCGTGGGGCGCTCCGGGGGGCGGACGGCGGCTGAGCCGCCGCGTCCCACGGACCACCGTGGCGCGCGGGCGCCCGGGGGTCGCCACGATCGGTCCCGGCCGGGTCGTCCGGCGACCGAGGGGGCGGAGCGTTGTGGCGATGAGCTGGGGCTCGGCCGGGTCGCCGGATCCCGGCCACCTGCCCGACGGCGGCGGGCGCCTGCGCCGCCGCCGCGGCGGGCTCGCCATGGCCACCGGCCGCGAACCCGACACCGCCGCGGAGTTCGAGACCCTCGCGACGGCCGAGCTGGCGCGGCTGGTCCGCGCCGAGCGCGCGATGCTGCGGATCCGCTGGGGCGGCTTCGTGTTCGGCCTCGCCCAGGTCCTCACCTACTACCTGCCCTACCCGCCGGGGATGTTCGAGCTCGCGGTCGGCCTGCTGGCACTGCTGGCCGTGGGCAACCTGGTGATCTGGCCGCTGATCCCGCGCATGACGACGGTGCGCCGGGCGCGCCGCGTCGGCGTCGCCGCGCTCGTCCTCAACGGGACGGTGTTCCTCGGGCTGGTCTTCGTCTTCACCTTCGACACCGAGACCGCGATCTGGGCCGTGCTCTACGTGCTGCCGATGGAGGCCGCGGTCCGGTTCCAGCTGCGCGGGGCGATGGTGGCCATCGGGCTCCTCACCGTGGCCTACACGCTGCGCGAGGTGTTCGGCACGCTCGTCTACGGCCACCCGTTCCTGGTCGTCTCGATCACGTTCCGGATGGGGATCGGCCTGATCATCGCCGCGGTGGCCGGCGTGATCGCGCAGAGCCTGACCCGCGACCGCGAGCAGCTCGCCGCGCTCAGCGCGATCACCCGCACGGTCGCGACGGCGGTGTCGCTGCAGGACGTCCTCGACGGGGCGGCGCGGCGGCTCGCGGCGCTGTTCCGGGTGCGATGGGTCGCCGTCGCGCTCGTCGACGACGCCGGACGGCTGGTCGTCCGCGCCGACCACGCCGTCGGCGGGGAGGGTGCGCCCGCGCCCGGCGCCGGCCGGGCCGGGACGGAGCTGTCGACGACCGACGGCAGCCCCGTCGAACGGGCCGTGGTCCTGCGCCGCGCGGTCGCCGTCGGCGACCTCGACGCCGTGACGCTCGCGCCCGCGGTCCGCGCACGGCTCGGCCAGCGCGGCGTGTGCGCCTTCATGGCCGCCCCGCTCGTCGGTCGCGGCGGACGCGTGATCGGGCTGGTGCTGGCGGAGTCCGCCGGGCGCCGCCGGGTGTTCTCCCCGGCCGAGCTGGCGCTCGCCGAGACCGTCGGCGGGCAGCTCGCCGGCGCGATCGAGAGCGTCCGGCTGCACGAGCAGGCGCAGGAGGCCCGGGCCGCCGCCGACGCCGCGAACGCGGCCAAGAGCGCGTTCCTGGCCAACATGAGCCACGAGATCCGCACCCCGATGAACGCCGTCATCGGGATGACCGAGCTGCTGCTCACCACCGACCTCGACGGGGAGCAGCGCGAGCTGGCGCGGGTCATCGAGCAGAGCGGCGACGGCCTGCTGACGATCATCGACGACATCCTCGACTTCTCCAAGATCGAGGCGGGCCGCCTGGAGCTGGAGGCGGTGCCGCTCGACGTCCGCGACTGCGTCGAGGGTGCGCTGGACCTGCTGGCCCCGCGGGCGGCGGAGAAGGGCATCGAGCTCGTCTGCGCCGTCGACCCGGCCGTGCCCGACGCCGTGCTCGGCGACCCGACGCGCCTGCGCCAGATCCTGGTCAACCTCGTCGGGAACGCGGTGAAGTTCACCGCGCGCGGCGAGGTGGTGGTCGCGGTGCACGCGGGGCCCGGAGAGCTGTCGGTCGAGGTCACCGACACCGGTCCGGGGATCCCGGCCGACCGGCTCGACCGGCTGTTCCGGTCGTTCAGCCAGGTCGACGTCTCCACGACCCGCCGCCACGGCGGCACCGGCCTGGGGCTCGCCATCTCGCGGCGGCTCGCCGAGCTGATGGGCGGGCGGGTGTGGGTGCGCAGCGAGGTCGGCACGGGGACGACGTTCGGGTTCGCCGTGGCGGCGCCGCCCGCCGCCGTCCCGGGGCCGGTGGCGCCGGTGGCCCTGGCCGGGCGCCGCGTGCTGGTCGTCGACGACAACGCCGCGAACCGGCGGGTCCTCGTGGCGCACTGCAACGCGTGGGGCATGGCCGTCGACGACACCGGCTCGCCGCTCGACGCGCTGGACCGGGTGGCGCGCGGCGGGGTCCACGACGTCGCCCTGCTCGACCACGTCATGCCGGAGATGGACGGCGCCACCCTCGCCGCGCGGCTGCGCGAGCTCGGCGGCCCGCCTGCCGCCTGCCTGTCGTCACTGGGCGGCACCCGCGAGGGCACCGCGGTGCGTGCCTGGCTGACGAAGCCCGTCAAGCGGGCCCGGCTCGCCGAGGTGCTGGCGGAGCTGCTCGGTGAGCCGGCGCACCGTCCCGCGCCCCTGCCGGGCACCGCGCCGGCTCCGGCTCCGGACCTGCGGCTGCTGCTCGCCGAGGACAACCCGGTCAACCGGATGCTCGCGCTGGCGATGCTCGCGAAGCTCGGGCACCGCGCCGACGTCGCCACCACCGGTCAGGAGGTGCTCGACGCCGTCGCGGCCCGCACCTACGACGCCGTGCTGCTCGACGTCCAGATGCCGGTGCTGGACGGCCTCGAGGTGGCCCGCCGGATCCGGGCGGGCGCGACGCGGGGGCCGTGGCTCGTCGCCGTCACCGCCAACGCGATGGACGGCGACCGCGAGATGTGCCTGGCCGCGGGCATGGACGACTACCTCGCCAAGCCGATCCGGCTCGACGGGCTCGCCGAGGCGCTGCGACGCGTCCCCGTCGGGGAGGGGCCGGCCGCGGGGCCGGAGGTCGACCCCGGCGTGCTCGCCGAGCTGGCCCGCTCGTTCGGCCCGGACGGGGACGCGGTCGTCGCCGAGCTCGTGGCCGCCGCGACCGCCCACCTGCCCGAGCTGGTGGACCGCCTGCGGTCCGCGCTGGACCTCGGCGACGCCGCCGGGCTGCGGATGGCCGCGCACACCCTGCGCTCCAACGCCGCGACGCTCGGCGCGGCCCGGCTCGCCGACGCCTGCCGGGCGCTGGAGCACGGCGGTCCGGACGGGGCCGCGGCGCTGGTCGAGGAGATCGGCACCCGGGTCCCCGCGGTGCTGGGCGAGCTGCCGGCCGCCGAGCCGGTCGTCTGAGGAGGCGGGGCAGCGGTGGACGTGGACGCGGTCGTGGACGCGGTGGGCGAGCGGTTCGTCGTCGAGATCCGGCCGACCCCGGACGGGCGCGTGGTCGGCACCGTCGAGCGGCCCGGCTCCGCGGACCGCGTGCCCTTCTCCGGCTGGATGGACCTGCTGCGGCTGCTCGAGCCCCGCACTCCCGAGGCGGTGACCCGATGAGCGCCGCCGGGGTGCTGCGCGGGCGGGTGCTCGTCGTCGACGACGACCCGGTGAACCGCCTGCTGCTGCGCCGCGCGCTGGAGCGGGAGGGCCTGGACGTGGAGCTCGCCGTCGACGGCGGGCAGGGCTGGGAGCTCGTCTCGGGCGGCGGGTTCGACCTGGTGCTGCTCGACATCGTCATGCCCGTCCTCGACGGGTACGCGGTGCTCGCGCGGATGCGGGCCGACCCGGTGACGGCGGCGCTGCCGGTCGTCGTCATCTCCGGGTCCGACGACCGCGACGGCGTGGTGCGCTGCATCGAGCTCGGGGCCGACGACTTCCTGCCCAAGCCGTTCGACCCGGCCGTGCTGCGCGCCCGGCTCGGGGCGGGCCTGGCCCGCAAGCGCCTGGCCGACCTGGAGCGGGAGTACCGCGAGCAGGTCGGGCACGTCGTCGACGCGGCGGCCGCCGTCGAGCGCGGGGAGTTCCACCCCGGCCGGCTCGACGCCGTGGCCGCCCGCGACGACGCCCTGGGCCTGCTCGCCCGGGTGTTCGGGCGGATGGCGCACGAGGTGGCGCAGCGCGAGCAGCGGCTGCGCGCCCAGGTCGGGGCGCTGCGCATCGAGATCGACGAGGCCCGCGCGGCGCGCACCGTCGCCGCCATCACCGAGACCGACTACTTCGCCGACCTGCAACGCCGAGCCGCGGACCTGCGCTCGGGGACGGGTCGGCAGGACAGGGGAGACCGATGACGTCCATCGTGTCCGTGCACTCGTTCCGGGGCGGCACCGGCAAGTCGAACACCACGGCGAACGTGGCCGCGGTGCTCGCCGGGCGCGGCCTGCGGGTGGGGGTGGTCGACCTCGACATCCTCTCGCCGGGCATCCACGTGCTGTTCGGCGTCGACCGGCCGGAGCACCACCTCGACGGGTTCCTGTGGGGCCGCTACCCGCTGCGCGAGGCCGCCCGCGAGGTGACGCCGCCGGGCACCGCGGGCCGGATCTGGCTCGTGCCGTCCAGCGTCGACCCGCACGACATCGCCCGGATCATGGCCGAGGGCTACGACGTCGGCCTGCTCGGCGAGGGGGTCCGCGCGCTGGCCGCCGAGCTGGAGCTCGACGTGCTGCTCCTGGACACCCACCCCGGGCTGAACGAGGAGACGCTGCTGTCGATCGCGATGTCCGACGCGCTGGCGATCGTGCTGCGCCCCGACCACCAGGACTACGAGGGCACCCACGTCACGGTGAGCGTGGCGCGCAAGCTCGCGGTGCCGCGCACGGTGCTGGTGGTCAACAAGTGCCCCGAGGCGTTCGAGCCCGCGGACGTCGCGCTGCGGGTGTCGGAGGCCTACGGCACCCCGGTCGCCGCCGTCGTCCCGCACTCCGAGGAGCTGATGGTGCTCTCCAGCGGAGGGATCTTCGTCCTGCACCACCCCGACCACCCCGTCGCCGCCCTCTACGGGCAGCTGGCCGACCAGCTCGTCGGCACCGGGGTCCGGGCGTGAGCAGCACCCAGGTCCCCGAGTTCTTCGACCGCGACCGGATCGCGGCCGGGTTGGGCTCCACCCGGCGCCGGCGCCCCCTGCTGCTGCTGGCGGAGAGCTGGTCGGGCACCGAACCGGGCAGCGAGGTGCTGGACTTCCTGGCCGGGACCGAGGTGTTCGGCGGGCTCGACCGCGCGGCGCTGCGGGAGCTGTTCGTCGCGCTCGACCCGGTGCACGTCACCGCCGGGGAGGTGGTGCTCGACGCCGACCGGGCACCGGACGCGCTGCACCTGGTCGCCTACGGCCGCCTCGCCGTGCGGTCCGGGGCAGGGTCGCGCGAGATCGGCCCGGGGCAGGTCGTCGGGGCCGCCGCGCTGCTCGGGATCGAGCCCGGGGACGGGGCCGGCACGCACGTGCACGCCGTGCGCGACTCGCTGGTGCTGCGCCTGGGCGTGGCCGGGTTCGAGCGGTTCGCCGCGGCGCACCCGGGGTCGCTGCTCGGGCTGTGCCGGGCGCTGGTGCGGACCGGGAGCGGCCCCGTCACGGGGGTGCCGGCGCCGACGGCTCCCGCCGTCACGGTCGCGCTGCTGCCGGCCGGGTCGGGACCGGTGCCCGACGAGCTGGCCACGGGGTTGGTCACCGCGCTGGGCGGGGCGCTGGAGGTCACGTCCGCGACGGTGGACGCGGCGCTGGGTGCCGGCGCGTCGGGCACCGAGCCCGCCGACCCGCGCAACGGGCGGCTGCTGGCGTGGCTGCAGCGCGTCGAGGCGGCGCACCGGTTCGTCGTCTACCGCGCCGACGACGGCGACACCGAGTGGACGCGCCGCTGCCTGCGCCAGGCCGACCGGGTGGTGCTCGTCGCCCGCGCCGGGGACGACCCGGCAGCGGGCCCGGCGGAGCGGGCGCTGGCGCGGGTGCCCGGCGAGCGGCGGCGGGACCTCGTGCTGCTGCACCCCGCGGGCACGGCGGCCCCGTCGGGCACAGCGGCGTGGCTGGCCGGGCGCGACGTCACCCGCCATCACCACGTGCGGGCCGGCGACACCGGCCACCTGGAGCGGGTGGCCCGGTTCCTGTCGGGCACGGCGCGCGGGCTGGTGCTGGCCGGCGGCGGGGTGCGCGGGTTCGCCCACCTCGGGGTGATGCGCGCCCTCGACGAGGCGGGCGTCCCGGTCGACGCCGTCGGCGGCGCCAGCATCGGGGCGCTCATGGCCGGCTTCTACGCCGACGGGCTCGACCACGAGCAGCGGGTGCGCCAGGCCCGGGCGGCGATGGTGGAGAAGGGGTCGATGGTCGGGTTCACGCCGCCGTTCGTGGCGCTGTCCTCGGCCCGCAAGGTGACGAGGCTGCTGCGCGAGGAACCCTCGTTCGCCGGGTTGATCGAGGACCTGTGGCTGCCCTACTTCGCCGTGTCGGCGTCGCTGAGCCAGGCCCGGGAGGTCGTGCACGAGACCGGCCCGACCTGGCGGGCGATCCGGGCCAGCATCGCGATCCCCGGCGTCTACCCACCGGTGCACGACGGCACCCAGCTCCTCGTCGACGGCGGGGTGATGAACAACCTGCCCGTCGACGTCATGGCGGGGGTGGTCGGCGACGGCCCGATCGTCGCCGTCAACCTGCAGCCCACCGGCAGCGGGCGGCGGACGCCGGCGGAGTTCGACCTCGCGGTGTCGGGTTGGCGGGTGCTGGCGTCGCGGCTCAACCCGTTCACCCCGCGGATGCGCGTGCCGCGGCTGGGCGACGTGCTGGTCCGCAGCATGTCGCTGTCCACCGCCCGGCTGCAGCGCGACCGGCTGGCGAGCCGGTCGATCGAGCTGCTGACCCCGCCGGTCGGCCGATCGGGGCTGCTGGACTTCCGGGCGGGGCCGGCGCTGGTGGAGCCCGCGTACCTCTACGCGGTCGAGGCGCTGGCGCAGAGCCGGGCCGCCGTCGGCCCCTGACCGGGTCTCCCTGGCGAACGCGCCCCTCGACGGGCGTCCCGTGGGTCCCTAGCGTGCGCGCCATGCCGATCCTCGAGGTGCACCTGGTCGAGGGGTGCCACACCGACGCCCAGCACGCGGAGCTGCTCGCGGCCCTGTCGCGGCGCTACGCCGAGGTGCTGGACTCGCCGCTCTCGCGGGTGCGGGCGTTCCTCACGCTGCACCCGCCCGCGCAGTGGGTGACGGCGGGGGAGCCGGGCGTCGAGGCGCCGTACTTCACGGCGCTGGCCCTGCGCGGGCGTCCGGTGGAGCAGCGGCACCGCCTGCTCGGCGCGTGCACGGACGTGATCGTGGACGTGCTCGGCGTCGACCGGCAGCTCGTCCGCGGCCGGATCGTGCAGGTCGACCCGGAGGACTGGGGCATCGCCGGGGTGCCGGCGAGCGCCGCGCGGCGGACGGAGATCGAGGCACGAGCAACCCCGTGAGTGGGAACCGTGGCCAGGGCCACGGTTCGCACTCACGACCACACCCCGCCCGGCGCCAACCCCTCCGCAGTGACAGTGGAGTGGCTTTACTGGCGCCCAGTGGCAGTAAAGCCACTCCACTGTCACCAGAGGGCGGGCGGGCGGGGGGCGCGAGGGCGGTTAGAAGATGCCGCGCCTCGCGCCCATGTCCAGGCCCAGGGTCGAGCCGTGCAGGGCGTCGGCCTCGGGCGCCAGCAGGGTCGCCACCGCCCACGCCACCTCCGACGGCGTGACGAGCCGGCCCAGCGGTGACTCCGCGGCCCGCTCGGCCAGCACCTGCTCCACCGGCACCCCCCGCCGCTGCGCCGCCTGCTCGGAGAGCCCGCGCAGGCGCGGGGTGTCGGCCGGACCGGGGGCGACCAGGTGCGCGGTGACCCCGCGCGGGCCGTAGGACACCGCGAGCTGGCGCACCAGGTTGGCCAGCGCCGCGTTCGTGACGCCCGCCGCGCACGCGTAGGGGGCGGGCTCGATGCCGTAGTGGCCCCCGAGCGCGACGATCCGCGAGCCGCGCTCCAGCCGGTCGTCGACGGCCCGGACCAGGCGCAGCAGCCCACCGCACTTGAGCGCGACCGCGTGCCCGAGCGCGTCGGGGGCGATCGTCTCCAGCGGCCCGGCCGCCGGCAGCCCGGCGGCCTGCACGACCATCCGCACCGGCCCGTCCAGCGCACCGACGGCGTCGGCGATGGCACTGACGGAGGAGTCGGAGCCGATGTCGGCCGCGCACGGCCCGCCCCGCGCCACGGCGACGACGTCGAGCCCCTCGCCGCGCAGCCGCTCCGCGATCGCGCCGCCCAGCGCCCCCGACGCCCCGACGACGACGGCGATCCCGCCGGCCGGGTCGGTCACGCCGCCGCCTCCGCACCCAGGCCGAGCTCCGCGCGCGCCACCGCGAAGGCGGCGTCCGGGTCGGTCAGGTCCAGCTCCACTGCGATCATCCCGGCCCGCCGCGCTCCCGCGATGTTCCACGGCATGTCGTCGACGAACACGATGTCGCCCGGCGCCGTGCCCAGCCGCTCGGCGGCCAGCGCGTAGGCGCGGGGGTCGGGCTTGAGGATGCCGGTGACCGAGGCGTCCACCAGCACGTCGACCTGCTCCAGCACGGGGTGCGAGGCCATCGCCGTCTCGCCGTGGAAGGCGCGCAGGTCGTTGGTGAGCACGCCGATCCGGTGGCCCGCGGCCCGGGCGTCGGCGACGAGCGCGGCGGCGGGCGGCCGGATGATGTCGTCGCCGGCCAGCGCGTAGAGGGTGTGCATGAACTCCTGGATCGGCCAGTCCCGCCCCAGCGCCGCGCCGATCTCCTCGCTGCGGATCCGCCAGTACTCCCGCTCGCTGATGTCCTGGCGGATCATCGCGTCCCACTCCGGGTCGGTCTCGGTGCCCAACGGCCCGCGCCGCGCGACGGCCGCCCGCACCCGCGGCTCGACGGCCCCGAACTCGCCCAGCAGTTCGCTGCCGGAGCGGAAGACCGTGCCGCCCAGGTCCAGCAGCAGTGCGCGCCTCGGTGGCTGCGTCATCAGTGTTCGGGTTCCGTTCCGACGAGCGCGGCGGCCAGCACCACCGTGCACATGAGCGAGCAGGACGGGCACCAGCACACCACGTGCCGGTCGCGCGCCACCCAGTACTCCTGGACGAACGCGGCGTCGCCGAGCGCGGTGCCGCAGCCCGGGCAGAACCTGATCACCGGGACCTCACCACGTCGGCACCGGGTCGCCGAACAGCTGCAGGACCTCCTCCTTGATGGGGGAGTAGCGCACCGAGCTCTCGCGCGTCCACAGCTGCCGGAACGCCATCGCCGAGCCGAACTTGTCCTTCTCCATCGGCAGGTCGATGACGTCGTGCGGCTCGCGGTAGGTGCACAGCGGGTCCTCCCCGCGCGCGACGGCGTCCATCTGCTCGGCGTAGAGCTTGCGCAGCAGGATCACGCCGAGGTCGGAGCGGCCCAGGTGCTCCTTCGTGCGGTCGGAGATCCGGCCCTGGGTGATCCACGCGACGATGTCCTGCCCGTCGACGTAGTCGCGCAGGTACTCGCCCCGCTCGTCGAACAGCGGCACCTCGTAGGTCGGGATCGTCTCCTGCGCCGGGGCGCCGCCCTCGGGCCGGTAGGTCTGGTACCAGACGTGCCAGGTGTTCTCGTCGTCGATCGGCACCCGGATCTGGAACGTCGCGAGCCCCGCCGCGCCGACGCGCAGCATGTGCGGGAACACCAGCGGGTGCCCCACCTTCCAGTCCTCGTCCTCCTCGGTGTGCCCCTCCAGCACGCGGCGCTTGAGGATGCCGTGCTCGAAGACCTCGAACGCGACCTTCACGTGCTTCTTGCTGACGACGGGCAGCGGCGCGGCCTTGCCGCCGATCTCCCGCAGGAAGTTGCCGTAGCGCCCGTGCAGCCACTCGACGTGGTACGGGTCGACGGAGTTCTCCATGATCTGCACGAAGTTGCAGGGCAGCTCGGCGTGACCGATGTCGCGCCAGGCGTCCTCCCACACGAACAGGTCGTAGCGGGGGAGCTCCGGCGCGGGCAGCGGGCCGAGGTAGGCGAACACGAGCCCGCCCAGCTCCTGCACGGGGTAGGCGGTGGCGCGGATGCGGTCCTTGAACGTGGAGTCGGCGGGCTCGCCGGGCTGCTCCAGGCAGCGGCCGTCGGCGTCGAAGCGCCAGCCGTGGTACCCGCAGCGCAGGCCCTCCTCCTCGGTGCAGCCCAGCCACAGCGCGGCGCGGCGGTGCGGGCACTGCTCGGCGAGCAGGCCCACGGTGCCGCTGCCGTCGCGGTAGAGGACGAGGTCCTCGCCGAGCAGGCGGCGCTTCACCGGGATGCGCGTCGCCATGTCGTGGGTGGCGACCGGCCACCAGTAGCGGCGCAGCAGCTCACCCATGGGAGTGCCCGGCCCGACCCGCGTCAGGCGCTCGTTCTTCTCGGCGCTCAGCATGGGGCGGACGGTAGGAAACGGCGCGACCTGCGGGAAGAGCGCTGTTCGCCGTCGCCGAACGGGCCCGTCAGGGCGGGGGTGTTCGGCAGGGGAGAACGGTCCGCTTGCCGGGGGCCTGTGACCACTGACACGGTCCGACGAACGTCGCACCGGACCTAGGAGTTCGCATGGCCACTGTCGTCCCTGTGGAGCCGTACACCGGCGAGTGGTACCCGGGCTTCAAGCCCGAGCACCTCGAGTCGCCCTACATCATCGACGGGACCGGCCCCTTCACGAAGGAGGACGAGGACAAGTTCTGGTTCCTCGACTTCCACTGGTCCCGGGGGCTGACCCCGCTCGCGGCCTTCGCCTGGGGCCAGGACGGGTACTGCTGGGGCACCCAGCACGCGGCCGAGGCGCTCCCGCTGCCCCCCGGCCGCGGCATCACCTCGCGCTTCGCCGGCACGCACCTCTACGGCTCGGCGATCCCCGAGTCCGACCCCCGCGAGATCGGCGCCCGCGCCAACCGCCTCGGCACGAACCTCCCGCGCTTCCTGCAGAACTACCGTTCGACGTGGGAGCAGGGCCGCGACGAGCTCGAGGCCACCTGGGACCACTTCCACAACCTGGACCTGACGGCGGTGCCGACGGGTGAGCTGCCGACCCTGCTCACCGCGGCGCGGCGCTACCACCAGCGCTCCATGGAGATCCACTTCAACGTGATGTACCCGCTGCTGGTGAACTTCCTGGGCTTCTACGGGGCCTGCGCCGAGATGGGCATCAACACCGCCGACATCGGCAAGTTCCTCCAGGGCGAGGACACCAAGATCATGGAGACCGACCGCGGGCTCGCCGAGCTCGCCCGGAAGGCCAAGGCGGCCGGTCTGCGCCAGGCGTTCGAGGAGAACTCCGGCACCGGCATCCGCACCGCGCTCTCCGCGCAGGGCGGCTCGGCGTCGCAGTGGCTCACCGACTTCGACGACTTCCTGCAGGTCTACGGCCACCGCCAGGAGGCCACCTGCGACGTCGGCGTCCCCAGCTGGATCGAGGACAACACGATCCCGCTCGACATGATCAAGAGCTTCGTCCTCAAGGACGAGGACCACGACTTCGAGGCCGCCGCGCGCAACGCGATGGCCGAGCGCGAGGGCGCGATCGAGACCGCGCGGTCGGGCCTGACGAAGGAGGAGCAGGCCGTGTTCGACGCCGGCCTGCAGTCCAACCTCGAGGCCAACTTCCCGTGGTGGCAGGACGACCACAACTACTACATCGACCTCAAGGTCATGATCCCGCTGCGCCGGGTCTGCCAGGAGCTGGCCGACCGCGTCGGGGCCGACCACAAGGACGACATGCTCTACCTGTTCTGGCCCGAGCTGCAGCAGGTGGCCGGCGGCTCCACCTACGACGGCGGGCTCAAGAGCCTGGTCAAGGACCGTCGCCAGTACTTCGACCACTGGGGCGCGCTGCGCGGCGAGATGCCGAAGGTGCTCGGCACGGTCCCCGAGACCGTCGAGGACCCGGTGCTCATCGAGATCTTCGGCCTCAACCCGACCTCGATCCGCGCGGTGCAGAACCCGAACGCGGCCGAGGAGACGGTGCTGCCCGGCGTCGCCGCGGCGAAGGGCGTCGCCAGGGGCATCGCGCGCGTCCTGCAGAGCAGCGACGACATGCACCGCCTCGAGCCCGGCTCGATCCTGGTGTGCGAGTCGACCTCGCCCAGCTGGACCGCGGCCTTCGGCAAGATCGCCGGTGCGGCGTGCGACGGCGGTGGCATGCTCAGCCACGCCGCGATCGTCGGGCGGGAGTACGGCGTGCCGACCGTGACCGCGATCGGCATCGCGACCGTCGCCATCAAGGACGGCGACGAGATCGAGGTGGACGGCACCAACGGCCGGGTCACCATCCTCAAGCGCGCGGCGGATCTGGCGGGCGCATGACATCGGGGGTTCTGATGGTCGACACCGCATCGGTGGTCTGGGTCGACGAGGTCGACCCGGCGGAGGCGGTGGCACTGGCCGGCTCCAAGATGGGGCGGCTCACCGAGCTGCACCGCGCCGGGGTGGAGGTGCCGCAGGGGTTCGCCGTCACGGTCGGGGCCTACCGGCGCCACTGCGCCGAGTCGGGCCTCGACGGGCGGATCGAGGAGGTCGTCGAGTGGCTGGGCACGGACCCGTCCGACGCCGCCGTCGAGGACGCGTCGGCGCGGATCCGGACGCTGTTCGAGCAGACCCCGATGTCCGACGCCCTGGCCGCCGAGATCACCGAGGCCTACGAGGAGCTGTGCCTGCGCGCCGTCGACGTCAACGTGCCGACGGCGGTGCGCAGCTCGGCCACCGGTGAGGACGCCGCCGACGCGTCCTTCGCCGGGATCTTCGACACCTACCTCGGCGTCTCGGGCCCGCAGCGCGTGATCGACGCGGTGCGGCAGTGCTGGGGCTCGCTGTTCACCGGGCGGGCGCTGGCCTACCGGCTGCGCAAGGGCATCTCCCACCACGCGATGCCGATCGCGGTGGGCGTGATCGAGCTGATCCACGCCCGCGCGTCCGGGGTGGCGTTCTCGGTGCACCCGGTCACCGGCAAGCCCGACCGGATCGTCATCGAGACGAGCTGGGGGTGGGGCGAGGCGATCGTGCAGGGCCTGGTCAACCCCGACCACATCGAGGTCGGGAAGGCCGACGGGCGGCTGCTCAAGTACGACGTCGCGCACAAGACGGTGGTGTCGGCGTTCGACTTCGCCGACGGGCGCGTCACCGAGATCGAGATGCCGGCCAAGCTGGCCGACCGCAAGGTCCTCGACGACGAGCAGATCGCCGCGATCGCCGCGGCCGTCACGTCGATCGAGGAGCACTACGGCTACCCCGTCGACGTGGAGTGGGTCATCTCCCGGCACCGGCGCGCGGGCGACCCGGTCTGCATCGTGCAGTCGCGGCCGGTCACCGTCACCGCCCCGGTGGCGGCCCCGGCCGCCTACGACCCGGTGGCGCTGGCGCAGAAGTTCGTGTTCAGCGGGAAGCCGATCCCGGGGCGGTAGCTCCCCGGTTCGTCACGCGAACGGCACTCTCACCCGAGCTCGTTGGGCGAGAGTGCCGTTCGCGCGTCAGGGCACGTGCCCCAGCCGCCTGCTGATCACCGCCGCCGCCTCCACGACGCCGGTCCGGATGCGGCGCAGCGCCGGGGCGGCGGCGCGGTCGGTCGGGGCGGCCACCGACAGCGCCGCGATCACCGCCCCGTCGGCCCCGCGCACCGGCGCCCCCACCGACACGACGCCCACGCGGCTCTCCTCCCGGTTCTCGGCCCACCCGCGCTCGGCGACCTCGCGCAGCCGCGTCCGCAGCGTCGCCTCGTCGACGATCGTGAACGGGGTGTGGCGGCGCGGCACCCAGTGCGCCAGGCGCAGGTCCAGCTCCTCGGGCTCCAGCGCGGCGAGCAGCGACTTGCCGGTGCTCGTCGTCGTCGCGGGGAGCCGGGTGCCGACGCGGGAGAAGATGCGGACGGTGTGCGGGCTCTCCAGGCGGTCGATGTAGACCGACTCCATGCCGTCGAGCACGGCGAGCTGCACGGTCTCGCCCGTGGTGTGCCGCAGCGTTGCCATGACGGGCATTGCGGCCTCGTGCAGGTCCAGGTGCGAGCCGACACTGGCGCCGAGCTCGAACAGCGCGATCCCGAGGCGGTAGCCGCCGGGCGCCCGCTCGACGAACCGCTCGGCGGCCAGCGTCGCCAGCATCCGGTGCACCGTCGACGTGGCCAGGCCCAGGCGCCGGGACAGCTCCGAGACGCCGAGCTCGCGGTCGGTCCGGGAGAACTCCTTGAGCAGGCGCGCGGCGTTGCGCACCGACCCGAGCTCCCACGACGGCCGGGCGTTTCCCTCCATGCGGGAAGGATCCCTTGTCGGGCCGCCGGGCGCTACCTACCGTCGGCGACAGGCTCCACCGCCGGCTGGCGGGGCTACCACCACGAGGGAGTGCGCATGCTGACCGCCGAGCAGAACGAGCAGCTGACCCAGGTCGAGGCCGGGACGCCGATGGGGGAGGTGCTGCGCCGCTACTGGTACCCGGTGGCGTTCACGCGCGAGCTCGAGGAGTTCCCCGTCAAGCGCGTCGAGCTGCTGGGGGAGTTCTTCGCGCTGTGGAAGAGCCCGTCGGGCCGCTACGGGATCGTGCCCGAGGCGTGCCCGCACCGGAAGGCGTCGCTGGCCTACGGCGTCGTCGAGGCCGACGGCATCCGCTGCCCGTACCACGGCTGGGTCTTCGACGCCGACGGCGCGTGCACCTCGCAGCCCGCCGAGCGCGAGAACACGCAGTTCCAGGACCGGGTGAAGGCGCAGGCCGGCAAGGTCGAGGAGATGGGCGGGCTGATCTGGGCCTACGTCGGCCCGCACTCCGCGGAGCAGCCCGCGCCCCTGCTGCCGCGCTTCGACACGTTCGTCATGGACGGCTTCCGCGACATCGGCTGGGTCGACCTGCCGTGCAACTACGTGCAGATCATGGAGAACGCGGTCGACCCGCACCACGTCGAGTTCCTGCACGGGCGCTACTTCGAGTTCGTCGGCCGCCACGAGGGCTTCACGGCGCCGGCGTCGTTCGGCAAGGAGCACGTGAAGATCGGCTTCACCGCGTTCGAGTGGGGCATCATCAAGCGCCGCGTGCTCAAGGGCGCCACCGAGGAGGACGACGACTGGAAGGTCGGCCACCCGCTGGTGTTCCCCTACAACATGCGCGTGGGCGGCGGCGGCATCCACCAGATGCAGATCCGGGTGCCGGTCAACCGGACCACCACCCGCTTCATGCTCTACACGGTGCACAGCCCCGACGGCTACGAGCACGTCGACCAGCCGCAGGTGCCCGACTACGAGCTGCCGCTGTTCGACGACAAGGGCCGCCACGTCACCAACTACGTCGAGGGCCAGGACATGATGGCCTGGGTGACGCAGGGCCCGATCACCGACCGCACCACCGAGCACCTGGGCCGCAGCGACATCGGCGTGGCGATGCTGCGCAAGATGTTCCGCGAGCAGATGGACGTCGTCGCGCGCGGCGAGGACCCGCTCGGCACGATCCGGGAGGAGCACGACCGCATCGACCTGCCGTGCGAGAAGGACAAGTTCCACGCGGGCGGCGGCGCGCAGTTCGCGCTCGACTTCTGCGACATGGGCTCCACCCGCTTCTCCCCGGTGCTCGACACCATCAAGAAGATCCACATCTCGGCCGCGGACTCGATCGCGGCCGCCAAGGCGGCGGCCGGGGAAGCGGCGCAGGCCGGATGACGACGCCGCTGGACCGGCGGTTCGTCGCCGACGCGGCGGCGCACCGCCGGGACGCCCCCCGCTTCTGCCCGGCCTGCGCGGCCGGGCTGGGGATCGCCACGGAGTTCTGGGAGGCCGACGAGCGGCGCTTCTACTGCTCCTGCACCGCCTGCGGCTGGACCGGGGAGATCACGCCGACCGGCGACGTCGCCTCGGGCCACGAGCCGGACCACTGAGGCTCGTCCGACCGGCGTCCCGGTAGGAACCGGTCCAGCGCGTACAGCCAGGGCAGGGTGAGCACCAGGCTGCCCAGCACGTCACTGAGGTGGTGGGCGCCGCGGTAGAGCCGGGCCGCGGCGACCAGCACGATGATCACCACCGCCGTCGCGAGGACCAGCCAGCGCCACCACTCGCGGGTCGCGCCCAGCACGAGCACCGCGATCCCGCCGTAGAGCGCCACGGCGGCCGCGGTGTGCCCGGACGGGAAGCTCGACGTCGGCGGCAGCTGCGCGTCCAGCGGCTGCACCGGCGGCCGGGTGCGGCCGGTGACGGACGCGACGACCATGAACATCAGGGTCTCGCCCGCCACCGCCGCGACGATCAGCACGGCCGGGCGCAGCCGGCGCATGACGGCCACGCCGAGCACCGCGGCGACGGCGGCCCCGACGACCACCACCAGCGTGTTGCCCATCTCCGCGGCGGGCACGGACAGGGCGTCGATCACCGGGACGCGCAGGGTCGCGACGGTCTGCACCAGGCCGACGTCGGCGGCCGCGACGGGCGTGCCGGCGGCGACCACCGTCAGCAGGTGCCCGATGCCCAGCAGCACCCCGACCAGCAGCACCGCGACGACGAGCAGCCGCGCGGCGACGGCCCACGGGTGCGCGGGCGGGTCGTGGGCCGGCGCGGGGCGCAGGTCGGGCGCGGCCGCGGGGTCGAGCCCGACCCCCGGTGCGGGCACGAGCGCGCTGCGGAACGCGACGGCGGTGACCCCGAGCCACGCCGCCCCGAGCGCCCACCCGGCGACGACGTCGGTCAGGTAGTGCACGCCGAGCCCGATCCGGGTGAGCCCGACGGCCACGACCACCGCGACCCCCACCCCCACGGCGGCCCGGCGGGCCCGGGGCGGGACGGCCGGGAGCAGGACGAGCAGGACGATGCCGACCCAGAACGTGACGGTCACCGTGTGGCCGCTGGGGAAGCTCGACCCGGGCGCCACCGCCACCGGCACGTCGACGACCGGGCGCAGCCGGCCGACCAGCCCCTTGACGGCGGGGGCGAGGGCCGCGCCGCCCGCTCCCGCGACGACGACGTAGAGCGCGAGCGCCCACTGCCGGCGCACGAGCAGGGCGGCGGTCAGCGTGGCGAGCACCAGCGCGGCGGTGAACCCGGTGCCCAGGCTCGTCACCGCCGTCAGGGTGGCCACGAACCAGGGGTGCGGCGCGACGAGGCCGTTGGCGCCGCGGGCCACCGCGTTGTCCAGCCCGACCAGCGGGCCGGACAGGAACCACAGCGCCGCGACCAGCCCCACTCCCGCCGCGACCAGCGCGAGCAGGCCCGCCGCGCTTCCTGCGGCGAAGCGCCCGGCTGCGCGGGCGTCGTCCTCGGTGACGGTCATCGGGGCACTATGGCGGGACCGGGTGACTCGCGCGAAACGTACTGACCCGAACGGCCCAGGGCTCGCACACAGCCTGCGGTGGTCGCACACATGTCCGGCCCTGTGTGCGGGCCCCGCGACCCGTGTGCGAGCCGGCTACTCGCCGCGGGCGTGCGCGCGGAGGCGCTCGGCCCACGACAGGGGTGCCGCCGGCTCGCCGACGTCGGCGAAGCGGGCGCCGTCGCGCTCCACCACCGGGTAGGTGGCGAGGTGGTGCTGGGGGGCGGTCTCGCACGCGCCGGTGTCGAGGTCGAAGCGGTACCAGTGCCACGGGCAGACGACCACGCGCCCGTCGCGCAGCCAGCCCTGGTCGAGCGGGCCCTTGTTGTGCGGGCACACGGCGTCGGTGACGCGGAGCCCGTCGTCGACGCGGAACACCGCGAAGGCGCGCCCGTCACCGGAGCGGACGGTCCACGCGTCGCGGCCGTCCGCCCCGTCGAGCGGGACCAGGCTCACCGCTGCCCGGACGCCCGCAGCGCCGTCAGCGACTCCCCGCCCACGAACCACAGGTCGGGCTCGCACTCGGTGACGACCACGCGCACGTTCCCCGTCGGCGCACCGATGGACTCGTGCACGGCGGCCGTCACGGCCTCGCCGAGGGCGGCGAGCTGCTCGGGGGTGCGGCCCTTGGCGAGGGTGATCTGGACGAGCGGCACGGTGGCCCTCCTTCGTCGGTCGTGAGTGGCAACCGTGGCTCTGGCCACGGTTGCCACTCACGGGTCATGAGCAGCCGAGCTCGAGCGTCCCGAGCCGGTCGATCGTGGCGACCACGACGTCGCCGGGCGCCACCGGCACCGCCGCCGTCAGCCCGCCGGACAGGACGACGTCGCCGGCCGAGAGGCCCTCGCCGTCGGCGGCCATCGTCCGCACCATCCATGCGACGGCCGCGGCCGGGTGCCCGAGCGACGCGGCGCCGGACGCCGTGGCCACCAGCTCACCGTTCTTCTCCAGCACGACGCCGACCAGCCGCAGGTCGATGCCCGCCGCCGGCACCGGCGTGCCGACCACGAACCGGCCGGCGGAGGTGTTGTCGGCGACGACGTCGGCCATCGTGAACTTGTAGTCCCGGTAGCGGGAGTCGAGCACCTCGATGCCCACCGCCACCCCCGACGACGCGGCGATCACGTCGGCCGCGGTGACGTGCGGGCCCGCGAGGTCGCGCCCGAGCACGAACACGATCTCGGGCTCGCAGCGCGGCTGGATGAGCTCGGAGGTCGCCAGCGGCTCGCCGATGTCGAGCGCGTTCGCGCCGGCGAGGAAGCCGAACACCGGGCTCGACACGCCCACCTGGGCCTGCTTCGCGCGGCTGGTGACGCCGAGCTTCCAGCCCACGAGCGGCCCGGCGGCGTCGCGCAGCTCGCGCTGCACGGCGTAGGCGGTGGGGAGGTCGGGGACGTCCAGGGCGTCGATGGCCGTGCGGTCGGCGACCGCCTTCTGCAGTGCAACGGCGTACTCGGTCATGCGCCCACCCTCACCGTGATCGGGCCGAGCCGGTCGAACTCGGCGCGGAAGACGTCGCCCGCGGCCATCGGGACCGCGGCGTGCAGCGCACCGGTCATGATCAGGTGCCCGGGCTCCAGCGCGACGCCGTTCTCCCCGAGCACGTTGGCGAGCCAGGCGACGACGGCCACCGGGTCGCCCAGCGCGGCCGCGCCGGCGCCGGTGTCGATGAGCTCGCCGTTGCGGGTGAGCGTCATGCCGATCAGACGGGAGTCGATCCCGTCGAGCGGGACGATCCGGCTCGAGGTGGCCATCGCGCCGTTGGAGGCGAGGTCGGCGACGGTGTCGGCCAGCTTGATCCGCCAGTCGGCGATCCGGGAGTCGACGATCTCCATCGCGGCGACGGCGCCCGCGATGGCCGCGTGCGCCTCCGTGACCGTGACGCCGGGCCCCTGCAGCCGCGAGCCGAGCACGAACACGATCTCGGCCTCGATCTTCGGGGCGATGAAGCGGTCGAGCGGGATCGTGTCGCCGTCGCGGTAGACGGTGGAGGCGAGGACGGGGCCGTAGTCGGGGGAGTCGACGCCGATCATCTTCTGCATCGGCTTGCTCGTCAGCCCGACCTTGTGGCCGATGATCCGGTCGCCGTCGGCCAGCAGCAGCGCGATCAGCTCGCGCTGCACCGCGTAGCCGTCGGCCATCCCCAGGGTCGGGTCCTCGTCGGTGAAGGGCGCGATGGGCACGCGGGTGCGCCGGGCGTCGTAGAGCGCCCGGGCCTTCGCCGGTGCGTCGGTCACGGGCATGGAGTACTCCCAGTCGTAGGTGCGCTGCAGAGGTGATCGTGTCGGGCCGCGGCGCCCGGGTCACGACCGACGTTCCGCTGGGCGGAACGCCTCACGCCTCCCGCCCCCGCGCCGCCAGCTCCGGGTTCCAGCCCAGGCGCCTGCCGACGGCCTCGCCCGCCTCCACCAGGTCGCGGGCGAACCGGCGGCGCGGGACGGTGCCGAAGCGGGCCGCCGGCGCCCCGATGCTGACGGCCGCTACGACGTCGCCGTGGATGTCGCGGATCGGCGCGGCGATGCTCGCGACCCCGATCTCGCGCTCGTCGACCGCCTCGGCCCAGCCGCGGGCCCGCACCGAGGCGAGCTCGGCGCGGAGCACCGCGGGGTCGACGACGGTGTGGGGGGTGAGCCGGGCCATGGGGCGGGCGAGGAAGGCCTCGCGCTCGGGCTCGGGGAGGTGCGCGAGCAGCACCTTGCCGCTGGAGGTGCAGTGCGCGGGGACCCGGCGCCCGGTCTCGGTGAACAGGCGCAGCGAGTGGGCGCTCTCCAGCCGGTCGACGTAGACGACCTCGTCGCCGTCGAGCACGCCGATCTGCGACGACTCGCCGGTCTGGTCGCGCAGGTGCGCGAGCACGGGACCGGCCGCGGCGTGCAGGTCCATGTGCACCTTGACGGCCTCGCCGAGCTCGAACACCACGATGCCGAGCCGGTAGCCGCCGGTGCGCGGGTCCTGCTCGACGAGGCCCTCGGCGGCCAGCGTCGTGAGCAGGCGGTGGACGCCGGACTTGCCGAGGTCGAGCCGGCGCGCCAGCTCCGACACCCCGATCGACTCCTCGCGCGTGAGGAACGCCTTGAGCAGCCGGGCGGCGTTGCGGACGGTGGACAGCGTCGCGTCGGTCATGCGGGCGGCACCTTCGGCGTCCAGTCGCGGCGCCCGCCGACCGACTCCAGCAGCGCGCGGCGCACGGCGTCGGGATCGGGGGCGGCGACGTCCGCCGCCGCGGCGACGCCGGCGTTGTGCGGCGCGATCGCCTTCGCCAGCAGCGCCTGCGCGCGGGGGAGTCCGGCCGCGGCGGCGCCCACGAGCTCGTCGACGAGGTGCTCGCGGCCGCGGACCCGCGCCCGGATCGCCTCGAAGTCGCGCGCCGCGTTCGAGTGCCCGCTGGCCAGGCCCGACCCGACGTGCCCGGCGTGGTGCGCGGTGAGCCCGGACCCGGGCTGCGCCACCACGTGGTAGACGACGGTCGTGAGCCCCAGCGCGTGCTTGACCTCGGCGTACGCCGGCTCCTCGCGCTCGTCGACCAGCCCGAGCGCGGGCGTGACGACCGGGTCGTAGAACCGCAGCGTCCACTCCAGGCCGGGCAGCTCGCCGGGCAGCGCCACCTCCTGGCCGCGCAGCGGGCCGAGCCCCTCGCGGGTGGCGAGCAGGTGGAGGTTGCGCGCCCCGACGGCGGCGACCGTCAGCGGGGCGCCCCCGGCCAGCAGCGGCATCCGCCCGCGCACGGCGGGCGGGAACGTGTCGGCCTGGGCGAGGTAGGCGCGGTGCAGCGCGGTGACGTAGCCGGCCACGGCGGTGCGCATGTCGAGCGGATCGGCCATGGCCCCGCCCCCGTTCTGATATCCGGAACGCCTTGTCTTCCTTCCGGAACGCTAAGCGGGTTAGCGTCGCCCCGTCAAGCAGGCCGCCAACCCCGGGAGCCGCAGCCGTGGGGATCCTCCGCCTCGCCCACATCGACGTCCGCACACCGGACCTCGATCTCGCCACCGCCTACTACACCGAGGTCATGGGCCTCCAGCAGGTCCAGCGCACGAACGACGCCGAGCTGGGCGACACCGTGTACTTCAAGTGCTGGGACGAGGAGGACCACCACTCGCTGCGCATGCGCTACAACCCGCGCACCGGGATGGACTCCTTCACCTTCCGCGTCGAGCACGAGGACGACCTGCACGTCTACGAGAAGAAGCTCGCCGACTACGGCGCCCAGGTCTCGCGCGTCTCGAAGGGCGAGGCGGTCGGGCAGGGCGAGTCGATCCGGTTCGAGGTGCCCTCGGGGCAGATCATGGAGCTGGTCTGGGACGTCGAGAAGACCGGCAACATCCTCGGCAAGTCCAACCCGTCGCCGGTGCCGCCGCCGGACCTGCCGGGCATCGCCCCGCCGCGGATGGACCACATGCTCGTCAACGCCGAGGAGGTGGGCGAGGCCGCGCGGTTCTTCCAGGACGTGCTGGGCCTGCGCCTCACCGAGCAGGTCCTCGACGGCAACGGCCACCAGCTCGGCGTCTGGCTCGCCGGCCGCACGAACTCCCCGCACGACATCGCGATCGTCAACGGTCCGAACGGCGCGCTGCACCACTGGGCGTACTGGCTCGACGACTGGGACCACATCCGCAAGGCCGCCGACACGCTCGCCTACAACGGCGTGCAGATCGACCAGGGCCCCACGCGCCACGGCGTCACGCGCGGCAACACCATCTACTTCTTCGACCCGCTGGGCATCCGCAACGAGGTGTTCACCGGCGGCTACTGGGTCGACCCCGACCAGGAGATCATCACCTGGACCGAGCAGGAGTTCGGCAAGGGGCTGTTCTACTACGAGAACATCGTCAGCCAGCGATTCCTGAGGATGCACACATGAGTGATCGGATCCTTCGCCTCCAGCACGTCGAGATCCGGGTCCCCGATCTCGAGCTGTGCACCGCCTACTACACCGAGGTCCTCGGCCTCATCGAGACCGCGCGCGACGTCAAGGACGGCGTCGACCGCGTGTTCCTCAAGTGCTGGGACGAGCACGAGCACCACTCGGTGGTCCTGCGCCAGGCCCCGACCTACGGGCTCGACCACATGGCGTTCAAGGTCGCCGAGCAGGGCGACCTCGACTACTTCACCGACAGGCTGCAGGCCGTGAGCGTGCCGGTGAAGCGCTACGCCGCCCGCGAGCTGGGCCCGGGCTGGGGCGAGGCGATCCGCTTCGAGTCGCCGTCGGGGCACCTCGTCGAGCTGGTGCACGGCATGGAGCGCCTGGGCAACATGCTGCCGATGACGAACCCGCCGCCCAAGCCGCAGGACCTCGTCGGCATCGCGCCGCCGCGGCTGGACCACGTGTTCGTGATGGCCGAGGACGTCGAGGCGTTCTCCGCGTTCTTCACCGACGTGCTGGAGTTCCGGCTCACCGAGCAGATCGTCGCCAACGACGGCCACCAGCTCGCCGCGTTCCTCGAGCGCAGCCACACCCCGCACGACATCGCCGTCATCACCGGCCCGAACGGCGCGCTGCACCACTTCGCGTTCTGGATGGACGACTGGAACGGCATCCGTGACGCCGCCGACACGCTGGCCTACCACGGCGTCACGATCGACGTGGCCCCCACGCGCCACGGCGTCACCCGCGGCTACACCACCTACTTCTTCGACCCCGTGGGCAACCGCAACGAGCTGTTCACCGGCGGCTACTGGGTCGACCCCGACTTCGAGCCGATCACGTGGACGGAGGAGGAGATGGGGCGCGCCATCTTCTACTACCACCGCCAGGTCAACGAGCGCTTCTTCACGGTGCACTCGTGAGCGCCCCCCACGACCCGCGCAAGCTCGACCGGTACGAGGCGCCCAACTACCTCGCGAAGTACCGGGAGCGCCAGGGCGCCGCTCCGGCCACGAACGGCAGCAACGGCCGCGGCGGCAACAGCAGCGGCACCGCCGTCAAGGCGGGGGCCGGCACCGCGACCGTCGACGACACCCCGCTCTACCTGCGCCGCTTCCGCGAGCGCGGGGCGAGCACGGCGCCCGCGGCGACCGTCGAGTTCGACGGCGCGACCTTCACCCCCGCGCTGGCCGAGGCCACCCGCGGCAAGGAGGTGGCGGCGCCGGTCGAGCGGCGGGCGAGCGAGAAGTTCGTCTGCGAGATCTCGATCATCCGCCACGGCATCACGCAGGGGTACTCCACCGACGCCGGCCTGACGCCGATGGGCGGCTGGCAGGCCCACCGCCGCGGCCACGAGCTGGCCCGGCGCTGGGACGCCGGCGACACCGTCCGCCTGGTCCACGCCGACACCAACCGCGCCCGCCAGACCGCCGTGCAGCTCTACAACGGCGCACAGGACGGCATGGCGATGTGGGGCAAGGACATCACGCTCACCGAGCCGGTGCCGATCCCCGAGCTGCGCAACTTCGGGGTCTGGACCCCCGACGGCCTGCGCGACGTCACGTCGGCGTTCCGGCAGTACCAGTCGACGATGGAGAAGCTGGAGCGGATGGCCGTCGGCGACCGCCCGCGCTGGCTCGTCGAGATCGACCGGTTCTACCGGGTGCAGCTGGGCGGGGGAGACCCGATCCAGACCTGGCTGACGATCCCGCTGATGTACTTCGAGCCGCCCGCGCTGTGCGTGCGCCGGTTCTGGCGGGGCTTCCACCGGCTGATCGCCGAGAACCCCGGTGACCAGCGCATCCTCGCGGCCACCCACTCCGGTCCGATGCGCGCGTTCGCCACCTGGGCGCACGGCTACGACCCCGGCGAACCGCTCAACACCGAGGAGATCCGGGTCAAGCTGCGCGAGGGCGGCCAGACGGCCTTCGTGTCCTACCGCAACCGCGTCACCGAGGTGAACGTGCCGCCGCCGGACGAGTTCCCGGCCTGGGAATCATGACCCCGCGGGAGAGCTGATGACGATCACGGATCTCGATGAGGCGATCCTGGACCCGGCGTCGCTGGCCCCGGACGTGCCGCTGCTGGTGCCCGACGCGACGGCGGAGCCCGAGCCCGACGGCACGGGCGACGGGCCGCTCCGGTCGGTCTCCATCGCGATGGCGGTGCTCGGCTGCTTCGAGCGGGAGCCCGAGCTCGGGGCCACCCGCGTCGCGGCGGAGCTGGGCGTCGCGAAGAGCACGGCCTGCCGGATGCTGGCCGCGCTGGCGGCCTCGGGGATGCTGGAGCGCTCGCGCAGCGGCCGCTACCGGCTGGGCCTGCGGCTGTTCGAGATCGGCCAGCTCGCCGTCGACCGCCTCATGCTGCGCGAGCTGTCGCTCCCGGTGCTCGGCGAGCTGCGCGAGGTGCTGCGGGAGACCGCGCAGCTCGCGGTGCCCGTCGGCGCCGACGTGCTCTACGTCGACCGCCTGGAGGGCAACGGCGCCGGCACGATGTTCCACACCGAGCTCTACCGGCGCGGCCCGGGCCACTCCTCGAGCGCGGCGAAGGTCATCGCGGCCTACAACCCGTCGATGGCGCGGGCGATCCTCGACCGCGGGTTCGTGCGGCGCACGCCGTTCACGATCGTCGACCCGCAGCGCTACGCGCAGGTGCTGCGCCAGGTCCACGTCGACGGCTACGCGGCCTCCCGCGAGGAGCACACGATGGGGATGTCGTCGGTGGCCGCGCCGATCCTGGTGCGCCGCGGCGAGCGCACGGTGGCCGTCGCCGCGATCTCGGTGGTCGGCGGGACCTCCCGCGTGCTGGGCGCGCGGAAGGTCGCGGTCGTGCAGAGTGTCCGCAGGGCGGCGAAGTCGGTGTCGGCCGCCCTGGAGCGGTCCCAGGAGTAGAAGAGGTTCGCGATGACCCTGCAGGATTCCCGGCCGGTCGACTTCGAGCTCGCCTCGCGCTACCGCGCGGGTGCCGGGCCCGTGCTGCTCACCGGGGTGCAGGCGATCGCGCGGCTGCTCGTGGAGCAGCACGCCGCCGACGCCGCGGCCGGGCTGCGCACGGCGTCGTTCGTGTCCGGGTACCAGGGCAGCCCGCTCGGCGGCCTCGACCAGACCCTCGCCAAGGCCTCCGAGCTGCAGGAGAACGCCGGGCTGCGCCTGGTGCCCGGCGTCAACGAGGAGCTGGCGGCGACCGCGGTCTGGGGCAGCCAGGTCGAGGTGCCCGGCCACGCCCGGACCGTCGACGGGGCCGTGGGCGTCTGGTACGGCAAGGCCCCCGGCGTCGACCGGGCGGGCGACCCGCTGCGCCACGGCAACATGTGCGGTGCCCACCCGCAGGGCGGCGTGCTGGTGCTCGCCGGCGACGACCCGAGCTGCAAGTCCTCCACCATCCCCTGCATCAGCGAGCGCACCCTCGCGGGCTTCGGCCTGCCGGTGCTCTACCCGGGCACCGCCGAGGAGGTCGTGCGGCTGGGCCGCTACGGCGTCGCGCTGTCGCGGGCGTCGGGCATGTGGGTGGGCATGAAGATCACCGCCGACGTCGCCGACGGCCTGTTCACCGTCGACGGCACGTGCGGCGACATCGACATCACCGTCCCGGAGATCGAGTGGGAGGGACGGCCGTGGGAGTACCGGCAGGTCCCGATGCTCGCCCCGCCCGCCTCGCTGGAGGCCGAGGCGCAGATGTACGGGCCGCGCTGGGCGATGCTGCGCGCGTTCCTGGCGGCGAACCCGATCAACGTCGTCGAGGTGGCGGCGCCGCAGGCACGCATCGGTGTCGTCGCGGGCGGCAAGGCGTTCACCGACGTCCGGCAGGCGCTCGCCGACCTCGGCCTCGACGACGACGGCTGCCGCCGTGCGGGCGTCTCGCTGCTGCGCCTGGGCATGGTCCACCCGCTGGAGCGGGGCCTGCTGCGCGACTTCGCGCGCGGCCTGGACACCGTGCTCGTGGTGGAGGAGAAGAGCTCGTTCGTCGAGGCCGCGGTCCGCGACGTCCTCTACGGCCTGTCCGACGCGCCCGCCGTGCTCGGCTCGACCGACGCCGAGGGCGCGCCGCTGGTGCCCGAGGCGGGGGAGCTGACGGCCGGTGCGCTGGTCGGGCCGCTGCGCCGGGTGCTGGCCGGGCGCGTCGAGCTCGCGCCCGAGCGGCGCGAGCCCCCGATGCTGGAGCTGCTGCCCGTCGCGCGCACCCCGTACTTCTGCTCGGGCTGCCCGCACAACCGCTCCACGGTGGTGCCCGAGGGCGCCGTCGCGGGCGGCGGCATCGGCTGCCACGCGATGGTGGCGCTCACCCACCGGCCCTCCAGCGAGGTCACCTCGATCACGCAGATGGGCGGCGAGGGCGCGCAGTGGATCGGCCAGGCGCCGTTCACCGAGGCCGGGCACATGTACCAGAACATGGGCGACGGCACGTTCGCGCACTCCGGGCAGCTCGCGGTCCAGGCGTGCGTGGCGGCCGGGGTGTCGATCACCTACAAGCTGCTCTACAACCGCGCCGTCGCGATGACCGGCGGGCAGGACGCCGAGGGCGGGCTGGAGGTCCCCGCGATGGCCGCGAAGCTGCTCGCCGAGGGCGTCTCGAAGATCATCGTCTGCGCCGACGAGCCGCAGCGCTACCGCGACCTGGCCCCGCTGCCCGCGGGCGTCGACCTGTGGCACCGCGACCGCGTCGACGAGGCCCAGCGCGCGCTCGCCGACGTCACCGGGGTGAGCGTGCTGGTCTACGACCAGCGCTGCGCCGCGGAGTCCCGGCGGCTGCGCAAGCGCGGCGAGCTGGCGGTCCGGCCGACGCGCGTCGTCATCAACGAGGCGGTGTGCGAGGGCTGCGGCGACTGCGGCGTGAAGAGCAACTGCCTGTCCGTGCAGCCCGTCGACACCGAGTTCGGGCGCAAGACCCGCATCGACCAGACCTCCTGCAACACCGACTACTCCTGCCTCGACGGCGACTGTCCCTCGTTCGTCACGGTCGAGCTGCCCGCCGGCAGCGCCGCCGCGCGTCCCGAGCGGCGGGAGCCCCCGGCCGCGCCGGACGTCACGGTCCCCGACCACGGCGACGTGTTCCTCGCGGGCATCGGCGGCACCGGCATCGTCACGGTCAACCAGGTGCTGGCCTCGGCCGCGGTCCGCGACGGGCGCGCCGTGCACGGCGTCGACCAGACGGGGCTGTCGCAGAAGGCCGGCCCGGTCACCTCGCACCTGCGCATCGCCGCCGACGCCGCCGCGCTGGGCCCGGCCAACCGCGTCGGCACGGGCACCGCGGCCTGCTACCTCGCCTTCGACGCCCTCGTCGGCGCCGACGCCCGCTACCTCGCCTACGCCTCGCCCGACCGCACGCTCGCGGTCGTCTCCACCAGCCCGGTGCCCACCGGCGCGATGGTGCGCGACGCCTCGGTCGCCGCGCCCGACATCGCCGCGCTGGTGGAGCGGATCTCGGGCACCGCCCGCGCCGTCGTGCCGTTCGACGCGCAGGCGGCCGCCAACGCGCTGTTCGGCGACGCCATGCCGGCCAACCTGCTCGTCGTCGGCGCGGCGTACCAGTCCGGCGCGCTGCCGGTCACGGCTGCGGCGATCGAGTGGGCGATCGAGCTCAACGGGGTCGCCGTCGCGGTCAACACGGCCGCGTTCCGCTGGGGCCGGGCCGCCGTCGCCGACCCGGTGGCCTTCGCCGCCGCCACCGGCACCACCGCGGTTCCCGCGCCCGCCACCTGGGACGACCTGGGCGAGCTCGAGGGGGAGACCCGCCGCCTCACCGGCATCCGGGCCGCCCAGCTCGTCGCCTACCAGGGGGAGCGCACCGCCCGGGCCTACGTCCGCGAGGTGCAGGCGGCGTGGCGGGCGGAGCGGGCACTGGGCGCGTCCGACACCAGCTTCAGCGAGGCGGTCTCGCGCGGGCTGCACAAGCTCACCGCCTACAAGGACGAGTACGAGGTGGCGCGGCTGCTCACCGACCCGGCCTTCGACGCGGTGCTCGCGGCCGAGGTGCCCGGGGCGACGGAGCGGCGCTACCGGCTGCACCCGCCGGTCCTCAAGGCGCTGGGACGGGACAAGAAGATCGCCTTCGGGCCGTGGATGCGCCCGGTGCTGAGCACGCTGGCCCGCGGGAAGGCGCTGCGCGGCACCCCGCTCGACCCCTTCGGCCGCACGGAGGTCCGGCGCCTGGAGCGCGCGCTGCGCGACGAGTACCGGGCCATGGTCCGCGGTCTCGCCGCCGGTCTCACCGCGGAGAACCACGCCACGGCGGTGGCCGCCGCGCAGGCCGCCGACCTGGTGCGCGGCTACGAGGACGTGAAGCTGGCGAACGTCGAGCGGTACCGCGCCAGGATTTCCGAACTCGGCCTGTAACCCCGGGGCGCCCGCGCGACTCCTTCCTGACAGCGGCGGCCGAAGGGGCCGCGCGGACCAGGGAGAGCACGCACCATGAGCGACGTCACCGCCTTCGACACCGACTTCGACGGCATCGTGGACAGCTACTCGATCGACGCGGACCACGACGGCTACGTCGAGGCCTACGCCTACGACACCGACCAGAACGGCTACGTGGACGTCTACACCGAGGACACCGACGGCGACGGCTGGCTCGACACCACCGTCTACGACTACAACGAGGACGGCGTGGCCGACGACATCGTCGTCGGCTGACGTCCCGGCACCTCCGCGGCGGCGGGCCCCATCCGGGGTCCGCCGCCGTCGTCGTGCGCGTGGTCACGGCGCCGGCCCTTGACGTCCGGGCCCGTGCGCGTCCCGATCCCGGCACCGCTCCCGCCCGGCGCCCCCTCCCGCGACGGGCGGCAGGGCGCTCTGGTCCGTTCGGCCCACAGGTCCGTCCCCCGCTCCGCGCCGGTCCCGGTCGGCGCCGGGGCACGGGCGGGGGACGGGTCGCGTCCCTGCGGTGAACGGACGACTGCTGACGCGGCGTGTCGCCCCGGACACGCCGTTCCTGCCGTTCGGCGCCCGCCACGGCCCGACGGCCTCAGCCGGGCTCCGGACAGGTTCCGGCGCGGACGGGTTCGGTTAGCGTCGCTCCCGGATCGATAACGGCCCGGTCACAGAACCGGACGACGGACCGCCCTCCCCAGCGGCCCGCCCGCCCCCCGACGGGAACGTCCCCGGGCCGCGTGATCCGGAAGGAAAAGGTTGTGTCACGGCACCGCTCCCCCCAGGGCCGGCGCACACGCCTCGCGCTCCCGCTGTCGGCGTCCCCGGCGGCAGCGGGAGCCGGCGTGGCCCGGTCGGCGTCCCGGTCGTTCGCGTCCCCGTCGTCCGCTTCACGGTCGTTCGCGTCCTCGGCGCTCTCGTCCGTCGGCTCCGCCACCCCGACCCGCCTCGTCGCGGTCGCCGTCGCGGGCAGCGCGCTCGCCGCGGCCGGTCAGCTCGCGCTCTCCCAGGCCCTGCCGGCCGCCGCGGAGGGTGCCAACGTCCTGCGCCTGGGCCTCGACGAGCTCCTGACGCCCGGCGTGCCGGTCGCGCAGGCCGTCGCCGCCCCGCTCGTCGCCGAGCCGCTGGCCGCGGTCGCCCCCGTCGCGCCCGAGCCGCAGGTGGTCGGCGCGGCCGACCTGGTCAAGGCCGCCGAGGTGCAGCGCGTCGCCGCCGAGCAGGCCGCCCGCGCCGCGGAGGAGGCCCGCCTCGCGGAGGAGGCGCGCGTCGCCGCCGAGGCCGTCGCCGCGCAGTCGGCCGCCCAGTCGGTCGTGGCGTCGGCCGCGGGCGGGGTGCAGATGCTGGTCGGCCGGATCACCTCCGGCTTCGGCGCCCGCTGGGGCAGCTCCCACCAGGGCCTCGACATCGCCGCCCCGATCGGCACCCCGATCCACGTCCCGCTCGCCGGCACCGTGATCAGCTCCGGCCCGGCCAGCGGCTTCGGCCAGTGGGTCCGCGTCGAGCACGCCGACGGCACGGTCACCGTCTACGGCCACATCAGCCGCTCGCACGTCCGCGTCGGGCAGAGCGTGGCGGCGGGCGACGTCATCGCCGACGTGGGCAACGAGGGCCAGTCCACCGGGCCGCACCTGCACTTCGAGGTCGTCACGCCGGGCGGCACCAAGGTCAACCCGCGCCCGTGGCTCGACGAGCACGGCATCGGCCTCACCTGAGTCAGCCGCCGAACGCCTCCAGCGCGCGGATCTTGTTGGTGACGTCGAGCGCCGCGACCTTGTAGGCCTCCGACAGCGTCGGGTAGTTGAGGACGGTGTCGACGAGGTAGTCGACGGTGCCGCCGCAGCCCATGATCGCCTGGCCGATGTGCACCAGGTCGGTGGCGTTGGTCCCGAAGACGTGCACGCCCAGGAGCTTCCCGTCCTCGGTGGAGACGAGCAGCTTGAGCATCCCGTAGGAGTCGCCGACGATGGCGCCGCGGGCGAGCTCGCGGTAGCGCGACATCCCCACCTCGTAGGGCACCGACGACGACGTCAGCTCGGCCTCGGTCTTCCCGCAGTAGGAGATCTCGGGCACCGTGTAGATGCCGATGGGCTGCAGCTCCTGCAGCTCGCGGGCCGGCTCGCCGAACGCGTGGTACGCCGCGAGGCGGCCCTGGTCCATGCTCGTGGCGGCCAGCGCGGGGAAGCCGATGACGTCGCCGACGGCGAAGATGTGCGGCACCGAGGTGCGGTACTGCCCGTCGACGCTGATCCGCCCGCGCTTGTCGGCCTCCAGGCCGGCGGCGGGGAGGTCGAGCTCGTCGGTGACGCCCTGGCGGCCCGCGGAGTACATCACCATGTCGGCGGCGATCCGCTTGCCGCTGGCCAAGCTCGTGACCGTGCCCTTCGCGGTGATCTCCACCTTCTCGACCTCCTCGCCGAAGCGGAAGGTGACGGCCTGGTCGCGCAGGTGGAACTTGAGCGACTCGACGACCTCGGGGTCGCAGAACTCCAGCATCTGCGGGCGCTTCTCGACGACCGTGACGCGGGTGCCGAGCGCGGCGAACATCGAGGCGTACTCGATGCCGATGACGCCGGCGCCGACGACCACCATCGACCCGGGGACGCGCTTCATGTTCAGCACGCCGTCGGAGTCCATGACGTGGTCGTCGTCGAACTCGACCTCCGGGGGCCGCGCCGGCCGCGTGCCGGTGGCGATCACGATGTTCTCGGCGGTGACCGTGTTGTGGTCGCCGCGGGCCTCGCCCTCGACGGTGACGGTGTGCGCGTCGACGAACCGGGCGGTGCCGCCGAGCAGGTCGATGTGGTTGCGCAGCAGTTGGTTGCGGATCACCTCGACCTCGCGCCCGACGACGTGCGCGGTGCGCGCGAGCAGGTCGGCGATCGTGATCTCGGACTTCACGCGGTAGCTCGCGCCGTACATGTCGCGCTGCGCGAACCCGGTCAGGTACAGGACGGCCTCGCGCAGCGTCTTGGACGGGATGGTGCCCGTGTTGACGCAGACACCGCCCATCATGTGCCGCCGCTCGGCGACGCACACCCGCTTGCCCAGCTTGGCGGCGGCGATCGCGGCCTTCTGACCACCCGGGCCGGAGCCGATCACCATCAGGTCGTAGTCGTACACGGGGGTCTCCTCGGTCACGCGCCCAGCGTCACGGGCGGGGGCCCTGCGGGCAAACCGGGGGAGGTTAACAGTGCACGACGACATTTCCCGCGGTCCCGTCCACAGGCGCCCCCGGAACGGCCCTCCGACGGCCCGCGGGACCCGTCCGTCCACAGGATGTCGATCATGTCCTGGTCGGGGGACCGTCCCCGCCGCACGCTGGCGCCATGACCTCCGTCGCGGACCCCGCACCCACCCTCCTGCGCCTGGGCCGACCGGCCGACCTCGTCGCCGCTGTGCCCGTCGTGCTCGGCTTCCGGCCACGCGAGTCGCTGGTGCTGGTGGCCACCGGCGGGCCGTCGGGCCGCCGCGTCGGGTTGACGCTGCGGGTCGACCTGCCCCCTCCGCCCCAGGTCCACGACGTCGTCGCGCACGCCGTCGACGCGCTCGGCTCCGACTCGCCCGTCGGCGCGGCGGTGATCGTCGTCGGGGCGCGGGCGCGGGAGCGCACCGACGTCGTCGACGCGGCGGTCGACGCGCTGCACGAGCGCGACGTCGCCGTGCACACGGCCGTGTGGGCCGAGCACACCGGCGGCGGGGCCCGCTGGGGCTGCTACGGGGCGTGCGCCTGCACCGGGGTGCTGCCCGAGCCGGGCGGCACCGAGCTGGCCGCGGCCGCCGTGCTGGCCGGGGCGGTCGTGCGGGCCGACCGCGAGGAGCTCGAACAGCTCGTGGAGCCGGTCGACCTCGTCCGGATCCGGCGGCGGGAGCGGCTGCTGATCGCCGCCGCCGACCCCGGCGGTACCGACCCCGGCTGTGTGGATTCCGGTTCGGCCGACCCCGGCTGTGCCGACCCCGGCTGTGCCGGCACCAGCTGTGCCGACCCCGCGTGGGCCGACACCGGCCTCCACGCCGGCACCGACGCGGCGCACCGGGCGGTGGTCGACGCGGCGCTCGCCGATGCGGCCGCGGGCCGCTGCGTGATCGACGACCGGCGCGCACTGGCGCTCGCGGCCGCCCTGGCCCGCCCGACGGTGCGCGACGCCGTGCTCGTGCGGTGCGCGGAGGCTTCCGGCCCGGCAGCGCGATCCGGCACGGGCCCCGGACCGCGGCCTCCGTCCGGTCGCCGTGCGGGCGGGGTGGCGGCAGGGGGCGGGGCCACGGCCGGGCGCGCGGGCGGGGGCCCGGGCCTGCCCGGCGCCGAGACGCTGTGGGCCGCCCTGTGCCGGGAGCTGCCCGACCCCGAGGCGGCCGAGCCCGCGGCGCTGCTGGCCGCCGTCGCGCTGCTGCGCGGCGACGGCGCCCTGGCCAACGTGGCGCTCGACCGCGCCGAGCGGAGCTGGCCCGGCCACCGGCTCACGCGGCTGCTGCGCTCGGCCGCGGCCGTGCCGCTGCGGCCGGCGCAGATCCGCGAGTGCCTGCTCGGCGGCGGGGCGGGGGAGCGGTGAGCGGGCTGTCGGGCGCGGGCCGGTCAGGCGGAGCCGTGCTCCTGGGCGAAGCGCCAGGCGTCGGCCACGATGGAGTGCACGCCGGTGTGCGCGCGCTGCCAGCCCGTGGCGGCGCTCATCGCCTCGCTGGAGGCCACGAGCACGGCCGGGTCGCCGCCTCGCCGCGGCGCGGTGACGGCCGGGATCGGGTGCCCGGTCACCTCGCGGCAGGCCTCGATCACCTCGCGCACCGAGAAGCCGGTGCCGCTGCCCAGGTTGTAGATCGCGTGGCTGCCCGGCTCCGCGTGGTCGAGCGCGAGCAGGTGGGCCGCGGCGAGGTCGTCGACGTGCACGTAGTCGCGGATGCAGGTGCCGTCCGGGGTGGGCCAGTCGTCGCCGAACACCTGCACCGACTCGCGCTGCCCGGCCGCCACCTGCAGCACGATCGGGATGAGGTGGGTCTCGGTGCCGTGCCGCTCGCCGAAGCGCCCGTGCGCGCCGCCCACGTTGAAGTACCGCAGGCTCACCGCGGCCAGCCCGTGGGCGTGGGCGTAGGAGGTGATGGCGTGGTCGATGGCCAGCTTGCTCGCGCCGTAGGGGTTGGTCGGGCGGGCCGGCGCGTCCTCGCGGATCGGCACCTGCTCCGGCTCGCCGTACGTGGCGGCCGTGGAGGAGAACACCAGGCGGGGCGTGCCGTGGGCCCGCACGGCCTCGAGCAGCCGCAGCGACGCCACGACGTTGCCCGACCAGTACCGCTCGGGCCGCTCGACGGACTCGCCGACGAGCGAGCGCGCCGCGAAGTGCAGGACCCCGTCGAAGCCCGTGGCGAGCACGTCGCCCGCGGCCTCGCCGACGTCACCCTCCACGAACGCGGCGCCGTCGGGCACGGCGTCGCGGTGCCCGGTCGACAGGTCGTCGAGCACGGTCACGTCGTGGCCGTGCTCGACCAGGTGCGCCGAGCACACGCTGCCGATGTATCCGGCGCCACCGGTGACGAGCAGCTTCACGGGACTCCTCCTGGAACGGCTGGGGGGCGGCCACACCGTCCCACGCCGCCCCCGGCGCCCGTGCACCAGATCCCGGTGCCCGCGCACCGGGCTCCGGCGCCCGTGCGGCAGGCTCCGGCGCCCGTGCGGCAGCTCCTAGCGGGCCCGCACCAGCACGGCGTGCGCGATGAGGGGCGCCACGGACGAGCCCTCGCCCTCCGACGTCACCGGCACGGCGTCGCCGAAGCGGGAGATGGAGTGCACCTCGACGTCGTGCCCGGGCACGATCCCCGAGCCCTTCAGCTCGGCCATCAGCGTGGCGTCCATCTGCACGTGCTCGGCGATCCGGCGCACCTCGACCGTGCCGCCCCCGCGCCGCGCGAACTCGTCGAGCCGCTGCAGCCCCACCTCGAGGGTGGGCGGCCCGCCCGGCGCCGACTGGTGCTGCGCCAGCTCGTCGAGCCCCGGGATCGGGTTGCCGTAGGGCGAGATCGTGGGGTTGTCGAGCAGCGCCACGAGCTTGCGCTCCACGGCGTCGCTCATCACGTGCTCCCAGCGGCAGGCCTCGGCGTGCACCAGCTCCCACTCCAGGCCGATCACGTCGGTGAGCAGGCGCTCGGCAAGGCGGTGCTTGCGCATCACGGCCACGGCCCGCGAACGGCCCGCGTCGGTGAGCTCCAGGTGGCGGTCACCCGCCACCACCACCAGCCCGTCGCGCTCCATGCGCGCCACGGTCTGGCTCACGGTCGGGCCGCTCTGGCCCAGCCGCTCGGCGATCCGCGCCCGCAGGGGCACGACGCCTTCCTCCTCCAGCTCGTAGATGGTGCGGAGGTACATCTCGGTGGTATCGATGAGCTCGTTCACGCACTCGGCCCCTTCGTCGTCCGCCATCCTATCCGGGCAACGCCTCCGTGGCCGTCCCGCATCCCGGACCGCCCGGCGGGCAGGATGGGCCCCGTGCCTGCAGCAACGAGCCCGCTGATCCGTCCCGCCGAGCTGGCCGCCCTCCTCGAGGATGCCACCGACGCCGCGCGACCGGTCGTGATCGACGTCCGGCGCCCGCCGGTGGCCGGTCCCGGCGGCCCGCCCGGGCGCGAGGAGTACGCCGCCTCGCACGTCCCCGGCTCGGTGTACCTCGACCTCGACACCGACCTGGCGTCCCCGCCGGGGCCGGAGGGGCGCCACCCGCTGCCCGAGCCCGGGCGCCTGCAGGACGTGCTGCGCGCGGCCGGCGTGCGCGGCTCCTCGCACGTCGTGGTCCTCGACCACGGCGACGCCACGATGGCCGGGCGCGCCTGGTGGCTGCTGCGCTGGGCCGGGCTGCCCGCGGAGCGGGTGCAGGTGCTCGACGGCGGCTGGGCGGCGTGGACCGCGGCCGGGCTGCCCGTCACCGGCGAGCCGACGCCGCCGGTCGCCGGGGACGTCGTCGTGGAGCCCGGGGCGGTCCCGGTGCTCGACGCCGACGGCGCCGCGGGCGTGGTCGACGCGGGCGGCGCCCTGCTCGACGCCCGGTCGGGGCCGCGCTTCCGCGGGGAGACCGAGCCGCTCGACCCGGTGGCGGGCCACGTCCCCGGCGCGGTCAACCTCCCCGCCGCCGAGCTGCTCGGGCCCGACGGGTCCTGGCCGGCGCCGGAGGTGCTCGCGGAGCGGCTGAGGGCCCTGGGCGTCCGCGACGGCGCCCCGGCCGCGGCGTACTGCGGCTCGGGCGTCACCGCGGCGGCGCTGGTGCTCGCGGCCGAGCACGCCGGGGTGCGGCCGGCCGACGACCCGCTCGCGCTCTACGTCGGGTCGTGGTCGAACTGGTGCGCGCTCGGGCGGCCCGTGGCGACGGGGGAGGCGTGAGGGTGCCGCAGACCACCCCCGATCGCCTACGGTCGCGGTCATGAGTCCCCGCACCTCGGTGGTCTGGACGCCGGAGTTCCTGAGCTACCAGCTCTCCGACGACCACCCGCTCAACCCCGTGCGCCTCGACCTCACGATGCGCCTGGCCGCCGGGCTGGGCGTGCTCGACGGCGTCGAGGTACTGGCCCCGGAGCAGGCGAGCGACGAGGACCTGCTGCGGGTCCACGTGCCGTCCTACCTCACGGCGGTCCGCAGCGCCCCGCACGAGCCCTTCGGCGTCGGCCACGGGCTCGGCACCGACGACAACCCGATCTTCCTCGACATGCACGAGGCGAGCGCGCTCATCGCGGGCGGCTCGCTGCTCGCGGCGCGCGAGATCGCCGAGGACCGCGCCGACCGCGCGGTCAACCTCGCGGGCGGGCTGCACCACGCGATGGCCGACCGCGCCGCGGGGTTCTGCGTCTACAACGACTGCTCGGTCGCGATCGCGTGGCTGCTGGAGCAGGGCTACGAGCGGATCGCCTACGTCGACGTCGACGTCCACCACGGCGACGGCGTGCAGGCCGCGTTCTACGACGACCCGCGCGTCATGACGGTCTCGATGCACCAGCACCCGCTCACGCTGTGGCCGGGCACCGGCTGGCCGGGGGAGTACGGCAAGGGCGACGGCGCGGGCTACGCGGTGAACGTGCCGCTGCCCCCCGGCACCGGCGACGCCGGGTGGCTGCGCGCCTTCCACGCCGTCGTGCCCTCGCTGCTGGAGTCGTTCCGGCCGCAGGTGCTGGTCACCGAGTGCGGCGCCGACACCCACTCCGACGACCCGCTGGCCAACCTGGAGCTCTCCATCGACGGGCAGCGGGCGATCTACCGCTCGCTGCGCGACCTGGCCGAGCGCACCGCGGGCGGCAAGTGGTTGGTGCTCGGGGGCGGGGGGTACTCGCTGTTCCGGGTGGTGCCCCGATCCTGGACGCACCTGCTGGCGACGGTGCTGGACCGGGACGTCGACCCGGCCCGGCCGCTGCCGGCCGACTGGGTCGCGCACACCGCGGGCCTGACCCGGGAGCCGCTTCCCACGTCGATGACCGACGGGAAGGACCCCTCGTTCGTCCCGTGGGGTGACGTCGCGGAGCGGGTGGACACCGCGATCCTGGAGACCCGCCGCGCGGTCTTCCCGCTGCACGGCCTCGACCCCGACGACCCCCGCGACTGAGACAGTCGCAGGGACGCCCCGTTCTCCCGCGACCGACCGGACAGGACCCGCGATGACCCGCTCCCCGGAAGCCGACCGCGGCAGGGCCGGAGACAGCACGGCCGGCGCGAACAGCCCGGCCGACGGGTCGGCCCCTGCGAACGGCGCGGCCGGGACGGCGGACGGCACCCCGCCCGCCCCTCCGCCGACCGACCCACCCGCCGCCGGCCCCGGCTACCCCCGCCGCTGGGAGGCCGACGTCGTGGCCTCCGACGGCGGCATCGTGCACCTGCGCCCGATCCTGCCCTCCGACGGCGAGGCGCTGCTGCGGTTCCACGAGAGCCTGTCCGAGCGCACCCGCTACCTGCGGTTCTTCGGCCCCTACCCGCGCATCCCCCCGCGCGACCTGGAGCGCTTCACCGTCGTCGACCACCGCTCCCGGGTGGCGTTCATCTGCCTGCTCGGCGACGAGATCATCGCCGTCGGCCGCTACGAGGGGCTGCCGGGCGACGGCGGCCCGGGCGGCACCGCGGGCACGGCGGCGATCGACTCGGCCGAGGTCGCCTTCGTCGCCCGCGACACCCACCAGGGCCGCGGACTCGGCTCGATCCTGCTCGAGCACCTCGCCGCGGCGGCGCGGGAGAACGGGCTGCGCCGGTTCGAGGCCGAGGTGCTCGTCGAGAACCACGCGATGGTGCGGGTGTTCCGGCAGGCGGGCTACCAGGTGAGCCGGGAGTTCGCCGACGGCGTGCTGCACCTGGAGTTCGACATCGACCCCACGGAGAAGTCGCTCGCGGTGCGCGACTCCCGCGAGCAGCGCGCCGAGGCCCGCAGCGTGCACAACGCGCTGCACCCGACGTCGGTCGCGGTGATCGGGGCGTCCACCGACCCGTCCAAGATCGGCCACGAGGTGTTCGCCAACCTGCTGCGCGGCAACTTCACCGGCCCGGTCTACCCGGTCAACTCCGAGGCGCGGTCGGTGCGCGGCGTGCGCGCCTACCCCTCGGTCACCGACATCCCCGACGACGTCGACCTCGCCGTCGTCGCCGTCCCCGCCGCGGGCGTCGACGAGGTCATGGACTCCTGCCTGGCCAAGGGCGTGAAGGCGCTCGTCGTCGTCAGCTCCGGGTTCGCCGACTCCGGCGCCGACGGGTCGGGGGCGCAGCGCCGCCTCGTCGAGGAGGCCCGCGCGCACGGCATGCGCGTGATCGGGCCCAACGCGCTCGGCGTCGCCAACACCGACCCCGAGGTCCGCCTCAACGCCACCCTGGCGCCGACGCTGCCCGGGCGCGGGCGGGTCGGGTTCTTCTCGCAGTCCGGGGCACTGGGCATCGCGATCCTCGCGGCGGCGCGGGGCCGCGGGCTGGGGCTGTCGACGTTCGTGTCGGCGGGCAACCGCGCCGACCTCTCGGGCAACGACCTGCTGCAGTACTGGCAGACCGACCCGGCCACCGACGTCGTGCTGCTGTACCTGGAGACGTTCGGCAACCCGCGCAAGTTCGGCCGGCTCGCGCGGCGCCTGGCCCGCACGAAGCCGATCGTGGCGGTCAAGAGCGGGCGGCACTCCGCGCCGATCCCGGCGCACGCCGAGGTGTCCACGCCGATCGACGACGCCAGCGTGAAGGTGCTGTTCGAGCAGGCGGGCGTGATCCGGGTCGAGACGCTCTCGGAGCTGTTCGACACCGCGCTGCTGCTGGCCTACCAGCCGCTGCCCGAGGGGCCGCGGACCGCGGTCGTCGGCAACTCCACGGCGCTGGGCCTGCTGGTCACCGACGGCCTGCTCGACTCCGGGCTCGACCCGGCCGGTCCGGCCGTCGACGTCGGCACGGCGGCGTCGCCCGAGCAGTTCGCCGCGGCGGTGTCGGCGGCGGTGCAGAGCGACGAGTGCGACGCGCTGGTCGCGGTGTTCGTCCCCCCGCTCGCCATCCCCGGCGCCGAGTACGCCCGCGCGCTGCGCGAGGCCGTGGCCGGGTCGGGCAAGCCGGTGGTCGCGGTGTTCCTCGCCGTCGAGGGCGTGCCCGCCGAGCTGGCGCTGCCCGGGCCCGACGGCTCGCCCGGGCCGGGCTCGGTGCCGAGCTTCCCCAGCCCGGAGCGGGCGGTGGCGGCGCTGGCCCGCGTCTCGCGCTACTCCCGCTGGCGCTCGCGCCCGGTGGGGGAGTTCGTCACCCCCGCGGGCATCGACCTCGACCGCGCACGTGCGCTGGTCGCGACGCTGCCCGAGGGCCAGCTCGACGACGAGTCCGCCGTGGCGCTGCTCGACTGCTTCGGCATCCCGATGACGGCCTTCCGCCGCGTCCGGGGTGCCGACGCCGCGGCGGCCGCGGCCGACGAGCTGGGCTACCCGGTGGCGATCAAGGCCGTCGGCGACCGCTGGCGCCACCGCACCGACCTCGTCGGCGTGCGCCTGGACATCGGCACCGCCCCCGGAGTCCGCCGGGCGGTCGAGGACCTCGTCGCGCTCACCGACGACGAGGAGGTCTACGTCCAGCGGATGGCACCCAAGGGCCTGTCGTGCGTGCTGGAGGTCGTCGAGGACCCGTCGTTCGGGTCGCTGCTGTCGTTCGGGCTGTCCGGCGTGGCCACCGAGCTGCTCGGCGACCGCGCGTTCCGGGTGGTGCCGGTCTCCGACCAGGACGCCGCCGCGCTGGTCCGCGGCCCGCGCGCGGCCCCGCTGCTCGCCGGCTACCGCGGCAGCGAGCCCACCGACCTCGACGCGCTGGAGCAGATCGTGCTGCGCGTCGGCAAGATCGCCGAGGAGCTGCCGGAGGTGCGCTCGCTCGCGCTCGACCCGGTGCTGGCCTCGGCGCAGGGCGTGTTCGTCACCGGCGCCCGGGTCGTGCTGGGCCCCGCCCCCACCCGCAACGACGGCGGCCCCCGCCGGCTGGGCTGAGCGGCTCCCGCCGGCTGGGGTGAGCGGGCCCCGCCGCCGGGGTGCGCGGGCCGCCGCCCGGGCTGAGCGGGGCGGGTCCGCTCAGGCCGGCGGCACCAGCACCGCGAGCAGGGCGTCCGCCATCTCCCGCCCCAGCTCCGCGGCGGTGCGGGGGCCGGTGGGGCGGTACCACTTGTAGGTCCAGTTCACCGCGCCCAGGCACATGTTGACGAACACCTTCGGCGCCATCGCCAGCCGCACCTCGGGGTGCTCGTCGAGGTGTCGCCGCAGCGCCGAGACGGCCACGTCCTCGAACAGGCGCCGGCGCACGATCAGCTCCTCGGAGAGGTCGGGCCGCAGCTCGTCCTCCTCCTCGAAGCAGATCTTGAGCAGCTCCCGGTTCTCGCAGGTGTGGACCACGCGCGAGACGAGCAGGTCGTGCAGCCCGTCGAACGGGGTGGCCGCGGCGTCGACGGTCTCCTGCGCCATCCGCAGGCTCTCGTCGAGCACGTCGGAGTAGATCCGGACGAGGAGCTCCTCCTTGTTGCGGAAGTAGTGGTAGAGCGTCGGCTTCGACAGCCCCACGCCCGCGGCGATCTCGTTCATCGAGGTGGCCCGGTACCCGCGCGTCCCGAAGATCTCGACGGACGCCGCGAGGACGCGGGCGCGCTGGGCGTCGGCGCGGGCGGAGGTGGGCGGCATCGCGGTGACGGTATCCCGGTGCTCGTCGTCGTGGAGCGGACGGACCCCCGGTTGACAGGGGTGGCGGAGCCCACTCTACTGGGTTCGACCGACCGGGCGGTCGAACATTCGAGTGGTCGAACAACGCCGGGTGGTCGGACAACAGAGAGGGACCGCATGAACTGGGAGCTCGACGCCGAGCACGACGCGTTCCGCGACACCTGCCGCACGTTCGTCGACCGGGAGGTGCGCCCGCTCGTCGGCGCCGCGGAGTCCGCGGGCACGTTCCCCGACGAGCTGTGGAAGCGCCTGGGCGCGGCCGGGCTGCTCGGGCTCGTGACGCCCGAGGAGCACGGCGGCGGGGGCGGCGACAGCGTCACCGTCGCGCTGCTCGCCGAGGAGCTCGCCCGGGCCAGCGGCGGCATCGCGGTGACGGCGCTGGTCAGCGCGTACATGGCGGCACCGCACGTGGTCCGGCACGGCACGGCGGCCCAGCAGGAGCGCTGGCTCGGCCCGCTGGCCTCGGGGGAGGCGGTCGCGTCGATCGCGGTCACCGAGCCGGGCACCGGGTCCGACGTCGCCGGCGTCACCAGCACCGCCCGCCGCACCGACGACGGGTGGGTGCTCAACGCCCGCAAGATGTACATCACCAACGCCGGGCTGGCCGACCTGCTGGTCGTCGCCGCCCGCACCGGCGACGCGGGCCGCGGCGGCGTCACCCTGTTCCTGGTCGGGGCGGACGCGCCGGGCGTGTCGACGGGCACGCCGCTGGTCAAGATGGGGTGGCACTCCTCGGACACCCGCGAGGTGGTGCTCGACGACGTCGTCGTCGCGGCCGACGCCGTGCTGGGGGAGGAGAACCGCGGCTTCTACCAGATCATGGAGGCCTTCCAGCTCGAGCGGATCGCGCTCGCCGGCATGGGTCTCGGGCACGCCGCGGAGTGCCTGGACCTGGCGCTGCAGTACACCCGCGAGCGCGAGGCGTTCGGCGCACCGCTGACGCACCTGCAGACGATCCGGCACAAGCTCGCGACGATGGAGATCGAGCTGGAGTCGGCGCGGCTGGTCACGTACCAGGCCGCCGCCCGCCTCGACGCCGGCCACCCGGAGGCGGGGAGGTCGGTGGCGCGGGCGAAGTACGTCGCCGCGATCGCGGCCAACCACATCGTCGACGACGCCGTGCAGCTCTTCGGCGGCGCCGGCTTCGTGGAGGAGTCGCCGGTCGCGCGGCACTACCGGGACGCCCGGATCCTGCGCATCGGCGGCGGCACCGACGAGATCCAGCTGGAGATCCTGACGCGCGGCATGGCGTCGTGACCCGCACCGTCGACGGTGCGGCGGCGGCCGAGGGGGTGCGCGCGGCCCCCGTGGAGCCCGCGGGCGAGATCGGTGCCGACGAGAGGGGCGTGGACGAGGTCGTCGACGCCACCGCCACCGCGCTCGCCGGTGGCGACCCCGCCCGCTGGCCCGACAAGCTGCCGGTCCGCGACCGGATCGCGGTGCTCGTCGACCCCGGCTCCTTCGTCGAGGACGGCCTGCTCGCCACCGCCGCCCGCGACGGGGCGCTCCCGGCCGACGGCGTCATCACCGGCGTCGGCCGCATCGAGGGCCGCCCGGTGGCGGTCATCGCGCACGACTTCACCGTCAAGGCCGGGTCGTGGGGCGAGCTGACCTGCGAGAAGCAGATCCGCATCCTGGAACGCGCCGACCGCGACCTGCTGCCGGTGGTCTACCTCGTCGACTCCGCCGGCGGGCGGCTCACCGACCAGATGGGCTTCTTCCCCGGCCGCCGCGGCGCGTCGGCGATCTTCCAGCTGCAGGTGAAGCTGTCCGGGCGGGTGCCGCAGCTGTGCTGCCTGCACGGCCCGAGCGCGGCCGGCGGGGCGTACATGCCCGCGTTCTGCGACTGGGTCGGGATGGTCGAGGGCAACGCCTCGATGTACCTGGCCAGCCCGCGGGTCGCGGAGAAGGTCACCGGCGAGCGCACGACGCTGGAGGAGATGGGCGGCGCGCTGATGCACGCCGAGGTCTCCGGCTGCGGCGACGAGGTGTTCGACGAGGACTGGCAGGCGATCGCCGCGGCGCGGCTGCTGCTGTCCTACCTGCCCGACGACTTCCGCTCCGCCCCGGCGCGCGCGACGTCCCGGGAGCCCGAGCGCGACGACTGGGACGGCCTGGTCCCCGTCGACCCGAACACCGCCTACGACGTGCGCGACGTCGTCGACCGCCTCGTCGACGCCGGCACGTTCTTCGAGATCAAGGCGCGCTGGGCGCAGGAGATGGTGACCGGCCTCGCCCGCCTCGACGGCCGGGTGGTCGGGATCGTGGCCAACCAGCCGATGGTCCGCAGCGGCGCGATCTTCGTCGACTCCGCCGACAAGGCGACGCGCTTCATGAGCCTGTGCGACGCGTTCAACGTGCCGCTGGTGTTCCTCCAGGACGTCCCCGGCTTCATGGTCGGCGTCGAGGTGGAGCGCGCGGGGATCATCCGCCACGGCGCGAAGATGATCACGGCGATGGCGAGCGCCGAGGTGCCCAAGTACTCGGTGGTGCTGCGCAAGGCCTACGCCGCCGGCTTCTACGCGATGTGCGCGCCGGGCTTCGAGCCCCGCGCGACCCTCGCGCTGCCCACGGCGACGATCGGCCCGATGGGCGCGCAGGCGTCGGTGAACGCCGTGTACGCCAACAAGATCGCCGCGATCGGGGACGACGACGAGCGCGCCGCGTTCGTCGCCGCCCGCACCGCCGAGCAGCAGGCCGACATCAACCTGCTCCGCATGGCGTCGGAACTGGTCGTCGACGCCGTCGTGGAGCCCGCGCGCCTGCGCGCCGAGCTCGTCGCGCGGATGGTCGACGCCGACCGCTGGACGCGCTCGACCGGCCGCCGCCACCACCCCATCAGCCCCGTGTGACCCGGAGGACGACGACGATGTCCCAGAACAGCGCAGACAGCACCGGCGCAGACAGCCTCACGCACCTGCTCGACTCCCCGATCGTCCCGCTCCGTGCGGAGTGGACGGTGCCCGAGCGGGTCGAGCAGCTCGCCGCCGCCCGCGCCCTGGACGGGCCGGACGCCTACTGGGAGTGGGTGGCGCGCCAGCAGCGCTGGTCGACGCCCTGGACCACGGTCCGCACCGGGGAGATCGACGACTTCCGCTACTTCGAGGGCGGGCGGCTCAACGTGGCCGACAACTGCGTCGACCGCTGGGCCGAGGACCCCGCGACGGCAGACCGCGCCGCCGTGGTCTGGGAGGGCGAGCCCGGCGACACCCGCACGGTCACCTACGCGGAGCTGGCCGGCGAGGTCACCCGGCTCGCGGCCGGGCTGCTGGGGCTGGGCGTGCGCAAGGGCGACGTCGTCGCGATCTACATGCCCAACCTGGTCGAGGCGTTCACGACGATCCACGCCTGCAACCGGATCGGCGCGATCTACACCGTGCTGTTCTCCGGGTTCGGGGAGGAGGCGGTCGCGTCGCGGCTGCAGGCGGCGCGGGCCACCGTCGTGGTCGTCGCCGACGCGATCTACCGGCGCACCAAGCCGGTGCCGCTGCTGGAGACGCTGCGCGCCGCCCGCACGCGGACGCCGTCGGTCCGGGCGACGGTCGTCGTCGACCGCACCGGCGAGGCCGTGCCGCTGGGCGAGGGTGAGCACGCCTACGCCGACGTGCTCGAGTCCGGCGCCGCGGGCACCCCGGCGGTCCCGCTCGACCCCAACGAGCCCTCGTTCCTGATCTTCACCTCGGGCACGGAGTCGAAGCCGAAGGGCGTGGTGCACAGCGTCGGCGGGTTCCTGCTCGGCACCTGGGCCAACGCGCACTGGCAGGTCGGGTACGAGCCGGGCGACGTCTACTGGGTGGCGGCCGACGTCGGCTGGCTGACGTTCCCGATCCAGGCCGTCGTCGGCGGGCTGGCCTGCGGCATGACGATCGCCTGCTTCGAGGGCGCGCTGGACACGCCGACCACGGCCCGGTTCTACGAGATCTGCGAGCGGCACGCCGTGACCAAGGTGCTGTGCGCGCCGACGCTGGTCCGGATGCTGCGCAAGTTCGGCGACGACCTCGCGGCCGCGCACCCGCTGCCCGGGCTCAAGCTCGTCACGGTGCAGGGCGAGCCGCTCGACGGCGACACCTTCGGCTGGGCCACCGACACGCTCGGCGTGCCCGTCGTCAACGCCTACGGGCAGACCGAGACCGGCTCGACCTGGACCTACCCGGTGTACGGCGCCGAGGACCTCAAGGCGGGCTCGGTGGGCACGCCCGTGCCGGGGCACGCGTTCGAGATCCTCGACGACGACGGCGCGCCGGTCGCGCCGGGCGTCAAGGGCAACCTGGTGCTGACCAGCCCGTTCCCGACCCTCGCCCGCACCGTCTGGGACGACCACGAGCGGTACCTGAGCACCTACTTCTCCCGGTTCCCCGGCAAGTACGCCACCAACGACGAGGCCGTCCTCGACCACGACGGGCACCTGTGGGTGCTCGGCCGCGCCGACGACGTCATCAACGTGGCCGCGCACCGCATCTCGACGATGGAGATCGAGGCGGTCGTGACGGCGCACCCCGACGTGGTGGAGGCCGCCGTCGTCGGCGTCCCGGACGACACGAAGGGCACGGTCCCGATCGCGTTCGTGACGCTGCGCGAGGGCGCGGGGGACGAGGCTCCCGAGCAGATCCGCGCGCGGGTCGTGGGGGAGATGGGCGGCTACGCGCGGCTCGACCGGATCTTCGTCACCCCGGCGATGCCCAAGACGCGCACGGGGAAGACGATGCGCAGGCTGCTGCGCGACGTGGTGGTGCACGGCGGGCCCACCGGCGACACGTCGGCGATGGACGACCCGGCCGCGCTGGAGGCGGTGGCCCGGGTGGTCGGTGCGACGGAGGTGCGCGCGTGAGCGGGATGTGGTTCGAGGACCTCACGGTCGGCACGGTGGTGGAGGCGGCCACGCGCCGCACGGTCACCGAGACCGACAACGTCCTGTTCACGACGATGACGATGAACCCGCAGCCGCTGCACCTCGACGCCGAGTTCGCGGCCGGCACGGAGTTCGGGCGCCCGCTGGTGAACTCGATGTTCACCGTCGCGCTCGTCGTCGGGCTGGCGGTGCCGGAGCTGACGCTGGGCACCACGATCGCCAACCTCGGCTTCTCCGCCATCGAGTTCCCGAAGCCGGTGTTCGCGGGCGACACGATCCGCGTGGTCACCGAGGTGCTCGAGGCGCGGAAGAGCTCGTCGCGGCCGGACGCGGGCATCGTGACGTTCCGCCACGACGCGTCCAACCAGCGCGGCGAGGTCGTCTGCCGGGCCACGCGGGCGGCGTTCATGCGGTGCAGGCCGGCATGAGGTCGCTGCTGTTCGTCCCGGGCGGGCGCGCCGACATGATCGCCAAGGTCGGCCGCTCCCGGCCCGACGGCGTGGTCCTCGACCTGGAGGACGCCGTCGCGGCCGGCGACAAGGACACCGCGCGGGCCACCGTCGTCGCGGCGCTGGCGGTGCTCGACGTCGACGCGGTGGTGCTCGTGCGCGTCAACCCGCCCGGCAGCCCCTGGTTCGCCGACGACGTCGAGGCGGTGGCGGGCACGGCGGCCGACGGGGTGGTGCTCCCGAAGCTCGAGCGCCCCGAGCAGCTCGACGACCTCCGCGCGCGGCTCGCGGTGCGCGGGCGGGGGGACGCGGTCGTCGTCGGCGGGCTGGAGACCGCGCTCGGCGTGGCCGACAGCCGCGTCCTGCTCGAGGGCAGTGGGCTGGCGGCGGCCTACTTCGGCGCCGAGGACTACGTCGCCGACCTCGGCGGCCGCCGCACCGCCGACGGCCACGAGGTGCTCTACGCCCGCAGCCGCGTCGCGCTGGCCGGACGCCTCTCGGGCGTGCCGGTGCTCGACCAGGTCGTGGTCGCCGTGCACGACGACGACGCGTTCCGCCGCGAGGCCGGCCACGCCCGCGACCTCGGCTACGCGGGTAAGCTCTGCATCCACCCGGCGCAGGTCCCGCTGGCGCACGAGGCCTTCACACCGTCGGAGGCCGAGGTGGCGCACGCCCGCGCCGTCGTCGAGGCGTCTGCGCAGGGCGTCGGCCTCGTCGACGGGCAGATGGTCGACGACGTGCACGTGCGCATGGCCCGCGCCGTGCTGGAGCGCGCCGGGCTGTGACCGCCGAACTCTGCGTGCGGCTCAGGACCGGCGGAAGCCGATCTGCAGCGTCGGCGCGCTGACCTCGGAGAAGAAGTCGTTGCCCTTGTCGTCGACCACGACGAACGCCGGGAAGTCCTCGACCTCGATCTTCCAGACCGCCTCCATGCCCAGCTCGGCGTACTCCAGCACGTCGACCTTGCGGATGCAGTCCTGCGCCAGCCGCGCGGCGGGGCCGCCGATCGAGCCGAGGTAGAACCCGCCGTTGGCGGCGCAGGAGTCGGTGACCTGCTGGCTGCGGTTGCCCTTGGCCAGCATCACCAGCGAGCCGCCCGCGGCCTGGAACTGGGCGACGTAGGAGTCCATGCGCCCCGCGGTGGTCGGCCCGAACGACCCGGAGGCGTAGCCCTCGGGGGTCTTGGCCGGGCCGGCGTAGTAGACGGGGTGGTCGCGCAGGTAGGCCGGCATCTCCTCGCCCGCGTCGAGCCGCTCGGCGATCTTGGCGTGGGCGATGTCACGGGCCACGACCAGCGGGCCGGTGAGCGAGAGGCGGGTCTTCACCGGCAGCGCGGAGAGCTGCGCGCGGATCTCGCTCATCGGGCGGTTGAGGTCGACGCGCACGACGTCGGTGGACAGCCCGTCGTCGGTGACCTCGGGCAGGAACCGGGCCGGGTCGCGCTCGAGCTGCTCCAGGAACACGCCCTCGGGCGTGATCTTCGCCTTGGCCTGGCGGTCGGCCGAGCAGGAGACCGCGATGCCGACGGGCAGCGAGGCGCCGTGACGGGGGAGCCGGACCACGCGCACGTCGTGGCAGAAGTACTTGCCGCCGAACTGCGCGCCGATGCCGAACTGCGCGGTGAGCTCCAGGACCTGCTTCTCCAGGTCGTGGTCGCGGAAGGCGTGGCCGAGCTCGGAGCCCGCGGCGGGCAGGTTGTCGAGGTAGCGCGCCGAGGCGAGCTTCGCGACCTTGAGCGTGTACTCCGCCGACATGCCGCCCACGACGATCGCGAGGTGGTAGGGCGGGCAGGCCGCGGTGCCCAGCGAGCGCAGCTTCTCGTCGAGGAACGACGCCAGCTTCTTCGGGTTGAGCAGCGCCTTCGTCTCCTGGTAGAGGAAGGTCTTGTTGGCGCTGCCGCCGCCCTTGGCCATCGTCAGGAACTCGTACTTCGGGGCCTGCCCGGGCACCGAGTACAGCTCCACCTGCGCGGGCAGGTTGGTGCCGGTGTTGCGCTCGTCCCAGAACGAGGTGGGCGCCATCTGCGAGTAGCGCAGGTTGAGCTGGTCGTAGGCCTCGAAGATGCCGCGCGAGACGGCCTCCTCGTCGGTGCCGCCGGTCAGCACCGTCTCCGTGCGCTTGCCGATGACGATCGCGGTGCCGGTGTCCTGGCACATCGGCAGCACGCCGCCCGCCGACACGCACGCGTTGCGCAGCAGGTCGGTGGCCACGAAGCGGTCGTTGGGCGAGGCCTCGGGGTCGTCGACGATCGACCGGAGCTGCGCGAGGTGCGAGGCGCGCAGGTAGTGCTGGATGTCGTGGACCGACTCCCGCACGAGCGCGGTCAGCGTGGAGGGGGCGATCTCGAGGAAGGTGCGCCCCGCGGCCTCCACCACCTCTCCGGCGGGGAGGTCCAGGCGCCGGTACTCGGTGGAGTCGGGGCCCAGGGGGAGCACGTCGGTGTGGCGGAACTCGGTCACGCGCCCACCTTACGTACGGGTCGGGAGGCCGGACCGGCCCCCGACCAGTCCGACCCCCCGGGGAACGCGCAGCGGGACCGTGAGGTCCCTCGACGCGGGGTCTCCGGGTGGAGACCCTCCCCGTTCGGGGAGGTTCCGTCAACCGCAAGCAACCGCTGACATGACCCGATAGCGTGGGGGTCATGGCTGGATCGATTCTCGGCACCTCCGTCCGCCGGGTCGAGGACCGCGACCTCGTCACGGGCGCGAGCACCTACGTCGGCAACCACTCCGTCGACGGCGTGCTGCACCTCGCCTTCGTCCGCTCGCCGCTGGCGCACGGCCGGGTCACGGGCATCGACACTGCGGCCGCGGCGGCCGCGCCGGGCGTCGTCGCCGTGTTCACCGCCGACGACCTCGACCTCCCCGCGCACCACGGGCTGATGGTGCTCAACCCCGCGCTGCCGCGCCCGCCGCTGGCCACCGGCACCGTGCGGTTCGTCGGCGAGGCCGTCGCCGTGGTCGTGGCCGGCTCGCCCGCGGAGGCCGTCGACGCCGCCGAGCTCGTGGAGGTCGACTACGACCCGCTGCCCGCCGTCGTCGACCCGGAGGCCGCGCTGGCGCCGGGCGCCGCACCGCAGTACGCCGGGCAGGACACCAACCTCGCGGGCGGCGTGCGCAGCGACGGTGACGCGAGCAGCGGGGACGTCCTCGACGACGCCGAGGTCGTCGTCCGGGCGCGGATGGTCAACCAGCGGCTCGCGGTGCTGCCGATGGAGGGCAACGCGATCCTCGTGGAGCCCGGCGACGCCGGCCTGACGATCCGGGTCTCGACGCAGATGCCGCACGGCTTCCGCGCGCAGGCCGCCGGGCTGTTCGGGCTGGAGCCCGAGCAGGTGCGGGTGATCACCCCGCACGTCGGTGGCGGCTTCGGCGGCAAGGCCGGGGTGCTCGCCGAGCACACGGTGGCGATCGGCGCGGCCCGCGCGCTGGGGCGCCCGGTCCGCTGGGTGGAGACCCGCTCGGAGAACCTCGTCTCGATGCCGCACGGGCGCGGCCAGATCGCCTACTACGAGCTGGGGCTCACCCGCGAGGGCCGGATCACCGGCCTGCGCGCGCGGGTGGTGGCCGACTCCGGCGCGTACGCGGGGTTCGGCGGGGCGCTCGCGCTCGGCCCGACCTACACCATGAGCCAGGGCGTCTACGCGATCCCGCGGCTGGGCTACGACGCCGCCGTCGCGCTGACGACGACCACCCCGATGGGCGCCTTCCGCGGCGCCGGGCGCCCCGAGGCCACCGCGCACCTCGAGCGGATCATGGACATGGCCGCCGACGAGCTGGGCCTGGACCCCGCCGAGCTGCGCCGCCGCAACTTCCTCGACCCCGCCGGCTTCCCGCACACCACGCTCCCCGGCGCCCGCTACGACGTCGGCGACTACGACCTGCCGCTGCGCGAGGCCCTGCGCCTGGCCGACGTCGACAAGCTGCGCGAGGAGCAGGCCGAGCGCCGCGAGAGCGGCGACCCGGTGCAGCTGGGCATCGGGATCTGCGTCTACGTCGAGATCACCGCCGGCGGCGGGGGCTCGGAGTTCGGCTCGGTCACCGTCCACGCCGACGGCAGCGCCACGATCTCGGCCGGCACGTCCGGCCACGGCCAGGGCCACCCGACGGCGTTCGCGATGCTCGCGAGCGACCGCCTCGGCATCCCGATGGACCGCTTCACCTTCGTCCAGTCCGACACCGCGCTGGTGCCGCGCGGCAGCGGCACCGGCGGATCCCGGTCGCTGCAGCTGGGCGGCAACGCCGTGCTCGTCGCCGCCGACGACGTGCTGGAGCAGGCGAAGCGGCAGGCCGCGGCGCTGCTGGAGGCGGCCGAGGACGACGTGGAGCTCACGGACGACGGGGAGTTCGGCGTCGCCGGCGTCCCGTCCGTGACGGTCACCTGGGCGCAGGTCGCGGCCGCCGCCGCGGCCGACTCGGGGGAGGAGCTGCACGCCGGGCTCGACTTCCGCCAGGAGGGCGCCACGTTCCCGTTCGGCGCGCACGTGTCGGTCGTGGAGGTCGACACCGAGACAGGCAAGGTCACGCCGCGCCGTCACGTCGCCGTCGACGACTGCGGCCGGATCCTCAACCCGCTGCTCGTCACCGGGCAGCAGCACGGCGGGCTCGCGCAGGGCATCGCGCAGGCGCTGTACGAGGAGGTCCTCTTCGACGACGAGGGCCAGCCGCTGACCGCCACGCTGGCCGACTACCGGATGCCGACCGCGGCCGACCTGTTCACGTTCGAGACCGCCAACACGGAGACCCCGACGCCGCTGAACCCGCTGGGGGCGAAGGGCATCGGGGAGTCCGCGACGGTCGGGGCGACGCCCGCCGTGCAGAACGCCGTGGTCGACGCGCTGCGCCCGTTCGGCGTGCGGCACGTCGACCTGCCGTGCACGCCCGAGCGGGTGTGGCGGGCCGTGCAGCAGGGCCGCGCGGGCACGCTGCCCGACCCGTGGCGCGAGCCGCCGGAGGTCTTCGCGACCCTGCCGGTGCGCGGCGCGGCCGCGGCGGCGCCCGAGGGCGGCGAGATCTGAGAGCGGGCGGGCCGCCGGACGCGTCGACGGGCATTGACGCTCGGCACGGGCAGGGCAAGGGTGTGACCCGTTCCACATGCCACACCGCCACACGCCCCACCGCCACACGCCCCACCGCCGAGGAGTGCGCCCCGTGAGCCCGTCCAGAGACAGTTCAGCCATCGACCAGGTGCTGCAGGCCGCCGTCGACGCCGGCGCCGTCCCGAGCGTGGCGGCCATCGCGGCCGACCGCAACGGCGTCATCTACGAGGGGGCCGCCGGGCCCCGCGCCGCCGGCTCGGACGACCCGCTGACCGTCGACACCCACTTCCGGATCATGTCGATGACGAAGATGGTGGCCACCACGGCCGCCCTGCAGCAGGTCGAGAAGGGCGCGATCGACCTCGACGCGCCGATCGCCGACTACTGCCCGGAGTTCGCCGACGTCCAGGTCCTCGACGGCTGGGACGGCGACACGCCGCGGCTGCGCGCGCCGAAGAGCCAGGCCACCGTCCGGCAGCTGGTCACGCACACCTCGGGCCTGGGGTACTGGTTCTGGAGCGAGGACCTCATGAAGTGGGAGGCCGCCACCAGCACGCCCAACGTGCTGTCGGGGGCCAACGTCATCTTCACCGCGCCGCTGCTCGCCGACCCCGGCACCGCCTACGTCTACGGCATCAACACCGACTGGCTGGGCAAGGTCGTCGAGGCCGCCGCCGGCACCACGCTCGACGTCGTGATCAAGGACGGCATCACCGGCCCGCTCGGGATGACCGAGACCGCGTTCCAGCTCAACGAGGGCTGGAAGGACTCGCTGACGCCGGTCCACGTCAAGGGCGAGGACGGCCGCTGGGTCGACTCCGGCATCGAGCTCAACCAGACCCCGGAGTACTTCGCGGGCGGCCACGGCCTGTACTCGACGCCGCGCGACTACATCAAGTTCCAGCAGGCCCTGCTGGGCGGCGGCGAGCTCGGCGGCGTGCGGATCCTGCAGCAGGCCACCGTCGACCAGGCGTTCACCAACCAGATCGGCGACCTGGACTTCCCGCCCGCGATCCCGACGGCCGACCCGACCGCGACCCACGAGTTCAACGCGGGCCCCGGCTACAAGTGGGGCCTGGGGCTGCTGCTCAACACGCAGGACGTCCCGGGCATGCGCCGCGCCTACAGCGGGGCCTGGGCCGGCCTGGCCAACACCCACTTCTGGGTGGACCCCACGACCGGGATCTGCGGGTCGATCTACTCCAACTTCCTTCCGTTCGTGCCGCCGGAGGCCCTGGAGCTGTACGCGAACTACGAGAGGGCCCTCTACGCCTCGCTCTGACCCGTCCGCGTCCGCCCCCGGGTGCGTCCCGGGGGCGGGCTGGGTGAGACTTCCCCCCGAACGGCCCCCACCGGGCCGACGACGGAGGAGACGCGATGAGGCTGGCCACGATCCGCACCGCCACGGGGCACCGTGCGGTGCGGGTGGACGACGCAGGAGCCGTGGAGACCGGCGACGCCGACGTCCGCGCGCTGCTGGAGCGCCCGGACTGGGCCGCGCACGCCGCGGCGGCGGCCGGGCCGTCCCACGAGGTCGCGGGTCTCGACTACGCCCCGCTCGTCCCGTCGCCGGAGAAGATCATCTGCGTCGGCCTGAACTACCGCGACCACGTGCTCGAGATGGGCAACCAGCTGCCCGAGTACCCCACGCTGTTCGCCAAGTTCGCCCCGTCGCTGGTCGGGGCGCACGACGACGTCGTGCTGCCGGCCGTCTCCGACAAGGTCGACTGGGAGGCCGAGCTGACCGTCGTCATCGGCGCCCCGGTGCGCCACGCCACCCGCGAGCAGGCCGCGGCCGCCATCGCCGGCTACACCGTGCTCAACGACGTCAGCGTGCGCGACTACCAGAACCGCACCAAGCAGTTCCTCCAGGGCAAGACGTTCGAGCACTCCACGCCGATCGGTCCCTGGCTGGTCACGCCCGACGAGCTGCCCGGCGGGGGCCCGGAGAGCGGCTGGGCCATCTCCACCGTCCTCGACGGCGAGACGGTGCAGAGCTCCACCACCGCCGAGCTCGTCTTCGGCGCGGTCGACCTGGTCGTCTACCTGTCGGAGATCGTCACCCTCAACCCCGGCGACGTCATCGCGACGGGCACGCCCGGCGGCGTCGGCCACGCCCGCAAGCCCCCGCGCTACCTCACCGACGGCGCCGTGCTCGTCACCTCCGTCGCCGGGGTCGGGGAGCTGCGCAACACCTGCCGCAAGGAGAAGCGGTGAGCGAGCCTGCGAGCGAACGACCGACGCAGCCGCCACGGACAGTGCCGACCGAGCGAAGCGAGGGAGCGCAGTGAGCCGTTCGCTGGCGGAGACCCTCGCCTGGGCCGGTGACGGGGCGGCGCACCTGCGCGGGCTCATGTCCCGCATGGGCGACGACGCGTTCCCGGCCCCGTCGGGTCTGCCGGGCTGGAGCCGCGCGCACGTCCTGACGCACATCGCGCGCAACGCCGACGGCATGATCAACCTCCTGATTTGGGCCCGCACCGGCGTCCCCACCCCCGCGTACGCCAGCGCGGAGGCGCGCGACGCCGACATCGAGGCCGGGGCCACGCGCGCCCCGGCCGCGATCCGCGACGACGTGATCGCCTCGTCGGACCGGCTCGCGGCGGCCGTGCGGGAGATGACCGAGCAGGCGTGGTCGGCGCACGTGAAGAACGTGCAGGGCGTCGAGATCCCGGCCACCGACATCCCGTGGATCCGGGCGCGCGAGATGTGGATCCACGCCGTCGACCTCGACGTCGGCGCGTCGCTCGCCGACCTGCCCGTCCCGATGCTGGTGGAGGTCGTCACCGACGTCGTGCGCGTCGTCGGCGCGAAGCCCGACTGCCCGCCGCTGCGCCTGGCCACCACCGACGTCGACCGCAGCTGGGTGCTCGGCGACGGCACCGGGCCCGAGGTGCGCGGCCCGGCGGCCTCGCTCGCGGGCTGGGCGCTGGGCCGCTCCCGGGGCAAGGACCTGCGCACGTCGGAGGGGAAGAAGCCACCGGTGCTGCCGCGCTGGCTCTGAGCGGCGCCGCGCGCGGCGGGCGTGGCAGGCTGCGATCGTGCCCGCTCCCGCGCGTCCCGACTTCGCCGCGATCCGCGCCGAGTTCGACCTCCCCGAGGGGTTCCCGCCCGAGGTGCTCGGCGAGGCGGCGCGCGCCGCGTCGCGCCCGCCGTCGCAGGGCCGGCTCGACGCCACCGACCTCGCGCTGGTGACGATCGACCCGCCCGGGTCGAAGGACCTCGACCAGGCCGTCGGGGTCGCCCGCGACGGCGACGGATTCCGCGTCCACTACGCCATCGCCGACCTCGGCGCCGTCGTGGAGCCCGGGGGCGCGCTCGACACCGAGGTCCGCCGGCGCGGCCAGACCTACTACCTGCCCGACGGCTCGGTGCCGCTGCACCCGCCGGTCCTGTCGGAGGACGCGGCCAGCCTGCTGCCCGACGGCCCGCGCGCCGCGGTGCTCTGGACGATCGGGCTCGACGCCGCGGGCGAGGTCACCGACGTCGACGTCCGGCGCGCGGTCGTCCGCTCGTCGGCGCGGCTGGACTACGCGGGCGTGCAGGCCGACGTCGACAGCGGCGGGCCGCTGCACCCCGCCATCGCCGCGCTGCCCGAGCTCGGACGGCTGCGGCGCGCGCTGGCCGTGGCGCGCGGCGCGATCGAGCTGGAGCTGCCCGAGCAGGAGGTGCTCCCCGACGGGGCCGGCGGCTGGACCGTGCGGGTGCGCGCCCGGCTCGACGTCGAGTCGTGGAACGCGGAGATCTCGCTGCTCACCGGCATGGCGGCCGGGGCCGTGATGCTGCGGGGCGGGGTCGGGCTGCTGCGAACGCTCCCCGCGCCCGACGCCGGGGCGCTGGCCTCCTTCGCCCGCACCGCGGCCGGGCTGGGCTTCCGCACCGAGCCGACGGTGCACGCCGTCGCGGCCCTGCTCGCCGGGCTCCCGCGCGACGACGCGCCGGCGCTCGCGCTGCGCCGCGCGGCCACGACCCTGCTGCGCGGGGCCGGCTACACGGCGTTCGACGTCGCCGGGGGCGTCGCGGCACCGGACGACCCGGGCCACGGCGGGATCGGGGCGCCCTACGCGCACGTCACCGCGCCGCTGCGGCGCCTCGTCGACCGGTTCGGCACCGAGGTGTGCCTCGCCCTGGCGGCGGGGGAGGAGCTGCCCGGGTGGCTGCGCACCGCCCTGCCGGTGCTGCCCGAGCTGATGGCCGCGTCGGACTCCACGGCCGCGAAGGTCGACCGCGCCTGCGTCGACCGCACCGAGGCCGCGCTGCTGGCCGGGCGGATCGGCGAGGAGTTCCGGGTGATCGTGCTGCGCCCGTCGGAGGCCGACGGGGCGGCCGGCGAGGTGTACCTGGCCGACCCGCCGGTGCTCGCGCGCTGCGACGGACCGCTGGAGGCGGGCGTCACGACCACCGTCCGGCTCGTGGAGGCCGATCCCGCCACCGGGCGCATCGCGTTCTCGGCGGCGGGTGCCTGAGCGGTCGCTGAGGGTAGCCTTCCCCGCGGCGCGCAGGCGGCGCGTCGCGAGCCCGGAGGTCTGCACGTTGTTCCGCTACGGCATCGAGCACGAGGTGGCGCTGGTGCGCACCGACGGCCGCTTCGCCGACTTCACCGACGTCGCCTTCGAGGAGCTCCAGGGCGTCGTCGACGCCCTGCCCGAGGACGCCGCCGACTACCCCGGCCTGCGCATCGGCGACCAGGGGATCAAGCGCAAGCGCTGGTACGTCGAGGGCTACGAGCGCTTCGACGACGACGGCGGGCTGGTCCGCTGCGACCCCAAGGGCCTGGAGATCCGCACCCGCATCCACGACTCGGTGGAGGAGGCGGTCGCGGCGCTGCGCGCGGACCAGGACCTGCTCGACGGCGCGCTGGCCGCCGGCGACCTGCGCACGTGCGTCGTCGCGTTCAACCCGGTGCGGTCGGACTACGCGATCGAGCCCCCGCTCAACGCGTGGGAGGAGGCCCACCGACAGGGCTCCCCGGAGGAGCGCACCGCGCACCTGCACATGCTCACCTACGGCCCGGACCTCAACCTCTCGGCCGCCGACCTCGCCGACCCCGTCGACGTCGCCCGCAAGCTCACCCACTACAGCCCCTGGCTGGTGCCGCTGTCGTTCTCCTCGCCGTTCCGCGACGGCGTCCCGTGGGGCGGGCTGTCGGCCCGCACGACCCTGCGCACGGGGGCCCGCCCGGCGGCGCTGGTGTTCCTCGCGACCGAGGAGGGGCACGTGCCCAGCGACCCGTCGCTGACGCAGGTGGCGCGCCTGCCGGCCGAGATCGGGCGCATCGAGTTCAAGGCGTTCGACGCCTGCCCCGACCCCGACCTGTACGGCGAGCTGCTCAGCCTGCTCACCGGGCTCGCGCTCGACGACACCCTGCCCGGGCGCGCCACCGTCCCCGACGCCGCCGCCCACCGCTACGTGGCGCAGGACGGCCTGGCCGAGGACGGCGTGCACCGCCGCACCGGTGACCTCATCGACGCGTCGGCCCGCGCGCTGGCGGGCCGCCCCGCCGACCTCGCCCGGATCGACGCCCTGCGCGGGCGGTGGGAGCGGCGCTGGTGCCCGGCGGTCGACCTGCTCGCCCGCTACGAGTCCGGGGAGGCGGTGGCGGGGCTGCGCCGGGTGGACGCGGGCCGGAGCTGAGGCGGGCCGGAGCTGAGGCGGGCCGGAGCCGGGTCGGACCGGGAGCCGGCGCCCGGCGCGTACCCCGGATCCGGTCGCGGTGAGGCAGGATCAGGGCCGTGACGCGCACCGGGACCTCGCTCGCGCGGCTCGGGCTCACCGAGCCCTGGGCCGAGGCCACGCTCACCGAGATCGGCTGGTGGGCGGGCGACCGGCCGGCGCCCGGCGCGGAGCCGGTGATGTGGTCGCTGGCCCGCAGCCCCGACCCGGACCTGGCCCTGCGCAGCGCCGAGCGCCTCGTCGCCGCGCTGCCCGACCGCCCCGCCTTCGACGCCGCGCTCCGCGCCGACGCCGGCCTGCGGGGGCGGCTGTTCGGCCTGCTCGGCAGCTCGACGGCGCTCGCCGACCACCTCGTCACCCACCCCGACCGCTGGCACCGCCTCGCCGGCGACTGCGCGCCCGACCCGGCGTCCTACCCGCGGACGCTGCTCGAGGCCGTCGGGGCCGACCCCGACGCCGCGCCCGCCGGCAGCCCGCAGGGCGGGCGGGCGACGCTCACCGGCGCCGCCGCGATCGAGGCGCTGCGCACCGCCTACCGCGACGAGCTGCTCGTCCTCGCCGCCGCCGACCTGGCCGCGGTGGGGGAGCCCGAGCTGGCCGTGCTGGAGGTCGACGAGGTCGCGGCGCACCTGGCCGATCTGGCCGCCGCCGCGCTGCAGGCCGCCATCGCCGTGGCCGCCGCGGAGGCGTTCCCGCAGCGCGCCGACGCCGGCGACGGGCGCCTCGCCGTCATCGCGATGGGCAAGTGCGGCGGGCACGAGCTGAACTACGTCAGCGACGTCGACGTCGTGTTCGTCGCCGAGCCCGCCGACCCGGCCGCCTCCAAGCTGGCCGCCCGGATGATGCGGGTGGCCGGGGAGGCGTGCTTCGAGGTCGACGCGAACCTGCGGCCGGAGGGCCGCCAGGGGGAGCTGGTCCGCACGCTCGACGGCCACGTGTCCTACTACCGGCGCTGGGCCAAGACGTGGGAGTTCCAGGCGCTGCTCAAGGCCCGCCCGATCGCGGGCGACCCCGAGCTGGGCGCCGCCTACCTCGACGCCGTCGCGCCGATGGTGTGGAGCGCCGCCGAGCGCGACGGGTTCGTCGCCGATGTGCAGGCCATGCGCCGGCGCGTCGAGGAGCACGTCAAGCCCGAGATCGCCGAGCGCGAGCTGAAGCTGGGCCGCGGCGGGCTGCGCGACGTCGAGTTCGCCGTGCAGCTGCTGCAGCTCGTGCACGGGCGCACCGACGAGGCGCTGCGCTCACCGACCACGCTGGAAGCCCTCGCGGCGCTGTCGGACGGCGGGTACGTCGCCCGTGACGACGGCGCCAACCTGGCCGCGTCCTACCGCTTCCTGCGCCTGCTCGAGCACCGCCTGCAGCTGCAGAAGCTGCGCCGCACCCACCTGCTGCCCGCCGCCGAGGACACCGCGGCGCTGCGCTGGCTGGCCCGCGCCGCCCGGCTGCGGCCCGACGGGCGCCACGACGTCGTCGGCGTGCTGCTCGCGGAGTGGACGCGCAACGCCCGCCGGGTGCGGCGGCTGCACGAGAAGCTGTTCTACCGGCCGCTGCTCAGCGCGGTCTCGCGGCTGCCCGCCGACACCGCGCGGCTGTCCGAGCCCGCTGCGGCCGCCCGGCTCGCGGCGCTGGGCTGGGCGTCGCCGGAGGGGGCGCTGGGGCACCTGCGCGCGCTCACGGCCGGCGTCTCGCGCGCCGCCGCGATCCAGCACACGCTGCTGCCGGTGCTGCTCGACGAGCTGTCGGCGAGCCCCGACCCCGACCGCGGCCTGCTCGCCTACCGCCGCGTCTCCGAGGCGCTGGCGTCGACGCCGTGGTACCTGCGCCTGCTGCGCGACGAGGGCCTCGTCGTGTCCCGGCTGATGCGGCTGCTGGGCACGTCCGCGCTGGTCCCGGACCTGCTCGTGCGGGCCCCGGAGGTGCTGCGGCTGCTCGCCGCGCCGTCGGGCGGGCGGCCCGACGAGCTGACCCGCGACCCGGCCGAGTTCGCGGCGTCGCTGCGCACCACCGTCGCCCGCCAGCACGACCCCGACACCGCCGCGGCGACGGCCCGCTCGATGCGCCGCCACGAGATGCTCCGCGTCGCGTGCGCCGACCTGCTGGGACAGCTCGACACCGAGCAGGTCTGCGCGGCGCTGTCGAGCGTGTGGGTCGCGGTGCTGGAGGCCACGCTGGCGTCGGTGCAGCGGGCGCTGGGCTCCGCGGAGCCGCCCGCCCGGATCGCCGTGATCGGGATGGGTCGCCTCGGCGGCGCGGAGCTGGGCTACAGCAGCGACGCCGACGTGCTGTTCGTCTGCGAGCCCGTCGACGGCGCGACCGACCAGGAGGCCGTCAAGTACGCGACGACGGTCGCCGAGACCGTGCGGCGCCGCCTGGGCAGCCCGAGCCCCGACCCGGCGCTCGTCGTCGACGCCGACCTGCGCCCCGAGGGCCGCTCCGGCCCGCTGGTGCGCACCCTGGAGTCCTACCGCAACTACTACGCGCGCTGGTCGGAGACGTGGGAGGCGCAGGCGCTGCTGCGGGCCCGGCCCGTGGCGGGCGACGCCGGGCTCGGGCGGCGGTTCGTCGCGCTGGTCGACCCCATCCGCTACCCGGCCGACGGCCTGCCCGACGCCGCCGTCACCGAGATCCGCCGGATCAAGGCCCGCGTCGACGCCGAGCGCCTGCCCCGCGGCGCCGACCGCAGCCTGCACACCAAGCTCGGGCTGGGCGGGTTGGCCGACGTCGAGTGGACGGTGCAGCTGCTCCAGCTCCAGCACGCGGGCGACCTGCCCGAGCTGCGCACCACGTCCACCCTCGACGGCCTGCGCGAGGCGGGGGAGGCGGGGCTGCTCGCCGCGGAGGACGTGGCCGAGCTGGCGGCGGGCTGGACGACGGCCACCCGCGCCCGCAACGCCGTGATGCTGGTGCGGGGCAAGCCCGGCGACCAGCTGCCGCGGTCGGGCCGGAAGCTGGCCGCCGTGGCTGCCGCGCTGGGGTACCCGGCCGACGGGGACTCCGGGGTCTTCCTCGACGACTACCGCCGCGTCACCCGCCGGTCCCGTGCGGTCGTGGAGCGGGTGTTCTACGGCTGGTGAGCCCGGGGCCCGCACGCCCCGCCCCGCCCGCCCGCCCGCCCGCCCGCCCGCCCGCCCGCCCGCCCGCCCGAGGTTCAGGAAAGCCACGTTCCTGCCACCTGGTTGCGGGAAAGTGGCTTTCCTGCAACCGGGGCGTGGGGTTGAGTCACCCGCATGCCCTCCGTCGAGACGCTCGTGACGTTCGCGCTGGCCGGGATCGTGCTCGTCGTCGTCCCCGGGCCCAGCGTGCTGTTCATCGTCGGCCGCGCACTGGCCCACGGCCGCCGCGCCGCCCTGACCAGCGTCGCCGGCAACACGACGGGCGCCGCGCTCGTCGTCGTGGTCGTGGCGCTGGGGTTCGGGGCGGTCGCCGCGCAGTCGGTGGCGGTGTTCACCGTGCTCAAGCTCGTCGGCGCCGCCTACCTCGTGTACCTCGGCGTGCAGACGATCCGCCACCGCGGCGACCTGGCCGTCGCGCTCGGCGCCGCGCCGGGCGTCCTGGACCGGCGGCTGTACTGGCAGGGCGTGGTCGTCGGCGCCACCAACCCCAAGGTGCTGATCTTCTTCGCCGCGGTGCTGCCGCAGTTCGTCGACACCGGCGCGGGCAGCGCGACCGGCCAGATGCTCGTCCTGGGCCTGCTGTTCGCGGTGATCGCCGCCGTGCTCGACTCGGCGTGGGGGCTGGCCGCGGGGTCCGCCCGCGACTGGTTCGCCACCTCCCCGGCGCGGCTGCGCCGGGTCGGCGGCCTCGGCGGGCTCACCATGATCGCGATGGGGGCCGGGCTGGCGGTCAGCGGGCGCCGCGACTGACCGGCCGGCCGCTACTCGGCGGCGTGCGCCCGCAGGGCCTCCGCGAACCACTCGAACGCCGGGACGGTCGGCGCGAACGGGTCCCAGCCGTTGAGGACCCCGAGCAGCGCCCAGTAGCGCTCGACCCGCCGGTCGGCGAACACCGTGATCGCCGCCGCCAGCTCCGCCCGGTCGACGCCGGGCGGCGCGATCCGCTCGACGACCTCCCGCGCCTGCGCCGACGCCGGGTCGACGCCGGCCGCCAGCGCCGGGCCGGCGTGCTCGGCGACCGCGGCGGGGTCGGCGGCGGGCGGGTGCTCGGCGGCCGACCCGGCCACCGCCATCTCGCGCACGCGGGCGCGGAACGCGGGGTCGGACACCAGCTCGGCCAGCTCCACCCAGGCCTCGACCTGCTCGGTGGTCGGGTCGTCGGGCAGGTCGGCGGGCAGCGAGCGCATGGAGGTGGCGATCCCGGCGCCGGGGGCGTCGGGGTCGGTGCCGGCGAACGCGGCGTCGACGAACTCGTCGATCATCTCCTGGCGGCGCGCGGCCGAGAGCCGGGCGAGGTCGTTCATGAGTGCGGCCTTCCTGGGGGAGTGGGGCCCGCGGGCGAGCAGCGTGCACACGGCGCGCTGGGTCCGCAGGGTGCGGATGCGATCGTCGATGGCGCGGACGTGGGACGCGGCCACCTCCTCGACGCTGCGCCGGCGCTCCAGCACCAGGCGCACGTCGTCGAGGCCCAGGCCCAGCTCGCGCAGGGTCCGGACCAGGTCGAGGCGGGCGGCGGCCGCGGCGTCGTAGCGCCGGTAGCCGCCCCGCGAGCGGTCGGTCTCGGGCAGCAGGCCCTCGTCGGACCAGAACCGGATCGTCCGGACCGGCACGCCGGTGCGGGCGGCGAGCTGCCCGATCGTCAGCATCATGGGCGCCATCCTGGAGTCTCCAGCCGCTGGAAGGTCAAAGCACTACTGCCAGACTGGCCCGGTGGGGGATCTCGGTGACGTGCTCGGCACGCTGGTCGACCAACGCCCCGTCGTCCTCCTCGCGCTGGGCCTGGCGCTGGTCGCGGTGCTGTGGTCGACGTCGTGGCGCTGGACCCGGACGGTCGTGACGATCGCCCACGAGGGCGGGCACGCGATCGTCGCCGTCCTGGCCGGGCGGGGGCTGACCGGCATCCGGCTGCACGCCGACACCTCCGGGCTCACCGTCTCGACCGGCGCCGCGGCCGGGCCGGGGTTGGTGCTCACGTTCCTCGGCGGCTACCCGGCGCCGTCGCTGCTCGGGCTCGGCGGCGCGGTGCTCGTGGCCGCCGACCACGCCGAGTGGGCGCTGTGGACCGCGCTGGTCCTGCTGGCGGCCACGCTCGTGCACGTCCGCAACCTCTTCGGGGTGATCGCGGTGGTGGCCACCGGGGCCCTCGTCGCGGCCGTCTCCTTCTACGGCTCCCCGCGGCTGCAGGACGGGTTCGCCGCCGCGCTGTGCTGGTTCCTGCTGCTCGGGGGCCTGCGGGCGGTGCGCGAGCTGCAGCGCGGGCGCCGCCGCGGCCACCACGGCAGCTCCGACGCCGACGTGCTCGCCCGGCTGACGGGCGTCGCGGGCGGAATGTGGGCCGCGCTGTTCTGGTTGATCGCGGGCGTGGCCGTGATCACGGCCGCGTGGGTCCTGCTGCTGCGAGGAGCGACATGAGCGGTACGAACGACTGGAACGCGAAGATCATCGAGGAGTTCCGGGCCAACGAGGGGCGGGTCGGCGGCCCGTTCGAGGGCGCGGACATGATCCTGGTGCACCACGTCGGGGCGAAGAGCGGCACCGAGCGCGTGACGCCGCTCGTGCACTTCCCGCAGGGCGAGGGCCGCACGGTCATCGTCGCCTCGAAGGCCGGCGCGCCGACCAACCCCGACTGGTACCACAACGTCAGGGCCAACCCGCGGTTCGCCGTGGAGGTGGGCGTCGAGACCTTCACCGTCGAGGCCACCGAGCTCGTCGGCGACGAGCGCGACGAGCTCTGGGAGAAGATCAAGGCCGCCAGCCCCGGCTTCGCCGAGTACGAGCGCAAGACCGACCGCACGATCCCCCTGATCGCGCTCACCCGCCTAGACTCCGCCGCGTGACGATCACCCTCGACCAGGCCCGCACCATCGTCGACGCCGCGCTCGCGCACGGCACCGAGCAGGGCTTCAACCCGCTGACGGTGGCCGTCCTCGACCCGGGCGGCGCGGTCGTCGCGCTCGCCCGCCAGGACGGCTCGGGCTTCCTGCGCCCCGAGCTGGCCACGGCCAAGGCCTCGGGCGTGCTCGCGCTGGGGATGACCAACCGCGCCATCGCCGCCCGCGCCGCCGACTCCCCGGAGTTCTTCACCTCCGTCGCGGCGCTGGCCGGCGGGAAGATCCTCTCGGTGCCCGGCGGGGTGTTCGTGCACGACGCGGGCGGGGCGCTGCTGGGCGCCGTCGGCGTCACCGGCGACGCCTCGCTCAACGACGAGGCGGCGGCGCTGGCCGGGATCGCGGCGGCCGGGCTCGTCGCGCGCACCGGGGCGGAGGACTGACCGAACCGGCCATCCCGGCGACCACCTCGCGGGCCGGCGCGGGCCTCGGGCTCGCGCTGGCCTCGGCGCTGTCGTTCGGGCTCTCCGGCCCGTTCGCCGGCGCCCTGACGAGCGCAGGCTGGTCGGCGTCGGGTGCCGTGCTGGTGCGCCTGGGCGGGGCGGCGGCGATCCTGCTGGTGCTGCTCGCCGTCACCCGTCCCGGGGTGCTCGCCGCGCTGCGCGCCGACGGGCCCGCGCTGCTGCTCTACGGCGTGCTGGCGATGGCGGGTGTGCAGCTCGCGTTCTTCAGCGCGCTGCAGTACCTGCCGGTCGCGATCGCGCTGCTGCTGGAGTACCTCGGGCCGATCCTGGTGATCGCCTGGGTGTGGGTGGTGCGCCGCTCGCCGCCCGGGCCGCGGACGGTGCTCGGGGCGGGGGTCGCGATCGTCGGGCTGGCGCTGGTCGTGGAGGTCTGGTCGGGGTCCGCGCTGCGCGTCGAGGGACTGGTGTGGGGGCTCGTCGCCGCCGTCTGCCAGGCCGCGTACTTCCTCATCGCCGACCGCGCGGGCAGCACCACCCCACCGCTCGTGCTCGCCGGCGTCGGCATGACCGTCGGCGCGGTGCTGATCGGGCTCCTCGGGCTGGTCGGGGTGCTGCCGGTCGTCGTCGACCCGTCGGTGACGGGCGTCGTCCTGGCCGGTGCCGACGTCGGGTGGCCGGTGGCCGCGGGGCTGCTCGTCGTCGTCTCGACGGTGGTCGCCTACCTCACCGGCGTGGCCGCGCTGCGCCGGATCGGGGCCACCCGCGGCTCGCTCGTGGCGCTGCTGGAGGTCGTCGTGTCGGCCGTGGCGTCGTGGCTGCTGCTGGGGCAGCTCCTCACGCCGGTGCAGGCGCTGGGCGGGGCGCTGATCCTCGCCGGGGTGGCGCTGACGAACACCGCGCGCCCGGCGGCGCTCCCGGACGCGGCGCTGCCCGGTCGGGCCTAGCGGCCGCGCCACCACCACCAGCGGCGGCGCCGCCGCGGAGCCGGGGCCGACGCCGGGGGCTCGGGCACGGGCGCCGCCGGCGGCGGGAGCTGCGCCTCCCGCCCCTGCCTCCACTGCGCCACGGCCCGCTCCGCGTCGACGAGCCGCACCGGGATCCGCGGCCCGCTCGGGTACCGGATGTGCTCGGCGATGCGCCGGTTGAGCTCGGAGACGGCGTCGCGGACGTCGGACTCGCGCTTCAGTGCCGCGAGCGTCTGCGGCAGCCGGTCGATCTCCTTGCGCAGCTGCACCGGCGTCGGCAGCAGCATCTCCGACGACACGCCCTCGCGGTCGAGCCAGCGGCGCACCCAGCCGAGCTCGTCCTCGTCGAGCTGGGGGAGGGGCTTGCCCTTGCCGGGGAGGTTGTCGAAGGCGCCGCGCTCGGCGGCCTCCCGGATCGCGCGGTCGACCGCCGACTCGTAGGGCGGAGGGAACTGCACCACGCCTCCCGACGGTAGTGCGCGGGCCGGTGCCCCGCAGGGCGTCCGGGTGGCAGGATCGCGACCATGGGCGACTCCGCGTTCTGGCACCCGTTCGCCGCGATGGGCGCCGTCCGCGGCGCCGAGTTCGTGCTCACCCGCGGGGAGGACGTCTGGGTCTTCGACGACGCCGGCTCCCGCTACCTCGACGCCACGGCCAGCCTGTGGTGCGTCAACGTCGGGCACGGCCGCCGCGAGATCGCCGACGCCGTGCACGCCCAGATGACGGCCCTGGCCAGCTACCAGACCTTCGGCGACGTCACGAACGAGCCGGCGCGCGAGCTGACCGACCGGCTGGCCGCGCTGGCCCCGGTGCCGGGCGCGAAGGTGTTCCTGGGCAGCGGCGGCGGCGACGGCATCGACACCGCCGCGAAGCTGGCCCGCGAGTACTGGGCGCGCACCGGTTCGCCGGAGCGGACCGTGCTGATCAGCCGCGAGCACGGCTACCACGGCACGCACGGGTTCGGCACGGCGCTGGCCGGCATGCCGGCCAACCGGCTCGCCGGGCCGTTCGTGCCCGACGTCGTGCAGGTCCCGCACGACGACGCCGCGGCGCTCGACGCCGAGATCACCCGGCTGGGCGCCGACCGCGTCGCCGCGTTCGTCGTGGAGCCGGTGATCGGCGCGGGCGGGGTGCTGCCTCCGCCGGAGGGGTACGTGCAGGCGGTGGCGCAGGTGTGCGCGCGGCACGGCGTGCTGCTCGTCGTCGACGCCGTCATCTGCGGTTTCGGCCGGCTCGGCTCGTGGTTCGGGATCGAGCGCTACGGCGTGGTGCCCGACCTCGTGGTGTTCGCGAAGGGCGTCACGAGCGGGTACGTGCCGCTGGGCGGGGTGGTCGTGCACGAGCGCGTCGCCGAGCCGTTCTGGGCCGACGGCGCCGCCCCGTTCCGCCACGGGGCGACCTACGGCGGGCACCCCACCGCCTGCGCCGCGGCGCTCGCGAACATCGAGATCCTCCAGCGCGAGGACCTGCTCGCCCGCGCCCTCGTGCTGGAGGGCGAGCTGGCCGCGGCGCTCGGCACGCTGGCCGACCACCCGCTGGTCACGGAGGTGCGTGGGGGCACCGGGGTGCTGGGCGCGCTCGAGCTCGACCCGTCCGTCGCCCCGGCCGTCGTGTCCCGCGCCGCCCGCGAGCGCGGCGTGCTGATCCGGCCGATGACCAGCGCGCTCGGCTTCTCCCCGCCGCTCACCGCGACCACCGAGCACCTCGACCTGCTCGTGGACAAGGTGCGAGGAGCCCTCGATTCGATCTCCCGCTGATCGGACTATTCCGGCAGAGCCCGCGTGCACTAGCGTTCTGGATCACACCGCGCCGACTCGTCCCCGAGGGAGCTCCACGTGACCACCACCACCGAGAAGTACGTCGGGCAGAGCATCCTGCGTCGCGAGGACGCCGCGCTGATCACCGGGCAGGGCACTTTCGTCGACGGCATCGCGATGCCCGGCGCCCTGCACCTCACCGTCCTGCGCAGCCCCCTGGCGCACGCCCGCATCACCTCGGTCGACCTCTCCGCGGCGCTGGCGCTGCCCGGCGTCGTCGCCGCGTTCACCGGCGCCGACCTGGCGTCGGAGTTCGCGATCGGGCTGCCCTGCGGGTGGCCGGTCACGGAGGACATCAAGATCCCGGAGCACCCGCCGCTGGCCGTCGACGAGGTCAACCACGTCGGTGACGGCGTCGCGGTGGTGCTGGCCGTCGACGCGGCCACCGCGGAGGACGCGCTCGGCCTGATCGAGGTCGAGTACGAGGCGCTGCCCGGCGTGTTCGACGTCGAGGCCGCGCTGGAGCCGGGCGCCCCGCTCGTGCACGAGGGCCTCGGCACCAACCACTGCTACACCTGGCCGCTGGCCACCGGCGACGTCGACGCGGCGTTCGCGGAGGCCGACGTCGTCGTGGAGGGCCGGTACCTGCAGCAGCGCGTGCTGCCCTCGCCGATGGAGCCGCGCGCGGTGCTCGTCAGCCCCGACCCGGTGGGCGGCGGCTTCACGATCTACTCCTCCACGCAGGTGCCGCACTTCCTGCGCGACATCGGCGCCATGGTCGTCGGCATGCCCGACTCGAAGCTGCGCGTGATCGCGCCTGACGTCGGCGGCGGGTTCGGCGCCAAGCTCAACGTCTACGCCGAGGAGGCGCTGGCGCTCGCGCTCGCCCGCCGGCTGAAGAAGCCGGTGCGCTGGAACGAGACCCGCTCGGACCACCACGTCGCCACCACCCACGGCCGCGGCCAGGTGCAGCGCATGGCCGTGGCCGCCACCCGCGAGGGCAAGATCCTCGGGATGAAGGTGGACCTGCTCGCCGACATGGGCGCCTACCTGCAGCTGCTCACCCCGGGCATCGCGGTGTTCGGCGCGTTCACCTACTGCGGGCTCTACGACTTCGGGTCCTACTCCTTCACCTGCCGCGGCGTGTTCACCAACCTCACCCCGACCGACGCCTACCGCGGCGCCGGGCGCTCGGAGGCCGCCTACGCCCACGAGCGGATCATGGACGACCTGGCGCGCGAGCTGGGGATGGACGCGGCGGAGGTGCGGCTGATCAACCTGCACCCGAAGTTCCTGGAGAACCGCACCGTCCCGTCGGGCGTCATGTACGACTCGGGCGACTACGAGCCCTGCATGCGCGAGGCGATGCGCCTGGTCGACTACGACGCCGTGCGCGCGGAGCAGAAGCAGCGCCGGGAGTCCGGCGACACCGTCCAGATCGGCATCGGGATCGGCAACTTCACCGAGAGCGGCGGGCTGTCGCCGTCGAAGGTCGCGGCGGGCGTGCGGCTGCAGAGCGGCGGCTGGGAGGCCGCGACGGTCCGGATGCTGGTCAGCGGCAAGGTCGAGGTCGTCACGGGCACCTCGCCGCACGGGCAGGGCCACGAGACGGCGTGGTCGCAGATCGCGGCCGACGCGCTGGGCGTGCACCCCGACGACGTCGAGGTGCTGCACGGCGACACCGCCGTCGCCCCGTTCGGCCGCGACACCTACGGCTCGCGCAGCCTCCCCGTCGGCGGGGTGTCGGTGCACATGGCCGCGCACAAGGTCGTCGACAAGGCCCGGACGATCGCCGCGCACCTGCTGGAGGCCTCCGAGGACGACCTGTCGTTCGAGGACGGCCGGTTCACCGTGGGCGGCACCGACGCGGGCATCACGATCCAGGAGGTGGCGATGGCCGCCTACCTGGCCGACAACCTGCCCGAGGGCATGGAGCCGCTGCTCACCGCGGAGAACGCGTTCGACCCGCCCAACTTCACCTGGCCCTTCGGCACCCACATCTGCGTCATGGAGGTCGACACCGAGACCGGGTTCAGCCGGATCCGCCGGTTCGTCGCGGTCGACGACTGCGGCCACGTCGTCAACCCCGAGATCGTCGCCGGGCAGCTGCACGGCGGGATCGCGCAGGGCATCGGCCAGGCGATGTTCGAGGAGGCCACGTTCGACGCCGACGGCAACCCGACCACGGGCACCCTCGCCGACTACCAGTTCGCCGCCGCCTCCGACCTGCCGCACATCGAGCTCGGCAGTACCGTCACCCCGTCGCCGACGAACCCGATGGGCGTCAAGGGCATCGGGGAGTCGGGGGCGATCGGGTCGTCGCCCGCGGTCGTGAACGCCGTGATCGACGCGGTGGCGCACCTGGGCGTGACGCACATCGACATGCCGGCCACTCCGCAGCGCGTGTGGCGGGCGATCCGGGAGGCCAGGGGGTAGCGATGGTCGACATCAACTGCGACATGGGCGAGGCGTTCTCGATCTACCGCTGCGGCGACGACGAGGGCCTCATGCCGCTCATCACGCTGGCCAACGTGGCCTGCGGCTTCCACGCGTCGGACCCGTCGGTGATGGCGTCCACGGTGAAGCTGGCCCAGGCCCACGGCGTGAAGGTCGGCGCGCACCCGTCGCTGCCCGACCGCGAGGGCTTCGGCCGCCGCGAGATGAAGATGGACCGCTCCGAGCTCACGGCCGCGGTGCTCTACCAGGTCGGGGCGCTCGTCGGGTTCCTGCGGGCCGAGGGCATGGAGCTGAACCACGTCAAGGCCCACGGCTCGCTCTACGGCATGGCCGCGCGCGACGAGGAGGTCGCCGGCGCCATCGCCGACGCCGCCGACGTGTTCGGCGTCCCGCTGATGGGCATGGCCGGCACCGTCCACGAGCAGGTGTGGGGGAAGCGCGACGCGGGGTTCATCTCCGAGTACTACGCCGACCTCGACTACCGCCCGGACGGCTCGCTGATCATCACGCGCAAGCACGACGCGTTCGACCCGGAGCGGTCGGCGGAGCGCGCGGTGCGGGCGGTCACCGACGGCGTCGCCACCGCCGTCGACGGGACGGAGATCCCGGTCCGCGCCGACTGCGTCTGCGTCCACTCCGACACCCCGAACGCCGTCGAGCTGGCCACCGCCGTCCGCTCCGCCCTCGCCCCCCACCTGTCCTAGGAGTTGCCCCGATGGCCCGTCACGAGGTCGTGTCCCCGATCCCCGGCGTGTTCTACCGCCGCCCCGACCCGGACAGCCCGCTGTTCACCGACGCCGGCGAGACCGTCGGCGCGGAGGACACGGTCTGCCTCGTCGAGGTCATGAAGTCCTTCCACGAGGTGCAGGCCGGCGCGGCGGGCACCGTCGTGGAGTTCCTGGTCGAGAACGAGGACGAGGTCGACGCCGGTCAGGTCGTCGCGGTGATCGAGGCCGGATGAGGCGGCTGCTCGTCGCCAACCGCGGGGAGATCGCGGTCCGGATCGTCCGCGCCGCGCGCGACCTCGGCATCGAGTCCGTCGCCGTCTACAGCGACGCCGACGCCGAGGCGCCGCACGTGCGGCTCGCCGACCACCGGGTCCACATCGGCCCGTCGTCGGCGGCGAAGAGCTACCTCGTCGTCGACGCGCTGGTGGCGGCGGCGAAGGACGCCGGCGCCGACGCCGTGCACCCCGGCTACGGGTTCCTGTCCGAGCGGGCGTCGTTCGCGGCGGCCGTCGCCGAGGCGGGGCTGACGTTCGTCGGGCCCGACGCCGCGACGATCGAGCGGATGGGCGACAAGGTGGCCGCGCGCGAGGTGGCGCGGGCCGCCGGCGTGCCGACGGTGCCCGGCACGCCCGGCGGCGTCGAGGACGTGGAGGAGGCCGTGCGCGCGGCCTCCGAGGTCGGTTACCCGGTGATGCTCAAGGCCGCGGCGGGCGGCGGCGGGCGCGGCATCCGGGTCGTCGACGACGAGGCGGCGCTGCGCAAGGGCTTCCCGCAGGCGTCGCGCGAGGCGGCCACCGCCTTCGGCGACGGCCGCATGTACCTGGAGCGGTTCGTCCGCCGGGCCCGGCACGTCGAGGTGCAGGTGCTGGGCGACGGCGGGTCGGCGGTGCACCTGTACGAGCGCGAGTGCTCGCTGCAGCGGCGGCGGCAGAAGGTCGTCGAGGAGGCCACCGCCCCCGGCATCGGCTCCGAGGTGCGGGCGGCGATGACGGAGTCCGCGGTGCGGCTGGCCACCGAGTGCGGCTACCGCAGTGCCGGCACCGTCGAGTTCCTCGTCGACGACGAGAGCGGCGAGTACTTCTTCATCGAGATGAACACCCGCATCCAGGTCGAGCACCCGACGACCGAGCTCGTCACGGGCGTCGACCTGGTGGCCGAGCAGCTGCGGATCGCCGCGGGCGAGCCGCTGCGCCTGGCCCAGGACGACATCGTGGTGCGCGGGCACGCCCTGGAGTTCCGGATCTGCGCGGAGGACCCGGACAAGGGTTTCCTGCCCCAGCCCGGCAAGGTCGGGCGGGTGCACCTGCCGGCCGGGCCGTGGGTGCGCAGCGACACCTGGCTGGAGTCCGACTCCGCCGTGTCGCCGTACTACGACTCGCTGCTCGCGAAGGTGGTCGTGTGGGGCGCCGACCGCGAGGAGGCGATCCGCCGCTCGCGCCGCGCGCTGGCCGAGCTGGAGGTCGAGGGCGTGACGACGACGACGTCGATGCACCGCGCACTGCTGGACGAGCCGTGGTTCGCCGCGGGGGAGTTCCACACCGGGACGCTGGAGGAGTGGTTATGACGGCGACGACCGAGACCGGGGCCCGCTACAGCTGGGGCGGCGACGAGTTCATCTTCGTCGAGCTCGCCGAGGAGATGAGCCTGCAGGCCAACTTCCGGGCGATGGCGATCACGGGCGCGCTGCGCGAGCAGCGGCCCGACGGGCTGGTCGACATCTGCCCGGCCAACGCGTCCTACCAGGTGCGCTACGACCCGGACGTGCTCAACCCGCACACGCTGATGAAGCAGCTCAAGGACCTCGAGCAGCAGGTGGGTGACGCGTCGGACGTCGCGCTGCCCACGCGCGTCCTGGAGATCCCGGTGCTCTACCGCGATCCGTGGACCACCGAGACGCTGATGCGCTTCCGCGACCGCCACCAGGACCCCGACGCCACCGACATCGCCTACGCCGCGCGGATCAACGGGTACGCCGACGAGGACGAGTTCATCGCCGCGCACTCCGGCTCGCCGTGGTTCACCTCGATGGTCGGGTTCGTCGCCGGCCTGCCGTTCAAGTACCAGATGGTGCCCCGGGACCGGCAGATCGTCGTACCGAAGTACCTGCGCCCGCGCACCGACACCCCGAAGCAGACGGTCGGCTACGGCGGCTGCTTCTCCTGCATCTACTCCGTGCGCGGCGCCGGCGGGTACCAGATGTTCGGGATCACGCCGGCCCCGATCTACGACCCGACGCAGTCGATGCCCGACTTCACCGACTTCATGGTGTTCTTCCGTCCCGGCGACATCGTGAAGTTCCGCCCCGTCGACCGCGACGAGTACGACAGCCTGCTCGCCTCGGTGGAGGCGAAGGAGTTCCGGATCAAGCAGGCCCCGGTGGACTTCGCGCTGGCCCCGTTCCTCGACGACCCCGACGGCTACAACGCGACGCTGCTGGAGGCCCTGCGATGAGCATCGAGGTGCGCAAGCCCGGACTCTCGACCACGGTGCAGGACGCCGGCCGCACCGGCTACTACGACCTCGGCATCCCGCCGTCGGGGGCGCTCGACCAGTACTCGCTGCGCGCGGCCAACCTGCTCGTCGGCAACGACGCGGGCGACGCGGTGCTCGAGGTCGTCTACATGGGGCCGGAGCTGGTGTTCTCCGAGGCGGCCGTCGTGGCGGTCACCGGGGCGGTCATGGCGCCGAAGGTCAACGGGGAGGAGCGCCCGCAGTGGGAGTCCTTCGCCGTCGACGCCGGTGACGTCCTCTCGTTCGGCTACCTCGCCGGTGGCGCGCGGGCCTACGTCGCGGTGTCGGGCGGCGTCGACGTGCCGGTGGTGCTGGGCAGCCGCTCGACCTACGGGCTCGGCGCGCTCGGCGGGTTCTCCGGACGGCCGCTGGCGGCGGGGGACGTGCTGCCGGTCGGTTCGGGGTCCGGCTCGGGCTCCGCGTCCGCCGGCCGTTCGGTGCCCGAGGACTTGCGTCCGACGTGGAGCAAGGACGTCGAGGTGCGGGTGATGATGGGCCTCTACGACCACCGCCTGTCCGCCGACGGCCGGGCCACGTTCCTCGACACCACGTGGAAGCTCACGCCGGTCGCCGACCGCATCGGCTTCCGCTACTCCGGCGCCGAGCTGGAGACCGTCGACCGCGAGCCGCCGTTCGGGGCCGGCCAGGACCCCTCGAACATCGTCGACGCCCCGTACCCGATCGGCTCGATCCAGGTGCCGGGCAGCGTCGAGCCGATCGTGCTGCACCGCGACGCGGTGTCGGGCGGGGGCTACATGATGGTGGCGACGGTGCTGTCGGGCGACCTCGACCTGGTCGCCCAGTCCGCCCCCGGCACCCGCACCCGCTTCGTCGAGGTCGACCTGGACGGTGCGCTGGCCCTGCGGGCGGAGCGGCGGGGTCGGGACGAGCGGCTGAGGGAGGCGTTGGGCGGGTAGCTGTTCCTTCGCGCCCGCCGCTCCTGGGTTCAGGAAGGCCACGTTCAGGCCCTCTCGGGGCAGGAACGTGGCTTTCCTGGTTCCGGGGATGCGTCGGGCGGACGCTCGCGGTTGCGCTGTAACCGACGTCATCCCCGGCTGGGGCTCAGGCCGCGCTCCCGTCCGTTGCCTGGTCACCGGCGCAACTGAGCAGGAGCGCACGCAGTGCCGCGCATCCCCGGTCAGAAGGGTGGGGGGTCGTGCGGGTCGCCGCGCGAGGTCCAGTCGAGATCGACTTGTCGGCGGGGGACCGGCGCCGGTCTGGCCTGTCGTGGCGGGCGGGGTGGGAGGTCGGGCTCGGGGCGGTAGTCGAAGGGGTCGCTGGTGTAGCGGTGGCCCGTCGGGGTGGTCCAGGTGAGTCGGCCGTCGGGCTGCTGGACCACGCTCCAGCCCGGCGAGTGCTTCTCGCGGTGGTGCAGCGGGCAGCCGTCGGTGAGGTTGTGCGCGGCGGTCGGGCCGAGTGGGAACGGGACGGTGTGGTCGAGCTCGGAGTCGAGCGCGCGGCGCCGGCACAACGGCGACCGGCAGTGCACGTCGCGGGCCCGCACGAAGTCGGTGAGTGCGGCCGGTGGGCGGTAGGTGGTGCGGCCGTGGTCGAGCAGCGCCCCGGACAGCGGATCGGTGACCAGGCGCTTCCACACCGCGTCGGCGGCGATCTGCCGGGCCAGGTCGGACGGGATCGGGCCGTAGCCGACCAGGTCGCACGGCTGTTCGTCGGCGCCGACCAGGGTCGAGTGCGGCACCACGACCTGCACCAGCGGCTTGCCCGGGTCGACCGGCCGCAGAGGCGCAGCAGCGGCGCTGCCGGTGTCGGCGTCGGTGGTTGCGTCGGCGTCGGTGGCGGCGGCGCGGCTCGTGACCCGGCCGGTGAGCAGGTCGACGAGGAGGTCGGCACGCCTGGCGTCTATGCCACGCGGATCCTCGGAACCGAGACCGCGGGCCAGGCGGGTGAGCCACTGGTGAGCCGCGAGCGCGTCGGGCGCGGCCAGCAGGGCCCACAACGAGGCCATGCCCTCGGTCTCCGCGCCGACGACCACGCGCCGGTCGAGGCGGGCCTTCGCGTGCCGGTCGTTCGCGCCGTCGGGGTCGACCGCGATCACGGCGCGGCGCAGGGCGGCCACCAGCTGGGCGCGGCTCTGCCGCTCGGCGGCGGGCAGCACCCGGTCCTGCACGCGGGCGGCCCGGTCGTCGGGGAGGTGCTGGGTGGCGTCGCAGATCGCGCGGACCTTGGTCGCGTCGATCCGCCCGGCCTCGTGGGCGTCGAGCGTGGCGGGCAGCGCCTCCGTGAGCCGGCGGGCCTGGGCCAGCCGCTGGCCCGCCGCGAGCCGGGAGACCGACAGCGCCAGGGCGATCTCGTCCGGCGCCCACCGGCTGACCGCCCCGGGCCCCTGCGCGGCGACGTCCCGCGGATCGGCCGGGCGGCGGCGGGCGAACTCGGCGAGCAGCCGGGACTGGCGGGCGGCGGCCCAGGAGGCGATGCGGTCGAGGTCGGCCACGGCGTCGACGAGCTCCGCGTCGTCGAGCTCGCCCGGATCGGCGGACGCCAGGTCGAGTTCGAGCGCGAGCCACCCCGACGGTGCGGGGCGTCCGGCGGCGACGAGGGCGTCGAACACCTCGTCGAGCGGGGGCCAGTCGGGGGCGTCCGCGAGCATCCGGGAGACCTCGTCGGTCTCCTCCAGCGCCGCAGTGTCGAACATGTGTTCGACGATAATCGCAGCATCGTCGCTGGTCAAGCGCGTAAGGGACATCGTGTGCTGCTGTGAACGACGGCCTATGGCCGGCGCAGTGGACTACGTGTGGCGTCGCCTCGAGCCGGCGAGGTGGGGTAGCGGGTGTGTCGTGACGTGGACCTGGCGTCGACTGCGAGCGCCCCGCGCCGTCCTGAGCGGCACACTCGCGGGCACGGCCCGGCCCCTCGTGTCCGCCACCCCGCTCCGGCATCGCGCTCCGGATGCTGTCGCGCCAACCGAGCCCGCAGAGGCTCGATCGTTGATCCGAACAGTCCATCCGACTGCCACGTGTAACGCATCCGACACGTCGTGCGAATCACTCCACGGCAACTCACTTCGCGCGTCGCTGGGGAGCGGACGCGCCACCCGCCACGACCCCGGGTCACCCTGTGACCCGGGGTCGTCGCACGTCCGGGTCCTCGCACCCGCCCCCGCCCCGCGGTACAACGGAGACAGGCACGTGATCACGTGCCGCGGTCACCACGGGGGAGTGCGGAGCACATGGGCGTCATCGGGACCATCATCGGCTGGGTCGTCTTCGGCCTCATCGCCGGCTTCATCGCGCGCGCCATCGTGCCAGGCAAGGACCACATCGGCATCGCCCGCACCATCGCGGTCGGCGTGGTCGGCTCGATCCTCGGCGGCCTGATCTTCGGCCTGCTGACGGGCGGGTTCCGCGGCTTCCAGCCCGCCGGCTGGATCGGCTCGATCATCGGCGCCGTGATCGTCCTGGTGGTCTACAACCGCGTCACCGGCCGCAAGCGGAACCGCCTCTAGTCACGGCGCGACCCGGGCGCCCGGTGCGACCACCTCCGCCAGCAGCGCGCGGAGCGGGGTGACCGGGCGCCCGAGCAGGTCGGCCAGTGCGGGGCCGGTGGCGGCGAAGCCGCCCTGGCGGGACGCGCGGAACATCCCGAGGAGCATCTCCGCCCGGTCCGCCGGCACGCCGCGGGCGACCAGTCCGGCCGCCCACTCGTCGTCGTCCACGACGACCCGCCGCACCTCGCGCCCTGTGAGCTCGCCGAGCAGGCGCGCGACGTCGGCGAGGTCGAGCGCGTCGGGCGCGGTCAGGGGCGGGGTGACGCCGTCGAGCCCAGTGCCGTCGAGCCCAGTGCCGTCCAGCGCAGTGCCGTCCAGCGCAGTGCCATCCAGCGCAGCACCGCCGGCCAGCACCACCGCCGCCGCCGCGGCGAGGTCGGCGTGCCCGGTCCACGACACCGGCCCGTCGGCGGGCGCCACCAGCTCGCCGGTCGTCAGCGCGCCGCCCAGCAGCAGCGGCACCGTGCTCGCGTAGAACCCGTTGCGCAGCGCCGTGAACGGCACGCCCGACGCCGCCAGGTGGCCCTCGGTGGCCGCGTGGTCGGGCATCGGCGCGAACGGCGAGCCGGCGCTCGCGCCCTGGTGGCTCGTGTAGAGGATCCGGGCGGCGCCCGCCGCGCGCGCCGCGTCGATCGCCGCCCTGTGCTGCGCGACGGCCTCCCCGCCGGTGGCGTTCGCCGACACGACGAGGACCTGCTCGGCGCCGGCGAAGGCGTCGGCGAGGGAGGCGGGGTCGGTGAAGTCGCCGCGGCGGACGCGCACGCCGCGGGCGGCGAGGTCGGCGGCCCGGGCGGGGTCGCGCACGCTGACGCCGACCCGCTCCGCCGGCACGCGGTCGAGCAGGTGGGCGACGATCTGCGAGCCGAGCGCGCCGGTGGCACCGGTGACGACGATCATGAGGACTCCCGAGGACGAGCGGCTGTTATCAGTGGAACGGCTTTGAACGTATCACCGATAACGGTAGGGTGGCGCCGTGGACGACACCGGTCGGCGGACGGCGCTCGTGGAGGTCGCGGCCCGGTTGCTGCACGAGCAGGGCGCGGCCGCGGTCACGACCCGCGGCGTCGCGCACGCCGCCGGCGTCCAGGCGCCCACGCTCTACCGGCTCTTCGGCGACAAGGACGGGCTGCTCGACGCGGTCGCCGAGCACGTGCTCGCCACCTACGTCGCCGGGAAGCGGGCGGAGGACGACGACGACCCCGTCGACGCCCTCCGCGCGGCCTGGCGCACCCACATCGGGTTCGGCCTGGCCCACCCCGCGGTCTTCCGCCTGCTCGCCGACCCCGGCCGGGGCGCGCGCTCACCGGCCGCCGCGGCGGGGCTGGAGGTGCTGCGGGCGCGGGTGCGCCGCGTCGCGGCCGCGGGCCGGCTCCGCGTGGGCGAGCGCCGTGCCGTCGCGATGATCCACGCCGCGGGCACCGGCGCCGTGCTGACGCTGCTCGCCGCGGACGACCGCGACGAGGGCCTGGCCGACGCCGTCCTCGACGCCGTGCTCGACGCCGTCCTGACCGACGCCCCCGACGCCCCCGACGCGCGGGGGGACGACGGCCCGGCGGCGGTCGCCGTCGCGTTCCGGACGGTCGTGCCCGACCTCCCGGGGCTGACCGCCGCCGAGCGCGCCCTGCTGGCCGAGTGGCTCGACCGGCAGACCTAGGAAGCCGTCCCGCCGTGCGTCCCCGCACTGCGGTAGTCGGTGTAGGTGTAGGGGTTGTCCAGCACCTTCGTCTCCGGCACGTCGGGGTTCATGCCCTGCTGCCACGCTTCCTCGCCCATGGTGGAGCGCAGGTGCTCGACCGTCGCGTCCACGGTGCGCCGCACCGCCGCCAGGTCGACGTCGACGAGCCGCCCGTCGCGCTTCACCACGCGGCCCCCGACGAGCACGGTGTGCACGTCGCCGCGCTGCGCCTGGAACGCGACGTGCCCGTGCGGGTTGAGCAGCGGGAACGAGACGGGGGAGTGGTCGTTGCGCAGCAGCACGACGTCGGCCTTCTTGCCGACCTCGATGCTGCCCAGCTCGGACTCCCGGCCCAGCGCCGCCGCGCCGCCGCGGGTGGCCCACTCGACGACCTGGTCGGCGCGCAGCGAGGCGTGCGTGACGGTGTCGCCCGAGGCGTGGGCCTCCATGTGCTCGCGCGAGCGGTCGGCGCCCAGCGTGGTGCGCATGGCGGAGAACAGGTCGCCGCTCCACCACACCGAGGTGTCCATCGACAGCGACACCGGGATGCCGTGGGAGCGCAGCGCCCACGTGGGCGGGTAGCCCTGGCCCGCGCTCTGCTCGCTCTCGGTCGACACCGAGACGGAGCCGCCGGTGGCCGCGATGCGGTGGTAGGAGTCGGCCGACAGCGTGGCCGCGTGGACGTAGACCGTCTCCGGGGTCATGAAGCCGTGGTCGTGCATGAGCTTGATGCCGTCGTCGTTGGTGGCGCCCCACACGCCGGCGTGCGTCGTGACCGGCACGCCCAGCTCGCGCGCGACCTCGAACGCGGGCTTCTCGGGGAACGCCGGGTCGCCGGTGACGTCGAACGCGAGCTGGAAGCCCAGCCTGTCGTTGCCGGTGACGCGGCGGGAGACGAAGTCGCGGAACTCGGGCGCGGCCGTCCAGTTGGCGGGGGCGTCCTGGATGTTGCCGTAGGCCAGGACGAACCGGCCGGGCACCGACTCCAGCGCGTCGGCGGCGGCGTCGGCGTGCGCGACGGTCTGCAGCCCGTGCGACCAGTCGACGGTGGTGGTGACGCCGGCGTCGAGCGCCTCCCAGGCGCCGAGCAGGTTGCCCGCGTGGACGTCCTCGGGGCGGAAGACCTTGCCCCACTCCAGGTAGTACCAGACGAAGTACTGGGTGAGCGTCCAGTCGGCGCCGTAGCCGCGCATCGCGGTCTGCCACATGTGCCGGTGGGTGTCGATCATCCCCGGCATGACGACGCCGCCGGTCGCGTCGATCTCCTCGGTGCCGTCGGGCACGTCGAGGGCGGGGCCGACCGCGGCGATCACGCCGTCGACGACCAGCACGTCGTGGTCGGGCAGCACGCTGCGCCCGGCGTCGACGGTCAGGACCGTGCCACCCCGCAGGACGACCGGACGCTCGCTCATCTGTGAACCCTCCGTTGCGTACACCCGTCCGCGTGACGGACACTCGCGGTCGGGCTGACTGTGACGCAGGTCGGCCCGGCTGTCAATCCGTCGGCTACCCTGCGCTGACGCCAGGGCGAGGGGGATCGAGCGATGCCACGTGAGGGAGCCGGTCCCGACTTCATCGAGGCGCTGGCGCGCGGCCTGGAGGTGATCGCGGCCTTCGGGCCCGAGCGCCCGGCGATGACGCTCGCCGAGGTCGCGGGCGCCACCGGCCTGGCGCGGCCCACCGCCCGCCGGATCCTGCTGACGCTCGAGGAGCTCGGCTACGTCCGCGCCGAGGGCCGCGGCTACTCGCTGACGCCGCGCGTGCTCGAGCTCGGCGTCGCCTACGTCCGGTCGCAGGGGCTGTGGGACGTCGCGCGCCCGCACATGGAGAAGCTGGGCGCCCGCACGAACGAGTCCGTGTCGATCGCGCAGCTCGACGGGTCCGACATCGTCTACGTCGCGCGCGTGTCCGTGCCCAAGATCGTCTCGCTCGCGGTGCAGATCGGCACGCGCTTCCCCGCCCTGCCGACGTCGCTGGGCAAGGTGCAGCTCGCCGCGCTCGACCCCGAGGAGCTGGAGGCGGTGCTCGCGCAGCCGACGCGCTCCGGCCTCGTCGCGCGCTGGTGCCCCGACCGCATCGAGCGCGACGCCGCGCTGCGCGAGGTGCGCGCCCGCGGCTGGGCCCTGACCGACGAGCAGCTCACGCTGGGCATCCGCTCGGTCGCCGCGCCCCTGCGCGACGGCTCCGGGAAGGTGATCGCCGGCCTCAACGTCAACTGCCACGCCGCCGAGACGACCGTGGAGCGCCTGCTGGAGCACCACCTGCCGCTGCTGCTGCAGGCCGCGGGCGACATCAGCGCCGACTTCGCGCGCGTGCAGGACGTGCCGCACGTCGCCGTCTCCTGAGGCGCCGTCTCCTGAGGCGCCGCCCGGCTTGACCGCGACGGCCCGGCGGCGCAGACTCCTCACGAGCGGACAAGTGTCCGTCAGTCGGACGAGGAGGGTGCATGCCGGGACCGCTGTCGGGGGTGCTGGTCGCCGACCTCTCCCGCGTCCTCGCCGGGCCGTACGCCACGATGCTGCTGGCCGACATGGGGGCCGAGGTCGTCAAGGTCGAGAGCCCGCAGGGCGACGAGACGCGCACCTGGACGCCCCCCGTGCGGGGTGAGACGTCCACCTACTACCTGGGCGTCAACCGGGGGAAGCGCTCGATCGCGCTCGACCTGCGCGACGAGGCGGACGCCGCCGTCGCCCGCGAGCTCGTGCGCCGCGCCGACGTGGTGGTCGAGAACTTCAAGCCCGGCGGCCTGGCCCGCTTCGGCCTCGACTACGACACCGTCCGCGCCGCCAACCCCCGCGCCGTCTACGCCTCGATCAGCGGCTTCGGCTCCGGCGCGGGCGCGCACGTCCCCGGCTACGACCTCATGGTGCAGGCGATCTCCGGGCTGATGAGCCTGACGGGCGACGCCGACGGGCCCCCGTACCGCGCCGGCATCTCCGTGTTCGACGTGATGGCCGGCAACCACGCGGTCATCGGCATCCTCGCCGCCCTGCGCCACCGCGACGCCACCGGCGAGGGCCAGCACGTCGAGGTCAACCTGCTGTCCTCCGCGCTGACGGGCCTGGTCAACAACAGCTCCGCCTACGTCGCGGGCGGCGTCGTGCCCACCCGCATGGGCAACGCCCACCCCAGCGTCTTCCCCTACGAGCCGCTGCCCACCGCCGACGACGACCTCATCGTCGCCGCCGCCAACGACGGCCAGTTCCGCCGGCTGTGCGACGTGCTCGGCATCCCCGAGGTGCCCGACGACCCGCGCTTCGCCCGCAACGCCGACCGCACCGCGCACCGCGAGGAGCTGCGCCCGATCCTCACCGAGCGGCTCGCCACCCGCGGCGCCGTCGAGTGGTTCGAGGAGCTGACGAAGGTCGGCGTGCCCTGCGGCCCCATCGGCACCATCGACGGCGGCTTCGCGATGGCCGAGCGGTTCGGGCTCGACCCGGTCGTCGAGGTGGGGGAGGGCGACCGCGCGGTGCCGACGACCCGCCACCCGATCCGCTTCTCCGCGACGCCCGCGGCCTACCGGCTGCCCCCGCCCGAGCTCGACGAGCACGGCGACGAGCTGCGGACGTGGCTGGAGGAGACCGGTGCCTGAGTACCGCACCGCCCTGGGCGCCTCCTCCCGCGACGCGATCACCCTGCTCGGCCACGACCTCGCCGAGGACGTGATGGGGAAGGTGGGGTTCGGCGAGCTCGCGTTCTGGCTCGCCACCCAGCGCCGCCCGAGCACCGGAGAGACCCGCGTGTTCGAGGCCGTCCTCGCCGCGCTGGCCGACCACGGCTTCACCCCGACCGCGATCGTCACCCGCCTCACCTACCTGTCGGCACCCGACTCCGTGCAGGGCGCGCTCGCGGCCGGCCTGCTCGGCGGCGGGTCGCGGTTCCTGGGCGTCACCGAGGACTGCGGCCGGTTCCTGCACGCGCACCTCCCCGACGAGCTCCCCGTCGACGACGCCGGCTGGGACGCCCTCGCCCTCGACGTCGTGCGGACGCAGCGGGAGGCGAAGCGGTTCGTCCCGGGCCTGGGCCACCACGTGCACAAGGACGGCGACCCGCGCACCCCGCGGCTGTTCGCCGTCGCCACCGAGGAGGGCCTCTACGGCCCGCACCTCTCGCTGTTCGCCGCCATCGGCCGGGTCCACCCGCAGGTGCTGGGGAAGACGCTGCCGCTCAACGGCGCCGGCGTCTGCGGCGCCGCGCTGGCCGACCTCGGCCTGCCGCTGGAGCTGCTGCGCGGGTTCGCGCTGCTCGCCCGCACCGCAGGGCTGATCGGGCAGCTCGCGGAGGAGTTGCGCCACCCCGTCGGCAACGACATCTTCCTGTCCGTGGACCTGAACAACCGGTCGGTCGAGCCCGACCCGTACCCGACCGAGGGGATCTGAGATGGACCCAGTCACCGCCGGCACCGTCACCGCCGGCACCGTCACCGCCGGCACCGTCACCGCCGACACCGTCACCGCCGACACCGTCACCGCCGACACCGTCACCGCCGACACCGTCACCGCCGACAGCATCACCGACGCCGCCACCGCCCGCTGGGGCACCGCCCACGACCCGCGCACCGGCGAGGTCCTCACGGCGCTGGTCCGCCACCTGCACGAGTTCGCGCGCGAGGTGCGGCTCACCGAGGCCGAGTGGATGGCGGCGATCCGCTGGCTGACCGCCACCGGGCAGATCAGCGACGAGAAGCGCGAGGAGTTCATCCTCGCCTCCGACGTGCTCGGCCTGTCGATGCTCGTCGTGCAGATGAACCACGAGCTCGACCCGTCGGCCACGCCGGCCACCGTGCTCGGCCCCTTCCACATCGACGGCTCGCCCGAGCTGGGCTTCGGCGAGGACATGAGCGAGGGCCTGCCCGGCGCGCCGCTCTACCTGGCGGGCACCGTCCGCGGGCTCGACGGCACGCCCGTCGGCGGGGCCGTGCTCGACGTGTGGCAGGCCGACGAGGACGGCGCCTACGAGGCCCAGCTCCCCGTCGAGGAGGCCCGGTTGCGCGCGAAGTACACCGCCCGCGCCGACGGCACCTACTGCGTGCGCACCATCGCGCCCAAGGGCTACTCGATCCCGATGGACGGCCCGGTCGGCGAGCTGGTCTCGCGCACCGACATCAGCCACTACCGCCCCGCGCACGTGCACGTCCTGCTCGACGTCCCCGGGTTCCACCCGCTGATCACCCACCTGTTCCAGGAGGGCGCGCAGTACCTCGACAGCGACGTCGTGTTCGGCACCAAGCCCGAGCTCGTCGTCGCGTTCGAGCCGCGGGAGCCGGGCCCCACCCCCGACGGCGGCACCTCGGACGTGCCGTGGCTCGAGGCGCGCTACGACTTCGTCCTGCAGGCCGCGGGCTGATGCGGGCCGCGGAGATCCGCACGGCCGGCCACCCGCCCGAGGTCGGGGAGCGGGCCGAGCCCGCGGGCACCCTGGTCGACGTCCTCGCCGCCCCGATCACGCCGCTCGACCTCCTCTGCGCCTCGGGCACCTCCTACTTCGGCGCGCCCGCCACGCCCTACGTCCCGGGCGTGCAGGGCGTCGGCACCCTCGCCGCGCCGCTCGGCGACCTCGACGCCGGCACCCCCGTCTGGTTCGCCACGAGCGCCGGCATGGCGCCCGGCGACGGCAGCATGGCCCAGCGGGCCGCCGTCACCGCCGACGACGTCGTCGCGCTGCCGCCGGGCGTCGACCCGGTGCTGGCCGGGGCGCTCGGGCTGTCCGCCGTCGCCGCGTGGATGTGCCTGACCTGGCGCGGCCGGCTCGCGCCGGGGGAGACCGTGGTCGTGCTCGGCGCGGGCGGGGCCGTCGGTGAGACGGCCGTGCAGCTCGCGCGCCTGGCCGGGGCCGGGCGGGTCGTCGCCTGCGCGCGGTCGGCGTTCGCGCTCGACCGGGCGCGCCGGCACGGGGCCGACGCGACCGTCCTGCTCCACGGGGACGACTGGACGGCACGGATAGCGGCGGCCACCGACGGCGGCTCCGATCTCGTCATCGACCCCCTGTCCGGCGCCCCCGCCGCCGCCGCGCTCGCCTCGCTGCGCACCGGCGGCCGGCTGGTGAACCTCGGCGGCTCGGCCGCCCCGGCCTGCACGGTCGACTCGGCGACGCTGCGCAGCCGCTCGCTCGACGTCCTGGGCTACACCAACAACGCCCTGGACCCCGCCCGCCGCCGCGACGCCGTGCAGGCCGTCGCCCGCTTCGCCGCGGCGGGCCAGCTGACCGTGCGCCACGAGCCCGTCCCGCTCGACGACGCCGCCGACGCCTGGACCCGCCAGCGCGATGGTGCCGCCCGCGGCCGCGTCGTCCTCGTCCCCTGACCGCCCCGGAGGCCCCGTTGTCCCCGTCCCAGTCCCTGCCGCTGCTGCCGACGTCGCTGGTGGGGTCCTACGCCCAGCCCGACTGGCTGATCGACCGCGCCAAGCTCGCCGGCCGGTTCCCGCCGCGGGTGCGCGCGAAGGAGCTGTGGCGGCCGGCGCCCGAGCACCTCGCGCAGGCCCAGGACGACGCCACGCTGCTCGCGATCCGCGCGCAGGAGGAGGCCGGGCTCGACATCCTCACCGACGGGGAGATCCGCCGGGAGTCCTACTCCAACCACTTCGCGACCGCGCTCGAGGGCGTCGACGTCGACAACCCGGGCACGGCGCTGGACCGCAGCGGCCACCCCAACCCGGTCCCGCGCATCACCGGCCCGATCCGCCGGACGCGGCCCGTCGAGGTCGACGACGTGCGGTTCCTGCGCGCCCACACCGAGCGCACGATCAAGATGACGGTGCCCGGGCCGTTCACGATGAGCCAGCAGGCGCAGAACGACCACTACCCCGACGCCGAGGCCGCCGCGATGGACTACGCGGTCGCCGTGAACGCCGAGATCCGCGACCTGCACGCCGCCGGCGCCGACATCGTGCAGATCGACGAGCCGTACATGCAGGCCCGCCCGGACGCCGCCCGCGCCTACGGCCTCGCCGCGCTCAACGCCGCGCTCGAGGGCGTCACCGGCACGACCGCGGTGCACATCTGCTTCGGCTACGCCGCGATCATCCACGAGCGGCCCGAGGGTTACTCGTTCCTGCCCGAGCTGGCCGGGTGCCCCGTCGACCAGGTGTCGATCGAGACCGCGCAGTCCGGGCTCGACCTCGGCGTGCTCGCGGACCTCTCGGGCAAGACGGTGCTGCTCGGGGTCGTCGACCTGTCCGACCCGGTCGTCGAGACGCCCGAGGTCGTGGCCGGCCGCGTGCGTCGCGCGTTCGCCCACACCGCTCCGGAGAACCTCGTCGTCAGCACCGACTGCGGCATGAAGTACCTGCCGCGCGAGAGCGCCGAGGGCAAGATGCGGACGATGGCCGGCGCGGCGGCGCTGCTGCGGGCGGAGCTGGCCTGACCGGCCCGCTCAGGCCCGTCCCGCCGCCACCTGCGACTGCGCGACGGCGAGGGTGTCGACGAGGTCGTTCATCTCGTCGCCGGAGTGGCCCTTGACCCAGCGGAACGAGACGTCGCCGCGCTCGGTGACCAGCGTGATCAGCGGCTCCCACAGGTCGCGGCTGACCACCGGCTTCTTCGCGCTGGTGACCCAGCCGCGGTCGATCCAGCCCTTCCACCAGCGGTCGCGGAAGCAGTTCACGACGTAGGTGGAGTCGCTGACGACGACGAGCGGCCCGTCGAGCGCCCGCACGGCCTCCAGCGCGGCCCGGATCTCCATGCGCTGGTTGGTGGTCGGCGACTCGCCCCCGCTGTCCTGACGCCCGTCGCGCGTGGCCCAGGCCCAGCCGCCGGGGCCGGGGTTGCCCGAGCAGGCGCCGTCGGTCCAGACCTCCAGGGCGCCGTCGGGGGCGGGCATGTCGGGGCGGGCGGGCTTGGCGGCGGCCTTGCGGGCAGGCGACTTCTTCGGGGCCGCGGCGGGGGCGGCGCCGGGCGCCGCGGCGCACGCCGTGTGCGCCCACCCGTTCCCGGAGCGGGCGATCTCCTCGCCGGGCGAGATGGCGGAGGCGCAGACGCCGCAGGTGGTGGCGTACTTGGCGGTCATCGGCACGCGACAACCGTAGTGCTCGCCCCTGTCGGTGCCGCGCCCTAGGCTGCCGTCCGTGCGGGACCGCGATGGCTGACGCCGACGACGTCCGCCGGCTGGCGCTCGGCCTCGACGGGGCCGTGGAGAACGAGTCCGACGGCTTCGACTTCCGGGTCGGGGGCCGCGGGTTCGTGTGGTCCTACCCCGAGCGGGAGCCCGGCCGCCGCCGCGTCCTGCGCACCGACATCGCGGTGCTCTACGTCGGCGACGAGGCCGAGAAGCAGGCCCTGGTGCTCGGCGAGCCCGACCTCTTCTTCACCGTGCCCGGCTACGACGGCCTGCCGCTGGTGATGGTGCGCCTCCCGCGCGTCACCGTCGACCGCCTCGCCGAGCTCGTCACCGACGCCTGGCGGATGCGCGTCGAGCAGCGGTGCCCCCCACCCCCCGGTGCCAGGATGGGGCCATGACCGCACCGACCCCCTCCTCGGACCCGACGTCCCCCGTCCGGATCGAGCGCGACGGCGACCTCGCGGTCGTCGTCCTCGACGCGCCCCCGCTGAACCTGTTCGACGAGGCGGTGTTCGCCGCGTGGGAGCAGGTCGTCGGCGAGCTCACCGCGCTCTGCGACCCGGCGCGCGAGGACCGCGCGCGGGCCGTGCTCGTGGAGGCGCGGGGCAAGGTCGTGTCCGGCGGCGTCGACGTCACGCTGTTCGCCGGCATCGCCGACGGCCCCGAGCCGGCCGCCCGCGGGGCCGAGCTGTGGGAGCGGCTGCTGCCGGTCGCGCAGGGGCTCGAGGACCTGCCGGTGCCCACCGTGTTCGCCGCGCACGGCCTCACCCTCACCGCCGCGTTCGAGCTGGCGCTCGCCTGCGATCTGCTGCTGGCGGCCGAGAGGGCCAGCTTCGGGCTGGTGGAGATCGTCGTCGGGCTGACGCCGTCGATGGGCGGGCCCCAGCGCCTGGCCGAGCGGGCGGGCCCGGCGCGGGCGAAGGAGCTGATCTACACCGGCGGGCGCTTCCCGGCTGCGGAGCTGGCGCAGTGGGGCGTGGTCAACCGGGTGCTGCCCGACGAGGGCTTCGCCGACGCCGCGCGCGAGTTCGCCCGGCGCCTCGCCGCCGGGCCGACGCTGGCCCACGCGGCGACGAAGAGCCTGGTCACCACGGCCGTGCGCGAGGGCGTCCGGGCCGCCGACGCCGCCGTGCCCGCCGTCTCGGGGGTGCTGTTCGACACCGACGACCTGCGTGGCGCGGTCGCGTCGTTCCTCAGCGAGGGGCCGGGCAAGGCGCAGTACCGGGGCCGCTGATCCGGACGCGCCGACGGCCCGGCCCCCTCGCGGGGACCGGGCCGTCGTCGTCGTGCGGGCCGGTGCTGGCCGGCGCGGCGTCGTCAGGCTCCGACGGTCGCGGGCAGCGGGGCCCGCGTCCAGTCGTTGGCGAACTCCAGGCCGCTGCGCTGGAACAGCTGGGTGACCGGGCAGCGGCGCGCGGTCTCGGAGACCAGCGTCGCGAACTGCTCCTCGTCGGCGTCGGTCTCCACGCTCGCCCGCACCTCGACGCGGTCGAAGTTGGCGTTCCCGTCGGCGCCGCCGACGAGCACGGCGGTGTCGAGGTCGCCCCGGACGTCGAAGGTCCAGGCGCCGAGGGTGATCCCGAGGTCCTTCGCGACGAGGCTCGCCGTGACCTGGTTGCACGAGGTCAGCGCGCCGAGCGCGTAGAACAGGGGGCTGGGGGCGGAGTCCTCGCCGCCGAACGCGGGGTAGGCGTCGGCGCGGAACACGTGACCGGCGTCGCCGGCCGCGGTGAGGGTCTGGAGGACGCCGGTGCCCTCGCCGTGGACGGCGAACGGGACGACGGTCTCCTTGGGGCGCACAGCCATGATGATCCTTCTGTCGGTACGGGACCGCGCGGCACCGCCGCGGCGCACGGGTGCGCGGGCGGGACCGGACGGGGGGAGGTGCGGCGGCGGGCTCAGCGACAGGCGCTGGAGGTGACCCGCAGCAGGTCCACGTGACGACGACGCGTCAGCACGGGGGTCCTGGGCACGGGACCACCGTCGATCACCGCGACCGGGGTGTCAACACGGGGCGCCGGCGGTCCCACAGTGCAGGAACGAGCGCGTCCGGGTCCGACGCGCATCACCCGTACGGGCCTACTGCCGTGTGATGTGGGCCATGGGATCCCGGTGTTTGGGAACACGTCGCCGCTGGTCGCTCCGGCAACTCAGGCCGGACTGATCATCGGTGAGGTCAGGCTGACTTCGGTGGCGGGCCCCTGTCCGGTTCCGCATCCTTCTCCCATGACCTCGACCCAGAACATGCCCCAGGTGCAGGACTGCTCCGTGACCTCCTGCTCCTACAACGAGAGCAGCAGCTGCCACGCGGGCGCCATCACCATCGGCGGCGACCATGCCCACTGCGGCACCTTCGTCGAGATCTCGTTCCGCGGCGGCAGCGCCGACAACGGCCTCGTCGGTGCCTGCCACCGCTCGGAGTGCCGCTACAACGAGAAGCTCGAGTGCACCGCCGCGTCGGTGAGCGTGGGCGCCGGCGCCGACAACGCCGACTGCCTCACCTACGAGCCCCGCTGAGCGGAGCGACGGCCCTACGAGGCCAGGTAGGCCAGCTGCTCGACCTGCACGTCGCCGGTCCGGTCGACGCGCAGCGCGCCGTCGGCCACGGCCATCCCGGCCACCGGGTCGGCGTCGTCGACGAGGACGGCCACCCCCGACGCCGCCACGGCGGGCAGCCGGGCCAGCACGGCCCGGCGCTCCGCGGCGGCGAGACCGTCGGTGAAGCGGTCGACCAGCAGGATCGCCACCCGCCCGGGCTCGACCGCGTCGAGCGCCGCGAGCCGGACGGCCAGCGGGTCGACCGGCCGGGCGCCGAGGCGGTGCACCCCGGCGTCGTGCCCGTCGGCGCAGCGGCCGGTGGCGTCGTCGAGCCGGTTCATCATCCGGCGGCGCGCCACGCTCGGGCCCAGCAGCACGGTCACCTCGCCCACGGGCAGTCGCAGCGACACGAGCCCCTCCTCCTCCGACTGAGGACAGGCTAACCAGTGCGGGGCGCGGACGGAAGACGTCTCGCGCGGCCGGTGCGCGGGAGGGCCCGCGGCAGGTGCCGCCTGCCCCACGTCCCCATCGCGGCCAGCACCGGGCCGAGCTCCTCGCCCGCGGCCGTCAGGTGGTACTCCTGGCGCCGCCGGGACCCGGGCTCGCGGTAGTCGACGCGCTCCACCGCCCCGACCGCGACCAGCTCGGCCAGGCGCCCGGCCAGCACGGTGCGCGAGATCCCGAGGTGCGCGACGAGGTCGTCGAAGCGGTGCAGGCCGTCGCCGAGGTCGCGCACGACGAGCACCGTCCACGAGTCGCGCAGCAGCGCCGACGTCCGGGCGATGGGGCAGCCGTCGTGCGCCACCCCGTCCGGACGACCCATCAGAGGTCCCGGATCTTCGGCAAGACGTCGTCGCCGATGCGCCGCATCGAGTCCAGGATCAGGCCGTGGTCGCCGACGATGTGCCGGACGAGCACGAAGTCGAACCCCAGCCCGTGGTACCAGCGCAGCCGGTCGACCACCGTCTCGGCGCTGCCCACCAGCGAGCTCTCCCGCTCCTGGCCGAAGCCGCGGTAGCCGGCGGCGAGCACCGGGCCGACGGCGGCCCACGCCTCCTCGTCCGTCGCGGCCACGAAGATGTCGCGCCGCAGGATCGCGTTCGGCGTGCGGCCGGACTCCGCGCAGGCCCGGCGGTACACCCCGAGCTGCTCGACCAGCAGCTCCGGTGACGTCCCGGGTGCGGTCTCCCACCCGTCGCCCAGGCGTCCGGCGCGCTCGATCGCGGCGCCCTTCTGCGCGGCGATCCAGATCGGCGTCGGCACCCGCGGGACCGGGTTGATCGAGGCGTTGTTCAGCGTCACGTACGGGCTGGAGTGCGTCACCGACTCGCCCGCGAGCAGCCGTCGGATGAGCTGGATCTGCTCCTCGGTGCGGCGGGCGCGGCTCGCCCGCGTGATGCCGAACGCCTCGAAGTGCGCCGACACGTCGCCGTTGCCCAGGACGAGCGTGAGCGGCTCCGGCGCGAACGCCGCGAGGGTGCCGACCTGCTCCGCCGCGATGACGGGGTGGTGGAACGGGGCCAGGTAGAGCAGGCCGACGGGCATGTCCCCGGTGACCGCGAGCATCCGCGCCAGCGTGGGCGTGGGCGCGAAGGCGTTGGAGAACGACGAGGTGTGGCTGTCGCCGACGAGCAGGAAGTCGAAGCCGGCCTCCGATGCGGTCCCGGCCAGCTCGAGCAGGTTCGCGGCCTGCTGCCGGACGTCCTGCGTGCCGAGCGGGATGTCGCTGAACTCGCCCCGCACCACGACGTGGTCGTGGTAGGCGCGCATCGAGTGGGGACCGGACGGATAGACGAAACGGAGCGAGGTTCCGAGCCGCATTGCAGGTCTCCTCGGAGTGGGGGAGTGCGTCAGGGGCGACGCAGGCGTCGGTGAGTTGTAACACGAACCTCTACTGGTCAAAAGCTTTCACACCTGTCTGGCGGAGTCAGTTGTAACAAGCTACTCGCGCTGTTAGTGTTCCGCGCCACAGCCGCTGACCGAGTCCGGACGCGGCGTCGAGAACCCCATCCGCGCGCCCCGTCCGGGGCCGCGCACGTCCACCGGGAGGTCCCATGTCCGGATCGTCAGCACCAGCGGCGGGAGCCGCTGCGAGCCCGTCGAGCGCCGAGCTCAGGCGGGTGCGCTTCACGACCCTGATGGCGCAGTCGACCGAGTGGTACGACTTCTTCCTCTACACGACCGCCGCGGCGATCGTGTTCCCCGCGGTCTTCTTCTCCGCGGACTTCAGCCCGCTGGCCGCCACCCTCTCCTCGTTCGCGACGGTCGCGGTCGGCTTCATCGTCCGGCCGCTGGGCGGGGCGCTGTTCGGGCACTTCGGCGACCGCCGGGGACGCAAGCCCGCGCTGGTCGTCGCGCTGCTGCTGATGGCGGTCGCGACGCTGCTCATCGCCGTGCTGCCCGGCTTCGCCACCCTCGGCCTCGCCGCGCCGGTCCTGCTCACGCTGCTGCGCGTGCTGCAGGGCCTGGCACTGGGCGGGCAGTGGGGCGGGGCGGTCCTGCTCGCCACCGAGTACGCGCCGCCGGGCAAGCGCGGGGCCTACGGCGCCTGGGCCCAGGTCGGCCTGCCGGTCGGGCTCGGCCTGTCCAGCGCCACGTTCCTCGTCGTGGTCAACCTGGTCGGCGGGCCGGCGTTCCTGGCCTACGGCTGGCGCATCCCGTTCGTCATCGGCGGCCTGCTCGTGCTCGTCGCGCTGGCCATGCAGCTGCGGCTGCACGAGACCCCGGCGTTCCGCGACATCGCGAACCGGACGACCTCGGTGCCCCGCTCTCCCGTCGTCGAGGTCATCCGCAAGCACCCCGGGCGCATCCTCGTCACCATCGGCGTGTTCCTCGTGGTCGGCGGCTCCTTCTACGTCTTCACCACCGGCACCCTGGCCTACGCCACCGGCACCCTCGGCATCCCGCGCGAGACCATGCTGGTCATCATCATCATCGGGGCGGCGGCCATGGCCGCGCTGGTCTTCCCGGCGTCGTCGTGGAGCGACCGGTACGGCCGGCGCCGCGTGTTCGGCACCGGCGTCGTCCTCACGCTGCTGTGGCTGCTGCCGTTCGCCGCGCTCGTCGCCAGCGGCGACCCCCTGCTGGTCGGCACGGGCGTCGTGGTCGCCATGGGGATCGGCGGCATCATGTACGGCCCGACGGCGGCCCTGTTCAGCGAGTCGTTCCCGGTGCACCTGCGCTACAGCGGGGCGTCACTGGGCTACCAGCTGTCCAACGTGGTCGGCGGCGGGTTCGCCCCGCTCATCATGACCTCGCTGCTCGCGTCGACGGGCTCGCTGCTGTCGGTCGTGGTCTACGTGACGGTCATGGGCGTGATCACGCTGGTGTCGCTGCGCCTGCTCGGCGCGCCCGACGAGGAGGGGACGACGGCGGCGCCCGGCGCGGTCCCGGCGGTGGCCACGTGAGCGAGCGCTACCCGCACCTGTTCACCCCGCTCGAGCTCGGTCCGTTCACGCTGCCCAACCGGATCGTCATGGGCTCGATGCACACCGGCCTGGAGGACGACCCCGCGGACGCGCCGCGGCTGGCCGCCTACTTCGCCGAGCGCGCCCGGGCCGGCGTCGCCCTGATGGTCACCGGCGGCTACGCGCCGCACGCGAACGGCGTGCTCGACGAGGGCGGCTCGCTCCTCGACGACCCGTCGCAGCTGCCGGCCCACCGGATCGTCACCGACGCGGTGCACGAGGCGGGCGGCCGGATCGCGCTGCAGGTGCTGCACGCGGGGCGCTACTCCAAGCAGCCCGGCCTGGTGGCGCCCTCGGCGATCCGCGCGCCGATCAACACGTACGTGCCCCGGCCGCTGGAGGAGCACGAGATCCGGGAGCTGGTCGACAGCTACGGGCGCTGCGCGGCGCTGGCCCGCGCGGGCGGCTACGACGGCATCGAGATCATGGGGTCCGAGGGCTACCTCATCAACACCTTCCTCGCCCCGCGCACCAACCACCGCGAGGACGAGTGGGGCGGCACGCCGGAGAACCGGCGCCGCTTCGCCGTCGAGGTGGTGGAGGCCTCCCGCGCCGCCGTGGGCGAGGACTTCCTCATCGTCTACCGCCTCTCCATGGCCGACCTGGTGGAGGGCGGCCAGAGCTGGGAGGAGGTCGTCGCGCTCGGCAAGGAGGTCGAGGCGGCGGGCGCCGACCTCATCAACACCGGGATCGGGTGGCACGAGGCGCGCGTCCCCACGATCGCGACCTCGGTGCCGCGCGCGGCGTTCACGTCGGTCACGGCGATGCTGCGCCCGGCCGTCGGCATCCCGGTGATCACGTCGAACCGGATCAACATGCCGGAGGTGGCGGAGGAGGTGCTGGCCCGCGGCGACGCCGACATGGTGTCGATGGCGCGGCCGTTCCTCGCCGACCCGGAGTGGATCAGCAAGGCCGCCGCCGACCGGGCCGACGAGATCAACACCTGCATCGGGTGCAACCAGGCCTGCCTGGACCACGTCTTCTCCGGGCGCCCGATGAGCTGCCTGGTCAACCCGCGGGCCGGGCGCGAGACCGAGCTCGTCCTGGGCCCGGCGCCGGCGCGGCGCCGCGTCGCCGTGGTGGGGGCGGGCCCGGCGGGGCTCGCCGCGGCGGTCACGGCGGCCGAGCGCGGGCACGCGGTCGAGCTGTTCGAGGCGAACGACGACATCGGCGGCCAGTTCGCCATCGCGCGGCGCATCCCGGGCAAGGAGGAGTTCGCCGAGACGATCCGCTACTACGCCCGCCGCCTGGAGCTCACCGGCGTCACCGTGCACCTGGGCGAGCGGGTCACGGCGCGGCGCATCCTCGACGGCGGCTTCGACGAGGTCGTGCTCGCGACGGGGGTGGAGCCGCGGATGCCCGACATCCCGGGCATCGACCACCCCATGGTCGTCAGCTACGCCGAGGCGGTGCTGGGCGCGCCGGTGGGGGAGCGGGTCGCGGTGATCGGCGCAGGCGGGATCGGCGTCGACGTCAGCGAGTTCCTCACCCACACGACCTCGCCGACGACCGACCTCGCGGCCTGGCGCCGCGAGTGGGGCGTCACGCAGCCGGACCTGGCCGCGGGGGCGCTCGTGGCGCCGGAGCCGGAAAGCTCGCCGCGGCAGGTCTACCTGCTGCAGCGCACGCCCGGGCGGATCGGGTCCCGGCTCGGGCTGACCACCGGGTGGGTGCACCGGGCCGCGCTCGCGGCCAAGGGCGTCGAGCAGATCGCCGGGGTCGGCTACGTCCGGATCGACGACGCCGGTCTGCACCTGACCGTCGACGGCGACGACGGGCCGGGCGCGCGGGTGCTGGCCGTCGACACGGTCGTGGTGTGCGCGGGGCAGGAGCCCGTGCGCGACCTGCTCGACGCGCTGCGGGACGCCGGGGCCTCGGTGCACGTCATCGGCGGGGCCGACGTGGCCGCCGAGCTCGACGCGAAACGGGCCATCGACCAGGGCACGCGCGTCGCGGCTGCGCTGTGACCTGCGACCGTGGACCGGGCTGAGCTGCTCAGTCTCGGATCTCTACCCGCTATCATCGCGCCATGAGGCGAACATCCTTCGCGAACTGGCCCTGCTCCATCGCCCGCGCGATGGACCTGCTGGGGGACTGGTGGACCCCGCTGGTCCTGCGCGAGGCGTTCTACGGCATCCAGCGGTTCGACGACTTCCACAAGGGTCTGAACATCGCGCGCAACACCCTCGCCGACCGGCTCAAGACGCTGGTCGCCGAGGGACTGATGGAGAAGCGGGCCTACCAGGCCGACCCGGTGCGCTACGACTACGTGCTCACCCGCAAGGGCCGGGAGTTCTTCCCCGTGCTGATGGCGCTGCAGAAGTGGGGCGACGAGTGGCTGTCGGAGGAGGCGGGTCCGCCGATCCTCCTGCGCCACGAGCGCTGCGGCCACGACGCCGTCGCCGAGGTGGTCTGCAGCAGCTGCCACGAGCCGATGACGTCGGGCGACACCACGCTGCACATCGGGCCGGGCTACCCCGAGCGGCTCACGCACCGCGAGGACGTCAAGCAGCGCTTCGGCCTCTGAGGCGGCAGCGGCACCGGCCGGGCGGGGGATCCTCCCCGTCCGGCCGGTCCTCTGCGTTGACAGGTCAGTTCAAATGAGCAACTCTATCGGCGAGCAGGCAGGCGAACACAGGAGGCGACGTCATGGAGTGGACCGGTGCGACCTACGCGGACATCCCCACGGTCGAGGTGGACACGTGGGTCGCCGCGGCCCCCGAGGTGGTGTGGGCGACCGTCGCGGACCCGACCCTGATGCCGTCGATGAGCGAGGAGCTGCAGTCCGTCGAGTGGCTCGACGGGCACGCCCGCCCCGCGGTCGGCGCGAAGTTCCGCGGCTCCAGCAAGCACCCCGCGCTCGGCGAGTGGTCGACGGTCTCGGAGATCGTCGAGTGCGCCGAGCCGAAGGTGTTCGCCTGGGCGGTCGAGGACGTCGAGCACCCGACCGCGGTGTGGCGCTACACCCTCGAGCCCGAGGGGGAGGGCACGCGCCTGCGGCAGTGGATGCAGATGGGGCCGGGCCGCTCGGGCCTGAGCCTCGCCATCGACGAGATGCCCGACAAGGAGCAGAAGATCGTCTTCGTGCGGATGCGCGAGTTCGAGAAGAACATGGCCACCTCGCTCGCCGGCATCAAGGCCCGCGTCGAGGCCGCTTCCACTCCCGCGACCGGAGCCTGAGGTGCGCACCGCGACCACCGTCGAGGCGTCCGGGCGGGCGACCTGGCAGGAGACGCTCGACTTCGTCGTCGAGGCCGAGAAGCTCGGTCTCGACATCTGCTGGGTCGCCGAGGCCTGGGGCTCCGACGCCCCGTCGACGCTGGGCTTCCTCGCCGGCCGCACGCAGAGCATGCTGCTGGGCTCGGGGATCATGCAGGTCGGCGTCCGCACCGCGGTCGCCGTCGCCCAGGCCGCGGCCACGCTCAACGAGATGTCCGACGGCCGCTTCCTGCTGGGGCTGGGCCCGTCGGGCCCGCAGGTCATCGAGGGCCTGCACGGCGTGCCGTTCGCCCGGCCGATGACGCGCACGCGCGAGACGATCGAGATCGTCCGGCAGGCCCTGCGCGGGGAGAAGGTCAGCTTCTCCGGGCGGACGATGGCGGTCCCCCTGCCCGACGGCGAGGGCCGGCCGATGCGGCTGTCGAGCGCCCCGCAGCCCGACCTCCCGATCTTCCTGGCCACGATGTCGCCGAAGATGCTGGAGCTCACCGGGGAGCTGGCCGACGGCTGGCTCGGCACGAGCTTCGTCCCCGAGGGCTCCGCCGCCTACTTCACCCACCTCGACGCCGGGCTCGCGAAGGCCGGGCGCACGCGCAAGGACCTCGACGTCTGCCAGGGCGCGGAGGTCGCGTTCGCCGCCGACGAGGACGCGCTGCGCGCGATGGTGGCCACGCGCAAGAAGGAGCTCGCCTTCAGCCTCGGGGGCATGGGCTCGGCCACCACGAACTACTACAACGACGCCTACAGCCGCCAGGGCTGGGCCGACGTCGCCGCGGCCGTGCGGGAGCGCTGGCAGGGCGGCGACCGCGACGGCGCCGCCGGGCTCGTCACCGACGAGATGGTGCTGGGCACCACGCTGATCGGCACCGAGGACATGGTCCGCACCCGGCTGGGCGTCTGGCGCGACGCGGGCGTCGACGTCGTCCGGCTCTACCCGGCGGGGGAGACCCTCGACGAGCGCCTGACCACGCTCGGCCGGGCCCTGGACCTGGTCCGGGAGGTGGGCTGAGCCATGGGCGAGTGGCACACGACGGCGTGCAGCCTCTGCTACGTGAACTGCGGGCTGGAGGTGCAGCTCGACGGGCGCGCGATCACGCGGGTCCGGGGCGACAAGGCGCACCCGCGCTCGCGCGGCTACCTGTGCCAGAAGGCGCAGCGGCTGACCTGGCTGGGGAACCACGGCGACCGGCTCGACTCCCCGCTGCGCCGCGGTCCCGACGGCACCTACGAGCGCGTCGACTGGCCCACCGCGCTGTCGGAGATCGCGGAGCGGCTCACGGCGGTGCGTGACGCCGACGCGGCCGCGGGCCGTCCCGGCTCGTTCGCCTACGTCGGCGGCGGCGGGCAGGGCAACCACTCCGGCGGGGCCTACGGCTCGGCGCTGATGAGGTGGATGCGCTCGGACCGCGTGTTCAACGCGCTGTCGCAGGAGAAGACCGGCGACTTCCACGTCAACGGCGAGATGTTCGGCTCGGAGAGCTGCCACACCGCCGAGGGCGTCGAGGACTGCGACCTGCTGCTGGTCATCGGCTGCAACCCGTGGATGGCGCACGGGTTCCCCAACGCCCGCACCGTGCTCAACACGCTGCGCAACGACCCCGACCGCCGCATGATCGTGATCGACCCGCGGCGCACCGAGACCGCCGACGCCGCCGACCTGCACCTGCCGGTGCGCCCCGGCACCGACGCCTACCTGCTCGCGGCGATGATCGCGATGATCCTGGAGCGCGACGGGCAGGACGACGCGTTCCTCGCCGAGCGCACCGACGGCTTCGCCGAGGTCGCCGCGGTGTTCGCACGCGTGCCCGTCGACGCGTTCGTGGCGCACACCGGGCTCGGGCGCGCCGACGTCGAGCGGGCCGTCGACATGGTCCTGGCCGCCCGCGCGATGACCGTGCGGGTCGAGCTGGGCGTCCAGCAGGGCCGCAACTCGACGCTGAACAGCTACCTGGAGAAGCTGCTGTTCCTGCTCACCGGCAACTTCGGCCGCCGGGGCACCAACAACCTGCACACCTGGCTCGCGCCGCTGTGGGGCAACAGCACCGGCGGGCGCCGGTCGGAGGTCACCGGCTACCGCTACATCGGCGGGCTGCTGCCGGCCAGCACGCTGGCCGAGGAGGTGCTGAGCGAGCACCCGCACCGCGCGCGGGTCGTGTGGGTCGAGTCGGCCAACCCGGCCAACACCTACGGAAACTCCGCGGAGGTGGAGGAGGCGCTGCGGGCGGCCGAGCTGTCGGTGGTGGTCGACGTGGCGTTCACCGAGTCGGCCGCGCAGGCCGACTACGTCCTGCCGGCCGCGGCGCAGCACGAGAAGTGGGAGTTCACGCTCTTCACGTTCGAGTGGCCGCACAACGTCTTCCACGTCCGCCGCCCGCTGCTCGACCCGCTGCCCGGCACGCTCGTCGAGGCCGAGATCTACGCGCGGCTGTTCGAGGAGCTGGGGGTGCTGCCCGGGCCGGAGGTGCTCGCCGAGCTGACGGAGGTCGCGCGCACCGACCGCGGGCGGCTGCTCGCCGCGGCCGGCGCGGTGATGGCCACCCACCCGGGCCTGTCCGAGATCGCGCCGGTGCTGCTCTACCGCACCCTCGGCGCGACCCTGCCCGACGGCGCCGCCGCGATGGCCCCGCTGTGGGCGGCGAGCCACCGGGCGGCGAGGACCATGCCGCGGGCGGTCCGCCGCGGCCTGGACGTCGACCTCGACGGGCCCGCGCTCGGCGAGGAGCTCTTCCGCCGCATCCTGACCGACCCCAGCGGCACCGTCTTCTCCGCGCACGAGTGGGACGAGGTGTGGGAGCTGGTGCGGCGCGAGCGCGTCCGGCTCGACCTCCCCGAGCTGCTGGACTGGCTCGGGCGGCTCGACCCCGCGGCCGACGCGCCCGACCCCGAGTACCCGTTCTCCCTGGTCAACGGGCAGCGCCGGACGCACAACGCCAACCAGATCCTGCGGGCGCCCGCCTGGCGGCGCAGCGACCCGGACGGCGCGCTGCGCGTGCGCGAGGAGGACCTCGCCGCCGTCGGCGCCGCCGCGGGGGACTGGGTGGCCGTCGTGACGGCGGCCGGCCGGATCGTCGTGCGGGCCGAGCCCGACGAGCGGATGCGCCCGATGCAGGTGTCGCTGCCGCACGGCTACGGCATGTCCTACCCGGACGGGCACGGGGGCCGGGTCGTCGACGGGCCGCGGATCAACTTGATCACGATCGCGGCCGACCGCGACCCGATCGCCGGCACCCCGCACCACAAGGACGTCAAGGTGCGCCTGGAGCCGGCCACCGCGGACGAGTGCGCCGCGGCGGAGAGCGCCCGGGCGCGCGTCCGGGAGGCGGTGGCGGCGGGGGCCTGACGCGGCGCCCGCTCCTCAGGGAGCGAGCACGTGCCCGGCCAGGGCGTCGAGCACCCGGGCCGGCGGACCGAACACCGTCCGCCGCGCCCGGGCCCGGCGCACCAGCACGTGCGAGGTCTGCTCCCAGGTGAAGCCGATGCCGCCGTGCACCTGCAGGCCGTCGCGGGCCGCGGCGTGGGCGCTCTCCATCGCGGCCACGAGCGCGGTGCGGGCGGCGGCGTCGGCACTCCGGTCGGACCTGCCGAGGTCGAGCAGCAGCGCTGCGTCGCGGACGAGCAGGCGCGCCGCGTCGAGGTCGACGAACCGGTCGGCCAGCAGGTGCTTGAGGGCCTGGAACGACCCGATCGGCCGTCCGAACTGGGTGCGCACCTGCGCGTGGGCGACGGCGTCGTCGAGCGCGCGGCGCGCCGTACCCACGAGCTCGGCGGCGGCGAGGACGAGCAGGCGGGCGACGGGCAGCCCGGCGTCCAGGCCCCCGTCGTCCAGCACGAGCTCCGGCGCGACCCCGTCCACCCGCACCGCCGCCACCGGCTCCCCGAGGTCCAGGGCCGGGACCGCCGTGCGGGTGACGCCGTCGGCGCGCAGGTCGAGCAGCACCGCGACCGGCGCGCCGTCGCGGCTGGCGCAGGCCAGGGCCAGGTCGCCGTCGGCCCCGAACGGCACGGCGGCGAGCTGACCCCGCACGGTGCCGTCGGCGAGCGCCAGCGCACCGGCCCGGGCCTGCGGCACGACCGCGGCGGGGAACGTCTCCCAGGCCGGGGTGACCACGAGCGTCCCGGCGACCACGGCGTCCAGCACGCCGCGCGCGTCGGGTGCGTGGGCCAGCACCGAGGTGACGACGGCCGTGCCCAGCGCGGGGACCGCGGCCACCGCGGCGCCGGCCTCCTCCAGCAGCACGCACAGGTCCTGCACCCCGCCGCCGGACCCGCCGGAGGCCTCGGGCACGCCGAGTCCGAGCAGGTCCATCCCGGCGAGCGCGGCCCACAGGTCGGCGTCGAGCGCGACGGGCAGCGCGTCGTGGCGCGGCGGCACCGGGCGGCGCGCGGTCGCGTCGGCGAAGGCCCGCCGGACGGCGTCGGCCAGCGCGGCCTGCTCCTCGGTGGGCGTCCCGTAGGGCGGGTGGTCGTGTGGTGCGAGGTCCTGCGTCACGGGCGCTCCCGGCGTGTGTCCGACGTCGCGATGGAGCATTGACCATTGAGTCCGAATACGCAACTCTAGTGCTCCAGGCAGTCAACCAGCGTCGGAGGCAGCGGTGACGGAACGACGGGACTTCCGCGACGAGGTCCGGGCGTTCGTCGCCGAGCTCGTCCCCGCGGGGTGGCGCGGGATCGGCGAGCTCGACGGCGCGGCGCACGCGGAGTTCCGCGACCGGGCCCGCAAGGAGCTCGCCCGCCGCGGCTGGGTGGCGCCCGCGTGGCCGCAGCGCTACGGCGGCGCCGGGCTCGGCCCGGCCGAGCTGGTGGTGCTCGTCGAGGAGCTCACCGGGGCCGGGGTCCCGTTCGGCTCGGACAACGACGCCTTCGGGATCAGCATGCTGGGCAACACGATGCTGCGCTGGTCGCCGCCCGCACTGCTCGAGCGGTTCCTGCCCCGGATCGTCTCCGGCGAGTACGTCTTCGCCCAGGGCTTCTCCGAGCCCGGCGCCGGCTCCGACCTCGCCGCCCTCGCCCTGCGCGCGGTGCGCGAGGGCGACCGGTGGGTGCTGCACGGGCAGAAGCTGTGGTCGTCGGGCGCGCACCGGGCCAACTGGATGTTCGTCCTCGCCCGCACCGACCCCGCCGCCCCGGCGCACCGGGGGATCAGCATGCTGCTGGTCCCGCTGGACCAGCCCGGCGTCGAGGTCCGCCCGATCCGCAACATCACCGGCGACAGCGACTTCAACGAGGTCTTCTTCGACGGCGCGACGACCGGGGCCGACCTGGTGGTCGGCGAGCTCAACCAGGGCTGGACGGTCGCGATGACGCTGCTCGGGTTCGAGCGCGGTGAGACCGCCCTGCACGCCCCGATCCGCTTCCGCAACGAGCTGCGCCGCCTCGTCGAGCTGGTTCGCGAGCGCGGCCTGGGCGCCGACCCGGACGTGCGCCTGCGGCTGGCCCGCTGCCACGTGCAGGTCGAGCAGCTGCGCTGCCACGGGCTGCGCACCGCGGCCCGCCTCGTCGCCGGGCAGGAGCCGGGGCCGGACGCGGCGGCGTTCAAGCTGCTGTGGAGCGAGTACCACCGGGTCGTCACCGAGCTCGCGGTCGACGTGCTCGGGCTCGACGCCCTCGTCCCGTCGGGTCGGCCCTCGCCGAACTGGTTCCACACCGACGACCCCGGCGCGCCGAACTCCAGCGCGTCCTGGACGAGCGTCTGGCTCAACGCCCGCGCGGGCACGATCTACGCCGGATCGTCGCAGGTCCAGCGCGGGATCGTCGGCGAGATGCTGCTCGGCCTGCCCAAGGAACCGCGCCCGGCACGGCGCTGACCACCCGTGCGCCGGAGCACCGACCCCGTCCACCCCGACCGCCGTCCACCCGGACAGGAGCACCGATGATCGTGCGCAGTGCCTACCCCGACCCCGTCGTCCCCGACGTGTCGCTGACCGAGTTCCTGTTCGGCGACCTCGACCCCGCCGACGCCGACCGGCCCGCGGTCCTCGACGCCGCGACCGGCCGCGGCTACACCTACGGGGAGCTGGTGGCGGTCATCGGGCGGGTCGCCGCCGGGCTGGCCGAGCGCGGCGTGGGCCCCGGCGACGTCGTCGGCCTCTACGCGCCGAACAGCCCGGAGTACCCGGTGGCGTTCTACGGCGTGCTGGCCGCGGGCGGGGTGGTCTCGCCCGCCAACGCGATGTACACCGCCCGCGAGCTCGCCCACCAGCTGCGCGACTCCGCCGCGACGGTGCTCGTCACCTCCGAGCAGGGCCTGCCGTGCGCGCGGGAGGCCGCCGCCGCGTCCGGGGTGCGGTTCCTGGTCGTGCTGGGCCGCGCAGAGGGCTCCACCGGTACGGACGGGTCCACCGGCCCGCTCCCCGAGGTCGCCCTCGACGAGCTGACGGCCACGACGGCCCCCGCGCCCGACCCCGGCACCGGGCCCGGCGACCTGGCCGTGCTGCCCTACTCGTCGGGCACGACCGGCCTGCCCAAGGGCGTCATGCTCACCCACCGCAACGTGGTGGCGAACCTGTTCCAGATGCGCCCGCTGGGCCGCGTCGGGCCGGACTCGGCGCTGCTGGCCGTGCTGCCGCTGTCGCACATCTACGCGATGACCGGGATCATGAACTCCGGCCTGTGGCTGCGCGCCCGGGTCGTCACGATGGGGCGCTTCGAGCTCGCCGGGTTCCTGTCGGCGATCGAGCGCCACCGCATCGACCACCTCTACATCGCCCCGCCGATCGCCGTCGCGCTGGCGAAGAGCCCGCTGGTCGACGAGCACGACCTCCGCAGCGTCGCGATCATCTGCTCCGCGGCGGCGCCGCTGGACGCCGACCTCGGCCGGGCCGTCGCCGCGCGGCTGGACGCCGCGATGCTGCAGGGCTACGGGCTCACCGAGTCCAGCCCCTGCACGCACGGCATCCCGCAGGACCGCCCCGACGTCGACGTGGGCTCGATCGGGGTGCTCATGGCCGGTGTGGAGGCGCGCGTCGTCGACCCGGGCACCGGCGAGGACGTCGCCCCGGGGGAGCGCGGGGAGCTGTGGTGCCGCGGCCCGAACATCATGCGGGGCTACCTCAACAACCCGGGCGCCACGGCCGCGGCCGTCGACGAGGACGGGTTCCTGCACACCGGCGACCTCGTCGAGCTGCGCGGCGACGTGTTCCACGTCGTCGACCGGCTCAAGGAGCTGATCAAGTACAAGGGCTACCAGATCGCGCCGGCGGAGCTGGAGGCCGTGCTGCTCGGGATCGACGCCGTGGCCGACGCCGCCGTGATCGGTGTCGTCGACGGCCTGGGCGACGAGGTGCCCAAGGCGTTCGTCGTGCGCCGGGACGGCCACGGCGACCTCGGCGCCGACGAGGTGATGGCGCTGGTCGCGCAGCGGGTCGCGCCCTACAAGAAGGTGCGGCGGGTGGAGTTCCTCGACGCGATCCCCAAGTCGCCGTCGGGGAAGATCCTGCGCAAGGCGCTGCGCGACCGGGAGCGGGAGCGCGACCGGGAGCGCGCCGCCGCGGTGGCGCCGGCATGACGGCCGCGGCCGGCCCGGCGGGCACCCGCCTGCTGAGCACCATGCAGGACTTCCCGCTCACGGTGTCGGCGATGCTGCGGCACGCGCGCGACGTGCACCCCGACGCGCCGGTGCTGACCTGCCGCGACGGCGTCGTCGTCGACCGGTCGACGCTCGGGGCGACGGTGGAGCGGGCCACCCGGCTCGCCGCGGGCCTCGCCGCCACCGGCGTCGCGCCGGGCGACCGCGTCGCGAGCCTGTGCTGGAACCACCGCACCCACCTCGAGGTCTTCTTCGCGGTGCCGGCGATGGGCGCGGCGCTGCACCTGGTGAACGCGCGGCTGTCCGACGACCAGCTGGTGTTCGTCGTCAACGACGCCGCCGACACGGTGCTGATCGCCGATCCCGACCTCCTGGAGCGGGTCCGCCCGCTGCTGCCGCGGATGCCCCTCCTGCGCACGGTCGTGGTGGTCGGCGAGGCGGTCGAGCCGGGGGAGCTGTCCTACGAGGAGCTGCTCGCACCGCCCGGGACGGAGGTCGACTGGCCCGAGCTCGGCGAGCGGGCGCCGGCCGGGATCAGCTACACGACCGGCACGACGGGCCTGCCCAAGGGCGTGGTCTACAGCCACCGCTCGATCTGGCTCAACGCGCTGACGATCAGCGGCGGGCCCGCGATGGCGCTGTCGGACCGCGACCTGGTCCTGCAGGTCACGCCGATGTTCCACGTCAACGGCTGGGGCCTGCCGCACGCCGCCGCGCTCACCGGCGCCGGGCTCGTCCTGCCCGGGCGCACGGTGAGCCCGCCCGCCCTGGCCGCCGCGGTGGCCGCGACCCGGCCGACCGTCGCGGTCGGGGTGCCGCTGATCTGGTCGCAGCTCGCGCGCGAGCCCGGCGTCGACCTCGCGTCGCTGCGCCTGGTCGTGTCGGCCGGGTCCTCGGTGCCGCCCGCGCTCATCGAGCGGTACGCCACGGAGTTCGGCGTGGAGCTGGTGCAGGGCTGGGGGATGACCGAGACGAGCCCGTGGGGCGGCGTCGCGCGGGCGCCCGGGGCCGAGCTCGACGACCCCTCGACGCCGTGGCGCCACTGGTCGGGCCGGCTGCTGCCCGGCGTGGAGATGCGGGCGGTGTCGCCCGAGGGCGAGGTCGTGGCGCGCGACGGCGTGGCCGTCGGGGAGCTGGAGGTCCGCGGCCCGTGGGTCACCGGCTCCTACCTCGGACTGCAGGGGGAGGACGCCGACCAGCGGTTCTCCCCGGACGGCTGGCTGCGCACCGGCGACGTCGGCGTCATCAACCGCACCGGCTTCTTCAAGATCACCGACCGGGCCAAGGACGTCATCAAGTCGGGCGGGGAGTGGATCGCCTCGGCCGCGCTGGAGGACCTGCTGGTGGCCCACCCCGACGTCGTCGAGGCGGCGGTGATCGGCGTGCCGGACCCGCGCTGGGACGAGCGCCCGCTCGCCGTCGTCGTCACCCGGACCGGGGCCGACGCGGCCGCCCTGCGCGACTTCCTGTTCGAGCGGGTGCCCCGCTGGTGGGTGCCCGAGCGCTGGGCGTTCGTCACCGAGCTGCCCCGCACCAGCGTGGGCAAGCTCGACAAGCGGACGCTGCGCCGCCGCCACGCCGACGGCGGCGCGCTCGAGGTGGTGGACCTGAGCGGCGCCTGACCGCCCTACGCGGCGGTCAGGGCGTCGGTCAGCAGCGCGACCAGCGCGGCGTGCTGCACGTCGGTCGACGAGCCGACCTCCTCCTCGGAACCGTCGAGGGCCTGGGCCGCGAGCCCGGCCTTGCTGTCGATCAGCTCGGCGATGCGGGCGTCGATCGTCTGCGCGGCGATGATCCGCCACGCGGTGACCGGCTCGGCCTGGCCGATCCGGTGGCTGCGGTCGATGGCCTGGGTCTGCTCGGCGGCGGTCCAGGACAGCTCCGCGAGGACGATGTTCGACGCCACCTGCAGGTTGATCCCGACGCCGGCCGCGGTGAGGGAGCAGACCGCGACGGCGACGCCCGGGTCCTCGACGAACGCGTCGATGTTGCGCTGGCGCACCGTCGGCGTCTGGTCGCCGCGGATCGAGGAGTACCGGATGCCGCGCTCGGCGAACAGCTCCTCGGCGGCGTCCATGACGTCGACGTGCTTGGCGAAGAAGACGACCTTGCCCGCGCTGTGCGCGAGCTGCGCGGCGTAGTCGGCGGCGAGCCCGGCCTTGGCCTGGCCGATCCGGCGCATCATGCCGAACACGTTGTCGCCCGACCCCGCCTCGGCGGCGTCCTTCTGCTCCCACCGGGCCACGCGGCGCACGAGCTCGTGGTCGATGCCCTCGACCACGGGGCCGGAGCGCCGGTTGGCGATGGCGTCGGAGTAGCGGGCCACCATGCGGCGGGCGAGGTCGCGCTCGGCCGCCCGGATCGAGCGGCCGGCGGCGCCGTCCAGCTCGACGGGGAGGTCGGCGACGCGGCGCGCCGGGATGTCGGCGGCCACGTCGACCTTGCGGCGCCGGACGATGCCGAGGTCGACCACGGACGTGCGGGCCGCGGTGTAGAAGCCCGGGTCGGCGGGGTTGAGGCCGGTGGCGGCGAGGGAGTCCATCAGCTCGGCGCGCGGCGTGGTGGCGTCGATCCAGCCGAGGAACTGCCAGATGGCGAGGAAGTCCTCGATGTCGTTGATCAGCGGGGTGCCGGTGAGCGCCATCAGCAGCGGGCGCGCGGTGAACGACCGGATGCGGTCCGACAGCTCCAGGACGTGCCTCGACCGCTGCGAGGTCTTGTTCTTGATGAAGTGCGCCTCGTCGACGACCATCCCGCGGAAGCCGAAGTCGCCGAGCCAGCCGACGTGGCGGTCGAGCACCTCGTAGTTGACGACGACGATGTCGGCGAAGCCGTCGACGGCGTCGCCGTTGCCGTGGATCGCGGTGGCCCGGCGGTGCGGCGTCCACAGCCCGGCCTCGCGCACCCAGTTGGTCTTGACGACGTTGGGCACGACGACGAGCAGCGGGTAGGCGTTCGCGGCCTCGGCGGCGAGCAGCGCCTGGGCCGTCTTGCCCAGCCCGGGCTCGTCGGCGAGCAGGAAGGTGCGGTGCCCCTGGGCGGCCGCGGAGACCAGCCGCGCCTGGTGGGGCATGAGCTCGCGCCCGCCCGGGATCGTGCGGCGCGACGGCTCGGGCAGCGTCATGGACGTGGACGCCGAGGGCGCGGCGCGCTCGAAGGACCGCAGCAGCGGGCCGAGCAGCTCCCAGCCGGCCAGCGGCGTCGCGCGGGGGGCGCTGGGCCGGGCGGCGGCGAAGTCGGGCGCGAGGAAGGGGTTGGCCAGCTGGCGCGAGACGACCGACTGCGGCACCACCCGCGGCTTGGCGGGGGCGGCCGGGGCCTCCTCCACGGGCGGGGCCTCGGCGGTGCCGGTCTCGAAGGCCGGCTCGATGCCCGCGGTCCGCAGGACGTCGCGCCGCAGCGAGCGGGCCTCGTCGGAGACGACGGCGTCCTCGGCGAGCAGGGCCAGCAGCCCCGGGTCGCGGACCGCGGCCATCGCGAGGCTCGTCGCGATCGCGTCGAGGCGCTTGAGCTGCTCGGCGCGCTGCGCGGCGGTGCCGGCGCCGTCGGACTGCACGCGGGTGCGCTCGTCGCGCAGCAGCAGCGCGACCGCCTGGAACTTGGTGCGCGTCGCGGACGTCGTGCGGCCCCCGCGCAGCGCGGCCTCGATCTCGCGCACGGCGCGCGCGAGTGCCGACATGACGTCGTCGCCGCCGTCGCGGGGCCGTCGTCGGTCGCGCGGGGCGCTGCGGCGAGCCCCGTTCCGGGGCTGGCCTCGTCGAGCCACGAACTCGTCCTCCTCGGTGCCGGCGGGGCCCGTCCGGGTCCCACCGCGCGCAGTGCCGCCGCGGGGAGTGCCGCCGGAGGAGCCGGATCGGCTCCTGCGCGACGGGACCCGGCCACGGATCGTCGGAGACCACCGCCGCGCAGGCCCGGCGCCGCCTGGGTGGAGAGGAGGGGCGGGCCACCGGCCGCGACACCCACCGGGGTGGGCCGGCCGTGCCGGACGAAACAGGGCCCCACGGGGGCGATCTCGTCGCCATCCTACCCGGCCACGGGCCCGGTGCGGCCCCCCGCCGCGCCGCGCCCGTGACGGACGGCACTCAGACCGGGTCGGGGAACATCCGCGTGGTGGTCTCCGCGTCCCCGCCGGGCACCCGGTCGACGCCCACCATCCGGTCGACGACCATGTTCTGGAAGCGGTGCAGCGGCTCCTCGAAGCGGTAGCACATGCGGCCGCCGCGGTAGGCGGGGTTCGCGATGCCCTCCTGGACGCGCTCGACGACCTCCAGGTCCTGCCGGTTCACCAGGTCCCAGAACTCCGCGAGCCGGTCGAGGTCCTGCTGGGCGCCGGGGGACTCCAGCGCCGCGGGGTGGGTGAGCAGGACCGCGGTCTCCACCGTGCGGTCCGCCGCGACCGGGCGGTTGAGCAGCACGAACGCGTGGTTGGGCAGCACCACCAGCGCGCAGCTGGGGAACAGCCAGACGAAGCGGCCGCTGGCGGCGTCGTCGGGGCCGAGGGTGTCGAGCGCGGCGAGGCCGTCCCAGCCGCCGTCCTCGGAGCGCGACACCGGCGTCGTGCACATCCCCGTGTACATGCCGGGCCCCTGCCAGCGGTAGTGGTCGGAGAACTTCGACACCCTGCTCAGCTCCGGGTGCACCCAGGGCAGGTGGTAGTACTCCATGAAGTTCTCGGCGATCAGCTTGTGGTTGGCGGCCACGTCGTAGGTGCGGCGGCGCTGCGGGGTCCACCGGTGCAGGCCGTGGTCGGCGAAGCGCTGCGGCAGGTCGCCCAGGTGCTCGGCCAGCGGCGCGGGGTCCCCGCCCAGGTGCACGAACAGCAGGAACCCCCAGGTGTCGACGGCGACGGGGAGCAGGCCGTGGTCGGCGCGGTCGAACGCGGTCGCGCCGGAGGTGTCGAAGACCGGCTGCTGCCCGTCGGGCACGCCGGAGTCCTCGAACAGCGGCGTGCCCAGGCACGAGCCGTCGGAGTCGTAGGTCCAGCTGTGGTACGGGCAGCGGATGCGCCCGCGCCTGCCGAGCTCGCGGGCGTCCGCGTCGAGCAGGCGGGCGGCGCGGTGGCGGCAGACGTTGTGGAACGCGCGCAGCCCGCCGCTGCGGTCGCGCGTCACGATCACCGAGCGGCCCGCCACGTCGACGACGACGCACGCCCCCGGCCGGTCGACGTCGGCGGCGATCCCGACCGGCACCCACCCGGCGGCGAACACCCGCTCCCGCTCGAGGGCGAAGAACTCCGGTGAGGTGTACGCGTCCGGGAGCAGCGTCGAGGCCCGGTCCACCGGCAGCCGGGTGTGGCGGTAGGTGGACTCCTCGGTGAACAGCGCCGCGGGGACCGGGCGGGCGGGGAGGTCGTCGTAGGCGGTCATCGGGTCGGTCCTCCGGGGATCAGGTGTGGAAGCTGCGCGGGAACGCCGGGTCGGTCAGCGCCGGGCGGTCGACCGCGAACGCCCCGATCGGCAGGTCCGGCGTGCGGTCCGACGCCAGGTCGGTGAGCAGCCGCCCGATCAGCGCGGCGAACTTGAACGCGTGCCCGGCCCCGATCGCGACCACGACCTGCGGGGCCCCGGGCAGGGTGTCGAGCACGAAGTCCTGGTCCGGGGGCACCGTGTAGAGGCAGGTCCTCGAGTACAGCTCGGGGCCGCGGAAGCGCGGGACGTGGCGGGCGAGGAACTCGTCGTATCGGGCGCGGCGGACGGGGTCGGGATCGAAGGAGCGGTCGTCGGCGGTGGTCTCGTCGCCGCCCATGTGCTGCCCGAGCTTCGTGGCGACCTCGCCGTAGACGGGGAAGCCGTAGAAGTTGTGGCGGCCGTGCCACATGAACACCGGGAACCGCGACGGCGAGAACTCCGCGAGGTGCGGTGTCGCGTAGTAGGTGACCTGCTCGCGCAGCACGGTCAGCGGCAACCGGACGCCGGTCGCGGCGAGGACCTGGTTGGTCCAGGCGTCGGCGGTGACGACGACCCGGTCGGCGCGCAGCACCTCCCCGTCGGTGACGACCGCGACGCCGTCGCCGTCGGGCCGGACCTCGCGCACCGGCGTGTGCGTGCGGACCTCCGCGCCGTGCGCGCGGGCCAGCGCGACGTGCACGGCGTTGGCGCGCGCGGCGTCGACGATGCCGGAGTCCTGCTGGTAGAGGGCCTGCTCGCCGCCGTCGACGCGGAACTGGGGCCAGCGGGCGACGAGCTCGTCGGCGTCCAGGAGCTCGTAGCCGACGCCGAAGCGGTCGAACAGCGCGGTGTAGCCCTCGATGTTGCGGGTGCCGGTCGCGGTGCCGCGCCGGGCCGCCCGGTCCTCGACGACCAGCCCGCCGGTGCGGGTCAGCAGCCGCTGGCCGGACTCCTCCTCGACCTCCGCCCACGCCGCGTAGGCCGGCGCGGCCAGCGCCGCGTACTGCTCCTGGTGCTGGGCGAGCCGGATGATCCGCGAGTGGTCCTGGGAGGCGCCGCGGTGGTGGCCGAGCTCGAACTGCTCGATGCCCAGGACGCCGGACCCCTGTTCGGTGGCGAGCCGGTGCAGCGCCGCCGACCCCAGGCCGCCGAGGCCGACGACGACGGTGCGGTAGGTCATGGGCGCCAGTGTCGGCAGCCGCGACGGTCCGCGTCCATCGAAGGATCCAGGCCGGAACCGTGTACGTTCCTCGGATGATCGACCGACGCCTCCGGGTGCTGCAGGCGATCGCGCGCCACGGGACGGTCACCGCGGCGGCGCAGGTCTGCCGGATGACGCCGTCCGCGGCGTCGCACCAGGTGCAGCAGCTCGCGCGGGAGCTCGGGGTCGTGCTGCTCGAACCCGACGGGCGCCGCGTCCGGCTGACCCCGGCCGCCCGGATCGTCCTGGCGCACGGGGAGGTCCTGACGGCGCAGTGGGAGCGGGCCCGCGCCGAGCTGGGCGCGCACCGGCCGGGGGGCGTCACCGGGACGCTGCGGTTCTGCGCCTTCTCCACCGCGGCCGCCGCGGTCGTGCCCCCGACCCTCGCCCTGCTCCGCCGCTCGCACCCCACCCTGCGGCTGCACCTGCGCGAGGCCGAGCCCGCCCGCGCGTTCGACCTGCTCGCCGCGGGCGACACCGACATCGTCGTGGTCGTCGCGACGGCGGCCATCCCTCCCGTCACCGATCCCGCGGTCGACCAGCGCGTCCTCTACGACGAGCCGCTCGACGTGCTCGTCGGGCCGGACCACCCGCTCGTCGGCCGCACCGACGTGGCGCTGGCCGACCTCGCCGCCGACCCCTGGATCTGCGGCAGCCCCGGCACGGCGTACCACCAGCTCGTGACGCTGGCCTGCTCCGGCGCGGGCTTCGCCCCCGACGTCGCCCACCACGCCGACGAGTGGGACACCGGCGCCGCCCTGGTCGCGCACGGCTTCGGCGTCGCGCTGGTGCCCCGCCTGGCCGACCTCCCCGCCCGCCACGACACCCGCCGCCTGCGGATCGCGGCCCCACCGGTGCGCCGGGCCGTCGCGGCGGTGCGCGCGGGGGCGCAGGACCAGCCGGTGCTGGGCGCCGGGCTGGAGGCGCTGCGGAGCGTGGCCGACGCGCTGGCGCCGCGGTTGGGGACGGTCTGACGCCGTCCGTGCCGGTGGAGCCGGGCGTCAGCGGCGCAGCCGGTGGAACTGCAGCACCATCTGCATCTCCAGCGCGCCGCGGGGCTCGCGCCAGCTGCGCCCGCCGAGCACCTGGTCGATCCGGTCGAGGCGCTGGTAGACGGTGTTGATGTGGACGCCGAGCTCGCGGGCGGTGTCCGGCGGGCTCTGGCCGGCGGCGAAGTAGCGGTCGAGCGTGGGGACCAGCGCGGTGCCGTGGCGGTCGTCGTAGGCCAGCAGCGGGCCGAGGGTGCGGTCGAGCAGGCGCTGCACCTGCGCGGGCGTGGTGTCCTCCAGCACCCTCCCGACCACCCCCAGCTCGGCGATGTCGGAGCCCTCGCCCTCGCGGCCGAGCGCGAGGAGCAGGCGGTGGCAGCGGGCGGCGCCGCGGTGCAGGGCGCGCACCCCGTCGACGGTGGAGGCGGAGCCCGCGGCACCCGCCGTGACCGGGCTGCCGGTGGCGCCGCGCACGTGGTCGACCGCGGCGCGGGCGAGCGCACCGGCGTCCGGGTCGGGCACCAGCGCCACCACCTGCCCGGCGTGCTCCCCGACCACGCCGCCCCGGGCCGTCGCGAACTCGACGGCGGCCGCGAGCAGGCGGCGGCGGGGGAGCGCCGCCGCGGTGAGGACGACGACCGAGTGCGGGTGGTCCAGGTCCAGCACGCCCAGGCGCCGCGCCCGGCGCCGGAACGCGGCGGGATCGGCGGCGCGGCCCGCGAGGAGGTCCTCGACCAGCTCGGCGTGCAGCTCCTGCGCGACGATCGAGCTCTGGCGCTCCATGAGCAGCAGCAGCGCCGCGGTCTGGGCCGAGCGCTCCAGGGCGCGCACGTCGGCGTCGGTGATCGGGGTGCTGCGGGCGAGCAGCAGCCGGCCGAACGCGTCCTTGCCCGCGCGCACCGGGACCACGCGGACCTGCGCCCCGGCCGGCCGCGCGCCCCCGACGGGGCCGGGGAACCGCGGCGCTCCGGGCGTCGCGCCGTGGGCGAGCACACCGCCCGCGGGGTCGAGCAGGACGACGGTGCCGTCGAGCAGCTCCGCCAGCGTGTCGACCAGGTGCGGCAGGTCGACGCGTGTCAGCGCCATGGGCATCAGCTGCTCGTGGACCCGCGCCGCCCGCTCCAGGACCTCGCGCTGGGCGTGCAGCCGGGCGTTCGCCTCGCGCAGCTCGGCCGACGCCTCCTGCGCGCGCTCGTAGAGCCGCGCGTTCTCGATCACGACGGACGCGTGGGCGGCCAGCGAGGACAGCAGCGCGATCTCGCTCTGCCCGAAGGCGCGCTCGTGCCGCTCGGCGGCGAACAGGGCCCCGAACACCCGGGGACCGAGCTTGATCGGGACGCCGGCGATGGCGACGAGGCCCTCCAGCGCCACGGCGGAGGCGACGGGCCGCTCCCGCCGCAGCCGGGGGTCCGCGCAGTAGTTGGAGGTGGCGATCGGCTGGCCGGTCTCGATCACGTAGCCGCCGACGCCCGACCCGGGCCGCTGGCGGATCGACCTGATCGCCGCCGTCCGGGTGCCGGCGGTGACCCGCATGAGGGCGTCGCCGCTGGTGGGCTCGACCAGTGCGAGGTAGCTGCAGGCGCAGCCCAGCAGCCGCCGGACGCGGTCGACGATCGCGCTGAGGACGTCGTCCGTGCCGCGCAGCGACGTGAGGTCGCGCGCGGTCTCGTAGAGCACCTGCATCTCCTGCTCGCGCCGGGCGCGCCGGTCCAGCAGCGCCCGCACCCGCTGCGCGTCCCGCAGCGCGGCGCGCCGCAGTGCCGAGGCCCCGTCCCCGGAGGCCCCGTCCCCGGTGGCCCCGTCCCCGGTGGCCCCGTCCCCGGTGGCCCCGTCCCCGGTGGCCCCGTCCCTGGAGGCGGCGTCCCGCACCGCTTCGGCGAGCGTGCTCTCGGGCACGTCGTCGGCGAGCAGGTGCAGGATGCGCGACAGCTCACCGCCGGCCCCGTCGAGCCGTCCCGGTGCGTCGGTGGACAGCGACACCGGTGCCCCCTCCTGTGCGCGCCCGGCCGCCGCCTGGTGGCGAACGGTCGTTAGCCGACTGTAAGGACGTGTCCGAGAAGGGGTCAAGACGCTGGAGGTCCCCGGCGAGCGGTCGCTAGCCGCTGGTGGTCGGCAGCAGCTCCTCGACCGGCACGTGGTCGAGCACCCTGCGCAGCTGCAGCGCCACGTGCATCGTCAGCGCGCCGTCGGGCTCCCGCCAGCGCCGGTGGCCCAGCACGCTGTCGATGCGGTCCAGCCGCTGGTAGACGGTGTTCGGGTGCACCTGCAGGAGGCGCGCGGCCGCCCGTGGGTTCTGGCCGGTGGCAAACCACCCCTCGAGCGTGGGCAGCAGCAGCGTGTGGTGCTCCTCGTCGTAGCGCTCCAGCGGCGCCACGGACTCGGCGAGCAGCGTCCGCAGCTGCTTGGGCGAGGTGCCGTCGAGCACGAGTCCGAGCACACCCAGGTCCTCGGTGCCGGCCCCCTCCCCGACGCGGCCCAGCGCGAGCAGCAGCCGCAGGCAGCGGTGGGCCTCGCGGTGGCGGTCACGGACCTCGCGCGCGGACCTCGCCACCCCGGCCACCCCCGCGGTCACCGGGACGCCGACGGCCCGGCCGAGCTCGGCGGGGAGCTGCCTCGCGGCGGCGGCCGGGTCGGTGTCGGGCAGCAGCAGCACGACGCGGGCCGCGTGCTCCGTGGCGAGGCCGCCGTGCCGGGCGGCGAGCTCGGCCGCCGCGTGCAGCAGCGCGCGCCGGCCGACGCCGTCGGCCGACACCACGGCCACGGTGTGCGGCGCGCGCAGGTCGATGCCCCCCGAGCGCCGGACGCGCCGCTCGAACGCGCGCCAGTCGGGCTCGCGGTCGGCCAGCAGGTCGTCGACCAGCTCGCCGCGCACCTGCTGCTCCGCCATCGACACCTGGCGGTCCATGAGCAGCAGCAGCGCGGCGGTCTGGGCCGCGCGCTCCAGGGTGCGGACGTCGGGACCGGCCAGCCGCGCCTCGGGGGGCTCCCCGGTGACCAGCACGAGGTGCCCGAACGACTCGGCGCCGGCCCGCACGGGGACCGTCCACGTGCCGGGCCGGGCCTCGTGCGCGCCGACCGCCCCGGGCTCGGGCGCGGGCAGGTCGTCGGGCAGCGGACCCTCGCCCGAGGAGGCGAGCACCCTCCCGTCGACCCCCACGGCCGCGACCACGGCCCCGAGCATCCCGGCGACGGCCTCGACCAGCTCGCCGACGTCGGCGCGCCGCAGGGCCAGCGGCATCAGCTGCTCGTGCGCCGCCCCGGCGCGCTCCAGCGCGCGCCCCTGGTGGGCGAGCACCTCGTTCGCCCCGCGCAGCCGCCGCGCCGTGGCCTCGGCGTGCTCGAACAGCCGGGAGTTCTCGATCACGACCGACGCGTGGTCGGCCAGCGAGGACAGCAGCGCCACCTCCGACCGGTCGAACGCCCGCTCGTACCGGTTGGCGACGAACAGCGCCCCCACCACCTGGTCGCCGATCCGCAGCGGGACGCCGACCATGCTCACGATGCCGTCCTCGACGACCGCGTCGGTGACGGCCCGGTCGCGCTGCAGCCGGGGGTCGTTGACGTAGTCCGCCGTCGCGAACGGCTCGCCCGTCGCGATGATCCGCCCGCCGACCCCGCTGCCCAGCGGCTGGCGCACCGACTCGATCGCGCGGGTCACCGTGCCGAGCGTGGTGCGCATGTACACCTCGCCCGCACCGGGATCGCGCAGCGCCAGGTACGTGGCGTCGGTGCCCAGGAGCTGGCGGGCCCGGCGGACGATCGCCTCGAGCACCTCGTCGACGTCGCGCAGCGACGCCAGGTCGCGCGCGGTCTCGAACAGCGCGTGGGTCTCCTTCTCGCGCCGCTTGCGGTGGTCGAGCAGCTCGCGCACCCGGCCCGCCCGGCCCACGGCGACGAGCAGCTCGTCGCGCTCGGCCGTGGGCGGCCCGCTCTCGACCGCCTCGGCCAACCGGTCGAACGCCTCGCCGGGCGCCTCCGTCGCGAGCAGGTGCAGCAGCCGGGCGATGACCTCCCCAGCCGACCCGTGGCTCCCGTCGCGCTCCGCCATGGCCCCGGTCCCGCCCCCGTCCGCCCCGCCCGTCCGTCCGCGCCGTGCCCGCCCGTCACGGTAGATCACGGATACCCGTTCCCGACACGGTCCGGCGACCCCGCGACGGGGGACCGGTGCACCGGTCCCGCCGCGGGCGCCGGCCCGCTCACCCGGTCAGGGCGCCGTTGCCGAACTTCGCCGCCACCCGCTCCTGGCTGACCTTCGGCGTCCAGCGGTCCTCCTCCTCGCCCCAGACGTCGCGCAGCTTCGGGATCACCTGGGTGCCGAAGAGCTTGTTGTTCTGCGCGGCCACCTCCTCGGGCAGGTCGCCCACGTGCATGCACGTGATGAGCTGGCCGATCCGCAGGTCGGTGGCGAGCTCCCGGACGCGCTGCTCCACCCGCTCCGGGGTGCCGGCGATGATGTAGCCCAGCTCGTCGTACTCCCAGAACGACAGCTCGCCGCGCGTGGCCTTGAGCCGCTCCTCGGCCGACTGCGTCTTCGCCCGCGTCAGGTTCGCCCGCACCGAGGCCGGGGTGTTGTAGCCCGGCGGCGTCGCGAACTCGATGCCCGTCGGGTTCTGCCGGTAGAAGTACTTCACCGCGTCGCCGTAGAGCCGCTCGGCCTCGGCGTCGGAGTCGGCCGTGCAGATGATCTGCGTGAACGCCATCCGGTTGGGGTTCATGTTCGCGCCCTGGCCCGCGGTGTACTCCCAGAACCCGTTGACGATGGGCGCCGCGCTCTGCTTGCCCGAGAACGACAGGTAGCCGTAGCAGTAGTCCAGCGCGTTGACGACGTCCCACGTCTCGGGGCTGCCGCTGCCGGGGATCCACACCGGGATCTCGTCCTGCACCGGGCGCGGCCAGGTGTTGACGTAGCGCAGCTTCGTGTACTGCCCGTTGAACGGGAACGGCTCCTCGGCCTTCCACGCCCGGGTGATGAGGTCGCGGGCCTCGTGGAAGCGGTCGCGCAGCTCGATCGGCGGCACCCCGTAGGCGAACGCGGTGTCCATCGGCGTGCCGAACACGATGCCCGCGATGATCCGGCCGCCCGACAGGCAGTCGAGCATCGCGATCTCCTCGGCCACCCGCACCGGCGGGTTGTAGAGCGCCAGGGAGTTGCCGCACAGCGCGATCGCGGCGTTCTCCGTGGTGGCGGCCAGGACCGAGGCGATGAGGTTGGGCGAGGGCGTCATCGCGAGCGAGGTCTGGTGGTGCTCGTTGAGCAGCAGCGAGTCCCAGCCGAGCCCGTCCGCCTGCTGCATCAGGCGGATGTAGGTGTGGTAGTCCTCGCCGACCTGCGTGGGGTCCGCGACCGAGGCGGGCGGCGTGACCCAGGAGCTGTGCACGGTGTCGCCGTAGTCGGCCGGGAGCTTGGTGTAGTACTGCTGGGCGAACCAGTGGAACTTCACGGGAGTCCTTCCGTTGCTGCGGGGCCGGTCAGGCGACGGTGCCGACGAGGTGGGTGGCGGGCGTGCCGCCGAGGTTCGCCACGTCAGCACCGAGCTCCTTGCCCTCGGGCGTGGCCAGCGCGGCCGCCATCGCGTCGGCGTCGGCGAAGTACAGCTCGGCCATGATGTGGAAGCGGGGCGCGGAGCCGTCCGGCCCGGGCAGGAAGCGGGTGACCTCGACCTCCTCGATGCCGGGCACCGCGTTCGCGAGCGGGACGTGGGTGCCGAGGTAGTGGGCGTCGAAGGCCTCGACGTCGGCGGGGGTGTCGTAGAGGACGGTGAGCTTGATCATCGGGTTCTCCTCGGGGGTCGGGCAGGGGTGTCAGCGGGAGCCGGCGGTCATCGCGCCGCCGTCGACGCGGTAGACCTCGCCGTTGACGAAGGCCGACTCGTCCGAGGCGAGGAACAGCACCATGTTGGCGATGTCGGTGGGCTCGCCGACCCGCGGCGAGGCGACGCCGGCCAGCGCCGCGGCCGGCAGGTCGGGCACGGCGTCGAGCAGCTGCTGGGTGCGGATCACGCCGGGGGCGATCGCGTTGCAGCGCACGCCCTGCTTGCCGTGCTGCGCGGCGACGAACCGGGTGAACCCGATGACGGCGGCCTTGGTCGTGCCGTAGGCGGTCAGCGCCGAGCTGCCGCGCATGCCGCCGACCGAGGCCATGTTGACGATCGAGCCGCCGCCGCCCTCGACCATGTGCGGCAGCGCGTTCTTGCAGATCAGGAAGATGCTGCGGACGTTGGTCGCGAACGCGCGGTCCCACATCTCGACCGTCGTGTCGATGACCGACCCGTCGGTGAACCAGGCGTCCGGCCCGACGAGGGCCGCGTTGTTGTGGATGACGTCGATCCGCCCGTGCTGCGCGACCACCCCCGCGACCAGGGCCTCGATCGAGGCCTGGTCGGTGGCGTCGAAGTGCACGGCCGTGGCCGCGTCCCCGATCGACTCGGCGGTCCGCTTCGCCCCGTCGATGTTGATGTCGGCGATCACGACCTGCGCACCCTCGCGCGCCAGGGTCTCCGCCGTGGCGGCGCCGATGCCGGCCGCACCGCCGGTGACCAGCGCGATCTTGCCCGCTACCCGTCCCATCGTGGTCTCCTCGTCTCCTCGTCAGCTGCTCAGGAAGGTGGTCACGGCGGACACGAACGCGTCCTCCTGCTCGACCATGGGGTAGTGCCCCGCCGCCTCGATCGGGGCGAGCGAGGCCTGCGGGATGAGCCGCACGAACTCCTCGGCGTAGGACAGCGGCAGCAGGCCGTCGGACGTCCCGTGCACGACGAGCGTCGGGGCGTCGATCAGCGGCAGGCGCCGCCGCAGACCGCGGTCGGCGATCGGCCACATGAACTTGGTGGCCGAGCCGAGGTTCTGCGCGGCGAACAGGATCGCGGCGTGCGGGTCGCCCTCGACGGGCACGAAGTTGGTCGGCTCCGCCTTCGGCGGGGTGCCGTGCCACTTGGCCGCCTTCACCTGGTCGGCCGCGCCGAACGGGTCGAGGGTGGGCTCGTCGTCGAGCCACAGCCCGTAGGCGTTGACCAGCACCAGCCGGTTCACCAGCTGCGGGGCGATCGCGGCCAGCTCGGCGGCGAACATCCCGCCCAGGGAGTGGCCGACGACGTCGATGCGGTCGATGCCCCACGACTCGACGAGCTCGCGGTAGAACAGGGCGACGTCGAGGACGTCGGTGAACGACTCGAACCCGGTCGAGCTGCCGTACCCGGGCTGCTCCGGGGCGAGCACGCGGCGGTCGGCGGCGAGGCGCTGCAGGAACCCGGCCCCGCCGGGGTGGCGCTCGTAGCCGTGCAGGTACAGCAGCGGGTCCCCGCTGCCCTGCTCCCACACCTGCACGTCGAACCGGCCGACGTGCGGGATCTCCAAGGTGGTCATGGGGTCGTCCTCTCTCTGGTGGTCGGTCAGAAGTCCGGGCCGAGGCCGCCGATGGGCGGCATCCCGGAGTGGGCCCACAGCCCGCCGTCGGCGACGACGTGGGTGCCGGTGACGAAGGCCGCCTCGTCGGAGGCGAGGAACAGCACGACGTTCGCGATCTCCTCCGCGCGGCCGTAGCGGCCCATCGGGATCGCGTCGCGGATGTCCTCCCAGACCGCGGGCGAGGCGTCGTGCAGCCGGTCGATGGGCGGTGTCCCGATGGGTCCGGGGCACACCGCGTTGCAGCGGATCCCCTTGCGGGCGTACTCGATGCCGGTGACGCGGGACAGGTTGACGACCCCGGCCTTGAGCACGTTGTAGGCGCCCAGCCCGTAGTCGCCCGCCAGCCCCGACACCGAGGCGGTGTTGACGATCGAGCCGCGTCCGGCCGCCAGCATCGGCACCAGCGCGAGCTTGATCGCGTACCAGTAGGAGACGAGCCCGACGTCGAGCGAGCGCCGGAAGCCGTTCAGCGTGAGGTCGCCGACCCGGCCGGCCTCGTAGGCGACGTGGTTGTTGTGCAGCACGTCGAGCGTGCCGTGGGTGTCGACCGCGAAGCCGATCACCCGCTCGATCTCCGCCGGGTCGGCGGCGTCGGCGTGCAGGAAGTCGACGACGCCGCCGTCCTCCCGCAGCTCGCCGGCGACGGCCGCGCCCGCCGCCTCGTCGATGTCGGCGAGCACCACGCGGGCGCCCTCCCGGACGAACGCGCGGGCCGTGGCGGCGCCGATGCCCGAGCCGCCTCCGGTGATCACGGCGACCTTGCCGTCCAGGCGCATGGCTGTCCTCTCGCAGGTGGGGATCGGGTGCTGGGATCAGGTGCTGCCGGGTGCGTGGTCCCGGCGGACCGGCGGTGCGTCACGCCCGGTCGGAGGGCTCGCCCTCTCCATCGAGTGTGGGGAGCGGCGCCCGCCGCGACAACGGACGGACGCCCACCCCTGCGCGCCGCATCGTGTGCAGCGCTCCACTCCTAGCCGGTGACGCCCACGCCGCGGAACGTCGGCGCGTACGCGGGCTGGTAGCCCTCCGGGAACACCGCCCGGTCGGTCCACGCGCTGGGCGGGACGTGCGCGTGCAGCGGGAACGACTTGAGGATGCGCTTCTCCTCCTCGACCATCCGGTGCATCGCGGGCAGGCGCTCCTCCCGCGTCGAGCCGGCGAGCGCCTCCAGCCACGCCTCCTGGAACTGCGGCGTCGAGGTGTTCCACGGGTTGGCGTACTGGCCGGGCAGGCTGGCCTGGTACACCGTGGTGGGGTCCTGGAACGGCGCCCCCATGCCGGGGAACGCGTCGCCCTCCTGCCGCCCGTAGAAGGTGACGGCGGTGGTCGGCGACTCCACGACGCGGGTCTTCGCGCGCAGGCCCGCCTCGGCGAGCATCGGCACGAGCGCCTCGGCCACGGCGCGGTGGTCGTCGAGCCCGGGCACGATCATCTCGAACTCGACGCCGTCCGGGTGCCCCGCCTCGGCCAGCAGCCGCCGGGCCAGCGCGGGGTCGTAGCCGTTCTCGCCCTCGGGCGTGACGGCCGGGTCGAACGCCCAGTAGTCCGGCGGCATGTACTGGGCCACGGGCTGCCCGATGCCGAAGAAGACGCCGTCGACGATCGCCTGCCGGTCCACGGCGTGCTGCATCGCCTGCCGCACCCGGATGTCGTCGAACGGCGGACGGCCGGTGTTCATGTACATCGACATGATCGACAGGCTCTTGGACGGCGCGGTGTTGAGCCCGGCCGCGGCGGCCTGGTCGGCCTGCGACGGGTCGAGGTAGGTCAGCTCCGCCTGCCCGGTCTGCAGCATGTTCATCCGCGTCGGCGCGGAGGTCTGCACGTAGATCTCGTAGTGCGCGGCCTTCGCGGCCTCCGGGTCCCAGTAGCCCGGGTTGCGGTCGTAGCGCGTGATCTGCCCGGGGATGTACTCGGCCAGCGTCGCCATCCCGGAGCCGACCGGGTTCTGGTCGAGGTCCGGGTTGGCGAACGCGGCCGGGCTGATCATCGAGCCGAGCGTGCCGCTGAACAGCGCGGGCAGGTTGCCGCCCGGCCCGCTCAGGTTGACGCGCGCGGTGAACTCGTCGACCACCTCGACGCCCGCCACCCGGGCGAGGGCGCCCTTCTGCGTGCTGCCCTCCATCGTCATGGCCCGTTCGATGTTGGCCTTCACCGCCTCCGCGTTGAACGGGGTGCCGTCGGTGAACGTGACGTCGTCGCGCAGGGTGAGCACGATCGCCGTGTCGTCGTCGACGAACTCCCACGCGGTGGCGAGCTGCGGGACGAGCTCGCCCGTCTCGTCCTCCATGATCAGCTGGTCGTAGACGAGGCGGAAGAAGATCATGTCCCACGGGTTGGCGGACTTGTGCGGGTCGAACGTGGACGGGTTCTGCACGAACACGTAGCGGAACGTGCCCTCGGGGTCGATCTCGCCCGTGCCCGCCGAGCGCGCCGTCCCGCCGCAGGCGGACAGGACCAGCGCGAGCACGGCGAGCAGGACGATCGACCATCGGGGGCGCCATCGCAGCGTCGTTGCTGAGCTCACTTCGATCTCCTGACAGGGGAGGGGGACGGGGTCAGCGGCTGATCGCCACGCCCCGGAACGTCGCCGCGTAGGCGGGGCGGTAGCCGTCCGGGAACAGGACGGCGTCGGTCCACACGCTGGGCGGCTGGGCGGCGAAGATGCCGAACTGCCGCAGCAGCCCCTTCTCCGCCTCGATCATGCGGTGCACGGCGGGCAGCCGGGCCTCGCGGGTGTCGCCGCGCAGGGAGTCGTCCCAGGCCTGCGTGAACTCCGGCGACGTGGTGTTCCACGGGTTGGTGAACTGCCCCGTCAGGTTCGACTCGTACTGGTTGGACGGGTCGGTGAACGGGGCCTGGGCCCCGATGTAGGCGTCGCCCTCCTGGCGGCCGAAGAACGTGGCCGGCGTGGTGGCGGGCTCGACCACCTGGGTGCGGGCCCGGATGCCGACCTCGGCCAGCATCGGGAGAACCGCCTCGGCCACCGTGCGGTGGTCGTCGAGGGCGGGGATGAGCATGTCGAAGTCGAGCCCGTTCGGGTACCCGGCCTCGGCGAGCAGGGCGCGGGCCCGGGCGGGGTCGTAGCCGTGCTCGGGGGAGTCCGCCGCCACCGCCGGGTCGTAGGCCCAGTGGCCGGGCGGGATCAGCTGCGCGACCGGTTCGCCGATGCCGAAGAAGACCCCGTCGACGATGGCCTGCCGGTCGACGGCGTGCTCCATCGCCTGCCGCACGCGGATGTCGTCGAACGGCGGGGACCCCGTGTTCATCGTCATCCGGAAGATCGTCGTGCTCTGCGAGGGCTCCACGTTGAGCCCGGCCGCCACCGCCTGGTCCTGTGTGGACGGATCCAGGTAGGTCATGTCGACCTGCCCGCTGAGCAGCATGTTGAGCCGTGTCGGCGACGAGGTCTGCACGAGGACGTCGACGCCGGCGACGCGCACCGCGTCGGGGTCCCAGTAGCCCTCGGCGCGGGTGTAGCGCGAGATCTGGCCCGGGATGTGCTCGACGAGGGTGAACATGCCGGAGCCGACGGGGTTCTGGTCGAGGTCGGGGTTGGCGAACGCCGCCGGGCTGATCATGGAGCCGTGCCGCTCGGTGAACAGGGCGGGCAGGTTGCCGCCGGGCGCGTTCAGCGTGATGCGCACGCTGGTCGGGTCCGGCGCCTCGACGCTCTCGATCGCCCGGAGCGCGCCGGCGAGCGTGCCGCCCTCCAGGGTGCGGGCACGGTCGAGGTTGGCCTTGACCGCCGCGGAGTCGAACGGCGTGCCGTCGTGGAAGACGACGTCGTCGCGCAGGGTCAGGGCCAGGACGCGGCCCTCCTCGAGGAACTCGTAGCCCGTGGCGAGCATCGGGACGATGTTCCCGTCGGGGTCCTCCCGCAGGAGCTGGTCGTAGACCAGCCGGAGGTTGACCATGTCCCAGGCGTTGCCGGAGCGGTGCGGGTCGAAGGTGGAGGTCGACTGCACGAACGCGTAGCGCAGGACGGCCTCGGGGTCGGGTTCGCCACCGGCGGCGCGCCCGGCGCCCGCGCCGCCGCAGGCGGTGAGCGCGAGCGCGAGGACGGCGACGAGGCCGGTGAGCAGGCGGCGGGGCGCGGACACCGGCTCAGCCCGTGAACTGTCCACCGGCCGGGAGCAGCAGCTGCCCGGTGGTGAACGAGGACTCGTCGGAGGCGAGGAACAGGCAGGTCGCCGCGATCTCCTCGGGGCGGCCCAGCCGGTTCATCGGCGTGATGCTCATGGCGAGGTCGTAGGCGGTGGTGTTGTCCTCGATGCCCGCGATCATCGGCGTGGCGGTGTAGCCCGGGCCGACGGCGTTGACGCGGATGCCGGTGGCCGCCAGCTCCAGCGCGAGGACCTTGGTGAGCATGTGCACGCCGGCCTTGGACACGCAGTAGGGCGCCGCCCCGGCCAGCGGGATCTTCGCCGCGCTGGAGGCGATCGTGACGATCGAGCCGCCGGTGCCCTGCTCGAGCATCTGCCGGGCCAGCGCCCGGCAGGTGAGCATCACGCCGGTGACGTTGATGTCGAGCACGCGGGTGAACGCCTCGGTGTCGAGGTTCACCAGGTGCGTGGAGCGCTCGCCCGCGGCGCGGGTCTGCACGTTGCTGGGGCCCGCGGCGGTCGCGATCCCCGCCGACGCGACGCCGACGTCGACCTTCCCGAACTCGGCGACGGCCGCGGCGACGAGCGCGTCGCACTGCTCCTCGCTCGTGGTGTCGGTGCGGACGTAGAGGGCGCGCCGGCCCGCCTTCTCGACCAGGCGGACCGTGTCGTCGGCGGGGGCGAGGTCGCCGACGACGACGTCGGCGCCCTCCTCGGCGAACCGGGCGGCGGTGGCCTGGCCGATGCCGCTGGCGCCGCCGGTGATCACGGCGACCTTGCCCTCGAGCGCTGCGCTCATGGGGGTCCTTCCCTTCGGTGGATGGCCTGCTTCGGGTGCTGTCGGGGGGTGTCAGAACGTGAGGACGAGCCGGCCGCGGACGCCGCCGGCCTCCAGGCGCTCGTGGGCCGACGCCGCCTCGGCGGCGGGGACCGTGCCGGCCAGGCGCAGCGTCAGTCGCCCCCGGACGACGAGGTCGGCGAGCCGGGCGATGCCCGCGCCGTCGTGCAGGTGGTCGCGCACCCGGACCGGGTGCACGCGGATGCCGCGCTCGGTCGGCCCGTCCCAGAAGCGGACGGTGGCCAGGGCGCCGCCGTCGCGCACGATGCCGAGCGCCCCCGCGTCGAGCACGGCGGCGTCGATCAGGCCGTCGACGCCGCCGGGCACCGCGGCCCGGAACGCCGCGACCTCCTCGCGCGGGTCGCGCGAGGAGCGCACGACGACGTCGGCGCCCAGCGAGGTGACCAGCTCCTCGTCGGCGGCGCTCGCGTCGGCGACGACGGTGAGCCCGGCCGCCCGGCCCAGCTCGATCGCGTAGCCGCCGACCGCGCCCGCCGCCCCGGTCACCCCGAGCACGGCACCGGGCGGCAGCGCCAGGTGCGCGAGCGCGGAGACGACGGTGAGGCCGTTCATCGGCAGCGTCGACGCCTCGGCGTCGCCGATGCCCTCGGGGACCGCGGCCGCCGCGTCGGCGGGGACCACGACCTGCTCGGCGTAGGCCCCGCCCTGCGGCCGCCGCGGCATGACGATCGCCATGACGCGGTCGCCGACGCTCCACGGGGTGCCGTGCCCGACGGCGTCGACGGTGCCGGCGAGCTCCATCCCCGGGATCCACGGCGGGTCCAGGCCCTCCTCGGGCGCGGGGCCGAGCTGCCGGTAGACGGTGTCGGTCGGGTTTACCGCGGCCGCGCGCACGCGGACCCGGATCTCCCCGGGACCGGGCTCGGGCACGGGCAGCTCGACGAGCTGCAGCGCGGAGGGGCCGCCGGGCTCGCGCACCCCTATGGCGCGCATGGTGGGGGCGTTCACCGGTCACGCACCACGACGACCTTGACCGAGCCGTCCACCGCGTGCTGCGTCGCGAACGCCTCCTCCACGCGGGAGAGGGGCACGCGGTGCGACACCAGCGGCGCGACCTGCACGGCGCCCGTCGCCAGCAGCCGCAGCGCCTCCGCGGCGTCGTCGGCGGTGTAGGCGAAGCTGCCCAGCAGGCGCAGCTCCTTCTGCACGACCGTGTTGAGGTCCACGGCGGGTGTGGAGCTGGTGAGCCCGGCGAGCGCGACGGTGCCGGCGGCCCGGGTCACGGCGGTGGCGAGCTCCAGCATCGGCAGGGCGCCCGAGCACTCGACGAACGCGGCGACGTTCCCGCTGCCCGCCTGGTACGGCGACGTCGACGTGCCCCACCGGTCGAGCACGTGCGCCCGGACGTCCTCGGTGCGGGCGTCGAGGACCGGGGCCCCGGTGAGCGCCGCGGCGGCCAGCCGCGGCGCCGACACGTCGATCCCCAGCACCTCGGTGCAGCCCAGGGCGCCCAGCACGCGCAGCACGCACTGCCCGATCGACCCGAGCCCGGAGACGACGACGGGCAGCGCCGGGTCGACGGCGGCGTGCCGCACGACCCGCACCGCCACCGAGAGCGGCTCGAGGAACGCGCCCTCCTCGAAGCTCAGCGCGTCGGGCAGCCGGTGCAGCTTGGCGTCGTCGGCGCGCGGGACGAGCACCTGGTCGGCCAGCCCGCCGCGGGCGCTGCTGCCCGGGGCCGCGCACAGGTTGGTGCGCCCGCCGCGGCACTGCGCGCAGGTCCCGCACGGGCCCATCGGGATCACGGCCACGCGGTCCCCGACCGTCCAGGACGCCACGGCGTCGCCGACGCGGCTCACCGTGCCGGCGAACTCGTGGCCCATGACGGCGCCCTCGCTGATCCAGGCGCCCTCGGCGAACGCGTGGACGTCGGAGCCGCAGATGCCGCACGCCTCGACGTCGAGCACCACGGCGTCGGGCCCGGGTTCGGGATCGGGCTCGTCGACGAGGGCGACCGCGCCGATGCCCTGCCAGCGCGTGGCCCTCATGCCGGCACCCCCGTGCGGCCGCGGCCCAGTGTCCGGACCGACGCGCCCGCCAGCCCGGGGCCGGACGTGTGCAGGTGGCACGACACCGAGCCGGAGCCCAGCGCCCGCACCGGCACCGGCACCTCGGTGCGGCAGACGTCCATGACGTAGGGGCAGCGGGTGTGGAACCGGCAGCCCGGCGGCACGCGCGACGGGTCGGGCGGGTCGCCCGCCAGCACGATCCGCTCCCGGTCGCGCTGCGCCCGCGGCGAGGGCACCGGCACGGCCGACAGCAGCGCCTCGGTGTAGGGGTGCGCCGGGGAGTCGAAGACGCGGGCGGCGTCGCCGTGCTCGACGATCTGCCCCAGGTACATCACCGCGACCCGGTCGGAGATGTGGCGGACGACCGACAGGTCGTGGGCGATGAACAGGTAGGTGAGCCCGATGGCCGCCGACAGCTCCTCCAGCAGCCCGATCACCTGGTTCTGCGTGGAGACGTCCAGGGCGCTGACGGCCTCGTCGAGCACCAGGATCCGCGGGTCGGCGGCGATGGCCCGCGCGATCGTCAGGCGCTGGCGCTGCCCGCCGGAGAACTCGTGCGGGTACCGCATCATGTACTCGGGCGGCAGCCCGACCCGGCGCAGCAGCTCGGCCACCCGCTCGGCCTTCTCCCGGCGCGACAGGTCGAGGTGCACGTCGAGCGGCTCGCCCACCGACTCCCGGACGAGCATCGACGGGTCCAGCGACGAGTACGGGTCCTGGAAGACCATCTGGATGTCGCGCCGGGCGGCGCGCAGCTGCCGCGGCGGCAGTCCGAGCAGCTCGCGCCCGTCCAGGCGCACGGATCCGGAGGTGGGTTCGACCAGGCGCATCACGCCGCGCGCGGTCGTCGACTTGCCGCACCCGCTCTCGCCGACGAGCCCGACGGTCTCGCCCGCGTGCAGCTGGAAGCTCACGCCGTCGACGGCCCGCACGGGCGGGGGCGCGGGCCGGAACAGCCTCCGGCGGGAGGGGAAGCCGACGACGAGGTCCTCGACGTCGAGCAGCGGAACGGTCGGCGACGCGGTCACGCGGTACCTCGCAGGGTGAGCTCGCGGTGCCGCAGGCACCGCACGGAGCGGTCGGGGTCGGTGCGCTCGAGGACCGGCGGGGCCCCGGTGCGGCACTCCGGCTGCGCGTACCGGCAGCGGGGGTGGAACCGGCAGCCCTCGGGCATCCCGCCGACGCGCGGCGGCGAGCCGGGGATGCTCTCCAGCGCCGCGGCGGGCTGGTCCATCCGCGGCATCGCGGCCAGCAGCCCCTCCATGTAGGGCTGGCGGGGGTCCTCGAACAGGTCGTCGACCGGGGCGCCCTCCACGATCTGCCCGGCGTACATGACGAGCACGCGGTCGCAGACGTCGGCGACGACGCCCAGGTCGTGGGTGATGACGATGACCGACATGCCGTGCTCGCGCTGGATCTCCCGCAGCAGCTCGAGGATCTGCGCCTGGACGGTGACGTCGAGCGCGGTCGTCGGCTCGTCGGCGATGATCACGTCGGGGTTGCAGGCGAGCGCGATCGCGATCATCACGCGCTGCCGCATCCCGCCGGAGAACTCGAAGGGGTACTGGCGGGCCCGCCGCCCGGGGTCGGGCACGCCCACCCGCTCGAGCAGCGCGACGGCCCGGGCCCACGACGCCCTCCGCGACAGGCCCTCGTGCCGGCGCAGCACCTCGGCGATCTGGTCGCCGACGGTGAACGCGGGGTTCAGGCTCGTCATCGGCTCCTGGAAGATCATCGCGATGTTCGGCCCGCGGACGTCGGACATCTGCTTCGGGGTGAGCCCGGTGAGGTCGTGGTCGAGCACCCGGAGCGTGGTGGCGCGGACGCGGGTCTGCCGGGGCGGCATCAGGCCGGCGATCGACAGGCAGGTCACGCTCTTGCCCGAGCCCGACTCGCCGACGATGCCGAGCGTCTCGCCGCGGGCGACGGCGAAGCTCACGCCGTCGACGACGGTGGCCCAGCCGTGCTCGGTGAGCACCTCGACGACGAGGTCCTCGACCTCCAGGGTGACCGGGGGGATGAGCGTCGTCGTCATGGGAGCCTCCTGGGCCGTCACGACTCGGTCCGTTCCTCGCGGCCCAGCGCGTCGCGCAGGCCGTCGCCGAGGGTCACGAAGGTGAACACGGTCAGTGCGATGAGCACCCCGGGGAAGATCCCGAGCCACGGCGAGCGGCCGTAGTAGAGGAAGCCCTCGCGGATCATGGAGCCCCAGCTCGCGTCGGGCGGCTGGACGCCGAGCCCGAGGAAACTCAGGCCGGCCTCCGAGAGCATCGCGTAGCCGGCGGTGACGGCGACCGCGACGGTCAGCGGGGACAGCGTGTTGGGCAGGATGTGCCGGACGATGATCATCCAGGTCGGCGTGCCGATGCTGCGGGAGGCCTCGACGTAGGTCTCCTCCTTCAGGCCGATCACGACCCCCCGCACCAGCCGCAGGAACCGCGGGGCCATCAGCAGGCCGACGGCGAGCATCGCGTTGCGCAGGCTCGGCCCGAGCACCGCGACCAGGGCGATCGCGAGCAGCAGCGGCGGGAAGCTCATCGCGGCGTCGTTGAGGCGCATGACCAGGCCGTCGAACCGGCCGCCGACGTAGCCGGTGACGAAGCCCAGGGGCACGCCGATGGCCATGGCCACGGCCAGCGCCAGGCAGATCGCCAGCAGCGAGACGCGGGTGCCGACGATCAGCCGCGAGAGGATGTCGCGGCCGAGCTGGTCGGTGCCCAGCAGGTGCCCCGGCGAGAACGGGTCCAGCAGCACGCCGCGCAGGTTCTGCGCGTTCGGGTCGGCGGGCGTGATCAGGGGGCCGAACACGGCGACGAGCGCGAGGAGCGCCAGCACGCCCAGGGCGGTCATCGCCGCGTGGTTGCGGCCGACGCGGCGGCGGAAGTCCGCCCAGACGCCGCCGCCGTGGGCGACCATCTCCGCGGTCGGGCCGGAGGTCGTGGGAGGGGTCCGGGGATCGGTCATCGGGGCCGCACCTTCGGGTTCAGGTAGCCGTACGCGAGGTCGACGAGCAGGTTGGAGACCACCGCCACCAGCACGGCGACGAGCACGATCCCCTGGATCACCGGGACGTCCCGGGTGGTCACGGCGTTGATCGCCACCTGGCCGAGGCCCGGCACGCCGAACACCTGCTCGACGAGCACGGCGCCGCCGAGCAGGGCGGTGATCTGCAGGCCGAGCACGGTCACCAGCGGCACGCTCGCGTTCTTCAGCACGTGCTTGCCGATGACCATCCGGCTGCGCAGGCCCTTGGCGCGGGCCGTGCGCACGTAGTCCTGCTGCAGCACCCCGATGATCGAGCCGCGCAGCTGGCGGGTGCTCTCGGCGGCGCCGGCGATGCCCAGCGTCAGCGCCGGCAGCAGGATGTGGGTCAGCCACAGCCCCGGGTCCTCCGAGATCGGCACGTACCCGGTGGCGGGCAGCCAGCCCAGCGCCAGGCTGAACACGAGCACGAACACCAGGCCGAGCCAGAACGACGGGAGCGCGATCCCCAGCGACGAGCCGGCGGTCGCCACCCGGTCGATCCACGTCCCGCGCCGCAGGGCCGAGAGGATGGCGACGGGCACCGCGATCGCCAGCGAGATCAGCAGCGCCGTCGACGCCAGCGCGACGGTGACGGGCAGCCCGTCGGCGATGGAGGTGGCCACCGGGCGGCTGGTGAACAGCGACGTGCCCAGGTCACCGGACAGGGCGCCGGTGACCCAGTCCCAGTACTGCACGATGGTCGGCCGGTCCAGGCCGAGGCGCTCGCGCACCGCGGCCACCTGCTCGACGGTGGCGTCCGGGCCCGCGATGGTCACCGCGGGGTCGCCCGGGATGAGCAGCACGAGCCCGAACACCACGAACGTGACCAGGACCAGCACCGGGACCGTGGTCAGCACGCGGAGAGCGAAGAACTTCAGCACCGTGGGTCAACCTCCTCGTCGGCGTCGACGGGCGTTTTCGACAGGCGACCGCAGACCGCGCGTGGCAGTCTGGGATTCGGTCGGGGAATGCGATTCGCCGGCTTCTGCGGCGGGGGGCGCGGTGGCGCCGGACCCGGACGCTAAGCCGAGAGTGGTCGGCGTCGCAATGGCCCGGGTGCGATTTTCCGGTAGGGGCGGCCCGGTGTGTGGAGACGTCCACACGGGCGGCCCGTGAACTGTGCGCCGTTCCGTTGTCGGGGCTCGACGGACCGGCTGACGATTGCTGCGTCGACGGTGTGGACGACGCCCGACACCGGGAGTCCACCGGTTCCGAGGATGGTGCAGCGATGAAGTTCCACTGGTTCGCGGAGGTCACCTACGACGGCCTGCCGGACGCGTTCCCGGCCCCGGGCCAGGGCGCGTGGGTGGACAGCCCGATCGGGCTGGCCGACCCGCGCCGCGTGGGGGAGAACTACCGCATGTTCGTGCGGCTGATGCAGCAGGCCGACCGCGACGGCTTCGACGGGCTCGCCGTCAACGAGCACCACCAGACGCCGTTCGCGATGACGCCGTCGCCGAACCTGCTGGCAGCGAGCGTGGCGGGCTCGACCGAGCACGCCGCGATCCTCGTGATCGGCGACTCGCTCGCCCTCTACAACCCGCCGACGCGCGTGGCCGAGGAGCTCGCCTACCTCGACTGCCTGTCCGACGGGCGGGTGATCGCGGGCTTCGTGTTCGGCACGCCGATGGACTCCGCCTTCGCCTACGCCCGGCCCCCGATCGAGCTGCGCGAGCGCTTCCACGAGGCCCGCGACCTGGTGCTGAGGGCGTGGCGGGAACCGGAGCCGTTCGCGTTCAACGGGAAGTACAACCAGCTCCGCTACGTCAACGTGTGGCCCCGCCCGGTCCAGGAGCGGCCGCCGATCTGGGTGCCCGGATCGGGGAGCGTGGAGACCTGGGAACTGGTCACCCGCGAGAACTACTGCTACGGGCACCTCTCGTTCTCGGGATTGCGGGCCGCGAAACCGCTCGTCGACCGCTACTGGGACTACGTCGCGGCGAATGGCGGCGACATGAATCCGCACCGGATGGCGTTCACGCAGCTGATCTGCGTCGCCGATTCCGACGCCGAGGCGGAACGGCGCTACGCCGATGCCGTGAAGTACTTCCAGCGCGTCAAGGACCCGTCGATGCGGTTCGCGACGCCGCCGGGCTACACCTCGCCCGCGTCGATGCGCGGGATGCTGGGGCGCACGGCGACGCCCGAGGCGCTGGAGGACAAGCGCCGGGCCGTGTCGGGCGAGATGAGCTTCTGGGAGTACGACGAGAAGGGCTACATCATCGCCGGCACGCCCGACCGGGTCGCCCAGCGCGTCCGCGAGCTCGCCACCGAGCTGCGCGTCGGCCAGCTGATCGCCTCGCTGCACATGGGCGACCTGCCCGAGGAGACGGCCGCGGAGAACACGCACCTGTTCGGCTCGCAGGTCATCCCGCAGCTGCGGGACCTGTGGGCCGACGAGCCCGACCACTGGACACCGGTCGCGAGCCAGCGGCGGCCCGCGGGCCCGACGACCACCCCGACGACCACCCCGACGACCGTGGGCGCCGCGGCGCTCGTGGGAGGCAACTGACGATGGCCACCGCAACCGTCAACGGCACGACGCTGCACTACGACGTCCGGGGCGAGGGCCCGCCGCTGCTGCTCGTCTCGGGCCTCGGCGCGAGCTCGTCGGCCTGGGCCGCGGTCGTGCCGCGGCTCGTCGCCGACCACACCGTGATCACCGTGGACAACCGGGGCACCGGCCGCAGTGCAGTGCCGCCCGGCCCGTACGCGATCGACGACCTCGCCGACGACACGGCCGCGCTGGTCGAGCACGTAGGCCTCGGCCCGGTCGCGGCCGTCGGCTGGTCCCTGGGCGGCTCGGTCCTGCAGTCGATGCTCATCCGCCACGGGCACCACCTCCGCCGCGCGGTCCTGCTCAACGCCTTCCCGTCCTACACGCCCGTGCAGGACGCCTGGCTCGACTGCGGCCTCGTGCTGCGCCGGGCCGGCGTCGACCCGGTGGCGATCGCCCTGACCGGCATGCCGTGGGGCTTCACCGGGCGGATGCTCGCCGACCACGACGCCGCGGCGGCGCAGGCCGAGCTCCTGCGCCAGGACCCGCACCCCACCACCCTGGCCGGGTTCGAGGCCCAGGCCGCGGGCCTGCGCGTGTACGACTCGCGGCCCGGGCTCCCGGGCGCCACCACGCCGACGCTGGTGCTCGCGGGCGCCGAGGACGTGCTCACCCCGGTGGCGCAGTCGGTCGAGATGGCCGCGCTGCTCCCGGACGCCGTGCTGCAGGTGCTGCCGCGCGGCGGGCACGGGATGGTCGTCGAGTACCCCGACGACACGCTCGCCGCGATCACCGCGTTCCTCGACCGGCCCGAGCACGCGGAGGCGGCCGGCCCGTTCGCCGCGGTGGCGGGAGCGGGGTCGTGAACCGCCCGCTGCACGTCGTCGGCATCGGCGGCACCGTGCGCACCGGCTCGTCGAGCGAGCAGGCCCTGCGGATCGCGCTGGCCCGCGCCGAGGCGGCGGGCGCGACCACGCGCCTGTTCGCCGGCGCCGAGCTGGCACGGCTGCCGATGTACGCCCCGGAGGCCGGCGACGGCGGGCCGGTGGCCGCGGACCTGGTGGAGCACCTGCGCCGGGCCGACGGCGTCATCGTCGCCTCGCCGGGCTACCACGGCTCCATCTCCGGGCTGGTCAAGAACGCGCTGGACTACACCGAGGACATGCGCGGGGACGGCCTGCCCTACCTGGCCGACCGGTCCGTCGGGCTGATCGTCACCGCCTACGGCTGGCAGGCGGCGGTCACCACGCTGACCGCGCTGCGGGCGATCGTGCACGCGCTGCGCGGGTGGGTCACACCCTACGGGGCCGCGGTGAACTCGCTGCAGACGCGGTTCGTCGACGGGGCGTGCGCCGAGCAGCAGGTGCTCGACCAGCTCCACACCGTCGCCGACGAGGTCGTCCGCTTCGCCGACCTGGTCACCGAGCGGCGCCGCGGCGTGCTGTCGGGCGCGCAGCCGGGGGAGGGGTCGTGAGCGCCGGGGCGCGCGCCGACGCCGCGGCGGCCGCGCTCGCCGCGGCCCGGCCGGTCGTCCTGGTCGACGACCTGGCGCCCGACCCTCCGGTGTCCGGGGCGCTCGTCGTGCCCGGCGCGGACGTCGACGCCGCCACGATGGCGCTGCTCGTCCGCGAGACCAGCGGCGTCGTCGTCGTCGCCGTCACCGCCGAGCGGCTCGACCTGCTGCGCATCCCGCCCCAGGCGGGCGGGCGGTCCGACCCCGGCCGCCCGGCGTTCGCGGTGTCGGTGGACCTGCGTGCCGGCGTCACCACGGGCATTTCGGCGCACGACCGCGCCGCCACCGTCCGGGCGCTCGCCGATCCGGCGACCCGCGCGCAGGACCTCACCCTGCCCGGCCACGTGCTGCCCGTGCGGGTGCGCGACGGCGGCGTGCTGTCCCGCCCGCGCGCCGAGGAGGCCGCGGTCGACCTGTGCCGGGCCGCCGGGCTGAGCCCGGTCGCCGCACTGGCCACGGTCGTCGACGACGACGGCGAGCCGAGGGGCCCGGAGGCGCTGGAGCGGTTCGCCGCCCGGCACGGCCTGGTGCTCGTGCGGGTGTCGGAGGTCCTCGCGCGGCGCCGCGCGGAGCTCGCGCACGTGCTGCACGACCTCGGCATGGGCCGGGCCGTCGTCGTCACCGACGCGCTGGCCGGCTGAGCGGTGCCCGCACGCGTCCCCGTTCCCGTCCCCGTCCCCGTGGATGTCACCGCCGATCCGGCCCCGCCCGCCGTCCGCGGCACGGGCCTGTTCCTCGCGCTGGTCTGCAGCACGCAGTTCGTGCTGCTGGTCGGCGGCACCGTCGTCACCGTCTCGCTCCCGGCGATCGGGGCCGAGCTCGCGCTCACCCCGGGGCAGGCGCAGGGGGTGCTGACGGCCTTCATGCTCACCTTCGGCTGCCTGCTGCTGCTCGGCGGCCGGGCCGCGGACGTGCTGGGCCGCAGGCGGCTGTTCCTCATCGGGCTCGCCGTGTTCGCGGTGGGTTCCCTGCTCTGCGCCGTGGCGACCTCGGCAGGGCCGCTCATCGCGGCGCGGGTGCTCGCGGGCACCGGCGCCGCGATGGCCTCACCCGCGGCGATGTCGCTGCTCACCACCGTGTTCGTGACGCCCCGTGAGCGCAGCCGCGCCCTCGGGATGTGGGCCGCGGTCGGCGCGATCGGGGCCACCCTGGGCAACGTCATCGGCGGCCTGCTGACCTCGGTGGGCGGCTGGCGGTGGATCTTCCTCGTCAACGTCCCGGTGTGCGTCCTGGCCTTCGTCGCCGCGTTCTCCCTGGTGCCCGCCGTACCGCGGGTGCCGGGGCAGCGCCTCGCCCTGCCCGACGGCCTGCTGGCGACGGGCGCGGTGGCCGCGCTGATCCTCGGGCTCACCCAGGTCCAGTCCGGGGCCGTCCTGCTCGGCGCCGGTCTGGTGGCGGTGGCCGTCGTGCTCGGCGGGCTGTTCGCGCTGCTCCAGGCGCGCTCGGCCGACCCGCTGCTCCCGCTGTCGCTGTTCCGCACCCGCACCGCGACCGCGTTCCTGTTCGTGCTCATCACCGCGGGGACGTCGATCGGGTCGTACTTCACGAGCTCGCTCTACATGCAGGACACGCTCGGCTGGTCGGCGCTGCAGGCCGGGCTCGCCTTCGTCCCGTGGGCCGCGCTCATCGCCGTGGTCGCGCAGGTCGTGTCCCGGAACCTCCACCGGGTGGGGCCGCGGCTGCTCGTGCCGCTCGCGCTGACCTCGGTCGCGGCCGGCGGGACGCTGCTCGCGCTGTCCCTGCGGCCCGGCGCCACGTACCTCACGGGCCTGCTGCCGGCGTTCCTGCTGCTCGGGCTGGGCACCGGCGCGGCCGGCGTCGCGTGCACCGTCACGGCGATGTCGGGCATCCCGCGGCGGCGCCACGGCGTCGGCGCGGGGGCGCTCACCAGCACCCAGGCCGTGGGCAGCGCGCTCGCGATCGCCCTGGTGGCGCTGCTGGCGCAGCTCGGCACCGCGTTCGGGCCCGCCGGTGACGCCGTCGCGGCGACGCTGGCGGGCCAGCGGTTCGCGCTGCTGGTCGCGTCCGGTGTCGCCCTGCTCGGCGCGGTGCTCGCCGCCGTCGTCCTGCCCCGCCGGGTCCCGCCGCCGGCCGGCCCCGGGGCCGACGTGGCGCTCTCGCCGCCGGCCGCCACCCCGCTCACCTGACCCGCCCGCTCCTAGGAGGACCACGTGGCACCGGAGTCGCTCTCCGCGCTCGACGCGCTGCACAGCACGCCCTCGCGGCGCTACCTCGCGCCCGACCCCATCCCCGACGACGTGCTGTGGGCCGTCCTCGACGCCGCCGTCCGCGGTCCGTCGGGCGGCAACCAGCAGGGCTGGGGCTGGGTCGTGGTCACCGACCCGGACGTCAAGCGGACCGTCGCGGGCTGGTACCGCGAGAACTGGGAGCGCGTCTACGGCAGCAGGCGCGCGCAGATCCTCGGTGCGGGGCCCGGCGCGGGGGGCCTCACCCCCGCCGGGTTCCGGGGCGCCGAGCACCTGGCCCACCACCTCGAGGACGCGCCGGTGTGGGTCTTCCCGGTGCTGCGCGACGCCGCCGGCTCGACGAACCCGCGGCTGGGCTCGTCGATCTACGGGGCCGTGCAGCACCTGTGCCTCGCCGCACGCGCGCACGGCATCGGCACCTCGCTCACCACGCTGTACGGCGGCCACGAGGACGAGCTGCGGGAGCTGCTCGGCCTGCCCGCCGACGCGCTGACGATGGCGCTCGTGCCGATGGGCTACCCGGCGCGGGGGCGGTGGGCGCAGCCGGCGCGGCTGCCTGTCGATCAGGTCGTTCACTTCGACCGGTGGGGCGCCACCCGGGCCCGCGTCACGGGTGCGCCGTGAGCAGCTCCGCGGCGTCGGTGGAGGGCAGGCCGTGGGCCTCGGCGACCGGGTGGTTCGTCAGCTTCCCGTCGAGCGTGCTCAGCCCCAGGCGCAGGGCCGGGTCGCCCGCCGCCGCCCCGACGACGCCGTGCCGCGCGACCTTCACCAGGTAGGGGAGGGTGGCGGAGGTCAGGGCGAGGGTCGAGGTGCGCGCGACCGCGCCGGGGATGTTGGCCACGCAGTAGTGCGTCACGCCCTCCTCGACGTAGGTCGGGTCGGAGTGCGTGGTGGGCCGGCTGGTCTCGAAGCAGCCGCCCTGGTCGATCGCGATGTCGACGACGACGCTCCCCGGGCGCATCGCCGCGATCATCTCGCGGGTGACGAGCGTGGGCGCCTTCGCGCCGGGCACGAGCACCGCGCCGATGACGACGTCGGCCTCCGCGACGTAGGCCGCGGTCCGGGCCCGGTTCGGGGTGATCAGGTCGAGGCGGCCGCCGAAGATGTCGGAGAGGTACGCGAGCCGGTTGGGGTTGGTGTCGAGGACCCGGACCATGGCCCGCATCCCCAGCGCGATCTTCGCCGCCTCGGTGCCCGACACCCCGCCGCCGATGATGAGGACCTTGCCCGCCGGGGTGCCCGGCACGCCGCCGAGCAGGATCCCCGACCCGCCGCTGGGGCTCTCCAGGTGGTGCGCCGCGGCCTGCACGGCCATCCGGCCGGCGACCTCGCTCATCGGGGTCAGGAGCGGGAGCTTGCCGTCCGCGGTCTGCACCGTCTCGTAGGCGATGGAGGAGATGCACCGCTCCAGCAGGAACTCGGTCAGCCCGCGGTCGGCGGCGAGGTGCAGGTAGGTGAACAGCTGCTGGCCCTCGCGGAAGCGGTGGTACTCCGCCGGCACCGGCTCCTTGACCTTGACGATGAGGTCGGCCGCGGCGAACACCCCGTCCGCGTCGGGCAGGAGCTCGGCGCCCGCGGCGGTGTACTCGTCGTCGGTGAACCGGGAGCCCTCGCCCGCGCCCGCCTGCACCACGACCCGGTGACCGGCGTGCACCAGCTCCACGACGCCGTCGGGGGTCATCGCGACGCGGTTCTCGTTGTCCTTGATCTCGCTCGGTACTCCGACGACGAGCGTGCTCATGCGGGTCTCCTCGGTGGCGTGGGACGCGTGCGGTCAGGTGCTGATCCTGGCCCTCCGCGCCCCGCACCGTCAGCCGGGCCGGTTAGCCTCGGGAGGTCCGCCCGCGGCCGAGCGGGCGGCGCACCGCGAAGGGGTCGAGCATGACGACGACGAGCCTCCCGGTCCTCGACATGGCCCTGCTCGACCGGGGCGAGGAGGGCGCCGAGGAGTTCCGCTCCGCCCTGCGCACGGCCACGCACGAGGTCGGGTTCTTCTCCCTCGTCGGCCACGGGATCGGCGACGACGTGATGGCGCGCGCGTTCGCCGAGGCCGCGCGGTTCTTCGCGCTCCCCGACGAGGACAAGCGCCGGGTCGAGATGCTGCGCAGCCCGCAGTTCCGGGGCTACACCCGCACCGGCGGCGAGCTCACCCAGGGCCGGGTCGACTGGCGCGAGCAGATCGACATCGGCGCCGAGCGCCCTGCCTGCGACGACCTCGACGCCCCCGCCTACATGCGGCTGGAGGGGCCCAACCTGTGGCCCGACGCGCAGCCGGGCCTGCGCGAGGTGTTCACCGACTGGGAGCGGCGCTGCACCGCGGTCGCGCGCCGGCTCGTGCGGAGCTGGGCCGTCGCCCTCGGCGGCGAGCCGGACCTGTTCGACAGCGCCTTCGGCGACCGCCCGTCCACGCTGATCAAGCTCGTGCGCTACCCCGGGCGCGAGGACCGCGGGCAGGGCGTCGGCGCGCACAAGGACCCCGGCGTGATGACGCTGCTGCTGGTCGAGCCGGGCAAGGGCGGCCTGCAGGTCGCCACGGACGACGGCTGGATCGAGGCGCCCGCGCTGCCGGGGGCGTTCGTCGTCAACATCGGGGAGCTGCTGGAGTTCGCCACCGACGGCTACCTCCGGGCCACCGTGCACCGGGTCGTGTCGCCGCCGCCGGGGGAGACCCGCCTGTCGATCCCGTTCTTCTTCAACCCCGCGCTCGACTCCTCGGTGCCGCGCGTGGAGCTGCCGCCGGAGCTGGCGGCGCAGGCCCGCGGGCTGACCCGCGACCCCGACAACGTCATCTCCGGCACGTTCGGGGAGAACCTGCTCAAGGCGCGCCTGCGCGCCCACCCCGACGTCGCCGCCGCGCACCACGCCGACCTGCTGGCGGCGCGCGCCGGCTCGTGACGGCGCGCGCCGCTCGGGCCGGGCCGGGCCGGGTCAGGCGAGGCAGGTCAGCGGCCGGCCGCCGTTGTAGGCGACCATGTCGCCCAGCGCCGCCATCACGTCGACGGGCGCGCCGCGGCCGAGCCCGTCGAGCTCGGCGTAGGCGCGGTGCAGGTTGCCGACGATCCGCTCCGCGTCGGGCCAGTCGGCGAAGGCGCCCAGGTCGGTGTCGCGGGCGGCCTGCAGCGGGGTGACCCCGGCCGCGCGGCCGCGCGCGGCCAGGTCCAGGACGAAGCGCAGGTAGTCCAGGGTGGCGTCGAGCGGGGCGCGGTCGTGGAACACCGGGCCGTGCCCGGGCACGGTCGTCGTCGCGCCCAGGGGCGCCACCACGTTCTCCAGCACGTCGACCGCCCCCGCCACCGAGCCCATGAGCAGGAACGGCGTGCCGCCGTGGAAGACCAGGTCGCCGCAGAACAGGGTGGACCGCTCGGGGAACCAGACCAGCGAGTCGTTGGTGGTGTGCGCGGCGGTGCCGACGTGGCGGACCTCGGCGCGCAGGTCGCCGACGTGCAGCGCGACGCCGTCGGTGAAGGTCAGGAACGGCGGGTCCAGGGGCAGCGAGCCCCAGTCCGGGTTCTCCCAGAACGGCAGCTCGCGCGGCGGGCCGAACGCGATCATCTCCTCGCGGGCGCGCTCGTGGGCGACGATCGTCGCGGTGCCGAACAGCGCGTTGCCGAAGGTGTGGTCGCCGTGGTGGTGGGTGTTCACCAGCGTCCGGACGGGGGCGGCCGTCACCGAGGTGATGGCGTCGACGAAGGCGCGGGTGCGGCGCTCGGTCGAGCAGGAGTCGACGGCGACCACCCCCTGCGGGCCCACGGCGAAGCCGGTGTTGTTGATCCACCAGGTCCCGTCCGGCTGGACGTAGGCGAAGATCCCGTCCGAGACCTCCTCGAGCCGGGGCGGTCCGGGCACGGTGATGTCGTGGGTGTGCGCGCTCACGCGAGCTCCTCCCGGAGCGGGCGCACGGCGGCCCCCGCGACGACCGGGGCGTCGACGGCACCCAGGCCGTCGACCTCGAGGCGGACGCGGTCGCCGGGCCGCAGCCACGGGTAGGCCTCGGCGCCGTGCACGCGGGACAGCTCCAGGATGCAGCCGGTCCCGACGGTCCCGCTGCCGATCAGGTCGCCGGGCACGACCCGCGTGCCGCGCGAGGCGTAGGCGACCATCTCCCCGAAGCTCCAGTGCAGCGCGTCGAGCCGGCCCGCGCTGTAGGGCCGCCCGTTGACCGACGCCGTCATCGCGGCGGCCGCGGGCAGCTCGTCGGGGGTGAGCATCCACGGCCCGCAGCTCGTCGCCGAGTCCTTGCCCTTCGCCGGGCCGAGGTTGAGCTTCATCTCCTCGGCCTGCAGGTCCCGGGCGCTCCAGTCGCAGAGGACGAGGTAGCCGGCGATGTGGTCCACCGCCTCCTCCGGGCCCAGGTCGGAGCCCTCGCGCCCGATCACGGCGGCCACCTCGAGCTCGTAGTCGAAGGCCGTGCTGCCGGGGGAGACCGCGACCGGCTCGTGCGGGCCCCGCAGGGCCGCGGGGTTGGTGAAGTAGAAGACCGGCTGCCGGTACCAGAGCGGGTCCACCGTGAGGCCGATCGCGGCGCTCGCGGTGACGACGTGCTCCTCGAACGCCATGAAGTCCCGGACCGACGGCGGGCGCGGCACCGGCGGCAGCAGCGTCACCGTCCCCGGGTCGACGGACGGGCCCGCGAGCGCGGCGTCGGCGGCGGCGCGCAGCCGCGTGCCGTCGTCGCCCAGCAGGTCGACCAGTCCGGTGCCCGCCGGCACCGGGTGCAGGCGGTCCTCCCGCCACACCGCCGCTCGGACGGTCCCGTCCGACTCGGCGTAGCTGCTCCAGCGCATCGCGTTCCCCTCGTCGTCGGCCGCCCCGGCCTGCCCCGCCTCCCCAGCCTGCCCCGGGCGGCGCCGCCGATCATGGTCCGGATCGGTTCCGGTCCGGCAGGTCGACCGCGGCGGCGGCGCGGGCCGCGGCCCGGAACACCGCGACGGCCTCGCGCCCGTCGCCCGGGCGGCTCGCGACCGACACCGTGGCGCCCGGGCCCTCCATCGGCACGTACCGGACGTCGGGGTGCGGGAAGAACCGGCGCGCGGGCTCCGCGTGCAGGCCCAGCCGGCCGCTGGTGGCCACCGCGGTCGGGACGCCGGACGGCGAGCGGACGTCGACGCTGTCGCGGCGACCGCTCCGGTCGCCCCACTCCGACAGACCCGGGGCGTCGCCGACCGGGCAGATCCACCGCCGCCCGTCGACGTCGGCCGCGGTGAGCCGCTCGGCCGCGGCGAGGTCGGACCGCACCGGCACGACGGCGTAGCGGTCCACCTCCAGCACCCGGTCCAGCACCAGGTCGTCGGCCCCTCCGACGTCGTGGGTGAGCGCGAGGTCGACCTCGCCGCTGCGCACGGCGTCGTACTGGCCCTCCCAGTCGAGCTCGACGGTGGTCACGACCAGCTCCGGCAGACGCGCCCCGACCAGCTCGCGCACGTGCGGCCACAGGTCGGCCAGTCCGAAGCCGAGCACGCCGATCCGCAGGACGCCCGGGTCGTCGCTGCGGCCCTCGGCCGGCGCCAGCAGGGCGTCGAGCTGCGCGAGGACCTGCCGGGCGCGGGGGAGGAAGCGCTCGCCGGCCGGGGTGAGCGCGACGCGGCGGCTGGTGCGGGCGAACAGCGGCGCCCCGACCTCGCGCTCCAGGGCCTGGATGCGGCGCCCGAAGGGCTGGGCCGCGATGTAGTGCACCTGCGCCGCGCGTCCGAAGTGGAGCGTGTCGGCGAGCGTCACCGCGTACCGGAGCGAACGGACGTCCATGTCCCACCACCTCGCGCGCGCCTGCCGGGCCCGGGCGATGCTACGTCCCCCGGGCCCCGGGATCGCAACCTCTTCGGCACATGCACCCCGGTGGCGGCGTCGCCACGCTGGCCCCATGACACGCACCCTCATCCGCGGCGGGCACGTCCTGACGATGGACCCGGCCCTCGGCGACCTCCCCACCGGTGACGTCCTCGTCGAGGACGGGGTGATCGCCGCCATCGCCCCGTCGCTGCCGGTCACGGACGCGGAGGTGATCGACGCGACCGGGCACCTCGTGCTGCCCGGGCTCGTCGACACCCACCGCCACACCTGGCAGTCCCTGGTCCGCGGCATCTGCGGCGACTGGACGCTGGGCGACTACTACTTCGGCATCCGGCTCGCGATCTCCCCGGCCTACACCGCCGACGACGTGCGCCTGGGCAACCGGCTCGGCGCCCTCGACGCGCTCAACGCCGGGGTGACGACGCTGCTCGACTTCTCCCACTGCAACAACACCCCCGACCACAGCGACGGCGCCGTCCTCGGCCTGCGCGACGCCGGCATCCGCGCGGCCTTCTGCTACGGGTTCTTCGAGAGCTCGCCCGAGGCCACCCGGTTCGGCGAGCACTCCGCGCGGCTCGCGGACTTCCACCGCGTCGCCGACACCCACTTCGCCTCCGACGGTCTGCTCACCCTCGGCGTCTCGCTCTCGGAGCTGTACGGGCTGCCGTGGGACCGCACCGTCGCGGAGCTGGCCGCGGCCCGCGAGCGCCGCGCGCTGATCGTCAACCACACCGGGTGCGTGTGGGGCAGCGTGCTGACCGGCGGCATCGGCGAGCTCGACGCCCACGGCCTGCTGGGGCCGGACCTGGTCCACGTGCACTGCAACACCCTCGACGACGCCGAGTGGGAGGCGGTCGCCCGCAGCGGCGGCAAGGTCTCGATCTCCGTGGAGACCGAGCTCAACATGGGCATGGGACGGCCGGCGTTCGCGCGCTGCCACCGGCACGGCATCGCCCCGACCCTGTCCGCCGACGTCATCTCGCTCAACTCCGGCGACCTCTGGCACGAGATGCGGTTCGGGCTCGGGCTCACGCGCTGGGAGGCCACCGAGGCGACGAACCTCGCGGGCGCGATGCCCGAGGCGGTCACGACGACCGCGAAGGAGGCGCTGGCCTGGACGACGGTCAACGGCGCGGACGCGCTCGGGCTGGGCGACCGGATCGGCTCGCTGACGCCGGGCAAGCGCGCCGACCTGCAGCTCGTCGGCGGGGGAGCGATCGAGCAGCACCCGCGGATCGACCCCTACGCCACGCTGGTCTTCCAGACCACCGCGGCCGACGTCCGCACCGTGCTGGTCGACGGCCGGGTCGTGAAGCGCGACGGCGTGCTCACCGGCGTCGACCTGCCCCGGCTCACCGCGGAGGCCGACACCGCCGCGGACGCGATCCTCGGCCGGGTCCGGGACGCGGGCCGCGCCCTCCCGGGCACGCCGCCGGGCGCCTTCGAGGCGCTGGAGCCGGTCGCCCGCGGCTTCCGCGACGAGGCGGTGCGGGCGGTGGGGGCAGGGCGGTAGGCGCGGAGCCTCCGCCGCCGGGTCTCACGGCGGCGGTGCGCACCCGGCGTCGGTCTCGCCGGCGGGCCGCCGCACCGCCACCACGGCCCCGGTGCCGAACCGCGCCGCCAGCGCGTGCCCGGCCCGCAGCGGCACCGCGGCGGTGAGCCCGCCGGTGATGACGAGCTCGCCCGCGCGCAGGCCCCGCCCGCGCGCGGCGAGCTCACCCGCCAGCCAGGCGACGCCGAGCAGGGGGTGCCCGCCGGCCGCTGCGGACGTGGCCGTCGCGAGGACGGTGCCGTCGCCGGTCAGCTCCACGGGGATCCCGTGGCACTCCGCGGGGTCGACGTCGAGGACCGGGCCGACCACGACGCCGGCGGCCGACGAGCCGTCGGCGGTGTTCTGCGCCGCGGTGAAGCGGTAGTCGAGCCAGATCGAGTCGACGACCTCCAGACAGGCCCGCACCTCCGCGACGGCCGCGGCGACGTCGGCGATCCCGAGGCCGGTGCCCGCCAGGTCGCGGGCGAGGACGATCCCGATCTCCGGCTCGACGCGGGGGTGGAGGTGCCCGGCGGCCTCGGCGCCACCACCCGCCACCGTGCCGTCGAGCACCATGTCGTCCAGCAGCGGGCCGTGGTTCGGCGCGTCCACGCCCATCTGCTCCCGCATCACCGCCGAGGTGTAGCCCAGCTTCCACCCGACCCGGCGGCGTCCCTCGCCGAGCCGCAGCGCCGTCAGCCGGTCCTGGACGGCGTAGGCCTCGTCGAGCGAGAGCCCCGTCGCCTCGCGGGCGCCGTCGAGCAGCGTGCGCCCGCTCCGCGCGCGGTGCAGGAGGGCGGCGAGGGCGTCGGCGGTCGGTTCCACGTCCCCGAGTCTCGGTCACGGGACCGCCGCGGGCGACCCCCGCGGCGCACTCCGATGATCTCCACGCGTGTAGCGCGCGACCGTTCGGGGTTACCCGGCCCCAGACGGTCCGATCGACGCCCTCCCGAGGACGCCGACGGGCGCACCCACCGAGACGACGAGGTCCGCCATGTTCCTGCACGTGCAACGCATGATCAACGAGATCGTCCCCGACGAGCCCGACCCCGCCGCGGCGAACGCGCTGCAGGAGGGCCTGGGCGGCCAGTTCGGCGAGATGCGCACGATGATGCAGTACCTGTTCCAGGCCTTCAACTTCCGCGGCGCCACGGGCAAGCCCTACCGCGACCTGCTCTACGGGGTGGGCACCGAGGAGATCGGGCACGTCGAGCTGATCGCCACCACCATCGCCCGGCTCACCGACGGCGCCCCCGGCTACGGCGGCGACCCGACCGAGCCCCTCGACGTCCCCGGCGCCGACGGCGCGACCCCGCTGGCGATGGCGCTCAGCGGCGGCAACATCCACCACTACCTGGTGGGGGCCCAGGGCGCCCTGCCCGTCGACGCCGCCGGGAACCCGTGGTCGGGCTCCTACGTCTACAACAGCGGCAACCTCGTGCTCGACCTGCTCTACAACCTGATGCTCGAGTCGACCGGGCGCCTGCAGAAGTGCCGGCTCTACGAGATGACCGACAACAAGACCGCCCGCGCCACGATCTCCTACCTGATCGTCCGCGACCAGGCCCACGAGAACGCCTACGCGAAGGCGCTGGAGTCCCTCGGGATCGACTGGGGGAAGACGCTGCCGATCCCGAAGACGAACGCCGAGCGGTTCCCGGAGGTCAAGACGCTGCTCGACCAGGGTCTGCACCTCAAGCAGTTCACGTTCAGCGCCGACGACCTGTCCGAGGCCGGGAAGATCTACCGCGGCGAGGCGCCGGCCAGCGTCGGCGGCGGGCGGCTGACGACCGAGGTCATGCCCGAGGGCTTCCCGATGGACATCGCGGCCGAGCGGCCCGAGGAGTTCGGGCCCGGCCTCGACCCCGACCTGCTCGCGCTCGTGCAGGCCACCGCCGAGCTCGAGCTGGCCGACGCCGAGGAGCCGGTGAAGCCCAAGAAGGCCGCGGCGAAGAAGAAGCCGAAGGTGAAGAAGTGATCGCCGCGGCCCGGTAGGGCTACTGGCGGAGCTTGAAGCCCACCTTCAGGTGCACCTGGAAGTGGGCCACCTCGCCGTTCTCGATGTGGCCGCGGGTCTGCGTGACCTCGAACCAGTCGAGCTCGTCGAGCGTCGACGCGGCGCGGGCGATGCCGTTCCGGATCGCCTCGCTGACGTCGTTCGCCGAGGTTCCGACGATCTCGATGACGCGGTAGGTGTTGTCCGACACGATCTGCTCCGATCGATCTCCGGGGACGCGGGGTTCCGCGGCGTCCAGTCGACCACGTCGGCGCGGGCGGCGCGGGGTGTGGCGGGGGGCCGCCCGCTCACGACGCGGTCGCCGCGGCGATCGCCCGCCCGGCCCCGCGCCCGGAGAACAGGCAGCCGCCGAGGAAGGTGCCCTCCAGCGAGCGGTAGCCGTGCACGCCGCCGCCGCCGAATCCGGCGACCTCCCCGGCCGCGTACAGGCCCGGGACCGGCGTGCCGTCCGCGGACAGCACCCGCCCGGACAGGTCGGTCTGCAGCCCGCCCAGGGTCTTGCGGGTGAGGATGTTCAGGCGCACCGCGATCAGCGGCCCGGCCTTCGGGTCGAGGATCTTGTGCGGCGCGGCGGTGCGGGCCAGGCGCTCGGTGAGCGAGCGCCTCGAGTTGTGGATGGCCATCACCTGCAGGTCCTTGGTGAACGCGTTGTCCATCTCGCGGTCGCGGGCCACGATCTGGCGCTCGAGGTCGGCGAGGTCGAGCAGCGGCTCGTCGGTCAGCGCGTTCATCCCCGCGACGAGCTCGGGGAGGGTGTCGGCCACGACGAAGTCGGCGCCGTGGCGCTTGAACGCCTCCACCGGCGCGGCCGCCCCGGGCCGCACGCGGCTCAGCGTCAGCTTGACGTCCTTGCCGGTCAGGTCGGGGTTCTGCTCCGACCCCGACAGCGCGAACTCCTTCTCGATGATCTTCTGGGTGAGCACGAACCAGGAGTGGTCGTAGCCGGTGGCGGTGATCGCGGCGAGCGTGCCGAGGGTGTCGAACCCGGGGAAGTTCGGGGCGCCGAAGCGGCGGCCGCGGGCGTCGAACCACAGCGACGACGGCCCGGGCAGGATCCGGATGCCGTGCCGGGCCCAGATCGGGTCCCAGTTCGCGATGCCCTCGGTGTAGTGCCACATCCGGTCGCGGTTGACGATCCGCCCGCCGGCCTGCTCGGTGATCGCCAGCATCCGGCCGTCGACGTGCTCGGGCACCCCGGAGATCATCCGCTCGGGCGCGGCCCCGAGCCGGGCGGGCCAGTTCGCGCGCACCAGGTCGTGGTCGGCGCCGATCCCGCCGGAGGTGACGAGCACCGCCGGGGCCCGCAGCTCGAACGTCCCGGCCTCCGTGCGCGAGCTGCGCTCCCCGCGCGCCACCGCCGTCGGATCCAGCACCGCCCCGCCGACGCCGTCGACCGCGCCGTCGGTGGTGAGCAGCGCGTCGACGCGGTGGCGGAACCGGAACTCGACCCGCCCGGCCGCCACCGCCTCGCGGACGCGGCGCTCGAACGGCGCCAGCACCCCCGGCCCGGTGCCCCACGTGGTGTGGAAGCGCGGCACGGAGTTGCCGTGGCCGTCGGCGAGGTGCCCGCCCCGCTCGGCCCAGCCGACCAGCGGGATCCAGCGCATCCCCTGCGCGTGCAGCCAGGACCGCTTCTCCCCGGCGGCGAACTCGACGTAGGCGCTCGCCCACCGGCGGCCCCAGTGGTCCTCGCCCGCCGGGTCGTCGACGCCGCGGTCGAACGCGGCGGTGCCGAGCCAGTCCTGCATCGCCAGCTCGACGGAGTCCGTGATGCCCAGCCGCCGCTGCTCCGGGGAGCCGACGAGGAACAGCCCGCCGAGCGACCAGAACGCCTGCCCGCCCAGGTTCTGCTCACCCTCCTGGTCCAGCAGCAGCACCCGCCGGCCCGCGTCGGCCAGCTCGGCGGCCGCCACCAGCCCGGCCAGCCCGGCCCCCACCACGATCACGTCCGCGTCCACGCTCACGACCTCCCCGGCTCCGGTGACGGGCACGAGCCTGGCACCGGCAGGTGTCGCCGTCGTCACGGCACCGGCCGCGGCTACCCGTTCGGGTGGGCGGGTGGCTCGACAGGGCTGACACTGTGGTCGGGGTCACGCGACCCGGCGCTCGCGGGCGTCCGTCGACGGGGAGGGGCACTCGATGACGACGACCGGTCCGCGGGTGCGGGAGACGTCCTCGACCGGCGGTGTCCCGCGCAGCGCGTCGACCCGGTTCCGCGCCCCGGCCCACGTCCGCAACGTGATCGAGCGCCGCCGGGTGCTGGACGCGCTGCGCGCTTCGGCCGGGGCGCAGCTGACGGTGATCCACGCCCCGGCGGGCTACGGCAAGACCACGGTGGCGGTCCAGTGGCTGCAGGTGCTGCGCGACGCCGGCGCGTCCGTCGCCTGGCTGGGGCTGCACCGCGACGACAACGCCCCGCACTGGTTCCTGTCGCACCTGCTCGAGGCGGTGCGGCGGGCGCTCCCGGGCGGGGTGGACGCGATCGACGACCTGGCCGGGCTGGTCGAGCAGAGCGCCGAGGACGTGCAGGGCTACACGCTGTCGGTCCTGCTCGAGCTCGTCGCCGCGCACGAGGGCGGGTTCGTGCTGGCGTTCGACGACTGGCACCTCGTCGAGGACGCCGCGGTGCGCCGGGCCCTGGTGCACGTGCTGGACTTCGCGCCGCCGAACCTGTCGGTCGTGCTGACCAGCCGCCGCCGCCCGCAGCTGCCCCTGAGCCGGCTGCGGGTGCGGGGCCAGCTCGTCGAGATCGACGCCGAGGCGCTGCGGTTCGACCTCGACGAGGCCCGGGAGTTCCTCGTCGAGCTCAACGGCCTGCGCCTGGACGGGGACGACGTCGCGCGGCTGTCGGAGAACACCGACGGGTGGGTCGCGGCCCTGCAGCTGGTGTCGCTGTCGCTGCGCGACAGCGACGACCCGGGTGCGCTGATCCGGGGCTTCTCGGGCCGGCACCACTCGGTGGGGGAGTACCTCGCGGAGAACGTGCTCGACGCCCTCGCGCCCGACGTCCTGGACTTCCTGCTGGCCACGTCGGTGTGCGACCGCCTGTGCGGGGAGCTCGCCGGCGCGCTCGCCGGTCGGGGCGACGGGCAGGCGATGCTCGAGGAGCTGGAGGAGCGCGACCTGTTCCTGCGCCCGCTGGACGGGGAGCGGGAGTGGTTCCGCTACCACCACCTGTTCGCCGACTACCTGCGGCGGCGGCTGGACCGGGACCACCCCGGCCGGGCGGCGGGGCTGCACGCCCGGGCGTCGGCGTGGTTCGCCGCGCACGACCTGGTGTCCGAGGCCGTCGACCACGCGCTGACCGGTGGCGACGTCGAACGGGCCACCGACCTCGTGGAGCAGCACGCGATGCTGCTGGTCGAGCACAGCCGGATGGTCAGCCTCCTGGGCCTGGTCAGCCGGTTGCCGGCGACGGCGGCCGACGACCGGCCGGCGCTGCTCATGGCGGTGTCGTGGGCCAACTGCCTGCTGCAGCGCGCCGAGGCGGCGCAGTCGTCGCTCGACGTGCTGCGCTCGGCGCTGCCGGCGCCGGGCGTCGACCCCGACGGCGCCGATCCCGACGGCGCCGATCCCGGCGGCGTCGATGCGCTCGGGGAGATGCGCAGCGAGGCCGATGTGGTCCAGGCCTGCATCGACATCTACGGCGACCGCACCGACCGGGCGGAGGGGCTGGTCCGCACGAGCCTGGACCGCTCGGGGAGCTACCGGCCGTGGGTCGTGTCGGTCGCGGCCAACATCCAGTCGTTCTGCGACATCCACGCGATGCGCTTCGCCCGGGCGCGGGAGCGGCAGCAGTGGGCCCGTCGCTTCCACGACCGCACCACCGGCCCGTTCTCCGGGGTCTACGGGCGCTGCTTCGCCGGTGTCGCGGCGCTGTCGCAGCTCGACACGACCGGGGCGGAGGTGCAGCTGCGGGGGGCGGTCGTGCTGGCCCGCGAGTCGGCCGGGCGGCGGTCGCACGCCGCGCAGCTCGCCGGCGCGCTGCTCGGCGAGCTGCACTACGTGCGCGGCCAGCTCGACGAGGCGGAGCGGCTGCTGACCGAGAGCGGGGAGCTCGGAGCGGAGAGCGGGGTCGTCGACTTCATGATCGCCAGCTTCGCGCTGCTGGCCCGGATCAAGGCCGGCCGCGGCGCCGCCGACGAGGCGGCCGAGCTGCTGCTGGAGGGCGCCCAGGTCGCCGACCGCCTCGGGCTGCACCGGCTGCGCACCGCGGTCGGGGCGGAGCGGATCACCCAGCTCCTGGCGCGCGGCCGGATCCGGGAGGCCCGGCGGGTGGCCGGTGACCTGCCGGAGGGGTCGTGCCGGCACGGGGGCATCGGGGCCCGGATCGACCAGCTGCGGACGTCGTCGCTGGCCGCGGTGCACTCGGCCGAGGGCGACCACGAGCGGGCGGTCGCACTGGTCCAGGACCTGATCGTCGAGGCCCGGCGGCGGGGGCAGGTGCGGACGGTGGTCGAGCTGTCGGTGCAGCTCGCCGGGATCCAGGAGCGGGCGACGCGGTTCATGGCGGCCGAGCGCACCCTCGCCGGGGTCCTGGACCGCGTCGTGGCGCGGGGGGCGCCCCAGCTCGTGCGCGAGGGGGGACCGGACGTGCGGGTGGTGCTCGAACGGGTCGCCGCCCGCGCGCTGCACGGGGCCTCGGCCGACGCGCTGCCGGCCGTCGAGCAGCTCGAGGTGGTGCTCGCCGCCCCGGGCGGGGCCGCCGCGCCGTCGCCGACGGACCTGACCGGGCGGGAGCGCGAGATCCTGCAGATGCTCGACCTCGGGCGCGGCAACCAGCAGATCGCCACGGCGACCGGGGTCACCGTGAACACGGTGAAGTGGTACCTCAAGAACATCTACGGGAAGCTCGGCGCCGGCAACCGCACCGAGGCCGTGTCGGTGGCGCGCCGCCACGGCCTGCTCGGGTGACGGCCTCCCGGGGTGACGGTGACCCGGGCCGGTCCTCCCGGCCCGGGCCACCCCGCCCTCACAGAGCGGCGTAGAGGGCCTGCTCGAACTCGCCGTACAGCGCGAACGCCTCCGGCGTCACGAACGGCAGCGAGTTCGTGTAGATCGACGCGCAGACCCCGCTGGTCCGGTCCACCCAGAAGTGCGTGTTGAACAGCCCGGCCCAGGCGCCGCTGCCCGCCCGGCGCCCGCCCGGGGCGTCGGCGGTGTTGAGCAGCAGGCCGTAGCCCCACTTCCAGCCCGGCCCGGCGTCGAACGGGCCGGTGATGGGCGGGTCGGCGGTCGGGATCGCGGCGGGGAAGTCGAGGTCGCCGATCTGGTTGGTGAAGGCCTCGTCGACCGTCGCCTCCGACAGGATCCGCACGCCGTCGAGCTCGCCGCCGCGCAGCAGGGCGCGCTCGAAGCGGATGTAGTCGCGCGGCGTCGAGTAGAGCCCGTGGCCTCCGGCCCACCACTCCGGCTCCTGCGGCAGCAGCTCACCGGCCGACGCCCAGCCGCCGCCCTCGGCGGGGACGTGCACGGACACCGCGTCGGCGGTGCGACCCTCGTCGAGCAGGAACATCGTGTCGTCCATGCCGAGCGGGCCGGTGATCTCCTCCTTCACCACCACGTCGAGGCCGGTGCCGGTGACGGCCTCGACGACCCGGCCGAGCCAGTCGGTGCCGATGCCGTAGGTGAACCGCTCGCCCGGGTCGTGCAGCAGCGGCGCGGCGAACGCGCCGGCCCCGCCGAGCACGTTCGGGGTGCCGGTGAGCTGCTCGTACCGGGCGAGGTCGGCGTCGAAGAACCAGTAGCCCAGGCCCGAGGTGTGGGTGAGCAGGTGCCGGACGGTCGCCCGGCTCCGCGGCGCGCGCAGCCGCGGGGTGTCGCCGTCGAACCCGTCGAGCACCTGCAGGTCGGCGAACTCGGGTCGGAACTCCGCGACCGGGGCGTCGAGGTCCAGCCGCCCGCGCTCGTGCAGCTGCAGCGCGGCCGTCGTCGCGACCATCTTGGTCATCGACATGATCCGGAACGGCGTGCGGGTGGTGACGGTGTCGGTCCCGCCGGCGACGCGGGGGCCCGCCCCGCCCTCGTAGAGGATGCCGTCGCGGTCGGCGGCGATGGCCGCGACGTGCGGCACCGCCCCGCCGGCGACGGCCTTGTCCAGCAGCGCGTCGAGGGCGCCGCTGTCGATGGTCCTGCTCATGCTCGACCTCCGGGGTCGGGTGAGGTGGTCGGGTGGGGTGGTCGGTGGAGTGATGCGGTCAGCGCCGGGTGAAGGTGGGGTAGCCGTTGGCCGCTTCCTCGTCGCACTTCTGCCGGTACGTGCCGACGCCGCCGATGTAGGACAGCAGGCGGCGCGGCTTGCCCGGCACGTTCGAGCCGAGGTACCAGGACGTCGTCTTCGGCACGAGGGTGGCGTTGACCAGCTCCTCGTGGTGGTCGACCCAGGCGTCCTCGCCCTCGGCGGTCGGCTCGATCACCGTCTTGCCCTCGGCCGCCAGGTCCCGGATCGCCCCGGAGATCCACTCGGTCTGCTGCTGCAGGCAGGTGGTCATGTTGCACAGCGCCGCGGAGGGCGCGAGCGGGACCGCGGTCGTGAGCAGGTTCGGGTAGCCGTGCTTGGCGAGGCCCATGGTGGTGCGGATGTCGCGGCCCCAGTCGTCGGCCAGCGAGCGCCCGTCGCGGCCGCGGACGTCGATCCGGGTGAGCGCGCCGGTGCCGGCGTCGAAGCCGGTGGCCAGGATGATCACGTCGAGCTCGACGACCGTGCCGTCGGAGAGCTCGACGCCCTCCGGCCGGATCTGCGCGATCGGGTTGTCCCGCACGTTGAGCAGGTCGACGTTCTCCCGGTGGTAGACCTCCAGGTAGCCGTTCTCCAGCGGTACCCGGTGCGTGCCGAACCCGTAGTCGGTCGGCACCAGGGTGTCGATGAGGTGCGGGTCGCGCAGGCGGTCGCGCATCTTGCCGCGGACGAACTCCGAGACGGCCTCGCTGACCTCCTCGGTGAAGAAGATCTCGCCGAACCCGGCCAGCCACAGCTTGAGCGACCCGTCCTGGTAGATGTCCTCCAGGATGTCCAGGCGCTGCTGCGGCGTGCAGTCCGCCCAGGCGTGCTCGAAGTCGTACTCGAACCCGGTGAACGTGTGCGGGATCGTCGCGCGCAGCTCCTCGAACCGGCTCTTGTACCGGTCCTGGTCCTCGGGCGTGTACGTCGGGTTCTTCATCGGCAGCACGTACTGCGGTCCGCGGGCGAAGACGGTCAGGTGCCCGACCTCGGGGGCGATGGTCTGGATGATCTGGATGCCGGTCGCGCCGACGCCGACCACGCCGACGCGCTTGCCCGCCAGGTCCAGCCCCGCCGCCGGGTAGGAGGAGCTGAACACCAGCTCACCGGCGAAGGAGTCGGTGCCCTCGATGTTCTTCAGCGGCGCCGAGAGCATGCCGGCGCAGGAGACGAAGAACTGCGTGTCGACGACGTCGCCGCGGTCGGTGTGCACGGTCCACCGACCGCGTTCCTCGTCGTAGTGGGCGGCGGTGATCCGCGTGCCGAACCGGATGTCGCGGCGGAGGTCGAGCCGGTCGGCGACGTAGTGCAGCCACTGCTCGATCTCGGGCTGCGCCGGGAACTTCTGGCTCCAGCTCCAGTCCTTGTAGAGCTCCTCGTCGAACAGGTACTGGTAGATGTAGCCCTCGGAGTCGAACCGGGCGCCCGGGTAGCGGTTCCACCACCACGTCCCGCCCACGTCGCCCGCGGCGTCGAACGCCTTCACGCGCAGGCCCTGCTGCCGCAGCTGGTGCAGCTGGTAGAGCCCGGCGACGCCGGCCCCCAGCACCACCGCGTCGAGCTCCTCGGTGACCGGGCCGCTCGCGCCCCGGCCGGTCGTGTCGGTGCCTGTTCCGGTGTCCGACGTCATCGTCCCGCTCCCCGTTCCCGGCGCCCGGACGCCGGCTCCTGCAGCCGGTCCGTCCGTGACGTCTGTGTCAGGGGTCACCGTGGGGGGAGTGCGGGCCGGGCGACCCACCCGCGCGGGTAGTGGGGGAGGGCGGTGGGGTGGGACGCCGCTCGACGCGGACGGGCAGGCTCCCCGTAATCTATGGTGATGATATGACGGAGAACCGGGCTGCGAGCGGCGTGGTGCCGGTCGTCGGCATGCACCACGTGGGGGTCCAGGTGGCCGACCTGGAGCGGTCGCTGGCGTTCTACCGCGACCTCCTCGGCTTCGAGGAGGTCCTGCGCACCACCCGCGACGACCCCTCCGTCGGCGCGATCACGGGCCACCCCGGCGCCGTGGTGGAGGTGGCGCACCTGCGGCCCCCGTCGTCCGCGGTGCTGCTCGAGCTCACCGAGTACCGCGGCGTCGAGCGGCGGGCGGTCGACACCGCCACCGCCAACCCCGGCACGGCCCACACCTGCTACGTCGTGGAGGACCTCGACGCCGTGCACGCCGCGCTCGTGGCGCGGGGGGTCCGGACGGTCTCGTCGCACGTGGTCGCCCCACCCGCCGGTCCGATGCGGGGCGGGCGCGTCGTGTACGTGCAGGACCCGGACGGGGTGCGGGTCGAGCTGGTCCAGCTCCCGCCCGCCGCGACGCCGGGCCCGACCGGTGATCACGCGCTTCGGCCTCGCGCCGCGCCGGGAGGGCTGGACGGTCGAGCGGTTCCAGCGGCACTGGAGGGAGCGCCACGGCCCGATCATCGGCGGGCTGCCCGGCCTGGTGCGGTACTGGCAGAACCACGCCCTCGCCGCGCCGCTGCCGTGGCCGGGCTTCGACGCCTGCTCCCAGCTGGACGCGCCCGACGTCGCGGCGTTCGACGCGGTCTTCGCCCACCCGACCTACCTGACCGACGGGCGCGCCGACGAGCGGCGCTTCGTCGACCGCTCCGTCGGCGGGCACCTGCTGACCGAGCGCGTCGTGGCCGACGGCCGGACGGACCCCGCCGGCGTGCGGCTGCTGGTGTTCCTGCGGGCGGCGCCCCGCTGCGGGCCCGCCGACGTGGCGGCCGTGCTGACCGCGCCCGGCCGGGGTGGCGACGCGGTCGGCCGCGAGGCGTTCGCCCGGGTCCCGGACGCGTCCGGCGACGCGTTCGACGCCGTGGAGTCGCTCTGGTTCGACGACGCCGGCGCGGCCGTCGCGCACCTGCGCTCGGCGGCCGCGGAGCGCGACCGCCGGGCGCTGGCCGGGGTGGTCCGCGGCACCGAGCACCTGGTCGCCGCGGTGCACGTCGTCCTCTGACGTGGCGGGGGTCAGCCGGCGGAGCCCCGCGTCGCCGCGTACGCCCGCCAGCTCGGCAGGGGCTCGGGCAGGTCGGCCGGGGCGGGCTCGGTGCCGGGCCACCGCTTGCGCAGGGTGGTCTGCAGGACGGCGGGCAGCTCGGCCAGCGGCGCGGCGTAGAGCTGCAGGGCCCGGCGCTCGTGGAACCTCCACCGCCCGTCCTCGCGGCGGTAGGAGTCCAGGTAGCGCAGCGCCACGACGAACGGGGTGTCGCCGATGGCCAGCTCGGCGTGCGCGGACACCACGCCGGTGGCGGTGTCGGGCCCGGTGAACTCGATGGTGTGGCTGTGCGGGTAGTGGTAGGTCATCCCGTAGCGGTCGAGCTGGCCCCGGTAGTAGTCGAGCACGGCGTCGCGGCCCGAGACCGGTCCGGCCGTGCTGTCGAACACCGCGTCGGCCGTGTAGATCGCCCCGATCCCCTCGACGTCGCGGTCGTCGATGAGCCGGCCGTACACGGCCACGAGCTCGTGGAGCTCGGCTCGGTCCTCCAGCAGTGCGATCCGCCGCGCCAGGTCGCCGTCGGTGGGGGGCATCGGGACTCCGTTCCTCGCAGGGGCGCCACAACAGACGGAGGCGCACTCGATCCATATATATAATAATCCTTGAAGGCGGGGAAGCAGACGGGCGCCGCACCAGGGATCCGGGGGAGTGGACGTGGACGACGCGCTGATCATCGATGCGGTCCGGTCACCGATGGGCCGGGGCCGGGCGGGCGGCGCCCTCTCCTCGGTGCACGCGGTCGAGCTGCTGGCGCAGACCGTGTCGGCGCTGCTGGAGCGCACCGGCGTGGACCCGGGCGCGGTCGACGACGTCATCACCGGCTGCGTGAGCCAGGCGGGGGAGCAGTCGGGCGGCGTCGGGCGGATGGCCTGGCTGGCCGCGGGTCTGCCCGAGCACGTGCCGGCCGTGACCGTCGAGCGCAAGTGCGGCTCGAGCCAGCAGGCCGTGCACTTCGGCGCCCAGGGGATCATGTCCGGCGCCTACGACCTGGTCGTCGTGTGCGGGGTCGAGTCGATGAGCCGCGTCCCGATGGGGTCGGCCCGCCTGGGTGCCGACCCCCACGGTCCCGGCGTCCGGCGGCGCTACGAGCCCGGCCTGGTGTCGCAGGGCGTGTCCGCCGAGCTGGTGGCCGCCCGGTGGAAGCTCACGCGCGAGCAGCAGGACGAGTACGCCGCGCGCTCCCACGCGCTCGCGGCCGAGGCCGCCGACACCGGCCGGTCCGCCGCGGAGATCGTGCCGGTCACCACGCCCGACGGCGCGGTCGTCGACGCGGACGAGACGATCCGGCGCGGCACCACCGTCGAACGGCTCGGCGGGCTCGCGCCCGCGTTCGCCGACGACGACGCGGCCCGCCGGTTCCCGCAGATCTCCTGGTCGGTCACCGCGGGCAACTCCTCGCAGATCACCGACGGCGCGGCGGCGCTCCTGCTGGCCGCCCCCGCCGCCGCCGAGCGGCTGGGCCTGCGCCCGCGCGCCCGGTTCGCCGGGTTCTCGGTGGTCGGCGACGACCCGCTGCTCATGCTCACCGCACCCATCCCGGCCACCCGCCGGGTGCTCGCGCGCAGCGGGCTGCGCCTCGACGAGATCGCCCACTACGAGGTCAACGAGGCGTTCGCCTCCGTCCCGCTCGCCTGGCAGGCCGAGCTCGACGCGGACCCCGCCCGGCTGAACCCGCGCGGCGGGGCGATCGCCCTCGGGCACCCGCTGGGGGCGTCCGGCGCCCGCCTGATGACGACGATGCTCGCCTCGCTCGAGAGCACGGGCGGGCGCTACGGGCTGCAGACCATGTGCGAGGCGGGCGGCATGGCGAACGCGACGATCGTCGAGCGGCTCTGACCCCTTCTCCGACACCTCGACGGCCGGCCGGAAGCGGAACGCCGTCGTTCCGCACCACGGGAGGAACCACGTGGACATCGCAGGGATCTCGGCCGTCGTCACCGGCGGCGCGTCCGGGCTGGGCCTGGCGACGGCGCACCGGCTGGCGAAGGGCGGCGCGCACGTCGTCCTGCTGGACCTGCCCGGGTCGCGGGGCGCCGAGGCGGCCGCGGAGCTCGGGGGCACGGCGTCCTTCGTCGCCGGGGACGTCACCACCGAGGACGGGGTGGTCCCGGCGCTCGACGCCGCGCAGGAGCGGGGCCCGCTGCGGGCCGTCGTCCACTGCGCGGGCCGCGGGCACGCGATGCGCGTGCTGCGCAAGGACGGCAGCCCCGGCTCGCTGGAGGACTACGCCGCGATCGTGCAGCTGAACCTCGTCGGGTCGTTCAACGTCCTGCGGCTGGCGGCCTCGCGCATCGCGACCACCGAGCCGGTCGACGGCGAGCGCGGGGCCGTCGTCCTCACCGCGTCGGTGGCGGCGTGGGAGGGCCAGGTCGGTCAGATCCCCTACGCCTCGTCGAAGGCCGGCGTCGTGGGCATGACCCTCGTGGCCGCGCGGGACCTCGCCACCCACCTCATCCGCGTGGCCACCATCGCGCCCGGGATCTTCGACACGCCGCTGCTGGGCCGGCTGCCCCAGGAGGTGCGCGACTCGCTCGGCGAGATGGTGCCGCACCCCAAGCGGCTCGGGGTGCCCGACGAGTTCGGTGCGCTGGCCGTGCACGTCCTGGAGAACCCCATGATCAACGGCGAGACCATCCGGCTCGACGGGGCCATCCGGATGGCCCCGCGATGACCAGCACCGCGGACCGGCGGACGGGGACGGAGGAGGGCCTGCGCGTCGAGCACCGGGACGGCGTCGCGGTGCTGACGATCGACCGCCCCGCCCGGCGGAACGCCATCGACCTCCCGACCGCGCGGGCCATCAGCGACGCCCTCGACGAGCTCGACTCCGACCCCGCCCTGCGGGTCGCGGTGCTGTGCGGGACCGGGAGCGTCTTCTCGGCCGGGATGGACCTCAAGGCGTTCGCCGAGACCGGGGAGCGGCCGGTGGTCGAGGGCCGCGGGGGCTTCGGGATCGTCGCCCGGCCGCCGTCGAAGCCGGTGATCGCGGCCGTCGAGGGGGCCGCGCTGGGCGGCGGGTTCGAGATCGTGCTCGCCTGCGACCTCGTGGTCGCCGCGGCGGGCGCCACCTTCGGCCTGCCCGAGGTCCGCCGCGGGCTCACGGCGTCGGGCGGCGGCCTCATCCGGCTGCCCCGGCGGCTCCCGCGCAACCTCGCGATGGAGGCCGCGCTCACCGGCGCGGCGCTGACCGCGGCCCGGTGCGCCGAGCTGGGCCTGGTCAACCGCGTGGTGCCGGACGGGACGGCCCGTGCCGCCGCGCTGGAGCTGGCCGCGGAGATCGCGCGGAACGCGCCGCTGGCGGTGCGGGTCTCCAAGGAGGTCGTCCACCGCAGCGCGCAGTGGTCCGAGGACGAGGCGTTCGCCCGGCAGGAGCCGCTGGTGGACCCGGTGCGGCGCTCCGCGGACGCCCGCGAGGGCGCGCGGGCGTTCGCCGAGAAGCGCGCCCCGCGCTGGGAGGGCCGCTGACCCGGCGGCGCGCAGGACCGACGTCCCGGGACCGAGGGCCCCGGGCGAGCCGAGAGGACGTGGTGGAGTGCAGGTCGACGAGGTCGTGACCCCGGGCGGTCGACGGGTGGCGGCGTGGCTGCCCGAGGGGTCCGGGCTGCCGGGCCTGGAGCGGCGCTCGGCCAAGTTCGTGGAGGGCCTCGCGCGGGTCGGGGACGTTCTCGACGCCGACGGGGCCCTGCCCCGGGCCACGAAGCTGCTGTTCGCCGCCGCGGTCTGCGCGGTGAAGCGGGACGCCGGCCTCGTCGGGCACCACGTCGCCGCGGCGGCCGCCGCCGGGCTGCCCCGCGAGCACGCCGAGGGTGCGGTCGTCGGGCTGCTGATCTCCCGCGGGGTCGAGCCGCACCGGCTGCTGGCCGAGGCCGTCGAGCGGACCTACGGTCCGCCGGAGGGGGAGCCGGGCGCGCCCGGTGACGCCGACGTGCCCGGCGCGTACGCCTACTTCGAGAGGTACTTCGGCTTCGTGCCGGACTACGTCGAGCTGCTCGGCGAGCGGGCGGGACCGGCGCTGGAGGGCTACTTCCTCATGCGGGAGGCGGCGCTCGCCGAGACGCCGCTGCCCCCGCGCGACATGGAGCTGCTGCTGTGCGCGGTCAACGCGGGGGAGTACCAGGCGCGGTTCGTGACGATCCACGCCCGGGGCGCCCGCAGCGCGGGGGCGACCGAGGAGCAGCTGGTGGAGGCCGCGCTCACCGCGATGCCGTTCGCCGGCGTCGCGTCCTGGCTGCCGGCGGCCCAGGGGATCCTGGAGTCCCGCGAGCCCGCCTGACGGGCTGCGCCGCCCGGTCCCTGCCGGGGCGGGCGGCGGCGCGGCCTCAGCGCCCGAGCGCGGTGAGGACCACGGGCATGCTCGAGTAGTTGTCGTGGGTGCTCGAGGGGTTCCGGACCGGCGGCCGGTCCGGGTCGAGCTCCACGCCGGCCCGCAGCAGCGCGCGCAGGATCCGCAGCATGGTGCCCTCCGTCGGCTGCTCGCCGTCGCGCTTGGCGAGGCCGGTCACCAGCGGGCGCCCGACGCACACGTGGGGTCCGCTGCCGAACGTCAGCCCCCACGGCCGGATCCCCGGCGGCGTCGCGCGGTACGGGTCGAACTCGTCCGCGTCGGACCCGAACAGCCCGGGGTCCCGGTTGGCCGGGGTGAACAGCAGGGCCACCCGCTCGCCCTCGGCGATCCGGCGCCCGGAGGCGAGGGTGACCGCGCTCGTCGCGTAGCGCAGCAGCGTCGGGGCCGGCTGGTGCAGCCGCAGCGACTCGTCGACCACCCGGCGCAGGAAGTCGGGCTCCGTCGCCCGGGCCCGGTCCCCGGGGTGGTCGCGCACCCAGTCCAGCAGGTGCAGCAGCGCGTGCGGCAGCGTGTGCGTCGTCGTCTGGGTGGCAGCGACGAGGAACAGCGTCGCCTCCCGCAGCGGGAGCTCGGCGTCCCAGGCGTCGTCCCGGTGCAGGTGCAGCAGCGTCAGCAGGTCGACCGGGAGCTCCTCACGGGTGACGCGCCCGGCGCGGAACCCCGCGACGAGGTCCTTGCGGCGCTCCTCCGAGGGCCCGAAGAACTCCTCGACGAACTCCGCGCGCAGACGCAGGCCCTCGGCGAGCACCTCGTCGTGGTCCTCGGTCGACCACTCGACGGTGGCCGCCGCACCCAGCCGGTCGACGAAGAAGCGGAAGCGCTCGGTCCGCTCGGGGGTGTCGACGCCGTCGATCCCGGTGGTGGCCGCGGAGATGCGGTGCAGCATGGTCCGCACCAGCGGGACCAGGTCGGCGTGCACGCGGCCGTCCCCGTCGGCCAGCGCGCGGCACTCCTCGACCACCTGGTCGATGACCGGACCCAGCGCCTCGTGGTCGTAGGACATCAGGGCGGCGCGGTCGAACAGCGGGTTCTCGAGGCGGCGCCGCTCCCGGTGCTCGGGGCCGTCGAGCAGGAGCAGCGATCCCCCGAACAGCGGACGGCTCTCGGTGTGCGACCCCTGGCGGAAGTCCTTCGACCGCAGGATCTCGTCGATCTCCCGGTAGTCCGCGACCTTGGTCATCGTCGCGATGTGCGGCGGTTCCGTCCACTCCCTCATCGGTTCTCCTCCGTCTGCGGCGCTAACCTGAGTACTATATCCATGGATCGACCGATCCACGAGGTGCTTCGAGGAGCGGAGGCGCGGTGCGCGTCGAGGTGGACCGGAAGGCCTGTGCCGGGCACGGGCAGTGCAGCGCGACCGCCCCGGCCGTCTACGAGCTCGACGACGACGGCTTCTGCCTGCCCGTCGTGGCCGTGCCGCCGGGCGCCGAGGACGACGCGGAGGCGGGCGCGGCGGCGTGCCCGGAGCAGGCCATCGAGGTGACCCCGTGAACGGACCGGCCGCGCCGCGGCCCGGCCGCCGGACGACCGACCAGGAGGAGTGCCCGTGGCCCGCATCCGGATGCTGAGCGCCGAGGAGTTCCCCGCGAGCCTGGCGGACCTCGTCGGAGCCGGGACGAAGACCCCGCTCGAGCTGGGGAACATCCGCTTCTACGCCCACCGCCCCGAGCTGGCCGAGGCGTACGTGCGCTTCATGGCCGAGCTGCGGCGTCCGGGGCTGCTGCCGCGACGCCTCGTGGAGCTGGTGCGGCTGCGGGTCGCGTTCCACAACCAGTGCCGCAGCTGCATGGCGGTCCGCTACGCCGACGGCGCGGCCGACGGGGTGGACGAGGGGCTGGTCTGCCAGCTCGCCACCCCGGACGAGTCCCCCGACCTGACCCCGGCCGAGCGCGCGGCGCTGCGCTTCGCCGACCGGCTGGCCACCGACCACCTCTCCATCGACGACGCCACCATCGACGACCTGCGGGAGCACTTCGACGAGGCCGGGATCGTGGAGCTGGGCATGAACGTCGCCGCCTTCGTCGGCTACGGCCGGCTGTCGATGGCGCTCGACATGGTCGAGGAGCTGCCCGACCGCTACCGGGCCCCCAGCGGCGCGCTGGTCACACCCTGGGACGACGGGGGTGCCGACGACGCCGTGCTGCTGGGCGGCCCGGTCGCGCAGGAGTGAGCGCGACCGGGCCTGCCGGGTGCGGCGGCAGGGTCGTCAGACCGACGCCAGGTCCGGCAGCCACAGCGTGATGATCGGGAACGCGAACAGGATCGCCGTCGTGATCATGTCCATGACCACGAACGGCACCACGCCGCGGAACGCGTCCTCCGCCCGGACGCCCGGCGAGGACCCCGCGACCACGTAGCAGTTGATCCCGACCGGCGGCGTGACCAGGCCGATCTCGATCAGCTTGACCACGAGGATGCCGAACCAGATCCCGTCGAAGCCGAGCTCGGTGACGACGGGGTAGGTGAGCGGCACGGTGATCAGCAGGATGGACATCCCGTCGAGGATCATCCCGAGCGGGATGAGCGCGAGCAGGATGACCACGACGACGAGGTAGGGGCTCACCGGCAGCTCGGTGATCCACTGCGCGAAGTCCCGGGCGTAGCCGCCCGCCACCATGAAGAACGTGAACACGCCGCCGCCGATGAGCAGCATGAAGATCATGGTGCTGACGGCGGTGGTCTCCTCGAAGGCCTGCTTGAGCAGGGGCCACAGGCGGACCTCCCGGCGCCGCACCGACGTCCACACCAGCATGAGCAGGGCGGCGAAGGCGGCGATCGCGCCGGACTCGGTGGCCGTGAACAGCCCGCTGTAGATGCCGACCACGACGATGAGGAACAGCGTGGCGACCTTGGCGAAGGCCGCCAGGCCCTTGCGCGTCGACACCTCGACGTCGACCGCGGTGCCGCCTCCCGAGCCGCCCCCGGTGCCGGCGGTGTCGCCGTGGTCCTCCGGGAGCACGACGTACTGCGGGCCGATCTCCTTGCGCGCCCGGATGAAGACCACCACGGAGTACATGACCGCGGTGAAGACGCCGGGGATGACGCCGGCCAGCAGCAGCTTCTCGATGGACTCGCCGGTGAGCGTGCCGTAGATGACCAGGATGAGGCTGGGCGGGATGAGGATGCCCAGCGTCCCGCTCGCCCCGACGATGCCGGCGGCGAACGAGGTGCGGTAGCCGTGCTGGCGCATCTCGCTGATCGAGATCCGGCCGATCGTGGCCACGGTGGCCGCGCTGGAGCCGGTCACCGCCGCGAAACCGGCGCAGGCCGCGACCGTGGCGATGCCGAGCCCGCCCGGCAGCCGCCGGAACGTCCGGGCGGCCACCGCGTAGACGTCCTGCGCGATGCCCGCCGCGACGACGAACATCCCCATGATCACGAACATGGGGACCAGCACGAGGCTGAACGCGGCGGTCGTGGCGAAGGGCTGGTTGGCCAGCGTGTTCGTGGCGTAGCCCGAGCTCTTCAGGAGGATCAGGCCGATCGTGCCCGCGGCCAGCAGCGAGAAGGCGACCGGCACCTCGGCCGCGATGAGCAGGACCAGCAGCGCGACCACCAGGCCGAGCAGGAGCTCAGGAGACATCGGCCGGCTCCTTCCCCGACGACGTGACGGTGCCCGGTCCGGCCGGTGGCGCGTCCCCGGTGCGGCGCTGCCACGCGTCGCGCGCGGTGAACAGGCACTGCAGCGCGAGCAGGGCGAGCCCGAACGGCAGCACGAGCCGCGCGGGCCAGACCGGCACCGAGGTGATGCCGAACCGGGCCTCGCCGGACTCGAAGGACTCCCAGCCCCGCTCGGCGCTCGCCCACGCCGTCCAGAACAGGAACCCGGCGGCGACCAGCATGCCGCTCACGCGGATCACCGCCGCCGTGAGCGGGGCGAACCGGGAGGTCACGAGGTCGGTGCTCACGTGCGCACCGGTCCGCTGCGCGTAGGCGGCGCCGAGGGCGACGATGAGCACGAGGAGCACCTCGCTCAGCTCGATCGTGCCGAGCAGCGACCGGCCGACGACCTCGCGCACGGCGACCTCGGCCACCAGCATCACCAGCAGGACGAGCGTGAGGGCTCCCGACACCCAGGAGCACCACCGCGACAGCAGGTCGAGCGCGGTGCGGAGCCCCGCGGCGCGCCCGGTCGTGGCTACCGGCTCGCGCATCGCTCGATGCCAGACCGGTAGTCGGCGTACTCGCCCGTCTCCGCCTCCTGGTAGATGCTGCGGAACTGCTCGTAGAGCGCGGCGGGGTCGGCGACGCCCGCGGTCGCCGCCTTGTCCATCCACGCCCGCATCGGCGCGTCGCCGATGGCGTCGCGCCAGATCTGGGTCTGCTCCGCGCTGAAGATCGTGGCGGACCCGCCGGACTCCAGGATCGTGGTGCAGGCCTCGTCCTCGGTGCGCTCCGCGGCGATCAGGAGCTGCTCGGGGAACTCGGCGTTGAGCTCCTCGATGATGGCCCGCAGCTCCGGGCTGAGCGACTCCCAGGAGTCCATCGACATGGTCCAGGTCGAGTTCGCGTAGTGCCCCAGGCCCGGGTCGTGGATCTGCCCGCCGACCTCGTGCAGGCTCAGGGGCGTGATGACGTCGAGGATCAGCCCGCCGTAGGCCTCGATCGTGCCGGTGCGCATGGCCTCGTAGGTCTCGGGCACCGGGATGGCGGCGGGGTTGCCCCCGACGGCCTCGAGGGCGCGGACGAAGAAGCCGCTGGCGCGGACGGTCCGGCCGCGGTACCAGTCGACCGTGGTGACCGGTTCCTTGGCGCCGGTCAGGGCCGGCGGGATGCCGATGAAGGACAGGACCTTGATGCCCTGCTTCTCCTCCCACTCCCCGCGGAAGGCCTGGTCGCTCTGGTACAGGGAGTTGAGGGCGCGGATCTGCGCCCCGATGTTGTCGCCGAGGAACGGCACCTCGACCATCGAGGTGATCGGGAAGTCGCTCGGGGTGTACGCGTAGGTCATGTTGCCGAGCTCGACGCGGCCGTCGCGGACGCCGTCGCGGACCTCCTCGGCCCCCAGCAGCGACGCGTCCCAGAAGGGCTCGACGGTGACCCGGCCGCCGGTGCGCTCCTCCAGCTGCTCCATCCACCAGGTGATGGCCTGACCCTGGGCGGTGGTCGGGCTGAGGAAGCTCGCCATCTGCAGCTCGAGCTCCTCGACGCCCCCCGCCTCCTGGGTGCCACCGGTCGCGCCACCACAGGCAGCGGCGCCGAGCGCGACGGCGGCGAGCGCCGCCGCGGCGCGGATCCTGGGGGCCCGTCGGCCGGTGCCGGCGGAACGCTCATCCATCGTGCGCATCGTCATCGACGCTCACCTCTCCGTGGGGATGATGTATATAGTTATCACGTTAGCAGGGTCACTTTCGCGCGGACAAGGTGCTACGCGGGCCGTGCGCGCTGCGTCGTCAGGAGACTAACCACGTAGTGTCACGACGAGGTCGCGATCCGGCCGCAAAGGCCGTTGACCGGCCAAATCCAGGGTGATAGTAATCAGTGACGGCGAGGAGGCCCGGATGAGTGACGTCGAGGTCGAGCAGCGCGGCGAGGTCGCCTGGATCCGCCTGAACCGACCGGACCGGATGAACGCCTACGACCGGGCGATGGGGGCGGAGCTGACCGGCGCGGTGCGCGACGCCTCGGCGGCCGGGGTCATCGTCATCACGGGGACGGGCCGGGCCTTCTGCGCCGGCGGCTACCTGGCCGAGCTCGCCGACCCGGACCCCGACGAGCTGCGCGGGATGTTCTTCGCGTCGCTGGACCTGTTCGACGCCATCCGCCTCTCGCCGCGCCCCGTGATCGCCGCGGTCAACGGCGCCGCGGCCGGCGGGGGCAACGAGCTGGTCGTCGCCTGCGACCTCGCGATCGCCGCCCGCAGCGCGAAGCTCGGGCAGACCGGCCCGCGCGTCGGCAGCGCCCCGGTGCTCGGCGGGACCAACCTCCTGGCCGTGTCGGTGGGGGAGAAGCGCGCGAAGGAGATCGCCATGATGTGCCGCCGCTACACCGCGGAGCAGGCGCTCGACCTGGGCTGGGTCAACGCCGTGGTCGACGACGACGAGCTCGAGGCCGAGGTCACGCGCTGGGCCGACGAGCTGCTGGCGCTGAGCCCCCGGTACCTGGAGATCTCCAAGACCTCGTCGAACATGTGGTGGAACGCCTGCCGCGACAACTTCGTCTCGGGCCTCGGGATGCTCGTGCAGGCCATCGGGTCGCCGGACATGCGCGAGGGCGCCGCGGCCTTCATGGAGAAGCGCCCGCCGCGGTTCCCGGGGCGGGCGCAGTGACGACGACCCCGGCGACGACGACCCCGGCGATGAGGTTCTACCGCGACCTCGTCCCCACCTTCGCCGACCGCTCCGCGTGGACGCTGCCCGCCGTGCTCCGGCACCGGGCCGTCACCCACGCCGACCGCGTCTTCCTCGACGTCCCCGGCCAGGACGTGCGCCTGACCCACGCCGAGGTGCTCGACGTGGCCGAGCGCATCGGGGGAGCCCTGCTCGACGGCGGCTGCGAGCCCGGCGACCGGGTGCTGCTGATGGCGGCCAACTCGGCCGAGTACATCACCGGCTGGTTCGGGGCGGCGGTCGCCGGGCTGGTCGAGGTGCCGATCAACACCGCCTACCGCGGGGCGTTCCTCGAGCACCAGGTGCGGACCGTCGACCCGCGGGCGGCGGTCGTGGACCCGGAGTTCGCCGCGCACCTGCTCGACGTCCCCGCCGCGGAGGCGATCCGCACGTTCTACGTGACCGGGCGCGGCACCGACTCCGGCGCGGCGCTGGCGCTGCTGCGGGCGGCGGGCCGGACGGCCGAGCCGTTCGACGTCCTCGCCTCGGCCCCGCGGCCCGCGGTGCTGCCCGAGGTCGGCGCGCGGGACCTCGCCGCCATCCTGTTCACCTCGGGCACCACGGGCCTGTCCAAGGGCGTGATGATGCCGCACGCCCACATGCACTTCTTCGCCGACGAGTGCGTCGCGCTCACCCGGCTCACCGACGACGACGTCTACATGTCGGTCGGGCCGCTGTTCCACGGCAACGCCCAGTTCCTCGCGGCCTACCCGGCGCTGATCGTGGGCGCCCGCTTCGTGCTCCAGCGCCGGTTCAGCGCGAGCCGGTGGATCGACCAGCTGCGCGCGTGCGGGGCGACCGTCACCAACTTCGTCGGCGTGATGATGGACTGGGTCCACAAGCAGCCGCGCCGCCCCGACGACGCCGACAACGCGCTGCGCTGCCTCTACGCGGTCCCGCTCGCCACCTCGGTCGCCGACGACTTCGCCGAGCGGTTCGGCATCGAGGCCTTCGTCGAGAACTTCGGGCTCACCGAGATCGCCATGCCGATCCTGACGCCCTACGGCGAGCCGCGCCCGCCCGGTGCGGCCGGGCTGCTCGTCGACGAGTACTTCGAGGTGCGCCTCGTCGACCCCGAGACCGACGAGGAGGTGCCCGTCGGCGAGGTCGGCGAGCTCGTCGTGCGGGCGGCCCTGCCGTGGACGATGTGCTCGGGCTACTACGGGATGCCCGAGCGCACCGCGGAGGCGCAGCGCAACCTGTGGTTCCACACCGGCGACGGCCTCCGGCGCGACGCCGAGGGCTGGTACTACTTCGTCGACCGGCTCAAGGACGCGCTGCGCCGGCGCGGGGAGAACATCAGCTCCTACGAGGTCGAGCAGCCGATCCTCGCCCACCCCGGGGTCGCGGAGTGCGCCGTGGTCGGGGTCCCGGCCGACGCGGAGGCGGGCGAGGACGAGCTGCTGCTCGTCGTCGTGCCCGAGCCCGGCGCCGGGCCCACCGCCGAGGAGCTCTGGCGGTGGTGCGAGGAGCGGCTGCCCGCCTTCGCCGTGCCGCGCTACGTGCGGTTCGCCGACGAGCTGCCGCTGGCGCCGTCGGGGAAGGTCCGCAAGGCGCCGCTGCGCGAGACCGGGGTCGACGCCGGCACCGCCGACCGCGAGCGGGCGCGCAGCCGGTCCTGAGAGGTCCCACCGATCGAGGAGTCGTCATGCGGGTGTGGTGCGGGGACGTCGGGGCGCCGGCGGACGTGGTCGTCGTGGGGTCGGGGGCCATCGGCCTCACGGCGGCGCTGGCCGCCGCCGACGGCGGCGCACGGGTCACGGTGCTGGAGAAGGCTCCCTACCTCGGGGGTACGGCGGCGGTGTCCGGCGGGATGCTGTGGGTGCCGCTGAACCGGCGGATGGCGGAGCTGGGCATCGAGGACGACCGGGACGCCGCGCTGCGCTACCTCGCCGCCGTCACCGCGGGGCGCACGGCCCCCGACGTCCTGGCGTCCCTGGTCGACCGCGGCCCGGAGATGCTCGAGTTCCTCGAGCGGCGCACCGGCCTGCGGATGGTGCCGATGGCCGCGTTCCCGGACTACCACCCGGAGTGGGACGGCGCGCACCCCGGCGGCCGCTCGCTGGACCCGGAGCTCTACGACGCCACGCACCTCGGCGGGCTCGCCGCGAGCCTGCGCCCCGACGCGCGCCTGCCGTTCACCATGCGCGAGTACGAGGAGTGGCGGATCTTCACCCGCTTCCCCGAGGAGGAGCTGCGGGCCCGGGCGGAGCGGGGCCTGGTCGCCCGGGGCCGCGCGCTGGTCGCCCCGCTCGTGAAGGCCTGCGCCGACGCCGGCGTGACGCTGGTGACCGACTGCCCGGCCGAGCGCCTGCTGGTGTCCGACGGAGCCGTCGTCGGCGTCACCGCGGCCGGGGGCGTGCGGTTCGAGGGGGCCGAGGTGGTGCTGGCCTGCGGCGGGTTCGAGTGGGCGCCGGACATGGTCGCCGACTTCCTGTCCGGCCCGGTGCACGGCAGCTGCAGCCCGCCGCACAACACCGGCGACGGCATCCGGATGGCGGCCAAGGCGGGCGCCGGGCTGGGGTCGATGCGCGAGGCCTGGTGGGGCCCGATGGTCCTGGTGCCCGGTGACGAGACCGACGGCGCGCCGACCGCGACGCTGCTGCGCTTCGAGCGCACCGGCCCGCACACCGTCATCGTCAACCGGGCGGGGCGCCGGTTCGTCAACGAGGCCCACAACTACAACGACATGACGAAGGCCTTCCACCTGTTCGACCCCCGCGCCTACGACTACGCGAACCTGCCGGCGTGGCTGGTGTTCGACCACCGCCACCTCGCCGAGTACGGCTTCCTCAGCCATCGGGCGGGCGCACCGACGCCGTCCTGGATCCGGACCGCCCCGACCGTCGCCGGGCTCGCCGACGCGACCGGCGTCGACGCCCGGGGCCTCGCCGAGACCCTCGAGCGGTTCAACGCCGGCGCCCGGGTGGGCGCCGACCCGGACTTCCACCGCGGGGAGAGCGCCTACGACCGCTACTGGGGCGACCAGCACGCGCCGCACCCCGCGCTGGGGCCGGTCGAGACGCCGCCCTTCTACGCCGTGCAGGTCGTGTCGGGCGTCATCGGCACCAAGGGCGGCGTGGTGACCGACGGCGACGGCCGCGCGCTCGACGCGTTCGGCGACCCGGTCCCCGGGCTCTACGCCGCCGGCAACACCACCGCCCACCCGATGGGCCCCGGCTACCCGGGCGCGGGCGCGACGCTGGGACCCGGTTCCACGATGGCCTACGCCGCGGGGCTCGCCGCCGCCGCCCGCCTGCGCGCCCCCGCCTGAGCCGTCCTCCTGAGCCGCACCCCACCACCACGAGGAGTCAGTCCATGCCGATCCCCACGCTCCTCGGGTCGCCGCTGGTCCGCGGACGGCTCGAGCTCAAGAACCGCACGGTCTTCCCGGGGCACCAGACGGTGATGTCGCGCGACGGCGTCGTCGGCGACCGGATGCACCGCTACTACCTGGAACGCGCGAAGGGCGGGGTCGGGGCCGTCGTGGTGGAGGGCGTCGCGGTGCACCCGACCGCGCCCAAGTTCCCCGAGTACCTGCTCGCCTACGACGAGGCCATCGTCCCGTCGCTGGACCGGCTCGCCGACGGGCTGCACGAGCACGGCTGCAAGGCGTGGGTGCAGCTCGCGCACAGCGGGTCGCGCATGGGCTCGCTCGACACCCAGCACGCGCTGTGGGCGCCCTCGGACGTGCGCAGCGCGATCTCCCCGGAGATCCCGCACGCCATGACCGAGGCGGAGATCGAGGAGCTGCTCGACGGCTACGAGGCGACGGCCGCCGTGGTCGCCCGCTCGCGCGTGGACGGCGTCGAGGTGCACTCGGCCCACGAGTACCTGCCGGCCCAGTTCCTGTCCCCGGTGAACAACCGCCGGACCGACCGCTGGGGCGGTTCCCCCGACAACCGCATCCGCTTCCTGCTCGAGGCGATCAGGCGGGTCCGCGCCGGGTTCGGCGACGAGCGGGTGGTCGGCGTCCGGCTCAACGGCAGCGACCTCCGCGAGGACGGCCTCACCTCCGACGACTACGTGGAGGTGGCGCGGCGCGTCGAGGCCACCGGGCTCGTCGACTACATCAGCGTCACGGCCGGCACCTCCGCGCACAACGAGATGATCGTGCCGCCGATGGACGTCGAGCACCGCGTCTTCGTCGACCTGGCGGCGGCGATCAAGAAGGTCGTGTCGACGCCGGTGATCGCCGTCGGCCGGATCACGCACGCCGCGTCCGCCGAGCGGGTCCTCGCCGACGGCTCGGCCGACGCGGTGGCGGTGGCGCGGGCGCAGATCGCCGACCCGCAGTGGGTGATCAAGAGCCTGACGGCTCCCGAGACGGTGCGGCCCTGCATCGGCTGCAACCAGGGCTGCTTCGGCAACCTCTACACGAACCGCGCCCTGACCTGCACCGTCAACCCCGCGGTCGGGCACGAGGCCGAGCTGGGGGAGGGCACCGAGCGGCCCGCCGCCGAGCCCCGCCGCGTGGCGGTCGTGGGGGGCGGGCCCGCGGGGATGGAGGCCGCCCTGACCGCGGCCCGCCGCGGCCACGAGGTGGTGCTGTTCGAGAGCGCCGGACGGCTCGGCGGGCAGGTCGTGACGGCGTCCGCCGTCGAGGCCCGCCGCGAGCTCGCCGGGATCGTCGAGTTCCAGGCCGCCGAGCTCGGCCGGCTGGGCGTGGAGGTGCGGCTGGGCACCGAGGCCACCGCCGACCTGCTCGGCGACGAGGGCTTCGGCACCGTCGTGGTCGCCACCGGCTCCGTGCCGCGGCCGCCGTCGATCCCGCACGCCGGAACCCCGGTCCTGACGCCGGAGGAGGCCGTCGCCGCCGACGGGGACTGGACCGGGAGGTCCGTGGTCGTCGTCGACGAGGTCGGGCACTTCCCGGCCTACCTCCCGGCCGAGGTCCTGGCCGACCGCGGTGCCCGGGTCGTCGTGGCGACGCCGCGGCTCTCCGCCGGGGCCAACCTCGACTCCTCGACCGTCGTCCGGATGCACCGGCGCCTGGCGCGCAAGGGGGTCGAGTTCCTCCCGCACGTGGCCGCCGTGGAGGTCACCGCGACGGGCGTCGCCCTGCGCGACACGCTCACCGACGTCGAGCTGGAGCGGCCCGCCGACGCCGTGGTGCTGGCCGCGGGCAACCGCGTCCGCGACCGGCTCACCGCCGAGCTCGCAGGGCGCGGGGTGCAGGTCGTCGCGGCGGGGGACTGCGTGGCGCCGCGCACGATCACCGAGGCCGTCCGCGAGGGGCAGCGGGCCGGTCGCGGGCTGTAGGGGTCAGCCGTGGTCGTGGGTGGGCTCGCGGTGGCGGGCCGGGTCGAGGGCGAGGTCGCCGTGGTCGCGCCTGCCCTGCACGAACGCGTCGAGGGGCAGGCCGAGCGCGGGCGGCAGCACCTGCGGCGTGCAGCTCCAGTCGTGCACGACGGTGCGCCGCGCGATCCGCCACCGGCCGTCGCGGCGCTCGAAGCGGTCGACGTAGCGGCCGGCGAAGAGGTCGAGGGACTCGCCGCCGCCGCCGCCGCCGTCGCCGTCGCCGTCACCGTCCGCCCGCCAGAGGTGGGCGAAGACGTAGGTCTCGACGTGCGCGGAGTCGCCGTCGAGCTCGATCAGCTCGTTCGCAACGGCGTGGGTGGTCCGGAGCGTGGCGCCGGTGAGCCGCTCGACGATGAAGTCGCCGAACTCCTCGCCGGGTCCCGTCCAGTAGCCGTGGTCGTCCCACGAGCCCTCGTGGTAGGCCGAGCGCACCAGGTCCGCGTCGCCGCGGTCGACGCCGCGGCAGTAGCGCATCAGGACGTCGTGGATCTCGGCGCGGTCCAGCAGGCGGCGCAGTCCGGCGTCGTCGACGGTCACGGGAACCTCCTCCTGCGAGGGTTGACACCTCGCTCTGCGCTGATAACGATATACAGGAATTGGCGGCGACGGAGCCGCCGGCGAGGAGGCGACGTGGACCGCATCGCACTGCCGGCCGGGGACGGTCGCGCCCCGCTGTGGGAGCTCGTCCCGGAGCTGGGCCCGGCGACCGACGGGTTCAGCCGGGCGGTGCAGGAGTGCGCCGTGCTCCCGGTCCGCGTGGCCGAGGCCGCTCGGATGCGCATCGCCGAGCTCAACGGCTGCGTCGTCTGCCGGGAGACCCGCGTGGACGACATGGCCGCGCACGGGATGGACGAGGACTTCTACGCCGGCGTCGGGGACCCCGCGCAGCGCCACCGCTACTCCGCCCCGGAGGTGCTCGCGATCGAGTTCGCCGAGCGGTTCGTCGCGGGTGCCGACGCCTTCGACGACGCCTTCTGGGCGCGGGTGCGGGCCGGGCTCAGCCCGCAGGAGGTCGTCGTGCTGACGGTGTCGGCGGCCAAGTGGCTCGCGCTGGGCCGGGTCAACGCGGTGCTCGACCTCTCGACGTCCTGCCCGGTGCGCCTCGCGCCGCCCACACCTGTCGCACCCTGAGCGGCACCCACCGAACACCTCACCGAGGAGCACGCATGGCGCAGCAGGACGCGAGCGGCACCCCCCTGGTCACGCTCGAGGGCCGGGTCGTCGTCGTCACCGGGGCGGGGCAGGGCCTCGGGGAGAGCACGGCGCACGTCCTCTCCGGGCTCGGCGCATCGGTCGTGGTGCTCGACGTCGACGCCGGGGCGGCGAAGCGCGTCGCGACGGAGGTCGCCGACGCGGGCGGGCGCGCACTGGCCGTCGAGGCCGACGTCGCCGAGGAGGGGTCGGTCGCGGCGGCGGCCGCGCAGACCGTGGAGCACTTCGGCACGGTCGACGGCCTGGTCAACAACGCCGGCGTGATCAGCTGGGCCCGCCTGGAGGACCTCGACGTCGCCGAGTGGGACCGGGTCATGGCGGTCAACGCCCGCGGGCTGTTCCTGTGCACCAAGCACTTCGGGGCGCCGATGCTCGCGCAGCGCAGCGGGAGCATCGTCACGATCTCCTCGGTGGCCGGGACGGTGCCCGAGGCGCGCGCCGGCTCCTACTCGCCGAGCAAGGCCGCGGCGATCATGTTCGCCCGGCAGATGGCGGTCGAGTGGGGTCCGCGGGGCATCCGCAGCAACGCGGTGAGTCCGGGCATCATGCGCACCCCGATGGCGGAGCGGTTCAACTCCGACCCCGACGCACTGCGGCGCAGGCTCGAGATGGTCGCCAGCAGGCGCATCGGGGACCCCGCCGAGGTGGCTGGCGTGATCGCCTTCCTGCTCAGCGACGCCGCGGGCTTCGTCAACGGCCAGAACCTCGAGGCGGACGGCGGCATGATGCAGATGATGATCGACATCCTGCCCCGGCCGGGCGTGCCGCGCGTCGCGGAGTGACCGGGCGCCCGGCGCCGGCGCGACGAGGTCCCCGGTGGGCGACGCAGGAGCCCGTGACGCTTGACACACGGCTCCCGGACCCGAGATTCTAGGTTCATCGTTATCAAGCATTCACCCCTCGGAAGGGGGAGCGATGAAGCCGGCACCTTTCGAGTACTGGGCCCCGACCTCGGTCGACGAAGCCGTGAAGATCCTCTCTGGGCTCGACGACCCCGGTGACGCCAAGGTCATGGCGGGTGGTCAGAGCCTGATGCCCCTGCTCAACCTGAGGCTGAGCCAGCCGTTGCACGTGGTGGACCTCAACGCGGTCGGCGGGATGTCCGACATCTCCCGCGACGGCAGCACGCTCACCATCGGCGCACTGTGCCGCCAGCGGACGGCCGAGCGGTCCGCCGACGTGGCCGCCGCGGTCCCGCTCGTCGTCGAGGCGCTGGGCCTCGTCGGGCACCCGGCCATCCGCAACCGCGGGACGATCGGCGGGAGCATCGCGCACGCCGACCCGGCGGCCGAGATGCCCGCCGTGGCGCTCTGCCTCGACGCCCGGATGGTGGCCCAGGGCCCGGGGGGCGAGCGGACCGTCGCCGCCTCGGACTTCTTCGACGGGTTCCTGTCCACCGCGCTGTCGGAGGACGAGGTGCTCACCGCGGTCCGGTTCCCGGTCGACGGGCCCGGGTGCGGAGCGGCGTTCGTCGAGGTCGCGCGGCGGCACGGCGACTTCGCGATGGCCGGTGTCGCCGCCCACGTGCGCCTCGAGGGCGACGTGATCGCCGAGGCGCGGATCGCGGTCTCCGGTGTCGGGCTCACGCCCGTGCGGGCGACCGGGGCCGAGGCCGGGCTGCGCGGGGCGGCGCCGGGCGACGACGCCTTCGCCGCGGCCGCCGCGGCCACGTCCGCAGCGCTCCACCCGGCGACGGACGTCCACGCGTCCGGCGCCTACCGCAAGCACGTCGCAGGCGTGCTCGTCCGGCGGGCCCTCGGGACCGCCACCGACCGAGCGAGGGGGAACCGGTGAGCCACCGGGAGATCACGGTGACCGTCAACGGGGCGGTCCGCACGGCCACGGTCGAGCCGCGGCGCACGCTGGCCGACTTCCTGCGCCAGGACCTGGGCCTGACGGCCACGCACCTCGGGTGCGAGCACGGCGTCTGCGGGGCGTGCACCGTCCTGCTCGACGGCGACACCGTCCGCTCGTGCCTGGCGCTGGCCGTGCACGCCGACGGCCACGAGGTCACCACGGTGGAGGGCATCGCCGAGCCGGGGGAGATGCACCCGGTCCAGTCGGCGCTGTGGGAGAGCGGCGCCTTCCAGTGCGGCTTCTGCACCCCCGGGTTCGTGATGACGATCTACGGCCTGGAGCAGGACGCGCGGGCCGGGCGGCCCTGCCCCCGCTCGCGGACCGAGATCCGCGAGGAGCTCTCGGGCAACATCTGCCGCTGCTCGGGCTACCAGGCGATCGTCGACGGGGCCGAGGCCGCGCTGACCGCCGCCACCGCGACCGCCACCACCACGACGGAGGGGGCACGATGAGCTCGAGCGTCATGGGCGGGTTCGTCGGGGCCCGGGTCAAGCGCCGCGAGGACGTCCGCATCCTGACCGGCACCGGGCGCTACATCGACGACGTGCAGGAGCGCGGCACGCTCACCTGCCACTTCGTCCGCAGCACCGTCGCGCACGCGCGCCTCGTCGGGATGGACGTGGCCGCGGCCCGCGAGGTGGAGGGCGTCGTCGCCGTCATCACCGGCGAGGAGATGGCGGCCCTGACCAACCCCCTCAACCTCGGCGCGCCGATCCCGAACCTGCTGAGCCCCACCTACACCGCGCTGGCCACCGGCAAGGTCCGCTACGTCGGGGAGCCGGTGGCGCTCGTCGTCGCGAGCGACCGGTACGTCGCCGAGGACGCCGCCGGCCTCATCGAGGTCGAGTACGAGACGCTCCCGCCGGTCGTGACGTCCGAGCAGGCGCTGGCCGAGGGCGCGCCGCTGCTGTTCGACGACGTGCCGGGCAACGTCATCCACACCGGCGAGATCGAGCACGGCGACATCGACGCGGCGTTCGCCGAGGCCGACCACGTGCTGACCGACCGGATCGACCAGCACCGGTGGGGCTGCGCCCCGATGGAGGGCCGCGGCGGGGTGGCGACCTTCGACCGCTCCACCGGGATGCTGACCTACGAGGCCTCCACGCAGACCACGCACCTGCTGCGGCTGCTGCTCTCGGGCTTCATCAACCAGCCGATCAACCTCATGCGGGTCGTCACCAGCGACATCGGCGGCAGCTTCGGCCTGAAGTTCTCGATCTACCGCGAGGACGTCGCCCTGTGCGCGGCGGCCAAGCACCTCGGCGCCTCGCTCAAGTGGGTCGAGGACCGCAACGAGAACCTCACCGCGGCGGGCGCCGCGCGCGACGAGTCGGTCACCATCGAGGCCGCCGTCAAGGCCGACGGGACCCTGCTCGGCTTCCGCGTGGGCATGGTGATGAACAACGGGGCCTACCCGATCATGCCGCCGGCCCCGGTCGTCACCAACATCGCCGGCTACATGCTCCCCGGTCCCTACCGGCTGCCGGCCTACCGCTTCTCCTCGACGGTGGCGTGCACCAACAAGGCCTCCTACATCTCGCTGCGCGGGCCGTGGGCGGTGGAGACGCTGATCCGCGAGCGGATGATGGACATGATCGCCCGGGAGGTCGGGATCTCGCCGGTCGAGGTCCGCAAGCGCAACCTCGTCCCGGTCACCGAGCAGCCCGTCACCAGCGGCGCCGGCTTCGTCATGGAGGGCGTCACCGCCTCCGAGACGTTCGACCGGCTCGTCGAGATGATCGACCTCGACGAGATCCGGGCCGAGCAGGAGCGGGCGCGCGCCGAGGGCCGGCTGCTCGGCTTCGGCATGGGCACCTTCTACGAGCCCGCTCCCGGCACCCCGGAGTTCTGGGGCTTGATCGGCTTCCCGTTCAGCCACGAGCCGGTGCGGCTGCGGATCGAGCCGGACGGCAAGGTCACGGCCTTCACCACCCAGGTGCCGCACGGCCAGGGCCACGAGACCACGCTGGCCCAGGTCATCGCCGACGAGATGGGCGTCGCCTACGACGACGTCCGGATCGTCTTCGGCGACACCGACGCCACGGTGTTCACCATGATCGGCACCGGCGGCAGCAAGGCCGGGATGATGGCCACCGGCGGCGCGATGGTCGCGGCGCGCGAGGTGCGGCGCCGGGTACTCGACATCGCCGCGCACATGCTCGAGGCCAACCCGGACGACCTGCAGATCCAGGACTCCGTGATCTCGGTCAAGGGCGCGCCCGCGTCGAAGGTGGCGCTCGCTGAGCTGGCCATGGGCTGCTACATGGCCCCCGGGATGATGCCGCAGGGCGTCGATCTCGACCTCGAGGCGACCGTGAAGTACGACGGGGAGAACGGCGGCTGGGGGCAGGGCAGCCACGCCTGCTGGATCGAGGTCGACCAGGAGACCGGCCGGATCGGGGTCACCCGCTACCTCGTCGTCGAGGACTGCGGGCGGATCATCAACCCGTCGGTCGTCGACGGCCAGGTGATCGGCGGCGTCGCGATGGGCCTGGGCGGGATGCTGCTGGAGCACTCCGCCTACGGCGACGACGGGCAGTACCTCGCCGGGACGTTCATGGACTACCTCATGCCGTCGGCGCCGGAGGTGCCCGAGATCGAGATCGTGCACCTCGAGTACGAGACCACGACGATGGTCGGGTCCCGGGGCGTCGGCGAGGGCGGCACCGTGCTCGCCCCGGCCGCGCTGCTCAACGCGCTCGACGACGCCTTCGCCCAGGTCGGCGGGAAGCGGATCACCGCGACCCCGCTGACCCCGACGAAGGTCCTCGGCGCGCTCGGGGTCATCGACGGCTGAGGCCCGCCCGCCCAGCAGCCGTCCAGTACACGCCCAGCACCCGTCCGGCCCCGCGCCGGGCGGGTGCTGCGCGTCCTGCCCCGCCGACCGCCGGCCGGGGCCACGAGATCGGAGCACGGAGATGCGCGACGACCCGCTGATGATCGAGGTCCGCTGCAACGAGTCGACGATGCGGGGCGCCAACCCGCACCTGCCGTACTCGTCCGAGGAGATCGTCCGGGAGGCCGTGCGCAGCCACGACGCCGGCGCCGCGATCATCCACTGGCACGGCCGCGACGCCGTGACGGGCGCACCGGACAACTCCGTGGAGCTCTACCGCGAGGCCGAGGAGGGCATCCGGGGGGCCACCGACCTCATCACCAAGCCGACACTGGGCTACATCAGCCAGAGCGGGGTGGAGGACCGGGTCAAGCACGTGCGCGCCCTGGCCGACGACCCGCGGCTGCGCTTCGACGCCGTGCCGGTCGACTTCGGCTCGATGAACATCGACAGCTGGGACGAGGAGGGGAAGCGGTTCGTCCCCGGTGACGGCGTCTACGTCAACAGCCGCCGCGACATCGCCTCGGTGCTGGGCGTGTTCGGCGACCTGTCGTCGTTCGTCACGACGGTGTGCTGGGACGTGGGCCAGATCCGCACCGCGCTCTGCTACCGCGAGATGGGGCTCGCCCCGTCCACCACGCTGTGGGAGTTCGTCTTCACCGGGGCGAGCAGGCCGTCGAGCGCGGGCACCAACGTGCACGCGCTCAACGCCATGATCGCGGAGATCCCGCCGGGCGAGCCGTGGCAGCTGATGTGCTACGGCGGTGACGTCCTGCCGCTCGCCGCGCTGGCGATCGTCCTGGGCGGGCACGTCTCGATCGGCCTGGGCGACCACGACTACGCCCGCTTCGGCACCCCGCACAACGGCGAGCTGGTGGCGAGGGTGGCGCAGCTGGCCGAGACGATCGGGCGCCCGGTCGCCGGGCCCGCCCGCGCCCGCGAGCTGCTGGGCATGGCGCCGCTGCCCCCGGCCTGAGGCGCGGGGCCGCGCTACCGGGGGCGCGTGAGCAGGACCGGGTAGCTGTCGTGGCGCACCTGGGCGCTGGCGGCCAGGACCGGCGGGCGGTCCGGGTCGGGCCGCACGCCCAGGGCGAGCAGCGCGCGCAGCACCTGCACGTGCACGCCGGGCGCGGCCGTGCTGCCCGTGACGACGGCGCGGCCCAGGCACAGGTGCGGCCCGCTGCCGAAGGCCAGGCCCCACGGCCGGACGCGGTCGGGCAGCGGGCGGCCCGGCCGGAACGCGTCGGCGTCGGGCCCGAACACCGCGGGGTCGCGGTTCGCCGCCACGAGGTCGACGGCCACGTGCTCGCCCTCCCGGATCAGCCGGCCGTCGCGCAGTCGCACGTCGCCCAGCGCGCGGCGCACCAGCGCGACCGTGGGGGGACGCAGCCGCAGGGTCTCGAACACGGCGTCGCGGAGCTCGTCGTCGGTCGGGTCGCCGGTGGTCGGGTCGCCGGTCGTCGGGTCGTCGACGAGGCCGCCCAGCGCGTGGGCGGTGTGCACCAGCAGCGCGGCGTTGTTCAGCGTCGAGGCCGCCAGGAACAGCACCACCTCCCGCACCGCGGCGTCGTCGTCCCACTCGGCGCCGTGCGCGGCGAGCAGAGAGAGCAGGTCGGTGGGTGCGTCGCCGCGCTCGACCAGCGCGGCCCGGCGCCGGGCGGCCGGGGTGTGGAAGCGGTCGACCAGCGCGTCCCGGGCGGCCTCGCCCTCGGCGATCACGGTGGCGTGGTCACGGGTGGACCACTCGACGGTGACGGCCTCCAGCAGCGGGCCGAGGTGGTGCAGGAGCTCGGCGGTCGCCGCGGGGTCGGTGACGTCGTCGAACCCGATGAGCGCGGCGGCGAACTGCAGGAACACCGCGCGCCCGAACGGGACGAGGTCCGCGGCCCAGCGGTCGCCCTCGGGGCGGACGGCCTCGGCGAGGCACCGGTCGAGCGTGCGGGCGACCACGTCGTGGTAGTCGGCCAGCGCGCCGCGCGTGACGAGCGGGCTGAGCAGTCGGCGCCGGTGCAGGTGCCCGGGCCCGTCGAGGACCAGGACCGTGCCGCCGATCAGCGGAGCGCTCTCGTGCTTGGACTCCTGGGCGAACCGGCGCGACCCCAGGATCTCGTCGGCCTCGGCGAAGCCCTCGACGCGGGCGAGCTCCTGGTCGTTCATCCGGCTCCGATCGACGGTCTTGACACTGCATACTATGTTACTAGTTATGCCCACGGCGAGGAGGCGGCCGGCGTGACGAGCACGAGCACGAGCACGGGCGCGCTGGCCGCGCTGGAGGCGCACGCGACCGGTGCGGCGCCGTGCGACCCCTACCCCGTCTACGCGCGCCTGCGCGCCGAGAGCCCGGTGGTCTGGAGCGCGGTGCTGCAGGCCTGGCTGGTGGCGCGGTCGGCCGACGTCGGGCGCTGCTTCAAGGACGCCGCGACCTTCGGCCCGCTGGCCTCCGGCACGGGCAGCAGCGCCATCTACGGCCGGACGATCCTGCACATGACCGGCGACGAGCACCGCCGCAAGGCGGCGATCGTCGCGCGGCGCATCCGCAACCGCCGTGTGCTGCGCGGCGACCTGGGGGAGCGGGTGCGCGACCTGGTCGCCGGCCTCGTCGCCGACCTGCCCCGGGCGCCGGACGTGGCCGACCTGCGCGCCGGGCTGACCACCCCGCTGCCGCTCACCGTCATCGCCGAGCTGATGGCGATGCACGAGGCCGCTCGGTTCCCGCAGTGGTACCACGACCTCGCCGCGGCCAGCGTCTCCAACGTCGGCCGCGACGCCTGCGTGCACGCGCGCGGGGTGCAGGCCAAGGAGGAGATCGACGCGTTCCTCACGCCCGCGATCGCCGACAAGCGGGCGCAGCCGACCGACGACCTGCTCTCCGACCTGTGCACCGTGGAGTACGAGGGCGAACGGCTCTCCGACGCCGAGGTGCGCAGCAACTCGGCGTTCTTCCTCTCCGCGGGCATCGAGACGACCGACCGGGCGATGGTGAACCTGCTCGGCGCGCTGGCCGCGGACCCGGACCAGTGGGAGCGGCTGCGGGCCGACCGCTCGCTGGTGCCGTCCGCGGTGGCCGAGATCCTGCGCCACCGCGCGCCCGTGCAGGGCTCCGTGCGGCAGGCACTCGTCGACGTCGAGCTGGGCGGGCAGCCCGTCCGGGCGGGCGACAAGCTGATCCTGCTGCTCGGGTCGGCCAACCACGACGAGGCGGTCTTCGCCGAGCCCGAGCGGTTCGACGTCGCGCGGTTCGCCGACGGCCCCGACCCCCAGTTCACCCCGGCGGCCTCGCTGCGCGCCTTCGGCGGCGGCGCCCACACCTGCACCGGCTCGCTGCTGGCCAAGCTCGAGATCGAGCAGGTGCTCACGCACCTGCTCGACACCGTCCGCGGGCTCCGCCACGCGGGGGAGCCGGCCCCCGACACGGGCTTCATGCTGCGGTCGGCCCCGGAGCTGCGGCTCCTCCTGACCTGAACGGCCCCGGACGCACGACGACGACGACGAACGACGAACGACGAACGACGAACGATGGAGCGGCATGCAACGGTTGGCCGGCAAGCGGACCCTGATCACCGGGGCCGGATCGGGACTCGGGCGCGCCTCGGCGCTGCGCTTCGCGCAGGAGGGCGCCGCCGTGCTCTGCGTGGACCGCGACGCGGCGAGCGCGGAGTCCGCGGCCGCCGCGGTCCGCGAGGCGGGCGGTGCCGGGGTCGCGTGCGCGGCGGACGTCGCCTCGGAGCCCGACGCCGAGCGCATGGTCGCCGAGGCCGTCGAGGCGTTCGGCGGGCTCGACGTGCTGTTCGCCAACGCGGGGATCGCGGGCGTCGGCACCGGGGCCGACTGCACCCTGGCCGACTGGGAGCGCGTCCTCTCCGTGAACCTGACCGGGGTCTTCCTGAGTGCCAAGCACGCCCTGCGCCGGATGATCGCCCAGGGCACCGGGGGCTCGATCGTCAACCAGGCGAGCGTCGGCGGGCTGGTCGGCGTCGCCGGGATCGCCCCGTACGCCGCGGCCAAGGCCGGCGTCATCGGGCTCACCCGCCAGCTCGCCGCGGAGTACGGGCCCGCCCGGATCCGGGTCAACGCGCTGTGCCCGGGCACCGTTCCGACGCCGCTGGTCCGTGAGACCTACCGCGAGCGCGGCGGCTACGGCACCGGCACGGGGGAGACCCCGGACGAGACGCTGGAGCTCCAGCGCCTGCGCCGCTTCCCGCTGGGCCGCCTGGGCGAGGAGGACGACATCGCCTACGCCGCGCTGTTCCTGGCCTCCGACGAGTCGTCGTGGGTGACGGGGCAGGCGTGGGCGGTCGACGGCGGCATGACCGCGGTCTGAGCGGAGGCGACGATGGAGCACAGCGCGGACCACGGCCCGGACCTGCAGACGGTCGTGCACACCGAGGAGCGCGGGCGCGTCGTCGCGATCGACTCGGCCTACCACGTCGACGGGCGCAACACCGGGCGCGACGTCGTCGTCAGCGCCTCCTACTCCGGGGTGCTGCCGGCCCGGTTCGTCGCCGAGCACAGGCCCCGCGCCGCCATCGGGCTGGACTGCGGCATCGGGCCCGACGGGGCCGGGATCGCCGGGCTGTGGTTCTACGAGGCGCTCGGCATCCCCGCCGCCACGGCCGACGTCGCCGGCGTGCTGCTCGGTGACGGCGTCGACGTCCACCGCCACGGCGTGGTCAGCCGGGTCAACGCGCCCGCGCAGCAGTGCGGGGTCGAGCCCGGCACCAGCGTCCGCGAGGCCGCGCTGCTGCTGCTGCGCGGCGACCCGCGGCCGCAGGCGCCGGGGGGGATCACGCACCGGACGGTCGTGGAGACGGCACCCGACGGCAGGCAGGTCGTGTGCGCCGACTCCATCGCCTTCGGCACGCCGGCCGACACCGGTCGCACGGTCCTCGTCACCGCCGGCCACACCGGCCGCAGCGCCGTGCCCTACCTGCGCGACGTCCGGCCGTGGGGGTTCATCTGCTCCGACGGCGGCCGCGGCCGCGACGACTCGGGGATGGCGGGCCTGCTGGTCGTCGAGGCCGACGGGCTGGCCGGGGCCACGGTCGACGCCCGCACCGCCCGGATGGGCGACGGCCTGTCCACCTACCACGACGGCGTCATCAGCGCGGCCAACGCCGCGGCGCGCGCCCGCGGTGTGGAGATCGGCATGGCCGCGGCGACCGCCGCGCACCTGCTCCTCGTCGGTGGACGGCCGGAGGACCCGGCGTGAGGGGCGCGGTCAGCGCACGCCGAGCGCACCCAGCAGGCCCAGCACCACGCGGTGCGCCGGGGCGGGGACGCCCTGGCGCACGGCCAGCCCGTGCACCGCGCCCGCCATCACCGCGAGCTCGGTGCGGCGCCCGGCCAGCACGTCGGAGCACAGCGACGTGAAGTGCTCGCCCGTGCCCTCGAAGACGCCGGCCGCGTGGGTCCAGGCCCGCTCCCGGTCGAGCACGACACCCTCCGCCGCGGCCACGGCGACGGTCTCGTCGAACATCTCCCGGACCAGCCCGCGGCCCTCGGGGCTCGCCCACACGGCGCCCACCGTCGCCCGCAGCACGGCGCTGACCGGGCTCATCACCGCGAGCGCGAGCTTCGACCACACCTGCTCGCCCACGTGGTCGTGCTGCACCGCGGGCAGGCCGGCGGCGGTCAGCGCGGCGGCGACGCCCGCCCCGCGCGATCCGCCGGCCGCCAGCCCCATCTCCCCGAAGTGGTTCTGCGCGCCGCCCGCGGCCGTGACCGGGGTGATCGTGACGCGCCCGGGCTCCTGGCGGGTCGCGCCGACGGTCGTCGTGCCGACCAGCGCCCGGTCCGCCCCGACCGCCTCGGCGAGCACCGCGTCGAGGCCCAGGCCGTTCTGCAGGCTCACCGCCACCCCGTCCGCGGCGAGGGCCGGGGCGGCGGCGCGCACGGCGTCGGCGGCGTCGAACGCCTTGGTGAGGACGACCAGGACGTCGAGCGAGGAGGGCTCCAGGTCGGCGGCGCGGGCGGCCACCGGGACCGCGACGCGCCACGGCTCGCCGTCCTGCGGGTGCACCAGCAGGCCCGCGCGCGCGACCGCGTCGACGTGCGGCCCGCCCCGCCCGACGAGCACGACGTCCTGTCCGGAGCGGGCGAGGAAGGCCGCGAAGGCGGACCCCATCCCGCCCGCGCCGAGCACCCCGATCCGCCGCTCCACGACCACCTCCACGACCGCTCGGAGGGCGAGCGTATCTAGGCCTCTAGCGCCGTGTCCACCGTCACGTTAGCCTCGATCGGGGCGGTGACGCCGGCGCGCGATCGGCGGCCGTCAGGAGGAGCCCGATGAGCGTCACGGAGATCAGGAACGCGCCCGCCCGCGTGGTCGACGAGAGCGATCCGCGGTTCCGGATCGCGGCCGCGCGGCGGATCCTGCACCGCGAGGGCCTCGACAGCCAGGTCGGCGGGCACGTCAGCCTGCGGGTGCCGGGGGAGGAGGCCTTCCTCGTCACGCCGTTCCAGTACTTCGACGAGACCCTGCCCCAGCACGTCAGCAAGGTCGGGTTCGACATGGACGTCCTCGAGCAGGGCACGCTGCCCGCGTCCGTCGGGATCACCTTCCACGCCTCGATCTACCGGGCCCGCCCCGACGTGCAGTGCGTCATCCACACCCACGCCCGCAACATGTCGGTGCTCAGCACGACCGACGTCCCGTTCGACGTCTACTACGACTACGCCGCGCTGCTGCTCGACGAGGTCGTGCCGTGGGTCGACGACCCGCAGCTCGTGCCCTCGGAGGAGGGCGAGCTGATGGTCGAGGTGCTCGGCGACCGCAAGGCGCTGCTCATGGGCCACCACGGCTCGCTGCACGTCGGCGACTCCCTCGAGCACGTCACGATGGAGGCGCTGATCATGGAGCTGTGCGCGGGCTACCAGCTCGCGGCGATGGCGGTGGGCGGCAAGCCCCTGGACCGCACCCGCGCGGAGAGCTACCGGACGGCCTACCTGAAGTACGGGTTCCGCGAGCAGATGTGGGCGGCGAACTACCGCCGGCTCCTGCGCAGCGACCCGGACCTGTTCGCCGTCCTGCGCGCGGGCTGACGCGCCGGTGCGCAGGGGAGCGGCGCGGGCGCGCACCATCGAGGACCTGCGCCGCGCGGCGCGGCGCCGGCTGCCGCGCATGGTCTTCGACTTCGTCGACGGCGGCGCCGAGGACGAGGTCACGCTCACCGAGAACCGCCGGGCCTTCTCCGACCTGGCGTTCCGGGCCCGGGTGCTGGTCGACGTCGCCGAGCGGCCGCAGGCCACCACGCTGCTCGGACGCCCGCTCGCGCTGCCCGTGGTCCTCGGGCCGGCCGGGCTCGTGCGGATGGCCGGACGGGCCGGGGAGGCCGCGGCGGCGGTGGCCGCGGAGCGCTGCGGCACGGTCTCGGTCGTCAGCTCCGGATCCAGCGTGTCGCTGGCCGACGTGGCGGCGGCGGTGGGCGAGCCGCAGTGGTTCCAGCTCTACCCGTGGGGCGACCGGCGCACGGTGCGGGCGCTGATGGGCAAGGCGCGCGACGCCGGCTACGAGGCGATGGTCGTGACGGTCGACGTGCCCGTGGTGGGCTTGCGCGAGCGCGACCTGCGCAACGGGCTGACCGTCCCGCCGCGCGTGAACCCCCGGACCGGGGCCGACGTCCTGAGCCGCCCGCGGTGGCTCGCCGAGCTGCTCACCGGGCCGGGGGTGACGTTCGCGAACTTCACCGACCTGGTGCCGCGCACCGGCACGAGCGGGCTGGCCGCGATGACCGCCGGGCTGCTCAACCCCGGCCACACCTGGGCCGACCTGGAGTGGATGGTCGCCGAGTGGGGCGGACCGGTGATGCTCAAGGGCGTCATGACCGGCGAGGACGCCCGCCGCGCGGCCGACCTCGGCTGCGCCGCCGTCGCGGTGTCCAACCACGGGGGGCGCCAGGCCGACGGCCTGCCCGGCGCGCTCGACGTGCTGGAGGAGGTCGTCGACGAGGTCGGCCGCGACGTCGAGGTCGTGCTCGACGGCGGCGTGCGCCGCGGCACCGACGTCGTGAAGGCGCTGGCGCTCGGGGCGCGGGCGTGCCTGATCGGGCGGCCGTGGGTGTTCGGGCTCGCGGCCGGCGGTGTCGAGGGCTCGGTCCGGGCCGTGGAGATCCTGCGCGAGGAGATCGACCGCACGCTCGCGCTGATCGGCCGTCCGGGCGTGGCGTCGCTCGACCGGTCGGCGCTGTCGGCGCGCCCGACGAGGGGCTGGCGGCCGCTCGCGGAGCCCGCCGGATGCGCCTGCCGGAGCACCGATCCGCATCGACGTAGTTAGAGCATTGACGACGCACTCGGCGGCCTCTAGATTCGGCGCCGGGTCGCCTGCGTCACACCCCGCGATCCTGCGGGTCGCCGGTGGGGGTCCGCCCCCGTGCACGTCCCAGATCGGTCGATCGAACACAGTCCGGGTCCAACGGAGGAACCGCATGACGACCAGGCGCCTGCTCCTCGCCACCGCGCTCTCCACGGCACTGCTCGTCTCCGGGTGCGGCAGCATCGCCGACGACGGGGGCGGCGCCGCCGCGGGCGAGGCACCGCCCGGGGTGACCGACACGGCCATCACGATCGGCGCGACGCTGCCGCTCACCGGCACGGCCGCCGTCGCGGGGCAGGGGCTCGAGGCGGGCCTGCGGATCGCCGCCGACGAGATCAACGCGGCGGGCGGGATCAACGGTCGCCAGGTCGAACTGGTGCTCCTCGACGACGCGTTCGCCCCCGACCGCGTGGTCACCAACGTCCGGCGCCTGGTGTCGCAGGAGGGCGTCTACGCCCTGGTCGCGCCGGCCGGTTCGCAGGGGCTGCCCGGCACGTGGTCGTTCATCGCCGAGAACGGCACGCCGGTGTGGGGCCCGGTGTCGCCCGGCGACCCCGACCTCGACGAGGTCTACCTGCTCAGCGCCACGCGCAAGAGCCAGATCCAGGTCGCGATCGACTACTACGCGGCGCAGGGCCTCACCGAGATCGGCGTGATCCGCCAGAACAACGACCTCGGCGTGTCGATGACCGCCGCGCTGACCGACCAGCTGCCCAAGCACCCGGAGATGCGGATCGTCGCCGAGCAGGAGACGCAGACCGGGTCGACCGACGTCAGCTCCGCGGTGAACAACATCATCGCCGCGAACCCGCAGGCCGTCCTGCTGGCCACGGACAACACCCAGGTCGGGCTCATCCTGCAGGGCCTGCGCAACCGCGGCGTCACGGTGCCGGTGTTCGCCGACCAGGGCGGGGCGGGCACGGGCGGGCCCAGCGCGATCGGGCCGGCCGGCGCGGCGGCCGAGGGCCTGATCGGCGGCATGCAGGTCGACACGGTGTCGACGGACAACCCCGACGTGGAGCACTGGCGCGGGCTGGCCCAGCAGTACTCGGGCGAGCAGGGCACGAGCGGCTTCTCGCTGCAGACCTACAGCTCGCTGCGCGCGTTCGCTGAGCTCGTGCAGCGCATGGGCGACGACATGGGCTACGCCAACTTCCAGGCCGTCGCCGAGGGCCTGCGCGAGGACCCCATCTCCCTCGGCGCGATCCCTGACATCGAGTGCGGGCCGCTCCCGGGCGGCCACACCTGCGTGAACCAGGCCGGCCTCGCGATCGTGCGCGGCGGCCAGTGGCAGATCCTGCAGGAGTTCCAGGCGCCCAGCTAGCCGGGGTGCCACCCACGACGACCGTGAACGGACCGGAGCGGAGAGCCCGATGGTGCAGACAGCGCTGAGCGGCCTGGAGGCGGGCAGCTGGTTCGCCCTCCTCGGGCTGGCCATCGTCGTCGTGATGAAGGCGGCCGACGTACCGAACTTCGCGATGGCCGAGATCGGGCTGGTGGCCACCTACGTCGGCACGGTGGTGAACGCCGGCGCCGCGAACTTCTGGGTGGCGGTGGTCGTGACCCTGCTCGGCGGGGCGGTGCTGGCCGTGGCGATCGACCTGCTGCTCATGCGCAGGCTCGCGAAGCACGGCCACTTCCCGCTCCTGCTCATGACGATCGGGCTCTCCCTGGCGCTCAACGCGCTGATCGGCCTGATCTGGGGCCACGACCCCCGCAGCTTCACCGCGCCGTGGTCGGGCAGCTACTTCACGGTCGCGGGCTTCGAGATCAGCTGGGCCCAGGTCGTCACGATCGCGGTGGGCGCCGCCGGTGCCATCGCGATCACCTGGTTCTTCCGCACGTCCACCGGGGCGCAGATGCGCGCGGTGGCCGAGAACCGCGCCACGGCCCGCCTGGTCGGGGTCAACGCCGGGCGGCTGTCGGCGATCGCCTGGGGCGTGGGCGGGCTGATCGCGGCGATGGCGGTGATGCTGCAGGCTCAGTCGACGCTGGTGTCCACGCACTCCGCGGCGTCACTGATCATCTACGGGTTCGTCGCCGCGACGATGGGCGGCTTCGTCTCGCTCATCGGCACGTTCGCGGGCGGCCTGGCGCTCGGGGTCATCCAGCAGACCGTGGGGGCCTACGTGTCCGGCACGGCGCAGTTCGCGGTGGCCCTGCTGGCCGTGGTGATCGTGCTGCTCGTCCGGCCGGACGGGTTCACGAAGGGCGTGAGGCTGCGCGATGTCTGAGTCCGGAGGAGCAGTGGTGACCACGGTCGGCGAACCCGCGCCGGCGGGCGCACCGGTGCCGCGCACGCGCGGCACGGCGGCCCCGGCCCGGGGTCGCGGCGCCCTGAAGGCGGTGGCGGCCGTCGTCGCCGTCGCCGTCCTGTTCGCCGCCCCGTTCGGGGTGAACACCTACATGCTGTTCGTGCTGAACCTGACGCTCGTCTACGTCATCAGCACGCTCGGGTTCAACCTGCTCGTCGGCTGGTCCGGGCAGATCGGCCTGGCCCACGCCGCGCTGTTCGCGATCGGCGCCTACGGCAGCGCCATCGCCGTCGACGGGGGCGTGCCCTTCCTCCTGACGATCCCGCTGGTCGCGCTGGCCGCCGCCACGCTCGCCGTGGTCATCGGCTTCCCCGCGATCCGCCTCACGGGCTTCTTCCTGGCCATCGCCACGCTCGCGCTGGGCATGGCGATCATCGAGGTGCTCACCGTGGCCGCCCCGATCACCGGCGGCGGCGGCGGGATGGACGTGGCGGTGTGGAAGATCCCGGGCATCACCGGGAGCGCGTCCACCTACTTCGTCACGCTGGTCGTGGCGGTGGTCGCCTACGTCCTGGTGCGCCGGGCGCTGGTCGGGCGCTTCGGGCGCACGCTGCAGACGGTGCGCCACCTCGGCACGCTCTCGGGCTCGCTGGGCGTGTCGGTGCTGCGGTACCGGCTCACCGCGTTCGCCCTCTCGGGCTTCCTCGCCGCGATCGCCGGTGCGCTCTACGCGCAGCTGCAGACGTTCATCTTCCCGGCCATGTTCGGGATGAACCTGCTGGTGCCGATGCTGGTGATGGTGTTCGTCGGCGGGGCCGGGTCGCTGTGGGGGCCGGTGGTGGGCGCGGCGTTCGCCGTCGTGCTCATCGAGTTCTTCCAGGACCTCGGCGACCTGCAGGCCATCGCGTACGGGATCGTGCTCATGCTCGCGATCGCGGTGCTGCCCGGCGGGCTGGTGTCGCTGGGCCGGACCGCCCGGGAGTCCCGGTGGGTCGGGCGCCTGACCTCGCGGGGCCGGGCGGCGACGGGGGAGGGGACCGGCCGTGCCGGCTGACCGCGCGCTCATCGAGCTGACCGACGTCCGCAAGGCGTTCGGCGGCAACCTGGTCCTGGACGGCGTCAGCTTCGCCGCCCGCCCGGGCTTCACCGGGCTGATCGGCCCCAACGGCGCCGGCAAGACCACCTGCCTCAACGTCATCTCCGGCTACCTGCAGCCCGACGCGGGCACGGTCCGCATCGGCGACCAGGAGGTCGTGGGGCTCGCCCCGCACGCCGTCGCGCGGATGGGGGTGTCGCGCACGTTCCAGACGCCGCGGCTCATCCCCGACCTCTCCGTGGTCGACAACGTGCTCGTCGGCGGCACCCGGCACCACCGGGCGGGCCACGTCGCCGAGCTGCTCGGCCTGCGCACCGCCCGCGAGGACGAGGCGCGCGTGCGCGAGCGGGCCGCGGCCCTGCTCGACGCGTTCGGTCTCGCCGACGTCGGCGGCCGGCAGGCGGGCCGGTTCCCGATCGGCACCCAGAAGATCATCGAGGTGGTCCGGGCGCTGCTCAACGAGCCGACGGTGCTGCTGCTCGACGAGCCCGCGGCCGGGCTGGGCGCCGAGGACGTCGACCGGCTGGTCGAGGGACTGCGCGCCTGGACGGGCGAGGCGGGCACGGCGATCGTCATCATCGAGCACGACCTCGAGCTCATCAGCCGGCTGTGCCCCGTCGCGGCCGTGCTGCACTTCGGACGGATCATCCAGTTCGGCGCACCGGAGGAGGTCCTGCGGGACCCGGTCGTCGTCGAGGCGTACCTGGGAGCTGGCTTTGCTGCTGGACGTTGAGCGGGTGCGCACCGGCTACGGGCGGCTGGAGGTCCTCCACGACATCAGCCTGCACGTGGAGCAGGGCGAGATCGTGACGGTGCTCGGCCCCAACGGCACCGGGAAGACGACGCTGATGCGGCTGCTCTCGGGCGTGCTGCCGGTGTGGGCGGGGCAGGTGTCCTTCGACGGCACCGACCTCGGCCGGACGACGCCGGAGAAGCGCGCGGCGCTGGGGCTGTGCCAGCTCCCGGAGGGCCGGGGCATCTTCCAGACCCTGACCGTCGGGGAGAACCTCGACCTCGGCGCGGTGAGCAGCAGGCGGTCCGGGGCGGAGCTGCGGGCCGACCGCGACCGCGTCCTCGGCGTCTTCCCGGAGCTGGCCGGGCGGCTGGCCGCGTCGGCGTCGTCGCTGTCGGGCGGGCAGCAGCAGATGCTGGCCCTGGCCCGCGCGCTGATGGGGCGCCCCCGGCTGCTGCTGATCGACGAGCTCTCGTTCGGCCTCGCCCCGCGGATCGTCGGCGACCTGTTCACGGTGGTGCGCGACCTGCGCGAGGACGGGGTCACCTTCCTCATCGTGGAGCAGCAGGCGTCGGCGCTGCGGGTGTCGGACCGCACCTACATCCTGCGCAACGGCCGCAACGAGCTCGACCGCCCGTCCGCCGAGCTGCTCGACTCCGACGAGCTCGTCGCGTCCTACCTCCGGTGAGCCCGTCGTGAGCGGGGACGAGCCGCACCTGGTGCCGCTGCCCGAGCAGCTGCGCCGCCTCGGCGCGTCCGAGGACGTGCTGGCGCTCGTGACCGCGGAGCACGGCACCTGGCGGGAGCTGCACGACCGCCTGATCGGGCTCATCGCGGCGCTGCTCGACCTCGCCTGCCGCGACCGCCCCGTCGCCGACGTCATCGACGACCTGATCGGCTCGGCGGCCGTGCCGCTCGACCGGCTCGTCGGGGCCGGCGTCGACGCGGGGGAGGTGGCCGCGCTGCTGCGCGCCCACGGCTCGGTCGGCACGGCGACCACCGACGCCGCCACCGGCGACGTCGAGTTCCGCCACGCCTGCGGCACCGGCCAGCGCTACTGGCGCGACGTGCCCGACGCGGCCACGGTCGCCGAGGGGGAGGTGCCGGGCGTGCCCGGCGGCCGCCCGCGCTACTGCGCCCGGTGCGTCCGGGCCATCGCGGCGCACGGCGGCGGCGCCTGGACGGTGTCCCCGCCCGCCGACACCGTCGAGCCCTGCGTGTGGCGGGTGCGCGGGTAGCTCACCGCCGGGCGCGCCAGCGCGCGGCGCGCACGAGCGGCAGCGTGCGGCGCGGGATGCGCTGGGTGAGCGCGATCTGCGAGCGCGTCCGCACGACCCCGTCCACCGCGATGAGCGTCTGGACCAGGCTCTCCAGCTCGGCGGTGTCGCGCGCGACCAGCTGGCAGAGCAGGTCGCCGTCCCCGGTGACCGTGTGCGCCTCCACGACCTCGGGCACCTCGGCCAGCCGCGCGACGACCGAGTCGAGCCGGCCCTGGGCCAGGTCCAGGTGCACGAAGGCGTGGATGGCGTAGCCGAACGCGCGCGGCGCGACCTGCGGGGCGAGGCTCGCGATCGCGCCGGACTCCTGCAGCCGCAGGAACCGGCTCGCAACCGTGCCGCGCGCGATCCCGAGGTTGCGGGCGTACTCGCGCAGCCCGGCCCGCGGCCGCTCCAGCAGGAGCACCAGCAGTGCCCGGTCGAGCTCGTCGAGGATCATGGTCCGGATGCCTCCTCCAAGCGTCGTTGTGGTGGTGACGACTATGCCACTGGCCCATGTCCGCTGCACAGGGCCTGGACGGTGGCCCGGCCCGTTCCTAGCGTCGTCATCCCATGGCCAACGGTGCTCGGAGGTACCCCTTGCTCACCGACGTCCGCCCCCTCCGGTCCTACGCCCTCACCGACCGCTACACCGCGGACTTCGGGCTGGTGCACCTCACCGGGCTGCAGGCGCTCGTGCGGGTGCTGCTCGACCAGCACCGGCACGACCGGGCCCGCGGGCTCGACACCCGCACCTTCGTCTCCGGCTACGAGGGGTCGCCGCTGGCCGGGCTCGACCTCGAGCTGGGCCGGCACCGCCGCCTGCTCGACGAGCACGGCGTCGTGTTCACCCCGGGCCTCAACGAGGAGGCCGCGGCGACGGCCGTGCAGGGCACCCAGCTGGCCGCCGTGACGGGCGGGATGCGCCACGACGGCGTGGTCGGCGTCTGGTACGGCAAGGCGCCCGGCCTGGACCGGGCGTCGGACGCGATCCGGCACGCCAACCTCATGGGCACCCACCGCACCGGCGGCGTGCTCGCGCTGGTCGGCGACGACCCGGGCGCGAAGTCGTCGAGCGTGCCGTGCGCCTCGGAGTTCGCCCTCGCCGACCTGGCGGTGCCGGTGCTGTACCCGGCCGACCCGCAGGACGTGGTCCGCCTCGGGCTGCACGGGATCGCGCTGTCCCGGGCCAGCGGCCTGTGGGCCGGGCTGAAGGTCGTCACGGCCGTCGCCGACGGGTCGGCGACCGTCCGCGCGGGGCTCGACGGCTTCGACCCGGTGCTCCCCGAGCTGGAGGCCGACGGGCGGCCCTACCGGCACACCGTCACCGGGCACCTGCTCCAGCCGGCGCTCGGCCCCCTGGAGCGCGACCTGCACCGGGCCCGCCTGGAGCTGGCCCGCCGCTACGCCGCGGCCAACGGGCTCGACCGGATCACCGTCCGCACCGGCGACGACCGGATCGGCCTGGTCGCGGCGGGCAAGACCTACCTCGACCTGCGCCAGGCGCTCGACGCCCTCGGCCTCGACGACGACGAGCTGCGCCGCCGCGGGGTGCGCCTGCTCAAGCTGGGGATGGTGCACCCCGTCGAGCCCGGGATCGTCCGGGAGTTCGCCGCGGGCCTGCGCGAGGTCGTCGTGGTGGAGGAGAAGCGGTCGTTCGTCGAGGCCGCGGTCAAGGACCTGCTCTACGGGCGTCCCGGGGCCCCCGCGGTGCTCGGCAAGGCCGGCCGCGGCGGCGCGCCGCTGTTCCCCCCGCACGGCGAGCTCGATCCCGATCTCGTCGCCACCGGGCTGGCCGGGCTGCTGGCCGACCTGCCGAGCGTCGCCGCGTGGCGCGAGCGCCGCCGCCCGGCGCGCGGTCGGGCGCGGCGGAGCCGGATCGACCTGCCGCTGCTCGGGCGCACCCCGTACTTCTGCTCGGGCTGCCCGCACAACACCTCGACCAAGCCCGGGGACGCCTCCCTCGTCGGTGCGGGCATCGGCTGCCACGCGATGGTGCTGCTGATGGACCCGCGGCAGGTCGGCGACGTCACCGGCCTGACGCAGATGGGCGGCGAGGGGACGCAGTGGATCGGGATGGCGCCGTTCGTCGAGGCCCGGCACTTCGTGCAGAACATCGGCGACGGCACGTTCCACCACTCGGGCTCGCTCGCCGTGCGCGCCGCGGTGGCGGCGGGCGTCGACATCACGTTCAAGCTGCTGCACAACGCGACCGTCGCCATGACCGGCGGGCAGGACGCCGTCGGCGCGCTGACCGTGCCCGCGCTGACCCGCCTGCTCGCGGCCGAGGGCGTGGCCCGCACGATCGTCACCGCCGAGGACCCGGGCCGCCACCGCGGGGCGGCGCTCGCCCCGGGCGTCGAGGTGTGGCCGCGCGAGCGGCTCGCCGAGGCCCAGAGCGTGCTCGCGGCCGTGCCCGGCGTGACCGTGCTGATCCACGACCAGGAGTGCGCCGCGGAGAAGCGGCGCAAGCGCAAGCGCGGCACGCTGCCGACGCCGGCCCAGCGGGTCATGATCGACGAGCGGGTGTGCGAGGGCTGCGGCGACTGCGGCCGCGCGTCGAACTGCCTGTCGGTGCAGCCGGTGGAGACCGAGTTCGGGCGGAAGACGCAGATCCACCAGTCGTCCTGCAACCTCGACTTCTCCTGCCTGGCCGGTGACTGCCCGTCCTTCCTCACCGTCGTGCCGGGCGCGGCGCCGGCGCGCGTCGCCGTCCCCGCGCTGGACGACGCCCTCCTGCCGCCGCCCCCGCCGGGGTCCGGTGCCGCGGAGTTCGCGCTGCGGATGGTCGGCGTCGGCGGCACCGGCGTCGTCACGGTGGCGCAGGTGCTGGCCACCGCGGCGCTGCTCGCGGGCCGCCGGGTGCGCGGGCTCGACCAGACGGGCCTGGCGCAGAAGGGCGGCGCCGTCGTCTCCGACCTGAAGATCACGGCCGGGCCGCGCGAGGCAGCCGGGCGGCTCGCCGCCCGCGAGGCCGACCTCTACCTGTGCGCCGACCTGCTCGCCGGGGCCGACGCCGGGAACCTCGCGGTGGCCGACCCCGCCCGCACGCTCGCGGTCGTCTCCACCGGCCGCGTGCCGACCGGGGCCATGGTCGTCGACCCGGACACCACCTTCCCCGACGTCGACGAGGTGACCGGCCGCATCACCGCCGCCGCCCGCAGCAGTGTGCTGCTCGACGCCCGGGACCTGGCCGAGCGGCTGTTCGGCGGCGACCAGTACGCGAACCTGCTGCTCGTCGGCGCCGCGTTCCAGGCCGGGGCGCTGCCGCTGCCGGCAGACGCGGTGGAGCGGGCGATCGCGCTCAACGGGGTCGCCGTCGAGGCCAACGTGCAGGCCTTCCGCCGGGGGCGCCAGGCCGTCGCCGACCCGGACGCGCTCGCCGCCGCGCTGGCCCCGCCGCCGGCCCCGCCCGCCCCCGCGGCACCGGCCGCGCCCGGGCCGGCCGTGCGGGTGCGCGCCGAGCCGGGGTCGGAGCTGGCCCGCCTGGTCGGCGTCCGCGTCCCCGAGCTCGTCGCCTACCAGGACGCCCGGTACGCCGCGCGCTACGCCGACGACGTCGAGCGGGTCCGGGCGGCGGAGGCCGCCGCCGTGCCCGGGTCGACGGCGCTGGCCGAGGCCGTGGCCCGGAACCTGCACGCGCTCATGGCCTACAAGGACGAGTACGAGGTGGCGCGGCTGTCGCTGGGCCCCGCGCTGGCCGCCGAGGTCGAGGCCCGCTTCGGCGTCGGCGCCCGGGCCACCCGCCGGCTCCACCCGCCCGCGCTCCGCGCGATCGGCCTGCGGCGCAAGATCGGGCTCGGCCCGGCGGAGACGCCGGTGTTCCGGGTGCTGCGGGCGATGCGCCGGCTGCGCGGCACTCCGTTCGACCCCTTCGGGCTCGCGCACGTGCGCCGGGTCGAGCGCGACCTCGTCGTCGAGTACCGGGCCGTGCTCGACGGCCTGCTCGACGCCCTCACGCCGGCGACGCACGCGCACGCCGTCGAGGTCGCGGGGCTGCCGGACCTCGTCCGCGGCTACGAGCAGGTCAAGCTGGAGTCGGTGGCGCGCTACCGGGAGCGGCTCGCGCGGGCGCTGGCGACGTGATCCGCCGGCACCGCCAGAACCCCGCGGCGCCCGCCACGACCAGCGCGGCGCAGGCCAGCCAGGCCGGGCCGTAGCCGCCCGTGCGGTCGACGAGGAGCCCGAACAGCGGCGGGCCGGCCAGGGCGCCGAGGTAGTAGCCGGCCATCGTCACGCCGGCCGCGCGGCCGACCGCGCCGGGGGCCGCGGCGATCACGGCCGCGTGCATGAGGCTGATGGCCGCCAGCTGGGCGACGGTGGCGACGAGCAGACCGGCGACCATGAGCGGCGGCCCGGTCGGTATCCCGGCGACGAGCAGCAGCTGGCCGACCGCGACGAGCAGGCACAGCACGACGATCGCGGGCAGCCTGCCGCCGGCCGCCGCCCGGTCCGAGCGGCGGGCGAGCACCACCATCCCGACGATCGCGGCGAGGGACCCCGTCGAGGTGAGCGCGCCGGCCGCCGCGAGCGACACCCCGCCGACCTCGTGCAGGAAGGGCACCATCCACGAGAACAGCGCCTGCGAGCCCGCGATCAGCGCGAACGCCGCGAGCGGGAACCACCCGAACCGGCGGGGGAGCGGGGCCGGGCCGGTCCGGCCGGCCGTCGCGGGTGCGAGGCCGGGCAGCACGGCGAGGGCGAGCGCGGCGACGAGCAGCAGCAGCGGCGCGTACCCGCCGAGCACCGCGCGCCAGCCGACGAGCTCCGCGGTCCCGGCCGCGACCACCGCGGAGATCGCGACGAGCAGCGGCACCCCCGCCGTGCGGACGGCGAGCGCGACGCCGTGCCGGTGCGGCGGCAGCGCCGCGGCGATCGCGATGCTCGTGCCGGCGTTGGTGAGGGCGTAGCCCGCGCCCGCGACGACCGCGGCGCCGAGCAGCACGGCGTAGTGCGGCAGGAGCGCCGCGGTGGCCAGGGCCAGCGCGACGACGAGCTGGTCGGCGACGACGGCGCGCCGCGGGCCGACGCGCTCGGCGATCCGGCCCCCGACGATCGAGCCCAGGCCGGTCGCGCCGAAGAACGCGCCGACGAGCAGCCCGACCTGCCACCGCTCCAGGTCGAGGTCGGCCTGCAGCGGCACGGCGAGGAAGCCGAGAACGAACCCGGGGGAGGCGCCGAACCCGACCGCGAGGGCGCTGACGCCGACGACGGTGGCGGGGCGGGGGCCCCGGGAGGGGCCGGTTGGAGTGCTCACGGGGGTCGTGGTCCGGCTACGACGCCGTCCACGCCCCGTCGACGGGCAGGACCGTCCCCGTGACGTAGGACGCGGCGTCGGAGACGAGGAAGCCGACCGCCGCGGCGATCTCCACGGGCTCGCCGGGCCGGCGGGCCGGCACCCGGTTCATCAGCCACGCGGTCTGCTCGGGGTCGCCGAGCCGGTCGGCGGTCATGGGCGTGCGGATGACGCCCGGGGCGATCGCGTTCACCCGGATCCCGTGGGGGGCCAGCTCGACCGCGGCCGCCCGCACCAGTCCGGCGACCCCGGCCTTCGCCGCGACGTAGTGCGGCTGCCCGGCGACGGCCTGGGTGTTGGTCACCGAGCTCATCGTCACGACCGACCCCGGGGTGCCGTCGGCGATCCAGCGCCGCGCGCACGCCTGGACGCCGAGGAACGTGCCGACGACGTGCACGCGCAGCATCCGCTCGAACTCGGCGACGTCGAGGTCGACCAGCGCGCCCCGGCTGCGGTGGCCGCCGCAGTTGACCAGGGCGTTGACGGGGCCGACGGCGTCGAGCACCGCCGCCCACGCCGCGGGGTCGGCGACGTCGAGCTCGTGGTGGCCGGGGCCGGGCCGCAGGTCCGCGACCTCGACGGCCCAGCCCTGCTCGGCGAGCAGGGCCGCGCACGCGGCCCCGATCCCCGACGCGCCCCCGGTGACGAGGACGGTGCGGGTCACCGGGCCGCGCCGGGGCCGACCTCGGCGCACAGGGTCGTGGCGATGCCGAGCTTGAGGACCTCGGACGCGCCCTCGTAGAGGCGCATCGGCCGGGCCTGGCGGTAGTAGCGCTCGATCGGGCTGTTCGCGACCAGGCCCCAGCGGCCCATGACCTGCACGCAGCGGTCCACGACCCGGCTGGCGGCCTCGGTCGCCGCGACCTTCGCCATCGAGGAGCGGTTCAGCGCTCCGCGCGCGTCCTCGCGGGCGGCGGACGCGGCCTGGTAGGTGAGCAGCCGGGCCATCTCGACGTCGTTCCAGGAGTCGGCGAGCAGCTGGGCGACGGGGCCGTGCTTGAGCAGCGGCCGGCCGAACTGCTCGCGGGTCCGGGCGTGCCGGGCGGCCTCCTCGAGGGCGCCGGTGGCCAGCCCGACCGCGGCGCCGGCGACGGACACGCGGAACACCGCGAGGGTGCTCAGCACGAGCGACATCGCCTTGCCGGGCACGCCCAGGCGCGCCTGCGGCGGGAGCACGACGCCGTCGAAGCTCACGTCGCCGAGCACGTGCGGCGCGATCAGCTCCGGGCTGGGCCGGGTGCTGACGCCGGGTGCGTCGGAGGGGACGAGCACCAGCGAGAGCGCGGGGCCGCCGTCGAGCTCCTCCTTGACGAGCGTGACGAGGAAGTCGGCCGCCCCGGCGTTGGAGATGAACGACTTCTCCCCGTGGACGACCAGCTCGCCGTCCTTCTCCGTGACCGTCGTCGACACGTTCTTGAGGTCGGAGCCGGCGTTGTCCTCGGTGAGGGCCAGCCCGGCCAGGGTCTCCATCGACGCGACCCGCGGCAGCCAGTGGCGGCGCTGCTCGTCGGTGCCGCCGACGGTGATCGCGTAGCTGCCGATGCCCTGCAGGGCGAACATCGAGTCGAGGTGCGAGGAGCCCTTCATGAGGACCTCGCGGACCAGGCAGACGGCCAGGGGGTCGACCTGCGCGCCGCGGCCGCCGAACTCGGCGGGCACCATCAGGGCGGCCAGGCCGCTGGCGCGCAGGGCCTCCCGCATCCCCGGGTGGATCTCGCTCATCGCGTCGGCCTCGGCCGCGATGTCCGCGACGGAGGCGGTGAGAGCGGCGGCCTCCTCCTGGAGCGCGCGCTCGGCGGCGCCCAGGCCGAACCACTTCTCTGTGAAGTCCATGAGTACTATGATACTGAATTGCGCCAGGCGAGTCGAGACCGCGGGGCGCCCGTGGCGGGGCCGCCGGGATGGCCTGCATCCCTGAGTACGATGATGACGATATCGGCACCGCCAGGGGAGTTCGCATGACCGCCGCACGCAGGGACGTCGCGCCACGATCCGTGCCGTCGGGGATGCCTCCCAAGCGGGCGACGGTGATCGCGCAGCGCATCGTCAAGGAGATCAAGGACCGCAACCTGCAGGCGGGCGCGCACCTGCCGCCCGAGCGGGACATGCTCGAGACCTACAACGTCGGGCGCAACACCCTGCGTGAGGCGCTGCGCGTGCTCGAGCTGCAGGGCGTGCTGACGATCCGGCCCGGGCCGGGCGGCGGGCCGGTCGTGACCTCGCCGGACTCCCGGCACCTGGCCAGCACGCTGGCGCTGCTGATGCAGTTCGCCGACACCCCGTTCCGGGCCGTGATCGAGACCCGGCAGCTGCTGGAGCCGATCACCGCGCGGCTCTGCGCGGAGCGGGGGGACGCGGGCCTGCTGGCCGACCTGCGCGGCTCGGTCGACGCGATGGGGGCGAGGCTCGACGACCGCGAGGCGTTCCTCGACGAGAACCGGCGGTTCCACGACCTCGTCGCCTGGGGCTCGGACAACGCCCTGTTCGGCTACTGCATCAACTCGCTGCACTGGATCACCGACGGCACGGTCCTCGGCGTCGACTACCCGCGCCGGTTCCGCAAGCTGGTGTGGCAGGCGCACGACGAGGTCTGCACGGGCATCGAGTCCGGCGAGGGCGCCCGCGCCGAGGCGGCCATGCGCAAGCACATGGACGACACGCTCGCCTACTTCGAACGGCACTACCAGCGGCAGATGGACGAGGTCCTGAGCTGGGAGATGTACGCGACCTGAGCCCGAACGACGTCTGAGGTGCGGAGGCCGTCCCCGGTGCCGGGGGCGGCCTTCCCGCGTTTTCGGGCCGCCGTGTCTGGTGATCACGGCCAGTTCCGTCTAGGATCGGATCAGCTGTTAATAGTATCCCTAGATTTGGTCGCCGCGACGTGCGGGCGAACCGGTGCCGACGACGTCAGGACCATCCGATGAGCAAGACGCTGCTGGAGCGGGAGCAGGACCACCCGCAGGAGATCGTGGTGGAGCGCGGCGGCCGGCGGGTCGTCACCATGGACTCCGCGCGCTACGTCGACGCCCGCAACACCGGCCGCGACGTCGTCGTGCCCGCGTCCTACATCGGGGTGCTGCCCGCGCGGATGGTGGCGGTCCACCGCCCGCGCGGCGTCATCGGGCACGACGCCTGCGTCGGCAAGGACGGCGCCGGCATCGCGGGCCTGTGGTACCTGGAGGCGCTCGGCATCCCCGCCGCGACCGCGGACGGCATGACCGCCGACATGGGCAACGGCGAGGACCTCTACCGCTCCGGCGTGGTGACGCACGTCAACTACGTGGCCGAAACCTGCGGGGTGAAGGCCGGCATGACCGTCGCCGAAGCGGCGGACGTGCTGCTGGACAACGACCCCACCGACACCGAGGTCGGCAACAAGGTGCGCCGCGAGGTCGTGGAGACCCACGAGAGCGGGCGGCGCGTGGTCGTCACCGACTCGATCGTCTGGGCCTACCCCGAGGACGAGGACACCTCGGTCCTCGTCACCGCCGGGCACACCGGCCGCAGCGGCGCGAAGTTCCTGCTCGAGGCGCGGCCGTGGGGCTTCATCTGCCACGACGGCGGGATGAGCAAGAACCGGTCCGGCATCGCCGGGCTGGTCACCGCCGACGAGGCCGGGCTCGCGGGCGCCTGCATCGACGGCACCACCGCGCCGATCGGCGACGCCTTCCTCGGCTACGAGATGGGCCTGATCAGCGCGCACAACGAGGCCGCGGCACGGCGCGGCGTCGCGGTGGGGATGACCGTCAAGGAGGCCGCGCACCTGCTCCTGGTGGGTGGCGGATGACCGTCGTCGACGGACCGGGCGCGCCCGCCCTGACCGCGCCGTTCTGGGCCGCGGCGGCCCGGCACGAGCTGGTCCGTCCCGTCTGCCGCGAGTGCGGGCGCAACTTCTTCACTCCGCAGATCGCCTGCCCGGCGTGCCTGTCGGAGGACTGGGCGTACGAGCCGAGCACGGGCCGCGGCCGCGTCTACAGCGCCACCGTCGTGCACAAGGCCCCCGGCCCCGGCTTCGCGGTGCCCTTCGGGCTCGGCATCGTCGACCTCGACGAGGGCTGGAGCATGCTCGCGACGCTGGTGGGCGAGCCGCTGCCCGGGATCGGCGCGGCCGTGGAGATCACCTGGGAGGAGCGCGGCGGCCGCACGCTCCCCGCGTTCCGGGAGGTCCGGTCGTGAGGCTCTCCGACGTGGCCGTCGTCGGCGTCGGGCTGACGCCGCAGGTGAAGCGCTCCGAACGGAACTCGCTGCAGGTGGCCCTGGACGCGGCGAAGCTCGCGCTGGCCGACGCCGGCCTGCGGCACACCGACGTCGACGGCATCGCCGCCCGCTGGCCCGGCCCCGGCGGCACCGAGCTGGCCCCCGGCTCCGCCGACTGGTCCACCCTGCTCGGCGTGCCGATCGGGTGGATCGGCGACTCCTACCCGCAGGGCGTCCCCGCACTCGTCGACGCCGCGGGGGCGATCCTCACCGGGCAGGCCACCACGGTCCTGATCACCGGCGGGCAGGCCGGGGTGCTCGGCGGCGGCCGCGTCGCCTCCTACACGCGGCCGGGCAACGAGTTCGTGGAGCCGTTCGGCGCGTTCACGGCCACGCACTTCGCGCTCGTCGCGCAGCGGCACCTGGCCCGCTTCCCGCACGCGCGCCGGGGGGCGGCCGAGATCGCGGCGACGATCCGCACCACCGGCTCGGCCAACCCGGACGCCGTGATGCACGGCCGCGGCCCCTACACCGCCGACGACGTCCTCGCCGCGCCCCCGGTGGTCGACCCGTTCACGCTGCTGGACCTGTGCCTGGCCTCGGAGGGCGGCGCCGCGATCGTCGTCACCACCCTGGAGCGGGCGCGCGACCTGCCGCACCCGCCGGTCGTGCTCCTGGGCGCGGGCATGGAGTGGGCACGGCAGCAGTACGTCGACCCGGCCCGCTACGACGAGGTCTGGTCGCTGGGCGCCGACGCCGGGCGCAAGGCGTTCGCCCTGGCCGGGCTCGGCCCGTCGGACGTCGACGTCGCCCAGCTCTACGACGTCAACTCCCTCGAGGTCGCCCGCCAGTTCGAGGCGCTCGGCTTCTGCGCCACCGGCGAGGGCACCGACTTCGCGATCGCCACGGGGATCGGCCCGGACGGGAAGCTGCCCACCTGCACCGACGGCGGGCTGCTGAGCTTCAGCCACATCGGCTGGGGCGCCCCCACGCTGAAGATCGTCGAGGCCGTCCGCCAGCTGCGCGGCACGGCCGGCGCCCGGCAGGTCGCCGGGGCCGAGGTCGCCCTCGCCGCCGGAGCCGGCTCGGGGGCCCAGTACTACAACGCGGCGCTGCTCGGACGCGCCCGCTGACCAGCGCCACCACCACCGGAGGAGATCGGCAGTGACGACGATCGACACGACGACCACCGACCCGACGACCACGTCCGGGGCGCCCCGCGGGGCCTCCGACCGGTCCGACCTGAAGCGCAACGGAGTGATCGACTCCGACGTGCACCCCAACTTCGTCAACGGCATCCGGGACCTGATGCCGTACATGACCGAGACCTGGCGGACCCGGCTGGGGATCAGCGGGGCCGACTGGGCGAAGGGGATGGCCGCGGCGCAGTTCACGCTGCCGCTGGACTACCTCTACATCAACCCGGCCGGTGCCTACCGCGAGGACGCCGCCCGGCCCGGGATGCCGCCGGCCACCGACCCGGAGTTCGTCGCGAAGCAGCTGCTGGACCCGCACCGGATCTACCGCTCCGTGCTGCTGTCGGGGCAGTGCCTGGGGATCGGGGCGATGCCCGACGGCATGGTCGCGGCCACGATCGCCTCGGCCTACAACGAGTGGATGTGCGAGCGCTGGCTGCAGGTCGACGAGCGCTTCCGCGGCGCGATCGTCGTCGCCCCGCAGGACCCGGAGGCCGCGGTCGCCGAGATCGACCGGATGGCGGATCGGGACGGGGTCGTCGCGGTGTTTCCGCTGGGCCAGATCCTCATGGGGGAGAAGCACTACTGGCCGATCTACGAGGCCTGCGCGCGGCACGAGCTGCCGATCGTCACCCACCCCTCGGGTACGGAGAACGTGTTCGCGAAGGCGCCGCAGATGGCCGGCACGCCGACGTTCTACCTGGAGTGGCACACCGCGCTCGGGCAGATCCACCAGTCCAACACGCTGAGCATGATCTGCCACGGGGTGTTCGAGAAGTTCCCGAACCTCACCCACGTGATCGCCGAGGGCGGCTTCCTGTGGGCCCTGGAGGTGATGTGGAAGCTCGACCGCGACTGGAAGGGCCTGCGCAACGAGGTGCCGTGGCTGACGAAGCCGCCGTCGGAGTACCTGCTGGGCAACGTCCGCTTCACGACGCAGCCCTTCATCGAGCCGCACGACCCGCGCCACCTGGCGCCGCTGATGGAGATGCTGCACGCCGACCGCGTGCTGATGTACAGCTCCGACTACCCCCACTGGGACTTCGACAACCCGGACCGCGCGCTGCAGGGCCTCTCGCCGGAGCTGCGCCGCGCCATCCAGGTCGACACACCGCGCGCCGTCTACGGAGACCGCCTTGACTGACGCGACCACCGGCACCGCCACCACCGCCGCGCCCGAGGGCACCCGGCACGTCGTCGCCACCCTCGCCGAGCTGCCCCCGGGCAGCCGCCGGATCGTCGAGATCGACGGCCGGTCGATCGGCGTGCTCAACGTCGACGGCCGCCTGCACGCGCTGATGAACCGCTGCCCGCACCACGGCGCGCCGCTCTGCGAGGGCGTGGTCAAGGGGACGATGCAGGACAGCGCGCCGCACGAGTACTCCTACGGCCGGCACAACGAGTTCGTGGTGTGCCCGTGGCACGGCTACGAGTTCCGGCTCGACACCGGACGCCCGCTGGTCGACATGGGCCGGCTGCGGGTCCGCGTCTACGAGGTCCGCGCCGAGGGCGACGACGTCGTCCTCTACGTCTGACCCGCCCGGCCCCCCTGAGAGGACGACATGGACATCGGTGTCGCGGTACTGGCGCACGCCCGGAGCACGCCGCGCGCGGTCGCGGCGTTCGACGGCGACCGGTCGCTGACCTACGCCGAGCTCGACGAGCGCACCAACCGGCTCGCCCACACGCTGCAGGGCCGGTTCGGGGTGCGCCCGGGGAACCGGGTCGCGGTCCTGCTGCGCAACCGGCTCGAGGTCGCCGAGGCGATCGCCGGCTGCGCGAAGGCGGGGGCCGTCTACTGCGGCCTCAACTTCCGGATGAGCCACGAGGAGTACCGGTCGATCTTCGGCAACGCCGGCGCCCGCGTGCTGGTCACCGAGGCGCCCTTCCGCGAGCTGGCCGCCGAGCTGGCCGCCGAGTTCGACCTCGCCGTCCTCGACGTCGACGACCCGTCCGACGCCGGCTACGGGTCGCTGCTCGCCGCCTCGTCCGCGCCGCCGCCCACGGTGCACGCCCGCCGCCCGGGCGACGAGTTCTGCATCGTCTACACCAGCGGCACGACCGGGGCCCCCAAGGGCATCCTCTTCGACGCCCGGGCCGTCGCGACGCACGCGATGGTCGCGGGGCTCGAGTACGGGATGTCGGCCTCCTCGCGCTGGCTCACCGCGATCCCGCACAACTCGAGCGTGCAGATCACCCTCGCGCCGACCTTCTTCCTGGGGGGCGCGGTGGGGTTCCTCGACGCCCGCGGGTTCGATCCCGGAGAGTTCGCCGCCGAGGCGACCAAGCGCGGGGCGACGCACAGCTACCTCGTGCCGACGATGCTGTACCGCCTGCTGGAGGCCGGGACCGCCCCGTCCGAGCTGGCCACGCTCACCTCGATCGGCTACGGCGCGGCGCCGATCGCGCCCGACCGCGTCACGGAGCTGGTGCAGCGCTACGGGCCGGTGTTCAGCCAGCTCTACGGGATGGCCGAGGTCGCCTCGATCGCGACCATGCTGCGCCAGGACGACCACCGGCTGATCGCGGCCGGGCGCACCGGGCTGACCGCGTCGGCCGGGCGGCCCTCGTTCCTCACCGACGTCCGGGTGGTCGACGACGAGGGTCGCGACTGCGCCACCGGCGAGCGGGGCGAGGTCCTGTTCCACACGCCGTACACGATGCTGGGCTACCACCGGAACCCGGAGAAGACGGCCGAGACGCTGGTCGACGGGTGGGTGCACTCGGGCGACATCGGGCAGTTCGACGACCAGGGCTACCTCTACATCGTCGACCGCAAGAAGGACCTCATCATCCGGGGCGGCTACAACATCACGCCGTCGGAGATCGAGAACGTGCTCTACTCCCACCCCGCGGTGCTGGAGGCCGCGGTCGTCGGCCTGCCCGACCGGGAGTGGGGCGAGTCGGTGCTGGCCGCCGTCGCCCTGCGGGGCGGGGCGTCGGTCGACGAGGCCGCGCTGCAGGAGCACTGCCGGGCGGCCGGGCTGCCGACGATCAAGGTCCCGGAGCGGGTGATCACGCTCGACTCGCTGCCCAAGAACGCGGTCGGCAAGATCGCCAAGCGGGCCGTCGTCGAGATCGCCACCACGTCGGGGGAGCGGTGATGGACCTCGGTCTGGAGGGCCGGACGGCCATCGTGACCGGCGCGAGCCGGGGCCTGGGGCGCGCCGCCGCCGCGGCGCTGGCCGCCGAGGGCGTCCGGGTGCTCGCCGTGGCCCGCTCCACGAGCGACCTGGAGGAGCTGCGGGCGACCGACCCGGACCGGATCGCGATCGCGACCGTCGACATGCGCTCCGCCGAGGAGGTGGCCGCGCTGGCCGACCTCGCCGTGGAGCGGTTCGGCCGGCTCGACGTCGTGGTCAACAACGCGGGCATCGCCCCGGCGGGACGGTTCGTCGACCAGCCGCAGGAGCAGTGGGACGAGGTGTTCGACGTCAACGTCCGCGCGCCCGCGGTGCTCTCCCGGGCCGCGGGCAGGCACTTCCTCGCCCAGCGCTCCGGCAAGATCATCAACATCGCGAGCACGTCGGGGATCAACGGCAAACCGGTGCTGGTGTCCTACTCCGCGTCCAAGGGCGCGGTCCTGCAGTTCACGAAGGCGCTCGCGGCGGAGTGGGGGCGGTTCGGGGTCCAGGTCACCGCGATCGCGCCGGGCGCCTTCGAGACCGACGCCCAGTCCGCGGTCCTCGACGACCCCGAGACGCTGACGCGGCGGCTGCGGAAGATCCCGGCGGGCCGGATGGGCCGGACCGAGGAGTTCGGGCCGCTGGTCTGCTACCTGGCGAGCCCGCTGTCGGACTTCATGACCGGCTCGGTGGTCGTCTTCGACGGCGGAGAGGTGAACAAGCTGTGATCATCGACGGGCACACGCACGTCTACCCGGACCGGGTCGCGCGCAAGGCCATCGCGGGGTCGCCCGCCGACCTGAAGAGGTTCGGCGACGGCACGGTCGGCAGCCTCACCGAGGTGATGGCCGCGTCCGGGGTGGACCGCTCGGTCTGCCTGGGCGTGGCGAACACCCCGGACCGCGTCGACAACGCCAACCGGTTCGCCGGCTCCCTGGACCCGTCGCGGTTCGTGGGCTTCGGGTCGGTGCACCCGGGACTGTCGCCGGAGGAGAACGTGGCGAGCCTGCGCGCCCACGGGCTCAAGGGCGCCAAGGTGCACCCGATGTTCCAGGACCTGCGCCTAGACGACCCGCGGCTGCTCGCCACCCTCGACGCGATGTCCGGGGAGTTCGCGGTGATCATCCACGTCGGCGCGGCGGGCACGGACCCCGGCGAGCGGTGCAGCCCCGCGATGCTGGCCGACATCGTGCGGCAGTTCCCGCGGCTCGACGTCGTCGCGTGCCACTTCGGCGGCTACAAGCGCTTCGAGGAGGCGGTCGAGACCGTCGTCGGGCTGCCGGTGCACCTCGACACGTCGTGGCCGCCCTCGCTGGCCACGCTCGCCCCGGGGCGGGTCCGGGCCGCGGTGGAGAAGCACGGGCCGGAGCGGATCGTGTTCGCCTCCGACTGGCCGATGGCCGACCCCGCCGCCGAGATCGAGGCGATCCGGGCGCTGGGCCTGTCCGACGACGACACCGACGCCGTCCTCGGCGGCAACCTCGCCCGCCTGCTGGGCATCACCTGACCCGCCGGGTCGGCTCGGCGCGGTCAGGGGGTGCGGCGCTCCACCCACACCCACTCGATCTCGGGCCGTCCCTCGATCACGGCGGCGTGCACCCGGCGCTCGGCGAGCAGCCACCCGTCGGCGGTGCGGACCACGACGTCGACGTAGCGCAGGTGCGCCCGCCACTGCCGCCCGTCCCACTCCTCGTGCGTGGCGGTGACGTAGGTGACGGCGTCGATGCGGTCGGGGTCGCCGGCGTGCGGGCGCAGCCGGCTCTGCCCGAGCTGGTGGTGGGTGCGGCGGAACTGCGCCTGGCCGGCGGCGATGCGGTCGCGCACGGCGTTGCGGCCGGTCACGCGCCCGCCCCGGCCCGGGCCGTAGTCGGTGACGCAGTCCGGGGTGAACAGCAGCGCGACGGCGTCGATGTCGTAGGCGTCGACGAGCTCGCAGTAGTCCGACATCAGGTCGGCGGTCGCGAGCCGGTCCTCGACGGGGAGCGGGTGGGTCATGCGAGGGCCTCCCGGGTGTCGTGCGCGCGCAGCGCCGGCAGGACCTGCTCGCCGAACGTCCGCACGCGCCGCAGCTGGGCGTCGAGGTCGGGGTCGGGGAACAGGAACCGCAGGACGAGGTGGACGTTCGCCCAGCCGGCGAGGTCGTCGAGCAGCCCGAGCAGCGTGGCGGTGACCTGGTCGGGGTCGCCCGAGGCCTGGATGTAGCGGTCGATGCCGCCGGCGGCCAGGCCGTCCCCCGTGCCCGCGGGATCGGTGCCGGCGGGGTCGGTGCCGGCGGGGTCGGGGACGAGCCCGGCGTAGACCTCGCGCCCGGCCTGCATGCGCTCGTAGACGCGCTGCTGCCGGGCGAACGCCCGGCGCGCGGCGTCCCCGGCGCCGTCGCCGGTGTCGAGGACGCAGGCGACGTTGACGGCGCGGGTGAAGCCGGGGTCGGCCGGGTCGCGCACCTGCGCGAGCTGCTCGGAGGCGGCGGTGACGATGTGGCGTTCGCCCTTGCCGACGAGGTGGCCGTCGGCGAGCAGGCCGGCGCGGCGGACCGCGTTCGGGGCGTAGCCGCCGATCCAGACGGGGAGGTGCCCGGTGGGGGTGGGGGTGACCCGGACGCCGGAGAGGCCGAGGGCGGGGGAGTCGAACGGCTCGCCGGTCCAGGCGTCGCGCAGGGCCGTGACGAGCGCGTCGAGGCGGGCGCCGCGGGTGGCGGGGTCGACGCCGAAGTTGCGGTACTCGTGCTCGGCGTAGCCGATGCCCAGGCCGAGCAGCAGCCGTCCGGAGCTGAGGCGGTCGACGACGGCGGCGTCCTCGGCGAGGCGCACGGGGTGGTGCAGGGGGGCGAGCAGCACCCCGGTGCCGAGCGCGATCCGGGAGGTGACCGAGGACAGGGCGGCGGCCAGGACGAGCGGGGAGGGGAGGTAGCCGTCGGGCAGGCCGTGGTGCTCGGTGACCCAGAAGGAGTCGAACCCGGCCTCCTCGGCGGCGACGGCGAGCGGGGCGGCGTCGGCGTAGTCGGCGCCGCCGTCCTTCTGACCGGTGTAGAGCCCGACGCCGAAGCGGCGGACGCGCAGGGTGGTCAGGTTCGCCGGGGCGGTCACGCGAACACCCCCGCGGTCCGGGTGCGCCACTCGCCGAGGTCGAGGTAGTCGCGGAACTCGGTGATCAGCCCGGTGCCCGGGTCGATCTCGACGACCGCGTTGCAGGCGACGGCGTGCTCGACGCCGTCGACGCGGAACCGGTCGACGCGCTCGAGCCAGGCCCGTCCCGGGGCGTAGGCGGCGGTGACGACCTCCCAGTGCACGGCCTCGGACCGCGCCAGGACCGGGCGCAGCAGGGCGGCGACGCCCTCCGGTCCGACCACCGGCTCGTGCGGCACGTTGCGGTACCGGGCGCCGGGGGCGAAGCACGCCCCGGCGGCGTCGGCGTCGCGGTCGTGCACGGCGGCCAGGAAGCGCTCGACCGCCCGCTCGGCGGGTGCGGTGGGTCCGTCGGGCATCTCGGCTCCCGTCCCTGGGTGCTGCGTTCCCTTGTGACGTTATACGTCTAACGACTAATGTCCACGCCCACTGCTGCGGGGGGAGTGACGGTGTCGGACGGGTACGACCTCGTGGTCGTCGGGCTCGGTGGGGCCGGCGCGGCGACCGCGATCGCGGCGCACGACGCCGGGGCGCGGGTCGTGGTCCTGGAGAAGCAGCCGGAGCACGCCCACACGCCGAGCACCCGCATGTCGGGCGGCCTGGTCATGCTGGCCGACGACGGGCCCGCGGCTGCGCGCTACCTCGACGCGTGCTCCGGGGGCATGATCCCGCCGTCGGTCAACGCCGCGTGGTCCGAGCGCGCCGTCGACCTGGCCGCGTGGCTGGCCGACACCGCGGGCGTCACGCTCTCGCCCATCGGCACGGCCGAGCACCCCGGGCTGCCGGGCGCGTCGACGATCTCGGTGGGGCAGCCGGGAGCGGCGGTGCGCCGCCTCGACCCCGGGGCGGGCAGCGGCGACACGCTGTTCGCCGCGCTCCTCGCGGCCGTGCACCGCCGCGGGGTGGAGATCCGCTGGTCGTCCCCGGCCACCCGGCTCCTGGTGGAGGACGGCCGGGTGCGCGGGGTGCGCACCGCGGCGGGCGACGTCACCGGGCGGCACGGCGTCGTCCTGTGCTCGGGGGGCTACGAGTTCGACGAGCGGGCCAAGCAGGACCACCTGCGCGCCTACCCGGTGCACTTCTACGGCAACCCGGGCAACACCGGCGACGGGCTGCGGATGGCCCAGGCCGTGGGCGCCGACCTCTGGCACATGAACCAGATGGTGGGCCGCGCGATCGGGCACTTCCCGCTCGACGACGGCTGGCTCAACGTCATCATCGACATCGACCCGCCCGGCTACCTGATCACCGACCGGCAGGGCCGGCGCTACGCCGACGAGACGATGCAGGCGAAGCTGCTCCACGGCTACTACTACGAGATGCTGCACTACGACTACGAGAGCGGCAGCTACCCCCGCATCCCCAGCTACTGGGTCTTCGACGAGCGGCGCCGGGCGACGGGCCCGCTGACCCTGACCCACATCGGGGCGTGCCGGGTCGGGCTCTACGACTGGAGCCCCGACAACGCGGCCGAGATCGAGCGCGGCTGGATCGGCACCGGCGCCACCCCGGGCGAGGCGGGTGCCGCGGTCGGCATGCCGGACCCGGCGTCCCTGGACCGCGCGGTCGCCGACTACAACACGGCGTGCGCCGCGGGCACCGACCCGCTCGGTCGCGGCCCGGAGACGCTCGTGCCGCTCACGCCGCCGTACTACTGCGTCCCGCTCTACCCCGGGGGGTCGAACACGTCCGGTGGTCCGCGCCGCGACGCCGCCGCGCGCGTCCTGGACCCCTACGGGGAGCCGGTCCCGGGCCTGTTCGCGGCGGGCGAGCTGGGCCAGCCGATCGGCATGCTCTACCCGGCCGACGGCGCCAACCTGTCGGAGGCGTTCTGCTTCGGACGGATCGCGGCGGCGACCGCGCTCGGGAGCCCCTGACGCCGACCCGCGGTACCGCCCGACGACCCTGGCCCGGCCCGGTGCGCACCCGGGGTCGGGGAGTCGGTGAGACTGCGCCGGTGATCATCGTGGTGTCGGTCCCCGGAGTGCGGGTGTGAGCGGCGGTGCGTGGGCCCGCTTCGACGACATGACCACCGGGACCGCGCAGGTGTTCGGCGCCGTCCGTGAGTGCCTGGTCGCGCACGAGCCCGACGAGGTCGTCGGGGTGCTGGCCGAGGTCGAGCGGCGGACGGCGGCGGGGGCGTGGGCGTTCGGGTTCGTGGCCTACGAGGCCGCCTCGGGGCTGGACCCGGCGCTGCGGACGCGTCCGCCCGCGCCGGGCCTGCCGCTGGTGTGGTTCGGGATCGCCGACGAGCCGGTGACCGCCCCGGCGGTCGGTCTGCCGACCGGGCAGGCCCGATGGGGCTGGGAGCCGCGCTGGGACGCCGCGCGGTACGAGGCGGCCGTGGACGCCGTGCGGGAGCGGATCGCCGCGGGTGAGGTGTACCAGTGCAACCTCACCGCGCGGGTCACCGCGCCGGTCGTCGAGGAGCCGCAGGAGCTGTACGCGCGCCTCGCCCACGCCCAGCGCGGGGCGCACCACGCCCTGCTCGACCTCGGCGGCACGGTGGTCGCCAGCGCGAGCCCGGAGCTGTTCTTCGAGCTGCGCGGCGACCGGATCCTGATGCGCCCGATGAAGGGGACCGCGCCGCGGGGCCGGACGGTGGCCGAGGACGCGGTGGCGGTGGCGGCGCTGCGGGCGAGCAGCAAGGAGCGGGCGGAGAACGTGATGATCGTCGACCTGGTCCGCAACGACCTGGCACGCGTCGCGGTCACCGGCAGTGTCGCGGTGACCGCGCTGTGCCGGGCGGAGCGGTTCGGGACGGTGCACCAGCTGACCTCGGACGTGCAGGCGCGGCTGCGGCCGGGTCAGGGTCTGGTCGAGGTGTTCCGGGCGCTGTTCCCCAGTGGGTCGGTGACCGGGGCGCCCAAGATCAGCGCGATGGACGTGGTCGCGGGTCTGGAGGACGAGCCGCGGGGGGTGTACTGCGGCGCGGTCGGCGTCGTCGGGCCGTCGACGGCGCCGGTGCGGGCCCGGTTCTCGGTCGCGATCCGCACCGTCGTCGTCGACCGAGCCCGCGGGGTGGCGACCTACGGCACCGGCGGCGGGGTGACGTGGGGCTCGGACCCGGCGGCCGAGCACGCCGAGTCCGTCACCAAGACCGCGGTCCTGCACTCGCGGCCCGAGGAGTTCCACCTGGTGGAGACGCTGCGGTTCGACGCGGTGCGCGGGCCGGTGCACCTGGACCGGCACCTGGCTCGGATGGCCGCTTCGGCGTCCTACTTCGGGTTCCGCTTCCGTCTCGACGCCGTGCGCGCGGCGCTGGAGGAGGCGCTGCGCCGCCGCCCGCCGTCGGGCGGGGACGCCCGGATCCGGCTCACCGCCCACCGCGACGGGGAGGTCGGCGTCGAGATCGGCGCGGTCCCGCCGACGGCGCCGGGGCCGGTGCGTCTGGCGCTGGACCGGGAGCCGGTGGACTCGGGGGAGTGCTGGCCGCACCACAAGACCAGCCGCCGCCACGTCTACGAGGTGCGTCGCGCCCGGCACGACGCCGACGACGTGCTGCTGGTCAACGAGCGGGGCGAGGTCACCGAGTCGTGCATCGCGAACCTGGCGGTGTGCCTGGACGGCCGCTGGTGGACCCCGCCGCTGGGCAGCGGCTGCCTGCCCGGCGTCGGTCGGGCGGTGCTGGTGGAGTCCGGGCGCCTCGCCGAGCGGACGGTGGTGCCGGAGGACCTGCTGCGCGCCGAGGGCCTGGCGCTGGTCAGCTCGCTGCGCGGGTGGCGCGAGGCGGTGCTGTAAAGCGGGACTACGGGCCGGCGGGCCGGTTGAGCCCGTCGAGGACGAGGTCGCCGAGCTCGGAGAAGGCGTCGCCCGCGGTGAGGCCGGTGCTGCGCAGGAGGGCGCCGGACTGGACCGCGTCGATGGCGAGGGCGACGACCTGTCCGGCGAAGGTGCCGTTGACGTCGCGCAGGGCGCCGGCGCGGACGCCGTCGTCGATCATCTCCCGGACGCGGCGGGCGGCGGCGTCGGAGTTCTTGCGGTAGATCCGGGCGGTGGGTTCGTAGTTGACCATGTCGTCGTAGAAGGCGGGGGACTGCACGCGCATCGCGGTGCCGACGCCGGTGAGGTAGGTGCGGATGCGCCGGCGGGGGTCGGGCTCCTCGGCGACGGCGCGCTCGATCTGCTCGGTCGCGGTCTGGAAAAACCGGCGGGTGATGGTCTGCACCAGTTGCTCCTTGGTGCCCGCCGCGCTGTAGAGGGTCGCCTTCGAGCAGCCCAGCCGCTGCGCGAGCTGGTCCATCGTGATCGTGGTGAAGCCCTCGGCCAGCACGATGTCGCCGGCCTGGGCGAGGAGCTGGGCGATGCGTGCGGTGTCGACGGTGCGTCGTCGGGGGCTCCGCCGGGGCGTCCCCCCGAGGGCGCCGGAGATCGCCGTCATGGGCCCGAGTCTCGCACGGGCGTCCGGCCCCTTGTGCAGCGGAACGGAGTTGGGTACTTTCAGATCGGCAAAAGTACCCACATGAGTTCCCAACGGAGGGCGTCCATGGCTCCGGAGCAGAGCACGGTCCACGAGCGGATCGACGCGATCGTCGAGGTGTTCTCGGCGCCCGACGCCGACCCGGCGTGGTTGCTGTGCGACCGGCACCCGGGCGACGCGGTCGCGTTCACCGTCGTCGAGCCGGACGGGTCGGCCGTCGACCTGACCTTCGCCGCGCTGCGCGACCGCTCGGAGCGCGTCGCCGGGCTCCTCGGTGGGCTCGGTGTCGGCCGGGGCGACCGCGTGGCGACCCTGATGGGCAAGAGCGCGGACCTGGTGGCGGTGCTGCTGGGCACCTGGCGCGTCGGCGCGGTGTACGTCCCGCTGTTCACCGCGTTCGCCGGCGACGCCGTGGCCTCCCGGCTCGCGGGGGCGCAGGCGGCGGTCGTGGTCGCGGACGCCGACCAGGCCGCGAAGGTCCCGGACGGCCCGTGGACGCTGCTGGTCGCGGGGTCCGACCTCACCGATCGCCTCGCCGCCGCCGTGCCGTTCACCGGGAGCACCGCCATCGGTGGCGACGGTGCGTTCGTGCACATGTTCACCTCCGGCACGACCGGCGCGCCGAAGGGGGTGGTGCACCCGCTGCGCTACGTCGCGGGCTGGCAGTCCTACCTGGAGTTCGCCCTCGGCGTGCGCGACGACTCGGTCTACTGGTGCGGCGCCGACCCCGGCTGGGCCTACGGGCTGTACTCCGCGGTCGTCGCGCCGATGGTCCTGGGGCTGCGCAGCGTCCTGCAGAGGGGCGGGTTCGACGCCGCCGCGACCTGGCGCGCCCTGGTCGATCTCGGGGTCACCGACTACGCCGCCGCCCCGACGGTGTTCCGGTCGCTGCGCACCGCCGACGCCCCGGTGCCCGCGGGTCTGCGCCTGCAGCGACTGTCGAGCGCGGGGGAGCCGCTGACCGCCGAGGTCAACGAGTGGGCGCAGGCCGCGCTCGGGCTGCAGGTCCACGACCACTACGGCCAGACCGAGGTCGGGATGACCGTCGGGTTCCCGCACCACCCCGACCTGGCGGTCCCGGTCGTCCCGCAGACGATGGGCGTGGCGCTGCCGGGCTGGTCGGTCACGGTGCTGGAGGAGGCCACGAGCAGCCCCGCCGGCACCGGGGAGCCCGGGCTGCTCGCCGTGGAGGTGGCCGCCAGCCCGTTCATGAGCTTCACCGGCTACGCGGGCGCGGCCACCGACCGCTTCACCGCCGACGGGCGCTTCTACCTCTCCGGCGACCTGGCCACCCGCAACGCCGACGGCACCCTGCGGTTCTCCTCCCGCGACGACGACGTGATCATCATGGCCGGCTACCGGATCGGCCCGTTCGACGTCGAGTCCGTCCTCGCCCAGCACCCGGCCGTCGCCGAGTGCGCGGTGGTCGCCGCGCCCGACCCGGTCCGCGGCGAGGTGATCGAGGCCTTCGTCGTGCTCCGCGGCGACGCCGTCCCCTCCGACGGGCTGGTCACCGAGCTGCAGACCCACGTGCGCACGCGCTACGCCGCGCACGCCTACCCGCGCCGGATCCACGTCGTGGCGGCCCTGCCCAAGACCGCCAGCGGCAAGATCCAGCGCGCGCAGCTGCGCCGGCAGCTGCGCGAGGCCGCCGCGGTGACGACGTGACCGAACTCGCCCCCACCGGGCACGCCCCCACCGTGCTGCGCATCCAGCGCCGCGGGCCGGTCCGCACGCTGGTGCTGCAGCGCCCCGCGCGGCGCAACGCCCTCGACGCACCGCTGGTCGACGCGCTCACCGCCGCGCTCACCGACGCCGAGCACGACCCGGCCACCCGCGCCGTGCTGGTCACCGGGGCCGGGCCGAGCTTCTGCGCGGGCGCGGACCTGCAGCACCTGCTCGCCCTGGCCGACGCGGGCGCGTCGCCCGTGCCCTTCCTGCGCACCGTCTCCGACCTCACCCGCCGCATCGAGCGCAGCCCGCTGCCCGTCGTCGCGGCGCTGCACGGGCACGCCGTCGCCGGGGGCCTGGAGATCGCGCTGGCCTGCGACGCCGTCGTCGCCGAGACCGGCACGCTGATCGGGGACGGCCACATCCGCAACCACCTCGTGCCCGGCGCCGGCTCCGCGGTCCGGATGCGCCGCAAGCTCGGCGACTCCCTCGGGCGCTGGCTCGGACTGTCCGGCGAGCTGCTGCCCGCCGAGCGGTTCCTGCCGACCGGGTGGCTGCACGCCGTCGTCGACACCGGGCGCGGCGCCGAGGAGGGGCTGCGCGTGGCCGAGGCCCTCGCGGCCGCGGCCGGCCCTGCGCAGGCCGCGTTCAAGGCGGTGCTCGCCGAGCTCGACGACGAGCCGTCGGTCGAGGCGGGCCTGCGGGTCGAGCTCGAGGAGTTCGCGCGGCACTGGGCCACCCACGACGTCCCCGCGGAGCTCCGCCGCTTCCTCACCCGCCGCGCCGCGGGCTGACCGGTACCAGCAGGAGGCAGACATGGACCGCTACACCGGACAGACCGTCCTGATCACCGGGGCCGGGCAGGGCCTGGGCCGCGCGATGGCCCACCGCTTCGCCTCCGAGGGCGCCGCGGTGATGATCGGCGAGATCAACGAGGCCGCCGGCGCCGAGCTCGCGACCGAGCTCGCCGACAAGCACGGGGTCGTCGCCGAGGCCCGCCCGCTCGACGTCACGCGCTCCGCCGACGTCGACGACTGGGTCCGCCAGGTGCACACCGACCACGGCCGGATCGACGTGCTGGTCAACAACGCGGGGATCATCCGCGACAACCGCGCCACCGACATCGACGACGACGACTGGCACGCCGTCCTCGACACCAGCCTCTCGGCCACGTTCTTCTGCATCCGCGCGGTGCTGCCGGTCATGCAGCAGCGGCGCTACGGCCGGATCCTGTCCTTCTCCTCGATGAGCTGGCGCGGCAACTACGGGCAGGCCAACTACGTGGCCGCCAAGGCCGGGATCGTCGGGCTCACCCGGACCATCGCGCTGGAGGGGGCGCGTCACGCGATCACCGCCAACGCCATCGCGCCCGGGCTGATCGAGACCCCGATGCTCGCCTCGATGAACGGCCCGGCCCGGGAGAAGCTCGTGTCCAAGGTGCCCCTGCGCCACACCGGCGACCCCACCGACATCGCCGAGGCCGCCGCCTACCTCTGCTCGCCCGCCGCCGGCTACGTCACGGGCGTCGTCCTCGACGTCGACGGCGGCCTCGGCATCGGGTCCTCCATCCGCTGACCCGGCACCGCTCCACCCCGCACTGCTGCCCTCCGCACGACGACGGTCCGCGCCCCGCCGACCGCCGGTGATCTCGACGAGGAGATGCCCGATGACCTTCATCTACGAGCGCGACGTCCCCATGAAGACCCGGGACGGGGTGACCCTGCGCGCCAACGTGTGGCGGCCCCTGGAAGGGACCGCGCCCACCCTGGTCGTCCGCCACCCCTACGACAAGGAGGCGGCGGGCCTCGCCGGCGGGCCGGCCAGCTCGATCCCGCCGCTGCTGTCGTTCGTCCACGCCGGCTACGCCGTGGTCGTGCAGGACGCGCGCGGGGCGTTCGAGTCCGACGGCGACTTCACCCCGAAGGTCAACGAGATCGCGGACGGCCAGGACGTGCTGGCGTGGCTGACCGAGCAGGACTGGTACGACGGCACCGTCGGCGCGTACGGCGCCTCCTACCTGGGCATGACCCAGTTCGCCCTGGCCCTGGGTGGCGGTCCGGGCCTGAAGGCCATCGCCCCCACGCAGACCTCGGCGAACTGGTACTCCGGGCTCTGGTACTCCCAGGGCGGCGCTCTGTCCCTCAGCCTGGTCACGTGGTGGAACGCCATGATGTTCGCCGCCGCCGAGCAGCGGTCGCTGCAGCGCGGCGACACCACCGACCCGTCGGCACTGATGCGGCTCGGCGGAGCACTGCTCGACCCGCTGCCCCTCAACGACGCCACTCCTGTCGCCTCGCGTCCGGTGCTGGGCACCGGGCGCTGGCTGGACGACTGGCTCGCGCACCCCGACTTCGACGAGTACTGGAAGGCGCAGGACTGGTCGGCGCGGATCGGCGAGGTCACGGTGCCGGTGCTGGAGATCGGCGGCTGGTACGACCTGAAGGTCCACGAGCAGGTCGCCGACTTCGTCCGCATCCGGAACCACGCGGGTTCCGAGGCGGCCCGGGAGCAGTCCCGGCTGGTCATCGGGCCGTGGGACCACATCAACCTCTCCGGGCAGTACCCCGACCGGTACTACGGGATGCTCGCGCCGGTCGACCTCAGCGAGCACCACCTCACCTTCTTCGACCAGCACCTGCGGGGCACGGCGCCCGAGACCCCCGCCCCGCGGGTGCGGATCTTCGTGATGGGCATCGACCAGTGGCGCGACGAGGCCGACTGGCCGCTGCCCGACACCCGCTACACCGACTACCACCTGACCAGCGGGGGATCGGCGAACACCCGTGACGGCGACGGCGCCCTCACCCTCGACGCCCCGACCGGCGACGGCAGCGACGGGTTCCGCTACGACCCGCGCGACCCGCTGCCCACCGCGGGCGGTGCCCTGCTGCCGTCGGTGCCCGGGCTCATCGGCCCGGTCGACCAGCGCGTGGTCGACGGCCGCGCCGACGTCCTCTGCTACACCGGCCCGGTCCTCACCGAGCCCGTCGAGGTCACCGGGTTCGTCGAGCTGAAGGTGTTCGTCTCGGCGTCCACGGTGGACACCGACATCACCGCCAAGCTCGTCGACGTCTTCCCCGACGGCCGGGCGATCAACCTGTGCGACGGCATCCTGCGGCTGCGCTACCGCAACAGCCTGTCCGAGCCCGAGCTGATGACCCCGGGCGAGGTCTACGAGGTCACCGTGCCGATGTCGGTCACCTCGAACGTGTTCCTGCCCGGGCACCGCATCCGCCTCGACGTCTCCGGCAGCAACTTCCCGCACTACGACCGCAACTCCAACACCGGCGGCGTCATCTCCTCCGAAGCCCTGGAGGACATGGTCGTCGCCGACACCACGGTCCACCACGGCGCCGCCCGGCCCAGCCGCCTCGTGCTCCCGGTCATCGACCGCTGACCAGCCCCACCCCCACGACCCTGCTGAACCGACGGAGAACCAGATGGAGCACGGGACCACCCGCGCCACACCGATGCGGCGCGTGGCCATCGCCAGCTGCGCCGGCACCACGATCGAGTTCTACGACTTCTTCATCTACGGCACCGCCGCCGCGCTGGTGTTCCCGACGGTGTTCTTCCCCGCGCTCGGCAGCGCGGCGGCGACGGTCGCCTCGTTCGCGACCTTCGCCGTCGCGTTCGTGGCCCGGCCGGTCGGCGCGATCCTGTTCGGCCACTACGGCGACCGGCTGGGACGCAAGAACACCCTGATCGCCACGCTGGTGCTGATGGGTGTCTCCACCGTGGTCATCGGGCTGCTGCCCGGAGCGGCCACCATCGGCGTCGCCGCCCCGATCATCCTGGTGGTCCTGCGGTTCCTGCAGGGCCTGGCCGTCGGCGGTGAGTGGGCGGGCGCCACGCTGCTCGCGGCCGAGTACGCCCCGCCGGGCAGGCGGGGGCTCTACGCGATCTTCCCGCAGATGGGTCCGGCCCTGGCCTTCGCCCTGTCCAGCGCCACGTTCCTCGCCGTGAACGTCGCCATGGGCGACACCAACCCCGCCTTCCTCGAGTGGGGCTGGCGCATCCCGTTCCTGCTGTCGATCGTGCTGGTCGGCGTCGGCCTCTGGGTCCGGCTGACCATCGACGAGACCCCGGCCTTCCGCAGGGCGCAGGCCGCCGGAACCCTCACCACCGCGCGGACGTCCCCGCCGATCCTCGAGGTCTTCCGCGTCCAGCCCCGCGAGATCCTGCTCTCCGGCGGCGTGCTCACCATCGTGTTCGCGCTGTTCTACATGGGCACCGCGTTCCTCACGAGCTACGGCACCAGCGCCACCGGCGCCGGGCTGGACCGGCGCACCGTGCTGATCCTCAACATCGTCGCCGCCGTGGTCTTCGGCGCCGTCACCGCGGTGTCCGGGATCGTCTCCGACCGGTTCGGCCGCCGCAACGTCATCCTCGCCTGCTGCGCCCTGTCGATCCCGTGGGCGCTCGTCCTGTTCCCGATCATGGGAACCGGCTCGGGCACCGGGTTCGCGATCGGCCTCATCGGGACCCTGGCGATCTTCGGCATCGCCTACGGCCCGGTCGGCGCCTACATGCCGGAGATGTTCGCGACGCGCTACCGCTACACCGGCGCCGGCATGGGCTACAACCTCGGCGGTGTCCTCGGCGGTGCGGTGTCGCCGCTGCTCGCCGCCCAGCTGTCCGGTACCTACGGCAGCTACGCCGTCGGCCTGATGCTCGCCGGGTTCGGGCTGCTCAGCCTGGTCTGCGTCCTCGCGCTCGGCGAGACCAGCCGGCGGGTCGTCGACGCCGAGACCGAGGACGCCCCGCGCCAGCCGGCCGACGGGATCTCCTCCGCCTGACCGACCCCGCCCGACGCGCCACCAGGGAGATCCGCTCATGGCCGCCCCGCTCCGCCACCACCGCGCCGCCCTCGGTGATGTCGACCTGCACTACGTCACCGCGGGCGAGGGCGACCCGGTCGTGCTCCTGCACGGCTGGCCCCAGACCTGGTACTGCTGGCGCCACCTGATCCCGCTGCTCGCGCCCCACCACCGGGTCATCGCCCCCGACCTGCGGGGCCTGGGCGAGTCGACCGGGCCCGCCCGGTACGACAAGCGCACCCTGGCCGGGGACGTGCTGCGGCTGGTGCGCGAGGAGCTCGGGATCGACCGGTTCCACCTCGTGGGCCACGACTGGGGCGGGGTCACCGCGTTCTCGCTCGCCGCGCACCACCCCGACGCCCTCGCCACCCTGACCGTCGTCGACGTCACCGTGCCCGGCGCGGGAGGCACCGACATCGCCCAGGGCGGCGCACGCTGGCACCACGGCCTGCACCGGACCCCGGACCTGCCCGAGGAGCTCGTCACCGGGCGCGAGGAGGTCTACCTCGGCTGGTTCTACCGCACCTTCGGGCACCGGCCGCTGCCCGAGGAGGACGTCCGGGAGTACCTGCGCACCTACACCCGCCCCGACAACCTGCGCGCGGGCTTCGGCCTCTACCGGGCGACGCCGCAGGACGTCGCCGACAACACCGCGGTGATCGCCCGCGGGCCGCTGCGGATGCCGGTGCTCGCCGTCGGCGGTGCCTCGGGCCGGGGGAGGGGCGAGGAGGTGGCCGACTCCCTGCGCCTCGTCGCGGAGTCGGTCCAGGGGGTGCTCGTCGAGGAGGCGGGCCACTGGGTGCCGGAAGAGCAGCCCGAGGTGCTGGCGCGGCACCTGCTCGAGTTCCTCCGGCATCCTGTACGGCCCCGGGCCGGTGCGTGAGTTCTGGGACGGCGTCGCCGCCGTGCTCGAACCCGGTGGCCGTGTGGTGTTCGTCGACGACGCAGCTGGGCTGGTCGGCGCAGATCCGGATCGTGGTCGACAACTTGCTCGTCGGGGTCGCCGAACCGACGGCCCGACCGGCGGGAGCTCCCTGACCGGCAGCGGTACAGGTGTGGCGCCCGTCAGGCTCCCGGGTCGGGCAGCACGTCGCGCCAGGAGTGCTGCGGCTCGTAGCCGAGCAGCCGGCGGGCCTTGTCGATGCAGTAGAACGTCTCGTCGCGGCCCATCGGACGGCGCACCTCCACCCCGTCGTAGAACCGGTCGATGATCTCGCTCGTGGTGGCGGCGACCGACATGTCGGCGTTCGCGACGTTGAACACCTCGTAGCCGAGCCCGTCGGTCTCCAGGCAGCGCAGCGTCAGCTGCCCCAGGTCGCGGGTGTCGATGTAGGCGAAGAGGTTGCGCCTGCGCAGGCCTGCGTCCTCGAGGAAGGCCGGGAAGAGCTCGGCGTACTCGTGGGGTTCGATGACGTTGTTGATGCGCAGGCCGTAGACGTCGGCGCCGGTGCGGGCGTGGAAGGACCGCGCGGTCACCTCGCCCGCGACCTTCGACATGGCGTAGGAGTCCTCGGGGACCACCGGGTGCTCCTCGTCGACCGGGACGTAGAGGGGCTTGCGCTCGCCGCGCCCGAAGCAGACGCCGTAGGTCGTCTCCGAGGAGGCGAACACGATCTTGCGGATGCCGAGGGCGGTGGCGGCCTCCAGGACGTTGTAGTGCGCGAGGACGTTGGCCGCGTAGGTGGCCCGGTCGGAGGTGAGCAGCGGGCGCGGGACCGCGGCGAAGTGCACGACCGCGTCGTAGGCCGACCCGCCGTACGGCTCGGGGCGGGGGTCGTCGAAGGCGTCCTGGGTCGGCACGCCGGCCAGCGCCGAGTAGACGTCGCCGGCGTCGGTGAGGTCCACCCGCAGGTCGGTGACGTCGCGGTGGCCGAGCGGGGTGAGGTCGGCGTTGGTGACCTGGTGGCCGCGGGAGGCGAGGTAGGGCGCGACGTGGTGCCCGGCCTTGCCGCTGCCGCCGGTGAAGAAGATCCGCATGGGGCCGAGTCAAGCACCACGGGCGGCCCGGAGCACGTCCGGCTGACGGGGGAGCCTCAGCGGTACTGCACCTCCAGCAGCGGCACGTCGACCTCGTCGGTCGCCGTGCTCGGGATCGCATCCGCGATCTCGATCTTCGGGCCGGATCCGCGGCCGTCGGGGCGACTGCGGGGCCCGGGAGCACCCGCCGGATCGGCGGTGCCGCACCGCGACCGGTCCGTCCCGGTCACCAGGTGAAGAGCACCTTCCCGGCGCCGCCCGGTTGAGAGGCGTGGAGCAGGGCGTCCTGGAACTCCTCCAGCGGATAGGTGGCCGCGACGGGCGCCCGCAGTGAGCCGTCGGCGACCAACGGGGCCAGCCGGGCGTACGCGGAGACGATGGCGTCGTGGGGAGTCGTGTCCAGCCAGTGCTTCAGCCAGAAGCCCCGGACGGTGAGATCGCGGAAGATGAGGTCGTTGGGGGAGACGGTGACCGGGGTACCGCTCATCCCGCCGTAGCTGACCAGGGTGCCCCCGTGGGCGAGCCAGGAGGCGAGTTCGGTGACCACCTCCCCGGCGATCGGATCGAGCAGCAGCGAGATCCGCTCGTCGCCGAGCACCTGCTTCAGCTGGGTACGCAGGTCCGGCCCGCTGACGACGACGGCGTCGGCGCCCGACTCGAGCAGCTCCGCCGCGACCTCGGGCCTGCGCACCACGCTGAGGGTGCGGTGACCGGCCTGCTTCGCCAGGGCGATGACGTAGCGGCCCACGGCGGAGTTCCCGCCGGTCTGTGCGACCCAGGCGCCCGGGGAGAGGTCGACGAAGCTCCGGAGCAGGAGGTCGGCGGTGATCGGGTTGATGCCCAGCATCGCCGACTGGAGGACGTCGGCCGCCGGATCGACAGCGATGGCGCCGCCGTCGTCGATCACGAGCTGGTCCTGCCAGGTGCCGTGGGCCACGGTGGGAACGATCACCCGCTCGCCGACGCGTCCGGGGTCGACACCGTGACCCGCGGCGACGACGCGACCGACGCCCTCGGTGCCGGGAACGGCTGGCAGGGCCGGGCGATGACCGTAGCGGCCCCGGATGAGGAGCAGGTCCGACGGGTTGATGGGCGAGGCCTCCATCGCCACGAGCAGCTGTCCGGGTCCGGGCTCGGGAGCCGGCGACTCGATCAGCTCCGTGGCCACGGTGGGCTTCCCGAACTCCTTCAGCTGCAACGCCTTCACGGTGACCTCCTGCTGGCCGTCCCGGCGAGTGCCGCCGACGGGGATGATCAGGGCCTGCTCAGGCCCTGAGTTCGATGGGGACGCCGACCAGGCACCCGTGCTCCGTCCAGTACGTCCGCACGACCCGTGTCGGAAGCCGTTCCTGGAGGAGGTGACGCGACCGTAACTCATTGAGCTGCGTCTAGGCAACATAGCTCATATGCTTTTGCCTACGTCGTCGCGGTCCGGTCGCGTGCGGGCCTCCGCACGGTCCGACCGACCTCCGGTGGTGACGAACACGGCGACCCTCGTCCACGGGACCCCTGACGCGATCCTGATCGCCCCCCCGTTGCGCGGACCTCCGCCGGCGCGCAGGCGGGGTGGTCGGCACCGGATCGACCACCAGGCCTGTGGGCCCGGCCCGAAGGACCGCGAGGTCGGTCGGGGAGACTGGGGGCCAGTGCCCGCCCTTCCGATCTGGAGCCTTCGATGCCGCAGGGGACCGTCCGTTGGTTCGACGCCGAACGGGGTTTCGGCTTCCTCGCGCCCGAGGACGGCTCGCCGGACGTGTTCGTGCACGCCTCCGAGATCGTCGGGGACGGCGGCGCGAACGTGCTCCGCGAGGGCCAGGCCGTCGTGTTCGAGGTCGGCGAGAACGACCGCGGGCCCCAGGCGCTGCGCGTTCGCGTCACCGCCGACGCGGCCGCCGGCAGCGCCGTGGGCCTGCTCGGCACCGTCACCTGGTACGAGCCGGGCAAGGGGTACGGCTTCGCGACGCCGGACGGCGGCGGCGCCGACATCTTCGTGCACAGCTCCGCCATCGTGACCGGTGGCGTGGTCACCGAGGGGCAGCGGGTGGCCTTCCTGGTCGTCGAGGGCGAGCGCGGCCCCCAGGCCGGGCACGTGATCCCGCTGGGAGCGGGGGCCGGCCTACCCGCTGCGGCCGGCACCACGGACGGCGCGGACGGCGCGGACGGCGCGGACGGCACGGTGGCCTGGTACGACGAGGACAAGGGCTTCGGCTTCATCAGCCGCGACTCCGGCGCCGGAGACGTCTTCGTCCACGCCCGGGCCCTGGCCGAGGGGCTGACGTGGCTCACGGAGGGCGACCGCGTCGCCTACGAGGTGGTCAGTGGGGACAAGGGCCCGCAGGCCCGCGACGTGCACCTGGTCCGGGGCGCCGAGCCCCCGACGGCGCCGCAGCCGTCACCACGTGCCGCGGCCGCAGGGCCGGCGTCGCAGGAGGTGCCCACACGAGGCGGCGAGGGCGTCGTCGCGCGCTACGACGGCGACCGCGGCTTCGGCTTCATCACCCCGGACGCAGGGGGCGACGACCTCTTCGTCCACGTGTCCGTGATCATGGGGTCGGGGCCGCTGCAGGTGGGTGACCGGGTCCGGTACGCGGTGCGTCAGAGCGACCGGGGCCCGCAGGCCGACCGTGTCGAACGCCTCTGAACCGCTGAGAGGAAGGTCCTGGTAGCGCTTCGTCCCGTGGCGCATCCGCGACACACGAGCACGAAGAACGGCGGTCGACGCCGGCAACCGTCATCGGACGTTGCCAGGTCGACCGCCGTTCCGGCCTGACGCGGAGGTCAGGAGGACGTCCGGATCAGACGTCGTAGTGGAGCAGGTCGTAGGCCTCTGACCTGCGCAGATGAAGATCAAATGGCCATTTGGGGCGCATTTGGGGCGCACGAGCATCGGGAGAGAGAGTGCTGGATCTACGGCTGCCAGGGCGACTCTGAACCTCGGAGCGCCCGCCGGAAGCGCGGTGGCAGACCACGTTCCCGAACCGCAACGTCTACGTACTGACCACGCGTCGACCACGTACCAGGCGAAGCACCGGCCGATCCCGTACACGTCCTACGAGGACGCGGCCGAAGCGCCGGCGAGGCAGCTGGACCTGGCCCAGGCCACATCGGCACCGCGCACCTGCACGCCGTGCCCGCCGCGGGCGACGTCGACAGGTGAGCCCGGTCCCCGGAGCATACGAACCGCCTGGTACATCGCGTGCCGCTGCCGTGAGGCGATCGACCTGCTGGTGAGCATCGGGGAGCGGGCAGTTCCGGCGAGGACAACCCGCTGCAGCGCATCTGGCGCGACCAGGCGACCGGGAGCCGCCACGCGATCGTCAACCCGTCGATCTGCTCGGAGATCTACGGCCGGGAGCTGCTCGGGCGGCCCGACCAGATCACCGTCCTGATCTGAGGGAGTGCGCGCCGGTGGCCGTCGGTCGGACGGCCACCGGTGACTCACACGGTCCCGGGACGGTGGCCGACCTCCGTCAGGTGGTGACGCGGACGTCGGCGGGGGAGTCCTGCGCTTCTCCTGCGCCGGTCCGCAGCGACGTGCCCCGGGTCTCGGAGAGCATCAGCACCGCGACGGTCGCCACCACGGCGTAGACCGCGAGCATCACGCTGATCGCGTAGCTGCCGTAGGCGGCCAGCAGGCTGGCGGCGAGCAGCGGCGGGATGGCGCCGGCGAGCACCGACCCGAGGTTGTAGGCGACGCCCACGCCGGTGGTGCGGTAGCGCGCGGCGAAGATCTCGGGCAGGAAGGACGCGGCGGGGCCGTTGGCGATCGCGACGATCAGCATGGTCACGACGACCGCGGTGCCGACGGCGAGGGGCGTGCCGATGTCGATGATCGGCATGAGGACCAGCGCCCACGAGATCGCCACGATGTTGCCGATCGCGATCATGCGCCGGCGCCCGACCCGGTCGGAGAGCATGGCCGGGACGATGACGGCGAGGGTGAAGACCAGCGAGGCCACGAGGTTGATCAGCAGCATCGTGGGACGCGGCAGGCCCAGGGTGGTGGTGCCGTAGCTAGTGAAGAACACCGCGCCGATGTAGTAGAACGACGACCACATGAGCATCGCGCCTGCGGCGAGCAGGACCTGGCGCGGCTGGCAGCGGAAGACCTCGACGAGCGGCACCTTGACCCGCTCCTGGCGGGCGAGGACCTCGGCGAAGATCGGCGTCTCGTCGATGCGCATCCGGACGTAGAGGCCGATGCCGACCAGCACGATGCTGAACAGGAACGGCAGGCGCCAGCCCCAGGACTCGAAGGCCTCGGGGCTCATCACGAGACCGGCGACCAGGAACGTGGCGACGGCCATCGTCGAGCCGATGCCGGAGCCGATCTGCGGTGCGGACCCGTACAGCCCGCGCTTGCGCGCCGGGGCGTACTCGGCGACCAGCAGGGCGGCGGCGGCGAACTCCCCGCCGACGGCGAGGCCCTGCAGGATGCGCAGCAGCACCAGCAGGATCGGTGCGGCGATGCCGATGGTCGCGGCGTCGGGGAGCAGGCCGATCGCGAACGTCGCCAGACCCATGATGAGCAGGGTGTAGGTGAGCGACTTCTTGCGCCCGATGCGGTCGCCGAGGTGTCCGAACAGGATCGAGCCGAGCGGCCGGGCCACGAAAGCGACGCTGAACGTGGCGAACGCCGCGATCGTCCCCGCCGCGGTGCCCAGTGCGGGGAAGAAGATCTTCCCGAACACGAGGGCCGCCGCCGTGCCGTAGATGAAGAAGTCGTAGAACTCGACGGCGGTGCCGACGAGGCTCGCGCCGGCCACCTTGCGCAGCTCGCGCGGGGTGGGGGCCGGCCGCTCCGGCTGGAGATCGGACACGGTTGCTCCTCGGTGTGAAGGACGTCACTGTCGCAAGGAAGGTACCCAATCATGCACACATGATTCAAGGGCCGATCGGCGCATTTGCTGTGACAGCGGCGGTACGCGCCGAAACCGGGCAGTCTGAAGCCGGAATCGTGCTAGCAGGTTGTGCGACGATCAGGGTCGGTCGTCGAGGCCCAGGAACTCCGCGGCATTGCGGCCGAGCTGCTCCGGCCCGACGCCGGGCGGCAGGGCGCCGGTGCGGCCGGCCTCCTCGACGGAGGCGATGGTGCGCGCCATCTGGTCGGGGAAGAAGGGGGCGTCGCTGCCCAGCAGCAGGCGCCCGGCTCCGAAGCGGTGCACGAGCAGGCGCAGGTGCTCGTCGTCGAAGACGAGGGTGTCGGCGTACAGCAGGCGGGTCAGGGCGTCCCAGCGCCTGGGGTCGCCCGGCGTCCCGCTCCGCTCGGCGGCGACGCGCAGGCGCGGGTAGGCCCAGGGGAAGGCGCCGCAGCCGTGGGCGAGCGCGATGCGCAGGCCGGGGAGGCGTTCGAGGACGCCGCCGAAGACCAGGGCCGAGGCGGCGAGGGCGGTGTCAGCGAGCATCCCGAGGCCCAGGTCGTAGGGCGGCCCGGCGCGGCGGACGACACCGCGGCCCTCGTCGACGGGGTGCACGAGCACGGCGGACCCGGTGGCGGCGCAGGCGTCCCAGATCGGGACGAGGGCGGGGTCGTCGAGGTCGAGGTCGCCCACGCGGGTGCCGATCTCGACGCCGAGCAGCCCGGCGCCCCGGATGCGGTCGAGCTCGGCGACGGCGGCGCGGGCGTCGTGCAGGGGCAGGCACCCGAGGCCGAGCAGTCGTCCGCTCGACGCCGCGCAGGCCGCCGCGATCGCGTCGTTCTGCGCCCGGGCGTAGGGCGCGTCGCCGACGGCGTGCTCCATCGTGACCGGCACCGGCGAGACCACCTGCCGGGTGACCCCGGCGCGGTCCATCTCGGCGACCCGGGTCGGGACGTCCCACAGCGACGACGTGACCCGCCGGAACAGGGCGTCGCCGCGCAGGATGCGGCCGCCGTCGGCGTCGTCGACGAGGAGGCGCGGCGCGTCCGGGTCCCGGGGCGGCGGGAGGTCGGGACCGAGGAAGTGGGCGTGGACGTCGACGGTCATCCCATGCTGCTCCCGCCGTTGACGCTCAGGACCTGCCCGGTGACGAACCCGGCCTCCGGGCGCAGCAGGTAGGCGACCGCGCCCGCGACCTCCTCGGGGGTGGCGGGACGTCCCTGGGGGATGAGCGCGACGGCGTCGTCGAGCACGGGCTGCAGGTGCTCGGGCACCGCGCCCGCCTCGATGGCGGCGGCGAGCTCGGGGGTGAGCGTGTAGGACGGGGCCACGGTGTTGACCGAGATCCCGGCGCCGGCGAACTCGCGGGCGAGCCCGACGGCCAGCGCGTGCACCCCGCCCTTCGCAGCGTTGTAGACCGCGTGGGAGGTGAGGCCGTTGCGGACCGACTCCGCCCCGATGTTGACGATCCGGCCCCCGCCGCGCGCCACCAGGTGCGGCAGCACCGCCAGCGTCGAGCGCAGCGTCGTCCACAGGTTGTTGTCGATCGTCGCCCGCAGCGTCTCCTCGGTGTGGTCGAGCGTCGGCCGGATGATACCGCCGCCGGCGTTGTTGACCAGCACGTCGACGTCGCCGAGCGCCTCGACCGCCGCCGCGAGCAGGGCGTCGGCGACGCCGGGCTGCGCGAGGTCGCCGACGTACCCGTGCGGCTCCGCCCCGTCGACGCGCAGCGCGTCCAGACCCGTCTTCAGCTCCTCCTCGCGGACCGCGGCCACCACGACCTGCGCGCCGTCGGCCAGCAGCCGCCGGGAGATCGCCAGACCGATCCCGGTGGCCCCGCCGGTGACGATCGCGCGCCGGCCCGCGAGCGGGGCGCTCACAGGATGATCGCGACGTCGTGGACCTGCCGCAGGCTGCCCATCGCCAGCGTCGCCCGCTTCGAGGCGATCCGCAGCCGCCCGTCGACCACCCGCAGGCGGTACTGGTACCGGCCCACGTAGGTGGTGGAGCGCTCGCCGCGGAAGCGCCACACCGTGAACTCGGCGACGACCGGCAGCTCCGCGCCGGGACCGGAGCCCTCCACCGGGCGCAGCCGCACGTTGGTGACCTGGTGGCTGGTGGTGGAGTGCGGGTACTCGCGGTGGGCCTTGCGGCTGCCGAGCCGCTCGATGCGCGAGCGCAGCCGCAGCGCGTTGTCGTCGATGAGGACGAGGTCGCGGGAGGGGTCGCCGTCGGGCGTGTCGTTGCAGGGCACGACGTAGTGGCAGTCGTCGGTGTAGAGCGTGATCCAGGTGTCGAGGTCCCAGGCGTCGAGCAGCTCGGCCTCGGCGTAGAGGAAGTCCTCGACCTGGGCGCGGGTGACCGCGGCCGGATCGCCGACCGCGGGGCCGACGACGACGGCGGCGGGCTCGTCGGTGACGGTCATCGCGCACCCCCGGTGATCTGCTCGTTCCACTGCCGCCAGAACGTGCGCATCTGCTCCTCGTCGTTGGCCAGGGGTTCGCGAGCCATGCCGCGGGAGATGTCGTTCCACTCCAGGCCGCCGCTGTGGAAGCCCTGCTGGCAGGACTCGAGCGCCTCGATGTCGTCGGGGGTGGCGAAGCCGCCGGGGCCGAGGAAGGTGAGGAAGCTGTCTAGGCGGCGCTGGCGCAGCTGCGGCAGCTCGTCGCGGGGCGCCATCTCCCAGGCGGTGACCTCCATGCGGTCGGCGGAGGTCGGCATGAAGGTGCGCACGGTGATCGCCATGATGTCGTTGATCACGAGGTTGGGGTAGATCAGCATGTTGCGGTTGGTGTCGCACATGCGCCGGGCCCGCTCCTCCCCGTGCTTGGCGACGAGGTCGGCGCGCAGCCGCCCGATCTCGTCGCGGGAGTCCTCGCCGAACAGCGGCTCCCACTTCGCGACCGGCCGGCCCCACGGCGCGGAGTACTCCAGGACCGCGTGGCCGTTGCCCAGGCTCTTCGCCGTGCCCGCGACCCCGCCGGACAGGTCGGTGCCCAGCGCCACGAGGTACTTGAAGTAGGTGTCGTGGGTCGGCACGGCGTGGTAGCCGTCGATGCTGTTCTCGGCGAGCAGCTTCCAGTTCGCCTCGATCGCGTACTCGTTGGTGCCGCGGATGATCTCGGCGTCGCCGGTGGCGTCGACGACGAGGTCGAGGTACTCCGTGGCCCCGGCCAGGTACTCGACGAGGTCGACGATGCCGGGGTCGTAGCTGAGGAAGACGAACCCGCGGTAGGACTCGGTGCGGGCCACCGGGCGCAGCCCGAGCGCGCCGAAGTCGAGCCCGTCGCCGTAGGCGTCGCGGTCGGGCACGCCCACCAGCCGGCCGTCCGTGTCGAACGACCACGCGTGGTAGAAGCACTGGAAGACCTTGGCGTTGCCCTGGTCCTTGCGGCACACCATCGCGCCGCGGTGGGTGCAGGTGTTGTGGAAGACGCGCACCTCGCCGCGCTTGTTGCGCACCATGAAGATCTGCTTGCCGCCAACCGGACGGCGGACGTAGTCGCCGGGGTCGCGGATCTCGGACTCGTGGCCCACGTAGAGCCAGCTGCGGGCGAACACCCGCTCCATCTCGAGGGCGTGGATCTCGGGCGAGGTCATCGTCGAGCGGTGGACCCGGAAGCGGTGGTGCTCGCGGTCCTCGTCGACGAGCGGCCCGGACGGGGCGAGCTGTCGGGTGGGATCGAACGTCGCGGTCATGAGGGCTCCAGCGGAGTGGTGGGCACCGGTCGGAGCGTCCGCGGCGAAACCACCGCTCGACACCGTTGTCCGGGGCTGATGCGGCCACGGTAGCGATCGTGCACACACGTTTCAAGGAATGATGCACTATCCTGGCTCCACGATCTTCGCCGTTCCGACCTCGGAGGACCCATGCCGCGCGAGGGCACCACCCCGTCACGCGCCCAGCAGGTGGCCGCGGCCATCGAGAACGAGCTGCTCGCGAACCGCACGCCGGTGGGCACGTCCCTGGGCAGGCGCACCGACCTGATGGAGCACCACCAGGTCAGCCCCATGATCATGAACGAGGTCCTGCGGATCCTGCGCGACCGCGGCCTGGTCGTCGTGCGCCCGGGTCCCGGCGGCGGGGTGTTCGTGGCCAGCCAGCCCCCGCAGGTCCGCCTCGGCGCCCTGGACCTGTGGTTCTCCGAGTCCGGGCCGGACCCGCTGGACCTGTTCGAGGCCCGCACCCACCTGGAGGACGTGCTGACCTCGGTGGCGGTCGACCGGGCCGGGCCCGCCGACGTCCGCGCCCTGGAGTGGGCGGTGGAGGAGATGCGCGGCGCCGCCGAACCGCGCAGCTTCCTGGAGGCCAACCTGCGCTTCCACCAGGCGATCGCGCGCGCGGCGCGGATCCCGGTGCTGGCCGGTATGTACGAGGCGATCGCCGCGATCGTCACCGGCAACCTCAAGCGCGCGGAGCTGCTGCCCGGCCACGAGGAGATGTACGCCCACAACATCGAGGTCCACGCAGGCATCGCCGCGGCCATCCGCGACCACGACCGCGAGGCGCTGGACAAGCTGATGTCGCTGCACCGCCACGACCTGGTCCGGGCCGTGGATCCCTCCCGCTCGCCGACGGGACACGACCAGAAACCTTGAATCCTGTGTGCAGGTTTGCGTACGGTGGAGTCCGATCCCGGCGCTGCCGCCGGAGGAGGAGAGGACGGTCATGGCGGAGTTCCTCGGGCTCGGGCTGACCCACTACCCGCTGCTGGCGGGCACCGACGAGCACATGGCGGGCCTGCTGCGCTGGACGCTCACCGACCCCGACATCCCCGACGAGCTGAAGGACCCGGCCACGTGGCCCGACCGGATGCGGCAGGAGTGGGGTGATGACGGCGGGCGCTCCGCCGCGACCCGGCACCGCGCCGAGCTCGTCGACCACCTCGCGCGCTGCCGCAAGGAGCTCGACGAGTTCCGCCCCGACTACGTCGTGGTCTGGGGCGACGACCAGTACGAGAACTTCCGCGAGGAGGTCGTGCCGCCGTTCTGCGTGCTGGCCTACGACGACCTCGAGGTGCCCGCGTTCGAGGTGATGAACGAGCGCGGCAGCCCCAACGCGTGGGGCCTGCCCGAGGACTTCTCGATCACGCTGCACGGCGACGCCGGACGGTCGCGGACGCTGGCCAATAAGCTGATCAACGACGGCTTCGACATGGCCTACTCCTACCGCAAGCGGGCCGGCGCGCACTTCCCGCACGCCATCCTCAACACCCAGCTGTTCCTCGACTACGACCACGCCGGCGCGCAGTTCCCCTACCCGCTCGTGCCGATCACGGTGAACTGCTACGGCCAGCACGCGATCGCCCGCCGCGGCGGTCTCGCCCGCTTCGCCGACATCCGCGACGAGCAGCTCGACCCCGTCGGTCCCAGTCCGCGCCGCTGCTTCGATCTGGGCGCCGCCGTCGCGCGTGCGGTGGCGGGCAGCGGCGACCGCGTCGCGTTCGTGGCGTCGTCGAGCTGGTCGCACGCGTTCCTCGTCGACAAGGACTGGCACCTGCGGCCCGACACCGCCGCCGACCGCCGCCTCTACGACGCCTTCGTCGCGGGCGACACCGAGACCTGGCGCGCGGTCACCGGCGCCGAGATCGTCGATTCCGGCCAGCACGAGATGCTCAACTGGTTCTGCCTGATGGGGGCGATGAGCGAGCTGGGCATGGCGCTGGACTGGTCGATGCTGGTCGAGACCGACGTCTTCAACTCCAACAAGTGCTTCGCCGTCTACCACCAGGAGACCCCGTGACCACCCTCGCCGACCTGTCCGCGGGCCACCGCGTCGACGTCGCCGGGATCGACACCTTCTACCTCGAGGCCGGTGCGGGCGATCCCGTGCTGCTGCTGCACGGCTCCGGGCCCGGCGTCTCGGCCTGGGCCAACTGGCAGCACACGATCCCGGGCCTGTCGCGCGAGTACCGCGTACTCGCCCCCGACGTCGTCGGCTACGGCGCGACCGCGCGGCCCGATGACGTGCGCTACTCGCTCGACACCTGGACCGACCACGTCGTGGGGTTCATGGACGCCCTCGGGCTCGAGCGCGTCTCGCTCGTCGGCAACTCCCTGGGCGGCCGGATCTCCCTCGCGCTGGCCGAGCGGCACCCCGACCGCGTGGCGCGGATGGTCCTCATGGGTTCGCCCGGCGTCGGCATGACGCTCACCGACGGCCTCAAGGCGCTGCGGGCGTACGAGCCGTCGCCGGAGAACATGCGGGCGCTGCTGCTCGACTACTTCGCGGTCGACAAGTCGATCATCACCGATGAGCTCGTCCGGATCCGGTACGAGGCCAGCGTCGAGACCTTCGACGCCTACCGCTCGATGTTCTTCGACCCCCGCCACGCCGGCAACGACCTCGGCATCACCGAGGAGCAGGTGCGCGCCATCGCCACCCCGACGCTGCTGGTGCACGGGCGCGAGGACAAGGTCGTGCCGCCGGAGGTGTCCTGGACGATGGTCAACCTCCTGCGCGACGCCGACCTCCACGTGTTCGCCCGCTGCGGGCACTGGACCCAGATCGAGCGGGCCGCGGAGTTCACCGACCTCGTCGCCGCGTTCCTCCGGCGGTGAGCGTGCGAGGCCACCACCAGCCCCGCGTGATCGTCGTCGGCGCCGGCCCGGTCGGGCTGACCCTGGCGATCGACCTCGGCCGCCGCGGCATCCCCGTGACCGTCGTCGAGCGCAAGGCGGCGCCCGCGGACCTGCCGAAGATGGAGCGCAGCAACGCCCGCACGATGGAGCTGTTCCGGCGCCTCGGCATCGCCGACCGGGTCCGCGCGGTCGGGTTGCCCGCCGACGTGCCGATGGACGTCTACGTCACCACCCGCGTCGTCGACGAGCCGATCCTGCACCTGGCCTACCCGTCGCCCGCGGAGGCGGCCGAGCTGGCCCGCGCCACGCACGACGGGAGCCTGCCGCTCGAGTCTCAGCAGCTCGTCTCGCAGTACGCGCTGGAGCCGCTGCTGCGCGACGTCGCGCAGGAGCAGCCGACGGTCGACCTGCGCTACGGCTGCGACGTCGCGTCCTTCGCGCAGGACGCCGACGGCGTGACCGCCCGGCTGACCCGCGCCGACGGCGGCACGGAGGAGCTGCGGGCGGAGTACCTGGTCGGCTGCGACGGCGGCGCCAGCACCGTCCGCAAGGCCCTCGGCATCGCTCTCTCTGGCAAGGGCGGCCTGGCGACGCTGCGGCAGGTGTTCTTCCGCTCGCCCGACCTCATCGAGCGGGTCCCGGTCGCGGGGCGGGCCCGGCACTTCTACTTCGCCGACGGCGACGCCAGGATGATCGGCACCGCGATGGTGGTGCAGGGCGACCAGCGGCACTTCACCTTCCACACCGGCCTGCCGGAGGACACCGACTTCGTGCCCGTGATCCGGGAGAAGATCGGCGCCCCCGTGGAGGTCGAGGTCCTGGCCGTCACCTCCTGGACGCTGCACCTGCTCGTCGCCGACCGCTACCGCGACGGCCGGGTCCTGCTCGCCGGCGACTCCGCGCACCTGGTGATCCCGCAGGGCGGGCTCGGCATGAACACCGGCATCGGCGACGCGACCGACCTCGCGTGGAAGCTCGCCGGTACCCTGCAGGGCTGGGGCGGGCCGGGGCTGCTCGACTCCTACGAGAACGACCGCCGCCAGGTCGCGCTGCGCAACGTGCAGGCGTCGGAGTACGCGGCCACCGGCACCGCGCAGTGGCGGGCGGCCTCCACAGACCAAGTCGCGCAGGACACGCCGGAGGGCGCCCGGGTCCGGGCGCAGGTCCGCGAGCTGGCGGACGTGCACCAGCGCAAGGGCCACGAGATGACCGGCATCGAGCTGGGCTACCGCTACCTCGGGTCCCCGGTGATCAGCTACCGGCCCACCGACCCGTCCGACGACGGCTTCGCCTACACCTACCGTCCCCGCAGCGAACCCGGGTTCCGGCTGCCGCACCTGTGTTGCGCCGACGGCCGCTCGGTCCACGACCTCCTGGGCGACGGCTACTCCCTGCTCCGGCTGGCCGGGACGACGGCCGACACGGAGAAGCTGGAGGCCGGGATCCGGGGGACCGGAGCGCGGTTGGACGTCCTCGACCTGCCCGAGCCGCACCTGCGCGAGGCCTACGGCGCCGACCTGCTGCTGCTCCGCCCGGACCTGCACGTCGCCTGGCGCAGCGACACCCCGCCCGCCGACCCGGCCGAGCTGGCGGCGCTCGTCACCGGCCGGTCGTAACCGGCCGGTGCAGTCCGACCTCGCCTACTGACGCGAAGTGATCGACCCCCGTCAGCCGGATACCTCGGTCTGTGACGTGATCTGCTGGTGCGCAGGGTGCGGCCGAAGTCGATCGAGGTGTACTGGACGCCGTGGTCGCCGGCGACCAGGCGTCGAGCGGCGTCACCTCGAGGAGGGGATGCGGTCCACGACGTAGGAGCCCGGCGCCGGCTCCAGCGGCGGATGATGGGCGTCGCCTCCCGAGGTGGGTGCCGGTCGTTCGTCGCCTGACCTTCCCACGACCCAGTCGGCCCACGCCTCCCACCACGTGCCCTGGCGCTTCTCCGCGGTGGCACGCCACTGCTCGGGACCGTCAGAAGAGTCTCCTCCGATGAAGTAGCTCGCCTTCGGGTTCCCAGGTGGGTTGACCAGGCTGGCGATGTGGCCGGCGTTGCTCAGGACGAACGTGCTCGGTCCGCCCACCAGCTCGGTGGTCCGGTAGCAGCCGGTCCAGGGAGTGAGGTGGTCGTTCAGCGCGCCCGTGACGAACACCGGGGCCGTGATCTCGCCGAGCTCGATCGGCGTGCCCAGTACCTCGAGCCGGTCCTCCGCGAGGGTGTTGGATCGGAAGATGTCGAGGAACTGGGAGTGCAGCGCCGCGGGCAGGTTCGTCCCGTCCGCGTTCCAGGCCAGGATGTCGAAGACCGGGGGACGCTCGCCCATCAGCCAGTTGTTGACGACGTAGTTGAAAATAAGGTCGTCGGGCCGCATCCAGCTGAACACGGTGGCCAGCGACTGCGCCGTGATGACCCCCTTGCGCCGCGAGTCCGCGCGGGCCATCTCCAGCGCCTGCGGGGCGGAGAAGGCCCCGATCGGGGCGCGTACGCCGAAGTCCAGCAGGGTGACGCCGTAGGACGCGGCGTGGATGCCGTGCTCGCCCTTCGCGGCGAGGTGGCCCAGGACGGCGGTCTGCAGAATGCCCCCGGCGCAGAACCCGAGGCTGTTGACGTCCTCGACGCCCGCCACGTCCTTGACGATGTCGACGGCGCTCAGGATCCGGCGGGCGTAGGTGTCGATGTCCCAGTCCGCCTGCTCTGCGGTGGGGTTGCGCCAGCTGAGCATGAACACGCGCAGCCCGCGGCTCACCGCGTACTCCACGAAGCTGCGTCCGGGCCGCAGGTCCAGGAAGTAGAAGCGGCCGATCGGCGGCGGGATGATCAGCAGGGGCCGCTCGTGGACGGTCGCGGTGCTCGGCCGGTACTCGATCAGCTCGGCCACCTCGTCGCGGTGGATGACGTCACCTGGGGTGACACCCAGATCCTCGCCCACGGTGAAGGCGGTGCGGTCGGTCTGTGTGGGGAGTCCGCCGTTGTGCCGGACGTCGTGGGCGAACTGGCGGGCCCCTCGCAGGACACTCGCCCCCGCGGTGTCGAAGGCCCGCTTCAACGCTGCGGGATTCGTCGGCAGCTGGTTCGTCGGCGACAACGCGCTGGTCAGCGCGGACACCGCGAACCGTGCCCGCTCGACGTCGTGCCAGTCCGCCGAGCCGTTCTCGTACTCGTCGACCAGACGGTTCAGTTCTGCGCCCAGAGCGAGGTAGCTCTGGGCGAGCCGACGGAAGATCGGGTTCGTCGACCAGGCCGGGTCGGCGAATCGCTTGTCCTTCGGGTGGGGTGTGTGGTCGTCGGTGCCGCGCCCGATCGAGACGAGGTCCCGCGCGAGCCGGGCGGCGCCTCGGGTGACGGGTCCGGGCTGCGCGAACGCCGAGGCGACCCCTTTCAGGACCCCGGCGACCGACGGGATGCCGACCGCCTCTCCACCCTCGACCACATCGAGGGCATCGGCTTCGTCGTCCGGAACGGGCTCCACCGACGACCGCGGTGCTGGGGTGGTCCGCTCCTCGCCGCTGCGGCCGAAGACCTCTGTGCTCATGCGGCTCCCATCCTCATGCGTGGACGATCGACTAGGACGCTGTGCGGGTGGCAGACCGGGCCGCGACGAAGTCGCGGATGACCGGGTAGATCTCGGACTCCCAGCGTGAGCCCGCGAACACCCGTAGTGCCCGACGCCCGGCTGCAAGTGCTGACGGTGGTCCCCGGCGGGGATCCCGGTGCACAGGTCGTGGGCTGCTGCGGTCTGCCCGGGCGAGCACATGTCGTCCTCGGCCCCCTCGACGGTGAGCAGCGCGGTTCTGCTGATGACGGAGAGGTCGACCGGTTGTCCGCGCCAGGTGAACGCGCCGCGCGGTAGGTCGTGCTCCATGAAGACGCGCTGCAGCGTCTCCAGGTAGAACTCGGCCGGGACGTCCATGACCGCCCCGTACTCGTCGTAGAAGTCGCGGATCCGCGCGGCGGTCGCCCCGTCGCCCGCGACCAGCGCTCGGTAGAGCTCCACGTGCGAGCCCAGGTGCCGCCGGATGTTCATCGACATGAACGCGGTCAACTGGGCCAGTCCCGGGTAGACGCGCCTCCCGGCCCCCGGGTACTGGCGGGGGACCCGCGAGACCAGGAACCGCTCGTAGAAGGACAGGGGACGGCGGTCCGCGAGCTCATTGATCTTGTTCGGGTTGACCCGGGTGTCGATCGGTCCCGCCATCAGCGTCACGCTGCGTGGCTGGGCGGGGTCGTCCGCGGACGCCAGTACGGCCACAGCGGCGAGGACCAGCGGCGCCGGCTGGCAGACCGCGAGGGCGTGGTGGTCCGGACCGAGGTGGCGCATGGCGGCCAGCACGTGGTCGATGTACTCGTCGAGCCCGAACCGGCCCTCGTCCGCCGGGATGTCCCGGGCGTTGTGCCAGTCCAGGACGTAGACGTCGTGGTCGGCCAGCAGGGTGCGGACCGTGGGGCGCAGCAGCGTGGCGAAGTGCCCCGAGATCGGGCCCACGAGCAGCATCGGCGTCCGCCCGCTGATCCCCGGTGTGGTGAAGTTCAGCAGGGTGGCGAACGGCGTCCGCAGCACCGGTCGGACGGAGACCTCGACCTCGTCGCCCGCGATCGAGACCGAGTCGATCCCCCAGTCCGGACGGACGTGGGTGGGCCGCGACTGCACGAGTATCTCACTGAGGGCCTTGAGCCGGCGGGTCCCGCGGAGCTCCGCGAGCGGCGCGGGCAGGCCGGACAGGGTGCGGTGGAGCAGCGCGGACGAGATCCGGGCCGGCTCGGTGAGTCGCCGATGCAGTTCGTAGGCGGGGTAGAGCATGGGCTCGAGCTCCGATCAGTTCGCGGCGTGCGTCACATTCAAACGGTAATCGACCTCGGCGCCGTCGACACGATGCAGTGACATCGCCTCGTTCGGCCGGTGTTCGGTGACGGTCGTGCGCATCGGTGCCGACGCCGAGTACTCCGACCCCTCGGCCGCCCGGGCGCAGCTCAGTGATTTCGCCGAGGACGGGGCCCTGCTCGTGCGGGCGGACAACCACATCGCCTGGCGGGTGACGACCGGAGCCGACGTCGCGAACCTGCAAGCCACGCTGTCGAGCGTTCTCGGGCGCTGATCGTCAGGCTCAGGAGCGCCCGGTCGATCGATCGGCGAGCGTGGTCAATTCGTGGCCGTTCCGTGGTCGGCACCGCTGTGGCGAAGTCGGGCGGTCGGCCCTGCTCAGCGGCCCATCAGACGGTCGCCGCCCTTCCAGCCGATGACGATGCCGATCACGGTGCAGAACACCAGGACGGTGCCGACGGCGAGGACGACCCTCGTGAGAGCGCGCATCCCCGGAGTCAGACCGTAGATCACCCGTCCGAACCGCGTCTCGCGCCAGACGACCGCGAGGACGACGAGCGCGGCGACTCCCAGGAGTGTCAGGCCGACACTCGCCTGTGCTCCGACCGCCAGGAGGATGACGGCGGCGAGGGTGGCCGTGATCAGCGAGATCCGGCTGTACCGGCCGGGCTGCTCGGCGACGAACAGGGTGGCCAGGTTCCCGTCGTCGTTGTGGCTCTCGGCCACGGGCTTGAGTCCCATGCGCCAACCGCAGTCCGGGCAGGTGCTGGTGTAGCCGTGTTCCATCTCGGTCCTGCAGTGGCGGCAGTCGCGGACGTAGACGGTCCGGGTGGGCGAGACGGTGTCTGTCATGGGGATCCTCAGGAGCAGGTCAGGTGGACGGTGACGGAGTCGCGCCGGTCTCCGCTGTCGACGATCCAGAACTCGATGTCGGACTCGCGCGACGGGGCCTGGGTGCAGGCGTGGTTGAACGGGTAGGAGATCTGCCCCGGGGAGGCGCGCCCGTAGGAGGGGGCGTCGAACGAATGGGTCTCCTGTCCCCAGCCTGACCCGTTGACTCCGCGGAATCCGAAGCCCACGGCATCACCGTCGTCGTCGCTGTAGGAAACGGAGAGGTAGACGAGATCGCCCTGGACCTCCGTCGACTGCCCCAGGATCCGGGGCGGCTGTGGTGGCGGAGGCGGAGGCGGTGGTGGTGGGGGTGGCGGGCGGTCCTCGGACCTGGAGGCCGTCGCAACGATCGTCGTCGGAACGACCACCCCGGCGTCGGGCGGTGGCGGCCCGACGGGTGGCCGTGTGCTCGCGGTGCCGGGTGCTGTTGCCGCGCCGCCGTCGCCCTGACCACCGGTCGGGGCATCCACCTGGCGGGTGGCGGGGCCTGCGCCGGGAGGACTCGTCGTCGCCCCAGAGTCCGTCGGTGCCGATCGCGGCGGAGCGGCTGAGGCATCGGTGGCCGGACCGGTGCGGATGGCGGTCGTGGCGAGGCCGAGGACAGCGAGGACGGCTGCCACTGCGAGAGGTACGGCCACCGAGGGGCGCACCCGCCGTCGCGGGGCGGCGGCGGTCGGGTTGGGGTGCGGCGCCGCGGGCCCCGGCAGATCGCCGCGGAGCGCGGCCCGGGCGTCGACGGCGAGGCCGCCGGCGGAGGTGTACCGCTGGTCGGGATCCTTGGCCAGGGCTCGAGCGACCACGTGGTCGAGCGCGACGGGAACGCCGACCACGTCGGACGGGCGCGGCGGTGGGGAGTTGAGGTGGGCGTGGATCATCGCCGGCAACCCCTCGCCGGCGAAAGGGGCTCGCCCGGTCAGCATCTCGTAGAGCAGACAGCCCGCGGAGTACACGTCGACGCGGTGGTCGCCGTGGCCGCTGGTGAACCGCTCTGGAGCCATGTAGGCCAATGACCCGACCACGGCGCCGGTCGATGTCTGGGACGTCGAACCGCCGCTCACCGCGCGGGCGATGCCGAAATCGGCCACGAAGGCTGCGCCGTCGGACCGTGCGACGAGCACGTTGCTCGGCTTGACGTCGCGGTGCACGAGTCCGAGTCGGTGGGCGGCGTCGAGCGCGGCGGCAACCTGTTCGACGACTGCAACGGCGCGCGCCGGTTGCAGGGGACCGTGCTCGGCGAGGACGGCTGCCAGGTCCTGCCCGTCGATCAGCATCATGTCCAGGTACAGACGGCCCTCGATCTCCCCGTAGCGGTGCACGGGAACCACGTGCGGATGAGTCAGGCTCGAGGCCAACGCGCACTCCGACCGGAAGCGGGCCACGAACTCCTCGTCGGCCGCCAAGCGTGCAGGAAGCCGCTTGAGCGCGACCATCCGCTCGGCCTCGGTGTCGAACGCCCGATGGACCTCGCCCATCCCGCCTCGCCCGAGCAGCGACTCCAACCGGTACCGCCCGAACATCTCGGTCACAGGACACTCCGGGGACGACGGGCGTGCGCGGTTGCCTGAGTGTCGTTCGGAACGCCGCAGCCGTTAGCGGCGGAGGCAGCATCAAGGGCAGAGCGAGATATGTCAGAAGGGACCCTTCTGACGTGGTCCGGCCGTGGTCGGTGCGGAACGGGGGCGTTCCGTAGCTCAGTCGACCGAGACCCCGGCTGCGGCGGCGAGGGCCGCGAGGTCGTGATCGACGACGGCCGCTGCCATCTGGAGGTGCCACTGGCCGTCGCTGCGCTGCAGGGCGGCGAGCTGGAGCAGGCCGGTGGGGCCGGTGGCAGGCAGGGCGAGGTGGCCGAGGGGTTGACCGGTGTCGAGGTCGATCACGTGCGCCGATCCGGGATCGCTGTGGTCGGCGGGGAGCTGAGCGACGACGAGGACCTCGGTGACGTCGGCGGGGATCTTGCGCGGGGTCAGATGCAGCGTGGTCGCGGCGCCGGTCTCGTCGGCGGCGAGGGTGACCGCGCCGCTGCCGTGGTCGGGCTGGCCGTAGAACACCATGTCGGCATCGGTGCGGACCTCGCCGGCATGGGTGAGCAGGAACGCGATCGGGTCGGCCTCGGTGTCGTCGTCGGTGCGCAGCACGAGCCGCAGGTGCGTCGCGGTCAGCGCGACCCGCTCGTCGGGGCGCAGGGCCGGGCCGTCGTGGTCCGCAGCGGGCGCGGGTGCTGCCGGGGGCTCGGGCGCGGTGGCCGGGGGGCGGTGGGGTGGGCGTCGGCGGGGCGGGTGCGGCGGTCGAGGTCGCGCCGCTTGCGCGCCACTCCAGGGCGTCGACGGTTTCCGTGTACTCGAGCAGGTGGCTGCCGGCGGCGCGGGTGAGGAGGTCACGGACCTCGGCGGGGGTGGTGCGGAAGAACTCGCGGTGCTGGTTGACCTTGTTCAGGCGGCGCTCGGCGAGGTCGGCGTGCAGGCGTCCTTCGAGGCCGACGGCGTCGTCGCTGAAGACGAGGGCGTGGACGTCGAAGCGGAACGGGACGGAGGCGTCGCCGAGCTCGCGGACGCGGTCCATGGGGTCCAGACGGCGGGTCATGCCGATCTTGACCACGTGGTCGCCGAACGAGCCGATGTTGCTGATGACGTAGACGTAGCCGGCCCGGGTGTTCGCCGCGCGGGCCTCGACGGCGGCGATGTCGGTGCCGAGCCGTTCGAGCTGGGCCCGCAGCTCGGTGACGGCGGCGGGGTCGGCCGAGGGCAGGGCGAGCAGGCGGTCGTAGGCGGTGCGGTAGTGGGCCTGCTCCTTGAGCAGCTTCTCGCGCTGCCGCTCGAACTCGCGGCGGGCGCGTTCCTCCTCGCGGGCGGCTTCCTTCTCGGCGCGGATGCGCTCGCGTTCGGCCTCGACCATGGCGAGGTGGTCGGCGGTCAGCTCGATCTCCATCGTCCGCAGCGCGTGGTAGCGCCTGCTGACGGCGATGGACATGGTGGCGCCGAGCTTGGCGATGGTGCGCTGGGTCTTGTCCAGGCGCTGGCAGACGCTGGCCAGGGTGTGCGGGCGGACGGTGCGCACGCAGTTGTCGGCCTCGGCGTTGTAGGCGCGCAGCATGAGCGTGGAGAAGTCCTTGACCATCTTCGCGCCCTGCTGGCGGGACCCGTTGACCTGCCAGTCGACGCTGCCGCTGACCGCGCGCCGGGCGGTGACCTCGGCCTTGATGTCGGCGCGCAGGCTCTGCAGCCGGTCCTTGTAGGCGACGGAGTTCTCCAGCGGGTGGGTGAACTCGTAGACCCCGGCGGACTGCAGCAGTTCCTGGTCGCGGGTCTCGAGCAGCAGCGAGCGGAGCTGCCCCAGCTCCAGCTCGGCGCCGGCGATACGACGGCGGGCGGCGTGCTCCTCGGCGAGGACCTGCGCGAGCTGCTGCTCGGCGGCCTGGCGGCGGGCGGCCCACTCGACGTGGTCGAGCGCCCCGAGCTCGGCCAGCATGGTGTGGGCCCGGGCGAGCTCCACCTCCAGGTCTGCGGCCCGTCGTCGTCCACCGAAGATCGCCATGCTGTCCGTCCCCCTCGTGCGACGGATCGTGGTCGTCCGTCCCCCTGCCATCGCGCTCCTCGATCGCGGTGTTTCACCCATCACGTCCGCATCGGGCACGTGGTCGGTGCGTGGTTCCCGCATCGATTCCTCTGCCCGAGCAGGGGTGAGGGTCAGCGCTGCGGCCCGAACTGACCGGGGGAGCGGCGCGCTCTCGTCGGCCCGGACAGGTGCCGCGGGGCGGCGCTGGTGCCGGGTGTCGGGGTGGTGCGCGGGGGGAGGGCGCGGAGGGCGGTGTCGATGATGTCGCGGGTGCGCGTCTCGCTCTGGGGGAGCAGGTGGGTGTAGGTGCGCAGGGTGAACCCGGGGTCGGCGTGGCCGAGGCGCTCGCTGACGGTCCTGATCGATTCGCCGCCGTCGAGCAGGACGCTGGCGTAGTAGTGGCGCAGGGCGTGGCAGCCGTTCTCGCGGGTGGGTGGGATGTCGGCGGCGGTGAGGGCGGGCTTCCAGATCTTGGCGTTGAAGTAGTGCCGGTTGACCGGCTTGCGCTCGCGGGTGGTGAGGATCAGGTCGGCGGTGGTGGGCTTGCCGTCGGTCCTGTCCCAGCCGAGGGTGACCGCGCGGGCGGGGAACCGGGCGAGGTGTTCGGTGAGTGCGTCGCGGACGGAGTCGGGCAGGGGGACGGTGCGGACCTTGCGGCCCTTGGGCAGGGCGAAGTAGGGCTGGTTGCCGGGGGTGAGCTTGATCTGGCGCTGGACCTGGATGCTGCGCCGTTCGAGGTCGACGTCAGAGGCGGAGAGGGCGAGGATCTCGCCCTGGCGCAGGCCGGTGCCGGCGGCGAGGAGCGCGAGGATGGCGTAGCGGTCGGGCAGGGCGCGGTGGACGTCGGTGACCTGCCGGGCGGTCCACGGCACGATCTGCTGGGGGTCGGCGACGGGCTTGCGCACCGTGCGGTTGACGCAGGGGTTCTTGGTGAGGATGTCGTCGGCGATCGCGGCGGTGAAGACCTGGGAGACGTTCGCGAACAGGGTGCGCTGGTAGCTGAGGGAGACGGTGAGGCCGCGCAGCCAGCTGCGGATGTGGGAGGGCGTGATGACCTGCATCGCGAGGTTCCCGAGTTTGGGGTAGACGTGCAGCCGCAGCCGGGCGCGGACCTGGTAGGCGGTGTTGGGGTCGGCGAACTGGCCCAGGCGCCACTGCTCGGCGTAGTCGCGGAACGCGATCTCCCCGGCGCGGGGGTCGATGTAGGTGCGGCGGGCGAGCTCGGTGTCGAGGCGGGCGGCGGCCTGCTCGGCGTCGGTCTTCTTGTCGAAGAACTGCTTGCGGTCCTCGCCGGCGTGGTCGCGCCAGCGCACGATCCACCGCTTGCCCAGCCCGTGCCGGGGCGTCTTCTGCCGGCGGGTGGTGCCGTCGGGCTGGCGTCGTTCGACGTACCAGGCGTCGTTGACGTGGGCCACGGTCAGGCGGCGCCGTCGGACTGCTCGGTGAACCAGCGCCGGACCTCGTCGGGGTCGTAGCGGACGTAGCGCCCTACCCGGCGCCCGGGCGGGCCGTAGCGGTGGTGGCGCCACTGGTAGAGCGTGGCGACGGGGATCTGGAGGTAGCGCGCCACCTCGGGGGTGCCCCAGAGCGGTTCGGGCTGGTCGTCCACGGCAGGCCTCCGATCGAGGGATCGCGATGCCTGTCAACGCTGCGGCGGGCGATCGGTCGAGGCGTGGCTGCGTCGTAGCTCGGTGTGGTCCGAGGTGTGGCGGGGACGTGGTCAGCTCGTGGTCGGGCCGTACCGGTTGTGGGGGATCGACAAACCGGTCGTGCACGCCCCAGATGGCCGTTCGAGACCCCGATCTGACGATTCGTTCGTCAAACCGGACATTTTGAAGATCATCGAGCTGTTTGGGGCGCACGGGGATGATCAGGGCCGGTTGACCCGTCCGGTTCATTGCCCTGAGCATGCAGGTCACAGCGCTGCAAGAGGTCGAGAGATGATCTTCGTTTGGGGCGCATTTGGGGCGCACGAGCACGAAAAACGGCGGTTGACACTGGCAAGCGTCGAGAGACGTTGTGCCTGGTCAACCGCCGTTTCGAGCCTGACCGCGAGGTCAGAAAAACGCCTGAATCAGACGTCGTAGTACAGCGCGAACTCGTACGGGTGCGGGCGCAGGCGCAGCGGGGTGATCTCGGTGTCCCGCTTGTAGCTGATCCACGTCTCGATCAGGTCGGGGGTGAAGACGCCACCCTCGAGCAGGTAGTCGTGGTCGACCTCCAGCCGGTCGAGCACCGCGTCGAGGCTCGTGGGCACCTGGGCGATGTCCTTGGCCTCCTCGGGCGGGAGCTCGTAGAGGTCCTTGTCGACGGGCGCGGCCGGCTCGATCTTGTTCTTGATGCCGTCCATGCCGGCCATCATCATCGCCGAGAACGCCAGGTACGGGTTGCCCGACGAGTCGGGGCAGCGGAACTCCAGGCGCTTGGCCTTGGGGTTGTTGCCCGTCAGTGGGATGCGGATGCAGGCGGAGCGGTTGCGCGCCGAGTAGACGAGGTTGACCGGGGCCTCGAAGCCGGGCACCAGGCGGTGGAACGAGTTCACCGTCGGGTTGGTGAAGGCCAGCAGGCTCGGCGCGTGGTGCAGCAGGCCGCCGATGTAGTAGCGGGCCATGTCGGACAGGCCGCCGTAGCCGGACTCGTCGTGGAACAGCGGCTGGCCGTCCTTCCACAGCGACTGGTGGGCGTGCATCCCCGAGCCGTTGTCACCGAAGATCGGCTTCGGCATGAAGGTGACGGTCTTGCCCGCGTGCCAGGCCGTGTTCTTGATGATGTACTTGAACAGCATCACGTCGTCGGCCGAGTGCAGCAGCGTGTTGAACTTGTAGTTGATCTCCGCCTGGCCCGCGGTGCCCACCTCGTGGTGACCGCGCTCGAGCACGAAGCCGGCGTTGATCAGGTTGGTGGCCATGTCGTCGCGCAGGTCGGCGTAGTGGTCGACCGGCGGGACGGGGAAGTAGCCGCCCTTGAAGGGGACCTTGTAGCCGAGGTTGCCGCCGACCTCGTCGCGGCCGGTGTTCCACCAGCCCTCGACCGAGTCGATGTGGTGGTACTGCTGGTGCGGGTCGGACCCGAACTTGACGGAGTCGAAGATGTAGAACTCCGCCTCGGCGCCGAAGAAGCAGGTGTCGGCGACGCCCGACGCGGCCAGGTACTCCTCGGCCTTGCGCGCCACGTTCCGCGGGTCGCGGCTGTAGGGCTCGCCCGTGATCGGGTCGTGCACGAAGAAGTTCATGTTGAGCGTCTTGTGCTTGCGGAACGGGTCGAGGCGCGCCGTCGCCGGGTCCGGGAACAGTGCCATGTCGGACTCGTTGATGGCCTGGAAGCCACGGACGGACGATCCGTCGAAGGCGATGCCGCCGTCGATGAAGTCCTGGTCGAAGGCGGTCGCGGGCACAGTGAGGTGCTGCATCACGCCGGGAAGGTCGCAGAAGCGGATGTCGACGTACTCGACCTTCTCGTCACTGATGAACTTCAGGACCTCTTCGGAGTTGCTGAACACCCTCATTGACTCCTTCGAACGGTTCTCGGGTTGCGGCGACGCTAGGGCGACGGTGTTGCCCGGCGGTCACTCGCCGGTTTCACAGAGGTTAACGGGATCGACCGTCGGCGGGGTCACACCATGACCCCCTACCCTGGTGACATGCCCCGATGGATCGACACGTGGATGCCCGGCTCCGGCCCCGAGGCCCCCGGCGGCGCCTACCCGGGCGAGCGGCTCGGGCTGCCGGCGCAGGGGGTCAGCGCGGTCGCCGGCTTCGGTCGTCGGCTCGCCGCGCTCACCGTCGACTGGCTCATCGGCTACGGCATCGCGGCGCTGTTCCTCGGCGCCGACGTGGGCACGTCGCCGTTCGCGGTGCTCGGGGTGTGGTTCCTGCTGACGGCCGTGCCGGTCGCGGTGTTCGGCTCCAGCGCCGGGATGACGGCGCTCGGGATCCGGGTCGCGTCGGTCGGGGCCGAGCCCGTCATCGGGGTGCCGCGGGCGCTGCTGCGGACCGCGCTGATCGCCCTGCTCGTGCCCCCGCTGGTGCGCGACGCCGACGGCCGGGGCTGGCACGACCGCGCGGCGCGCACGGTCGTGGTCCGTACGCGCGCTTGACCGAGCTTGCGAGGTCGACATCAGGCGCAGCACCCTGGGTCGAGTTCGCGACGAGCGCCGGCGAGGAGCGGGCTTGACCCTCCCCGTGCAGGAGCCATGACCGTGGCTCCCATGACGCACACGACCCTCGCCCCCGCCCTGTCCACGGTCCCCGCCCGCGCCCTGCTCGCCGTCGACGGGAGGGGGGCGCCGGAGGACGCACCGTTCACGAAGGCGGTCCGCGCCCTGTTCGCCGTCCGCGCCGCCCTCGGCGCCCGCGACGACGTACCGCTGGAGGGCACGTACGCGCAGGACGGCGACCCCCTGCGGTTCGACCTCGGCGCCCCGCACGGCTGGCACTGGACCCTCGCCGTGCCCGCCCCGGACGACCGCACCGCCGACGCCGTGACCACCGCGGCCGCCCGGTTCGGGGCCCCCGTCGTGCTGCGCGCGCACCCGGAGCAACCGGTGGCGCGGCTCGTGCACCGCGGCCCCTACGACGACGAGCAGCCCTCGCTCGACGCGCTCTACGCGTTCGTCGCGGAGCAGGGCCTGCGGCCGGCCGGCCCGCACACCGAGGTCTACCTGACCGACCCGGGCACGACGGCGCCCGGCGAGCTGCGCACGGTCCTGCGGGTGCCGGTGTGGACGGGCTGATGCCGATCGGCGCGTTCGCGCGCCTCGCCCGCCTGACGGTCAAGGCCGTGCGCCACTACGACGCCGAGGGGCTGCTCGTGCCCGCGCACGTCGACGCGCGGTCGGGCTACCGCTACTACCGCGCCGACCAGGTGCGCACGGCCACGACGATCGCGCTGCTGCGCGGTCTGGACGTGCCGCTGGCCGTCGTCCGGGAGGTGCTCGACGCCCCCGACGGCGACGCGGTGACGACCGTCCTGTCGCGCGAGCGCGCCCGGCTGCGCCACGAGCTCGCCCGCCGCGAGGAGGTGCTGCGCAGCCTCGACGGGCTGCTGCGGCGCCCCGAGCGCGTGCGCTACGCCGTCGCCGTCGCCGACCGGGCGCCGCAGGGGCTCGCCGGCGTCACCGGGCCGGTGCGGGCGGCGGCGCTGGACGAGGACACCGGCGCGCTGTGCCGCCGCGCGCTCGCGGCGACGACCGCGCGGGGGCCGCTCGTCGCCGTGTTCCCGCTCGACCTCGTCGACGAGTTCCCGGTGACCGCCGGTCTCCCGTCGGAGGCGCCCGACGTGGTGCTGCCCGGCGGGCCGTGGGCCACGACGCTGCACGTCGGGCCGTACCCGGAGCTGCCGCTGGCCTACTCCGCGCTGCTCGAGCACGTGCGCGAGCGGGGGCACGAGGCCGTCGGGCCGGTGAGCGAGACGTACCTGACCGACCCGTCGACGGCCGCTCCCGACGAGCTCGTCACGCGGATCGCGGTGGCCCTGCGGGAGTGATCAGGGCCCTGCGGGAGTGATCAGGGCCCTGCGGGAGTGATCAGGGCCCTGCGGGAGTGATCAGCGGCGCTTAACGGTGCGCTGCACGCTGCGCATCTTCGCGCCGGCGGGCATCGGGCCCTTGGGCAGCGCGGCGGCGCGGGAGCCGAGCGCGGCGAGGCGGGCCTCGATCGTCTCCATCTCCTTGACGGTGATGTTGCGCGGCAGCTTCATAAGGTGGCGCTGCAGGCCCTTGAGCGGGACCTGCCCGTCCTCGTTGCCGACGACGACGTCGTAGATCGGGGTCTGGCCCGCGACGCGCGCGATGCGCTTCTTCTCCTGGGCCAGCAGGCCCTTGACGCGGTGCGGGGCGCCCTCGGCGACGAGGATGACGCCCGGGCGGCCGATGACGCGGTGCACGGCGTCGAGGTGGGTGGTGCCGGCGACGCCCTGGGTGACGCGCCACTGGCCGCGCAGGTTGTCGAGCGCCCAGCCCGCGGCGCCCGGCTGCCCGTCGGCCTTGGTGTAGACGTTGCGCTGCACGCGGCGCCCGAAGATGCTGACGGCCGCGAGCAGGCCGAGCGCGATGCCGATGGGCAGCAGGATCAGCCAGATGCCGAAGATCGCGCCGATGCCGACGGCCAGCGCGACGGCGAGCAGGAAGGCGCCGAGCATCCACGGGATGAGCGCCTTGTCCTCCTTGCGCTGCATCTGGAACGCCTGCCAGATCTGCTGGCGACGCGCCTTCGAGGCGGCCCGCTTCTCCAGCCGAGCTGCCTTCTTCGCTGCCTTGTCGGGCTTCCCACCGGCCATGTCGTCCAGGATACGGGTCGGCCACACTGGCGTGATGAGCGAGCTTGCGAGCGAGTCATCGGCACAGCGCCCTGCGCGGAGCGCCGACCGAGCGCAGCGAGGGAGTGCGGGTCGCGCGCTGGAGACGATCATCCGCTACTACGACGGCTGCTCCACCGGCGACGTCGACGCCATGCTCGGCACGCTCGACCCCGACGTCGTCCACTGGTTCCTCGCGCCCAACACCGGGTCGGCGCCGGTGCGCGGCGGGGAGCACCTCGCGCGGTACTGGCGCAAGGTCGCGGGGATGATCGGGGCGCGGTGGGTCGTCGACCACGCGCTGCTCGGGTCGACCCCGGACGGGCGGGACGAGGCCGTCATCGAGTGGACGATGTTCTGGCACCCGACGCCCGGGGCCGAGCGGGTCGCCACCCGCGGCGCGGAGTGGTTCGTCCTCGCCGCCGACGGGCGCATCGCCGAGATCCGCTCGTACTACCAGCAGCGGCCGCAGACCACCGAGCTCGACGGCTTCCCCTACGCCGACCGCGGGTACTCGACGCCGGGCGCGGAGCGGAGCCGGCTGCACCACTGACGGCACACCCGGGGGCTCGCACACAGGCCCCGGGGCTCGCACACAGGGCCGGACCTGTGTGCCGGCCCCGCGCCCTGTGTGCCAGCGGTGGGGAATGCGTCCCGCGGGGGCCCGGTTGCCCCGGGAAGAGAATCCGGCGAGGGGAGACGCATGCGCACGGCACACCTGGCGGTGGAGGTGTCGGGCTTCGGCCGGCACCCGGAGGCGTGGCGGGTGGCGGGGGTGCCGCGGCAGGCTCTGCTCACCCCGGCGCACCACATCGGGACCGCGCAGCTCGCCGCGCAGGCGGGGGCCGACTTCCTCGCCCTGCCCGACTCCTTCGATCCCGACTCGCTGCTCGACGCCGTCGCGATCGCCGCGCGCGTGGCGCCCGTCGTCCCCGGGATCGGGCTGGTCCCGATGGCGACGACGACGCACACCGAGCCGTTCCACCTCTCCAAGGCCATCGCCACGCTCGACCTCGTCTCGTCGGGCCGCGCCGGGTGGGAGGCCGCCGTCTCGCGCACGCCGGAGGAGGCCGCGCAGTTCGGCCGCAAGCCCGCCGCGCCCGCCGCCGACCTGTGGCGCGAGGCCGCCGAGGCGATCGAGGTCGTCGTCGCGCTGTGGGACTCCTGGGAGGACGACGCCGTCATCCGCGACGTCCCCACCGGCCGCTACGTCGACCGCGACAAGCTGCACTACATCGACCACGTCGGCGAGTTCTTCTCCGTCAAGGGCCCGTCGATGACGCCGCGCAGCCCGCAGGCGCACCCGCTGGTCGTGGTGCGCGAGGAGCCGGAGTCGCTCGCCGTCGCCGCCCGGTGGGCCGACGTCGTGCGCATCGCCGCGCCCGACCTCGGGGCCGCGCACGCCGCCCGCGAGCGCATCCGCGCCGCCGTCGCCGACGCCGGACGCGACCCCGACGACGTCGCCGTGCTGCTCGACGTCGAGGTCCTGCTCGACGCCGACGAGACCGCCGCCCGCCGCGCCTACGACGACCTGGGCGAGCACCCCGCGCAGACGCTGCGCGTGGTCGGCGGGCCGGACGAGTTCGTGGCCGTGCTCGGGGAGCGCGCCGTCGACGGCGTCACGGCCGTCCCGCTGGCCCTGCCCGGCGGGCTGCGCGTGCTGGCCGACGAGGTGGCGCCCCGGCTGCTCGCCGCGGGCCTGCGCGTCCCCGCCGACCCGACCGCGACGCTGCGCGGCCGCTTCGGCCTGTCCCGTCCCGCCAACCGCTTCTCGGGGGTCTGACATGGCGAAGAAGCAGATCCACCTCGCCGCCCACTTCCCGGGCGTCAACAACACGACGGTGTGGAGCGACCCGGAGTCAGGCAGCCAGACGGACTTCGCGTCCTTCGTCGCGTTCGCGCAGAACGCCGAGCGCGGGCTGTTCGACTTCCTGTTCCTCGCCGAGGGCCTGCGCCTGCGCGAGCACCAGGGCCGGATCCACGACCTCGACGTCGTCGGGCGCCCCGACACGTTCACCGTCCTCAACGCGATCGCCGCCGTCACCACGCACCTCGGGCTCGGCGGCACGATCAACACGACGTTCAACGAGCCGTGGGAGCTGGCCAAGCAGTTCGCCTCGCTCGACCACCTCTCCGGCGGGCGCGCCGCCTGGAACCTCGTGACGAGCTCGGACGCGTTCACCGGTGAGAACTTCCGGCGCGGCGGGTTCCTGAGGCCCGAGCAGCGCTACGACCGCGCGCAGCAGATGCTCGACGCCGCCCGCGAGCTGTGGCTCTCCGACGGCGCGCCGATCGACCACCACAGCGACCAGTTCGACATGGTCGGGCGCTTCCCGATCCCGCCGACGCCGCAGGGCCACCCGGTGCTGATCCAGTCCGGCGACTCCGACGCGGGCCGCGAGTTCGGCGCGAAGACCGCCGACGCGATCTTCTCCCGGCACGGCTCGCTGGAGTCCGGGCAGGAGTTCTTCGCCGACCTCAAGGGCCGGATGGGAAAGTACGGCCGCCGCCCGGAGGAGATCACGATCCTGCCGGCCACGACGTTCGCGCTCGGCGACACCGAGGCCGAGGCGCAGGAGAACGGGCACCGGATCCGGGAGGCGCAGGTCAGCCCGCAGACGGCGATCGCGTTCCTGGAGCAGGTGTGGGGCCGCGACCTCTCGGCCCACGACCCCGACGGCCCGCTGCCCGACGTCGACCCCGACCCGGGCGCGGAGATCACCCGCGGCCGCGTGCGCCACGAGAAGGACCCGGTCGCCGTGGCGAACCGGTGGCGGGAGCTGGCCGAGGCGAAGGGCGGGCTGTCGATCCGGGAGCTGATCATCGAGACCACGGCCCGCCAGTCGTTCGTCGGCACGCCGAGGCAGGTGGCGCAGCAGATGGACGCCTACGTCCAGGCCGACGCCTCCGACGGGTTCATCCTCGTCCCGCACCTGACGCCCGGCGGGCTCGACGAGTTCGTCGAGAAGGTGGTGCCGGAGCTGCAGGACCTGGGCAGCTACCGCACGGAGTACACCGGTCCGACCCTGCGCGACCACCTGGGCCTGCAGAAGCCCTCGTGAGCGGCAACCGTGGCCCTGGCCACGGTTCGCACTCACAGGGGCTGGAGCCCGGGTGGCTCAGCCGCTCGACGCTCGCACGCGCCGGGCCGTCTCGACCAGTGCCTCGGCCGCCCGCCGGGCCCGCTTGCACTCGTCGGCGGAGGCGACGGTGTGGCTGTAGCCCGCCTTGGTCTTCATGGTCAGCAGTGTGCGCAGGTGCCGGGCCGAGCCGCTGTCGGCGCGGTCGAGCAGCGCGACCGCCGCACCGTGGTCCTCACCCTGCGCGTGCTCACCGAGCCGGGCGCAGCAGATGACGTCCGACGCCGCGATCCCGGCGTGCACGCACAGCGTCACGTAGGCGTCGCCGACCTCGCCGGGTGCGCGGTGAGGTCGTGCAGCAGCGCGGCGGCGTCCAGGAACTGCTCGGCCTTCCGCTGCCGGCCGCGGCGGACCTCCGGTGTGCACGAGCGGGTGCGCGCCACGTCAGCCCCGCACCTTCCGCTTCAACCAGTCACGGTCGCCCGCGACGGTGAGGCCGTGCTGCAGCACGTCGGCGAGCACCGGTTCGTCGTGGGCGCCTGCCAGGCGGCCGGCGGAGAACTCCAGCAGTTGCGCGTCGTTGCCCGTCCAGCGGGAGATGTCGGTGAGGAGGGCGTCGACCTGCTCGTCCCACACCTCGCGGCTGACGTCGTCGGGGTGGACGAGCAGCAGGTCGAGGTCGCTCTGCGGCGTCATGGTGCCTGTTGCGGCCGAGCCGAACACGGCGGCGTAGACCGGCGGGGACTCCCAGCGCGCCATCCGCTGCTCCAGACGGGCCAGGAAGGTGGAGGCGAGGTTCGCGAGCTCGACGACGGCCGAGGCGGCGAGGTGGTCGCGGTTGAGCCGGTAGAGGAAGGCCGGCCCGGCTCGCTGGGCGTCGACGATGCCCTGGCGGCTCAGCCGGTTGAGCACCTTGCGGATGCCCTCCTCGGAGTGGGCCCCCAGCACCCGGTGCAGCCCGCCCGTGGTGAAGGGCGCGTCGAGCCGCGCCAGCACCGCGAGGACGTCGGCGTCCAGCGTCGGGGTGACGACGGCGAGCGGCCGGTTGAGCTGCATCGCCGCACTATAGTACGGATACCCCCACTCGAGTACGGGCAGTGCCAGCCGCACCTCGTGAGCGGCAACCGTGGCCCTGGCCACGGTTCGCGCTCACGGGTCAGAGCCAGCCCCGGTCCCGCGCCACCCGCGCCGCCTCGATCCGGTTGCGCACCCCGAGCTTGGTGATGGCGGTCGACAGGTAGTTGCGGACGGTGCCCTCCGCCAGGAACAGCGTGGCGGCGATGTCGCTGTTGGGCAGGCCGTCGGCGGCCAGGCGCAGGACGTCGCGCTCGCGGTCGGTCATCGGGTCGGCCGCGTCCCACGCCGCCACGGCCAGCGCCGGGTCGACCACCCGCTCACCGGCGTGCACCCGCCGGATCGTGTCGACGAGCCGGTCGATCGGGGCGTCCTTGAGGACGTAGCCGGCGACACCGGCGTCCATCGCGCGCCGGAGGTAGCCCGAGCGGGCGAACGTCGTGACGATCACCAGCCGGGTGCGCCCGCCCTGCAGCGCCGCCGCGACCTCCAGCCCGGTGGCCCCGGGCATCTCCACGTCGGTGACCAGCACGTCCGGGTCGTGCGAGCGCACCGCGGCCAGCGCCGCCGGCCCGTCGACGGCGGTGGCGACGACCTCCAGGTCGTCCTCCAGCGACAGCAGCCGGGCGAACGCGCCGAGCACCATCGCCTGGTCCTCGGCCAGCACGAGCCGGATCACGCGGCCACCCGCTCCGGCAGTGCGACGACGAGCGCGGTGCCGCCCCGGGCGACGCGGCGCACGGTCCCGCCGAGCGCGGTGATCCGCTCGCGCATCCCGGACAGGCCGTTGCCGTCGGCGCCGCTCCCGCCCGACCCGTCGTCGACGACCTCCAGGCGCACCTCGCCGTCGACGCGGGCCAGCGTCACGACGCAGCGGCCGGCGCCGGCGTGGCGGACCACGTTCGTCACCGCCTCCCGCAGCGCCAGGGCCAGCGCCGACTCCGCCGACGGGGTCAGCACGAGGTCGCCGTCGCGGACCGCCTCCAGCTCGACGCCGGCAGCGGCCAGCGCGTCGCGCGCCACGACGAGCTCGTCGTCGAGCGAGACCTGCCGCCACCCGGACACGGTGGCGCGCACCTCGGTGAGCGCGTCGCGGGCCATCGTCTCGACGACGGCCATCTCGGCCGCGGCGTCGCCCGCCGGGAGCCGCTGCGCGAGCTGGGCGCGCACGACGATGCCGGTGAGGGTCTGGCCCAGCAGGTCGTGCAGGTCGCGGGAGATGCGCTCGCGCTCCGACAGCGTGGCGAGGTGCTCGATCCGGGCGTTCTCGACGCGCATCGCGGCGGCCTCGCGGCTGCGGTCGGCCTCGTCCATCGTCGCCAGCCCGACGATCCAGATCGACACCAGCGGCGGCGCGATGCTGAGGAACACGTAGGGCGGCGGTGCCGTCGACACCAGCGCCGAGGCCGCCGTGAGCGCCGTCAGCCCGCCGAGCCAGAGCGTGGCCGCGCGGCGGGGGAGCAGCGCGCCCGCGCTCCCGGCCGCGTAGACGAAGAACACCGTGCCGCCGGCGTTGACCGGGACGACGAGCACCCCGAGCAGGGCGATCAGTGCGGGCGACCAGTGCCCGGGCAGCGGGTGGGCGCCCGTGCGGGCCTGGAACGCCAGGAACAGCACGATCGACCCGATCGCGACGGTCCAGGAGAGCGGGCCCGCCGCCGGGTCGAAGGCCGGCTGCAGGAACAGGTAGCCGAGGAAGACCAGGTACCAGAGCGACGACCGGTCGCGCTTCACACGCGCAGGTTACGGTAGGCGAGCCTAGCGACCACGGCCCCGACGACGGTCGCGGCGAGCACCGCGAGCAGGTGCCCGCCCGCCGGTGCCCCGGTGAGCTGGGCCTGCGCGAGCTGCGCGAGGTGGTAGGTCGGCAGGAACGGCGCGACCGCCTGCAGGAACCCCGGCAGCAGCTCCAGCGGCACCCACAGCCCCGACGCCAGCACCATCGGGAACAGCACCGCGTTGAGGATCGCCGCCGCCGCGTTCGACGACGCCACGAACCCCACCGCGAGCCCGAACAGCGCGAACGGCAGCGACCCGACGACGAGCACGACGACGAGCCGCACCCACGTCCCGAGGTCCAGCACGGGCCCGGCGACCAGCAGCGACGCCGCCCCCATCGCCAGGACCACGCCCAGCGCGTAGGGCAGCGCGGCGAGCACGCGGGCCGCGAGCGTCACGCCCAGCGGCGTCGCGGACACCATCTTGACGCGCAGCCAGCCGCGCGTGCGGTCCTCCGCCACCCCGATCCCGGGGTTGAGCAGCATCACCGAGACGACGCCGAACGCGCCGTACCCGGCGATGGACGTGGCCGCGAAGGGCAGCCCGTCCGAGGTCTGCTGCCCCCCGAACACCGAGGTGAACAGCGCGTAGAACCCGACGGGCATGAGCACGGAGAACACCAGCGCCGTCGGCTCGCGCAGGATCGCGCGCAGCCCCTCGCCGATCTCGGAGCGCAGGACCGGCAGCACGGACACGGCGGGGACGGTGGAGGCGCTCACGCCGGCACCTCCTCGCCGGTCAGGGCGAGCAGCGCCTGCTCCAGCCCGGCGCCCTCGACGCGCAGCTCCGACAGCCCGCGGTCGCGGGCCAGCCACTCCCGCAGCAGGTCCTCCGGCTCGGCGGTGCCGAGGTGCACGCGGTCGCCGTCGCGGCGCAGCGTGCCGACGCCGGGCAGCGCGCGCAGCGCGACGTCGTCCAGCGCGGTGCGGGCGCTGACCGTCCGGTCCGGCAGGCGCGACGCCAGCGCGTCGGGCGTGCCGGTGGCGACGACCCGCCCGCGGTGCAGCACCACCACCCGGTCGGCGAAGGCCGCGGCCTCCTCGACGACGTGCGTGGTCAGCACCATCGCGACCCCGGCGTCACGGCGCGCGGCGAGCACCCGCCAGAACGCGCGGCGGGCGGTGACGTCGAGCCCGACGGTCGGTTCGTCGAGCAGCAGCAGCGCCGGGTCGCCGACCAGCGCCATCGCGAGCCCGACCCGCTGGCGCTGCCCGCCCGACAGCGCCGGGGCGCGGCGCGCGGCCAGGTCGGCGACGCCGATCTCGGCGAGCACCGGCCCCGCCGCCGACGCCGGACGCCCGGCCCGGACGGCGGCGCCGCGCACGAGCTCGCCCACGGTCTCGGTGGCCGGGAACCCCATGGTCTGCTGCACGACACCGAGGTGGCGGCGGACGGCCGCGCGGCGGGGGTCCCCGCCGCACACCGTCACGTGCCCGGCCTGACGGGAGACCAGCCCGGTGGCGAGCCCGATGAGCGTCGTCTTCCCCGCCCCGTTCGGGCCGAGGAGCGCGACGCACTCCCCGGCGCGGACGGTGAGGTCGACGCCGTCCAGCGCGACGTGCGCGCCGTAGCGGTGGTGCGCGCCGGCGATCTCCAGTGCGTCGGTCATGGACGTACTGTCCCGTGTCCGCGCGGGAGCGCGGCAGTGCCCGTGGTCAGTGCCGGGGACTGACGGATGTCACGGGCTCAGAGGTGGACGTCGGCCCGCGAGCGGGCCAGCGCGCGCAGCTCGTCGAGCTGGCGCTCGCGGTCGTGGTCGGCGGGGGCGGAGGAAGTGAGGGCGGGCCGGGCCGTGGAGAGCCACACGGCCAGGCCGACGAGGACGAGGACGAGGAGTGCGGTGGTCATGGCAGGAAGTGTGCGCTCATCCAGATGGCGCCAACAGTGGCAGAGAAGACGAGAGTCGGTAAGATCCTGCCATGCTCCGGTCCGTCGCGGCGCTCGTGCTGCCCGCCACCTCCCCGTTCGAGTTCGCGACGCTCTGCGAGGTGTTCGGCGTCGACCGGACGACCGAGGGCGTCCCCCCGATCGACCTGCGGGTCTGCGGTCCGGTGGCGGGGGAGCCGCTGCGCACCACCGTCGGCGCCTCGCTCGTCCCCGACCACGGCCTGGAGGGGCTGCGCGGCGTCGACCTGGTGGCCGTCTCGGCCACCCGCGACCGGGAGTTCGCCCCCGAGGTCCTCGACGCCCTGCGCGTAGCCGCGGCCGACGGCGCCACCCTGCTGTCGGTCTGCTCGGGCAGCTTCGTGCTCGGCGCGGCCGGCCTGCTCGACGGCCGCCGCTGCACCACGCACTGGATGAACGTCGACGAGCTCCGCGAGCGCCACCCGCTCGCGATCATCGACCCGGACGTCCTCTACGTCGACGACGGCGACATCATCACCAGCGCGGGCACCGCCGCCGGCATCGACGCCTGCCTGCACCTGGTGCGCCGCGAGCTGGGCAGCGCCGCGGTCAACACGATCGCGCGGCGGATGGTCGTCCCGCCCCAGCGCGACGGCGGGCAGCGCCAGTACGTCGAGCAGCCGATCCCGGTGTGCTCGGCCGACGGGCTCGCGCCGGTGCTCGACTGGGCCCTGGAGCACCTCGACGAGGAGCACACGGTGTCCGGCCTGGCCCGCCGCGCCCGGATGTCGGACCGCAGCTTCGCCCGCCGCTTCGTCGCCGAGACCGGCACCACCCCGCACCGCTGGCTCACCCTGCAGCGGGTCCTGCTCGCGCAGCGCCTGCTGGAGGACACCACCCTGGGCGTCGACGACGTGGCGGCCCGCAGCGGGTTCGGCACCGGGGCGCTGCTGCGCCACCACTTCCGCAAGGTCGTCGGGGTGTCGCCGGTCGACTACCGCCGCACGTTCCGCGGCGTCCCGGCCTGACCGCCTACGTCGGGAGCAGCAGGCTCACCCGCTGCCCGCCGGCCACCTGCGCGGCGAGCCGCTCGACCGGCAGCGGGTGCTCGCGGCTGACCGTGGCCGCCGCCACCGCGGGCAGCGCGACGAAGGGGTACTGCTGGTCGAGCGCGCTCACCCGCGCGCACACCCGGTCGCACAGCGCCAGCACGTCGCTCTCCGTCCACGACGGCAGCACCACGAGGAAGTCCTCCTCGCCCCGGCGCACCACCCGGTCGGCCGGCGTCAGCAGCTCCTGCACGCTCTGCGCGATGCCCTGCAGCGCGGCGACCTCGGCGCGCAGCCCGTACTTCGTGCGCAGGGACGCGACGCCCGGCACCCGCAGCAGCACCAGCCCGACCGGCAGCCCCGCGCCCAGCCCCGCGGTCCAGCGGGCCAGGAACCTCTCGGTGTGCAGGCCGGTGCGGGCGTCGCGCTCGCCGACGTCGTCGAGGTGCGCGACGGCCGTGTCGAGCCGGGCCTGCAGCTCACCGCGCTCCCGGCCGGCCGCGTCGACCCGCTCGGCCAGGAACCGCAGCGGCACGTTCCACCGGTCCTGCTGGCGCGGCTCGGGTGCGGCGAGCACGGCCTCCAGCACCTCGTCGATCGCCTCGGTCGTGTCGGCGGGCAGCCGCAGCCGCGCGCGCAGCCGCAGCGCCTCCCGGTAGGCGTCGGCGCGGACGAAGGACCAGCGGCCCCGGAAGCGGCGGCCCTCCTCGAGGGTGCGGGCGTGCGGGTCGACGCTCTCCTGGTCGACGGCCACGAGCGTCGCGCCGCCGTTGGGGCTGAGCACCGTGACGCTCCACTCCCGCGCCAGCTCCTCGTCCTCGCCGAGCAGGACGTGCCGGACGCCCGGGGGCAGCTGCGGGGGGACGTCCCCGACGAGCCCGACGAGCGTGACCGAGCTCCGCGCGGCGATCTCGGCGTAGACCGCGGCCTCCCGCTCCAGGTAGGACAGGCGCTGGAACAGGGCGATCACGAGCAGCGGCGCGCCGGGCTCCGCGGCCAGCGCGAAGCGCTCGATCGCGTGGGAGAGCTCGACGAGCACGCGCTTGCCGTAGGTCGTGCCGTCCGGGGGCGCCATGACGCCGGACAGTAGCGGCACCGTCACGGGTGCTCGTTCGGCCGAACGTGTTCCCGTGGGGACTAGGGTCAGGGCATGGAGCCAGTGCTGGCCGAGACCGACGACGCCGGGGTGCGCACGCTCACCTTCAACCGTCCGGATCGGCGCAACGGGTGGGGCGAGGACCTGGAGGAGGCCTACTACGGCCACCTCACGGCGGCCGCCGGTGATCCGCAGGTCCGGGCCGTCGTCGTCACCGGGGCGGGGACGACGTTCTGCCCGGGTGCCGACATGGGCCGGCTCGACGGCCTCGCCGTCGACGGGGCGAGCCTGCCGCACAAGGCCGTGGACGTGCCGCGCGAGTTCCCCAAGCCGCTGGTCGCGGCGATCAACGGGGCGTGCGCGGGCGTCGGGCTGGTGCAGGCCCTGTTCTGCCACGTGCGCTTCGCCGCCGACACCGCGAGGTTCGCCACCTCGTTCGCCCGTCGCGGCCTGATCGCCGAGTACGGCATCGCGTGGACGCTGACGCGGCTGGTCGGCACCGAGAACGCCCACGACCTGCTGCTCTCCGGCCGCACGGTCGGGGCGGCGGAGGCGCTGCGGCTGGGGCTGGTCAGCCGGGTCGTGCCGCGCGAGGAGGTGCTGGGCGCCGCGCAGGACTACGCGCGCGATCTCGCGCTGCACACCGCCCCGCGCGCCGTCGCCGTCATCGCGGCCCAGCTGCGCGCCGCCGCCGACTCCACCTACGGCGAGGCGCTGGACCGCTCCTACCTCGAGGTCGACCGCTTCATCGGCGGCCCCGACCTGCGCGAGGGGATAGCGTCGTTCCGGGAGAAGCGGGCCCCGCGCTTCCTGCCCCTGGAGGACTCGTGAACTTCCGCGTCGCCGTCATCGGCGCCGGGCCGTCGGGGCTCTACGCCGCGGCCGCACTGCTGTCGTCGGGGGAGCCGGTGAGCGTCGAGGTGCTCGACCGGCTGCCCGCGCCCTACGGCCTCGTCCGCTACGGCGTCGCACCCGACCACGTGAAGATGAAGTCGGTCATCCGGGTGCTGCAGAAGCCGTTCGACCCGGCCGACGTCGAGTTCCTGGGCGGGGTCCGGATCGGCGGCGACGGCATCCCGCTCGACGAGCTGCGCACCCACTTCCACGCGGTCGTGCACGCCACCGGCTCGTCGGTCGACCGCGCCCTCGGCGTGCCGGGGGAGGAGCTCGCGGGGTCGCTCGGGTCCGGCGCGTTCGTCTCCTGGTACTGCGGGCACCCCGACTTCACCGAGCTCGCACCGCCGCTCGACCACCCGGGCGTCGCCGTCGTCGGGGCGGGCAACGTCGCGCTCGACGTCGCGCGCGTGCTGGCCAAGACCGCCGACGAGATGGCGGCCACCGACGTCCCGGGGCCGGTGCTCGACGCGCTGCGCTCCAGCGCCGTCCGCGACGTCCACGTGCTGATCCGCCGCGGGCCGCAGCACGTCCGGTTCACCCCGGCGGAGCTGCGCCAGATCGGCGACCTCGCGCACGCGCAGGTCGTGGTGCACGACGACGGGCTGCTGGCCGCGGGCGTCGAGGAGCCCGACGACCGGCGGCAGCGGCAGAACCTGGCGATGCTCGGCGAGTGGGTCGACCGCGCCGACGACGGCTCCCCGCGTCGCATCCACCTGCGCTTCCTGCGCTCCCCGGTGCGCCTGCTGGGGGAGGGGCGCGTCTCCGGGATCGTCGTGGAGCGCACCGCGGTCGACCCCTCCGGTCGCGTGGTGGGCACCGGCGAGGAGGAGACCCTCGACGTCGGGCTCGTCGTCCGCGCCATCGGCTACGCGGGCGAGCCGATCCCCGGACTGCCCTTCGACGAGGCCACCGGCACCGTCCCGAACGAGGGCGGGCGGGTCGTGCGCGACGGCGTCCCGGTCCCCGGTTCCTACGTGACGGGCTGGATCAAGCGCGGACCCACGGGCGTCATCGGGACGAACAAGGGAGACGCGCAGGAGACGGTCGCCGCCGTGCTGGAGGACCTGCCGTCCCTGCCCGCCCCCGCGCACCCGGAGCCGGAGGCCCTGCGCGAGGCGCTGGCCGCCCACGGCATCCGCCCGGTCGACTGGACGGCCTGGCTGCGCCTGGACGCCGAGGAGGTCCGCCGCGGCGGGCTGCGCGGCGCGGAGCGGGTGAAGGTGGCCGAGCTCGCCGAGATGCTCGACGCGGCGCACGGGGCCGACGCGCGGTAGGCGCGCGCCGGCCCGGCCCCGGCTAGCTCCCGTTGCCGACGTTGCGCTGGTGGACGGGGCCGTGGCCGGCCTTGCCCTTGCCGTTGTCGTGCCCGTTCCCGGGGTGCCCGTTCCCGGGGTGGCCGTTCCCGGGGTGGCCGTTGCCCGGGTGACCGCCGCCGTGGCCGTGGCCGCCGCCCGGGTGTCCGCCGCCGGGGACCGGGGGCTCGGGGACCACGATGATCGGCCCCCGCACCTCGAAGTCGTAGGTGGTGCCGGGGGTGGTGAGCAGGTCGACGGCGCTGGTCAGGCCGGGGTTGCCCGAGCCCTGGTTGACGCCGAACGACGTGACGACCGCGTCGGGCAGCAGGTCGGCGATCTGGGCCAGCGGCAGCACGCCGCCGTTGGAGCACTGGTTCTGCCCGTCGCCGAACACTCCGGGGATCACCCGCGTGGAGCACCAACCCTGCGAGCCCGCCGCGTAGCGGTTCCACTGCCCGGCCGTGAGGCTCGCGCCGGCGTCGGTGTTGTAGACCGGCTCGTAGGTGAGGGTCGAGAAGCCGCCCTCGGCGGGGCCGTTGAAGTCGATGACGAGCTGCAGCGACGGGAACTGGACCTCGCTGGCCGTCGAGTCCGGCGAGCGGAAGGCGGAGTACGCCGCGACGTCGACCCAGTCGGCCAGCGGGCTCACGGCCGCGCGGAACAGCGTCGCCTTGGCGCTCGACGACGGGGTGTCCAACCGCAGCGAGCCCGTGCCGCCGCCGGCCGGGGCGACGAAGTCCTCGTTCACCTCGACGTCGCCGTCGGGGCGGGTGTCCGTCTCGGCGAACGGGGCGAAGTCCTCGTTCACCTCGGTGGTGCCGGCCGGCTGGAGCAGGTCGAGCCCGGGGAGCGCCGGCAGCGGCGCCGCGTTGGCGACGCCCAGCCCGGTGACCGTGACGACGCCTGCGGTGGCGGCCCCGGTCAGGGCGAGCGCGAGCCGGCGACCCCGGCGCGTGCGGCGGATCGGGTGCGAGTGCGTCCCCATGTGCGGTGGTCCCTCCGTCGTCGGCGCGCCCGTCGCGCCGTACCGAGGTGAACGAGGTCGCCACGGGCCGGGTGCGGGGCGTGACGACACGGGGCGCTTTCCGGACAGGGTCACCCGGTCGGGGTCCCTCCCGCCGCGGGTCCGGCGGGGTTAGCCTCGGGACGTGCGCTCTCTGCTGCTGTCCCGCCGCGACCTCGACTTCCTCCTCCACGAGTGGCTCGACGTCGGCGCGCTGACCGCGCGCGAGCGGTTCGCCGAGCACTCCCGCGAGACGTTCGACGCCGTGCTGGAGCTCTCCGAGCGCGTCGCCACCGAGCAGTTCGCCCCGCACAACCGCACCGCCGACCTGCACGAGCCCGAGTTCGACGGCGAGCGCGTGCACATGATCCCCGAGGTGGCGAAGGCGCTGGAGGCGTTCGCGGCCACCGGGATCACCGCGGCCGGGATGGACGAGTCGGTCGGCGGGATGCAGCTGCCGCAGACCGTCGCGCAGGCCTGCTTCCTGTGGTTCCAGGCGGCCAACGTCGGCACGTCGGCGTACCCGTTCCTCACGATCGCCAACGCCAACCTGCTGCTCGCGCACGGCACGCCGGAGCAGGTCGAGACGTGGGTCGAGCCGATGCTGGAGGGCCGCTACTTCGGGACGATGTGCCTGTCGGAGCCGCAGGCCGGCTCGTCGCTGGCCGACATCACCACCCGCGCCGAGCCCCGCGACGACGGCACGTACCGGCTGTCGGGCAACAAGATGTGGATCTCCGGTGGCGACCACGACCTGTCCGAGAACATCGTGCACCTGGTGCTGGCCAAGGTCCCGGGCGGTCCGGCGGGGGTCAAGGGCATCTCGCTGTTCATCGTGCCGAAGTTCCTGGCCGACGGGCAGCGCAACGACGTCTCGCTCGCGGGCGTCAACCACAAGATGGGCTTCCGCGGCACCGTCAACACGCTGCTCAACTTCGGCGAGGGCCGCCACACCCCCGGCGGGGAGGCCGGCGCGGTCGGCTACCTGGTGGGGGAGGAGGGCCGCGGGCTCGCGCTGATGTTCCACATGATGAACGAGGCGCGCGTCGGCGTCGGCGGCAACGCGGCGGCGCTGGGCTACACCGGCTACCTGCACGCGCTCGACTACGCCCGCACCCGGACGCAGGGCCGCCCGCCGACGGCCAAGAGCGGCCCGCCCGTCGCGATCATCGAGCACCCGGACGTCGCGCGGATGCTGCTCGCCCAGAAGTCCTACGCCGAGGGTGCCGTCGCGCTGATCCTGTACTGCGCGCGCCTGCTCGACGACGAGCGGACCGGGGCCACGGAGGTCGACCGGGCGCGCGCGCACCTGCTGCTCGACACGCTCACCCCGATCGCGAAGAGCTGGCCCTCGCAGTGGTGCCTCGCGGCCAACGACCTGGCGATCCAGGTGCACGGCGGCTACGGCTACACCCGCGAGTACGCCGTCGAGCAGTTCTGGCGCGACAACCGCCTCAACATGATCCACGAGGGCACGCACGGCATCCAGGGCCTCGACCTGCTCGGCCGCAAGGTCGTGCTGCACGACGGCGCGGGCCTGCGGCTGCTGCTGGACACGATCACCGGCACCGTCGACGCGGCCCGCGCCGCGGGGCTGGACGACCACGCCGACGCCCTCGCCGCGGCCGTGGCGCGCACCGGGGAGGTCACCGCCGCGCTGTGGGCCGCCGGCGACCCCGCCGTCACCCTGGCCAACTCCTCGACCTACCTGGAGGCGGTCGGGCACGTCGTCGTCGCGTGGATGTGGCTGGAGCAGCTCGTGGCCGCCGCGGGGCGGGAGGGCGACTTCTACGACGGCAAGCGCGCCGCGGGCGGGTACTTCTTCCGCCACGAGCTGCCGCGCACCGGCCCGCAGTTCGCGCTGCTGGAGAGCCTGGACCGCTCCACGCTCGACGTGCGGCCGGAGTGGTTCTGACCCGCTCCGCCCCGATCGACGGACTGCGCGTGGTGGCCGTGCCGGTGCCGCAGCAGCACTGACGCCCGCGGGACGCGCGTCAGCAGGGCTCGACGGAGACGACCGCGGGCAGCGTGCCCATGAGGTCGGCGAACGCGGCCTCCTCGCTGCGGGTGAGCGAGACGGTGCAGGTGACGGAGCTGTAGGGGACGCCGTCGCGGACGTCGGCGTTGAAGTCGCGGACCGGGAAGCCGCCGGCGCGCAGCGCGTCACCGACGCGCAGGACGCCCTCGATGCCGCCGGTCGTGACGATCTCGTGGCGGCGCGGGATGCGGGGGGTCCAGGTGGTGCGGGGGGAGTCGTCGAGAACGGTCACGGGAAGCTCCAGGGTCCGGAGGGAACGGGGACCCGAGCCAGGCCTCGGTGAAGGGGGAGGAGCGGCGCGCCGGCGGCCTGGCTCAGCCGACGCGCGGCCGTACGGCCGCGTCGAGGGCGAGAGGTGCGATGCGCATGGCGACGACGATAGCGCGTCCCGTGTGGTGGCGGCCACCCGCCCTCACCCTACGGTGGGGATCATGAACGCCCGGGCGGCCGTCGCCGTCGTCACGGTCGCGCTGCTCGGCCACGCCGTCGTGCTGGCGGTCTGGCCGGCGGCGCACACCCTGCTCATCGACCTGCAGGTGTACCGCGCGGGCGGGCAGCACGTCGTCGACGGGATCCCGCTGTACGCCGGCGGGGTGCTGCTCGACCTGCCGTTCGTCTACCCGCCGTTCGCGGCCCTGGTGTTCGCGCCGCTGGCGTGGCTGCCGTTCCCGGTACTGGCCACGGCCTGGACGCTGCTGGGCGTGGGGCTGCTCGCCGTCGTCGTGCACCGGTGCGGGGCGTCGGGGCCGCTGCTCGTCGCCCTGGTGGCGCTGGCGACCTGGCTCGACCCCGTGCGCACCACGCTCTACCTCGGGCAGGTCAACATCGTGCTGCTGGCGCTCGTCGCCGCCGACCTGTTCGGGCGCCCGCACCGCCTGCGCGGCGTCGGGATCGGGCTGGCGGCCGCGGTGAAGCTCACCCCGCTGCTGTTCGTGGCGTACCTGCTGGTCACGCGGCGGATCCGGGCCGCGGCCACCGCGCTGGGCGTGTTCGTCGTCGCCGGGGCGGTCGGGTTCCTCGTGGCGCCCGCCGACTCCGTGCAGTTCTGGCTGCGCGGCACGTTCGCCTCGGCCGGGCGCATCTCCGACGTCGCCGGGCCCAGCAACACCGCGCTGGCCGGCCTCCTGGCGCGCGCGGGGCTGCCGGAGGTGGTGCCGTCGGCGCTGCTGGCCCTCGCCGTGCTCGCCGTGGCGGCCGCGCTCCACCGCCGGGGCGACGACCTCGCGGCCGGCACGCTCGTCGGGCTCGGGTCGGCCGCGGCCGCGCCGTTCGCGTGGTCGCACCACTGGGTGTGGGTGGTGCCGCTGGTGGTGCTGCTGGCCCGCCGCGCGGTGGCGGGGGAGCGGGCGGCCGCCGCCGGGCTGGGCGGGGTCCTGCTCGTCACGCTCGCGTTCGTGACGCGGCTGCCCGGTCCCGCCGTGGGGCCGATCCCGGCCACCGGGGCGGTCTCGCTGGCCCCGGACGCCTACCTCGCGCTGTTCCTGGTCGTGCTGGGGGTCGCCGCCCGGTCGCTGCGGCGGCCCGCGCACGTCTGAGACCCGGGACACGCGGAAGGCCCCGCCGGGATCCGGCGGGGCCTTCCGTCCGTGCGGACTGCGGTGGAGCGGGTCAGTCGTCGGTGTCCTGCGGACGACCCTCGGAGCTGGCCGCGAGCTCGCGGCTCTGGGCGGTGCGGGCGGCGCGCTGGTCGTCGCCGTCGTGACCGCCGTGGCGGGCCGCCTCGGCCGCGGCCTCCTCGGCCTTCGCCCTCTCCAGCGCGAGGGTCTCCTCGCGCGGGTCGGGCGTGAGCAGCGAGCCGGGGACCGGGGCACCGCCCAGGCCGAGCTGGTTCATCCGCTTGGGCACCGGGGCGCCCTGGTAGGCGAGCGGGATCGCGTGCCCGTGGGCGTCGACCCCGGCGAGGGGCTGGTGCACCTCGATGAACTCGCCGTGCGGCAGGCGCTTGATGATGCCGGTCTCGATGCCGTGCTCGAGGACCGCGCGGTCGCCCTTCTGCAGGCCGATGCAGATCCGGTAGGTCGCCCAGTAGGCGACGGGCGGCAGGACCAGCAGGCCGATGCGGCCCATCCACGTCGTGGCGTTGAGCGACACGTCGAAGAAGTAGGCGAACCAGTCGTTGGCCGAGCTGATCAGCAGGACCATGTAGAACATGATCGCCATCGCGCCGAGCGCGGTGCGGACCGGCACGTCGCGGGGGCGCTGCAGCAGGTTGTGCAGGGCCCTGTCCTTGGTGAACCGCGCCTCGAGCCACGGGTACGCGCCGGCGACCACGAAGATCAGCGGCAGGAACGCGGCCGTCGGCCAGAACACCGCCGGGATCGTGTAGTCGCCCAGGTAGATCTCCCACGCGGGCCACAGCCGGGCCATGCCGTCGGACCAGCCCATGTAGAAGTCGGGCTGGGAACCCGCCGAGATCTGCGCCGGGTTGTACGGCCCGAGGTTCCAGATCGGGTTGATCTGGAGCAGGCCGCCCATGAGGCCGTTGACGCCGACGAACACCGCGAAGAACGCGCCGCCCTTGGCCGCGAAGGCCGGGAGGATGCGGACGCCGACCACGTTGTGCTCGGTGCGGCCGGGGCCGGGGAACTGGGTGTGCTTCTGATACCAGACCAGGCCGACGTGCAGGCCGATCAGCGCCAGCAGGATGCCCGGGAACAGCAGCACGTGGATGATGTAGAGCCGCGGGATGATCTCCGTGCCGGGGAACTCCCCGCCGAAGAGTGCCCACTGGATCCAGGTACCGGCCACGGGGACCGAGAGCGTGATGCCCGACGCGATGCGGAGGCCGGTGCCCGAGAGCAGGTCGTCGGGGAGCGAGTAGCCGGTGAAGCCCTCGAACGTGCCGACGAGGGTCAGCACGATGCCGATGACCCAGTTGGCCTCACGCGGCTTGCGGAACGCGCCGGTGAAGTAGGTGCGGAACATGTGCGCGACCATCGCGGCCATGAACAGCAGCGCCGCCCAGTGGTGCACCTGGCGGACGAACAGGCCGCCGCGCACCTCGAACGAGATGTCGAGCGTCGACTCGTAGGCCCGGGTCATGTGGACCCCGCGCAGGTTGTCGAAGACCCCGTCGTAGGTGACCTCGGCCATCGAGGGGTCGTAGAACAGAGCCAGGTACGTGCCCGAGAGCAGCAGCACGATGAAGCTGTAGAGGGCGACCTCACCGAGCATGAACGACCAGTGCGTCGGGAAGACCTTGTTGAACTGCTTCCGCATGCCCGCGGCGGGGTGGTAGCGCTGGTCGGCCCCGTCCAGGGCACCGGCGACGAGCCTGTTGCCACCGCCCCCGGACGTCGTCGGCGTGGTGATCGAACTCATGATCTCCGCTCCCAGAAGGCGGGTCCGACTGCCTCGCGGAAGTCGGCTGTGGCCACGAGGTAACCCTCGTCGTTCACTGTAATCGGAAGTTGCGGAAGCGACCTGGTGGCCGGACCGAAGACCGGCTTGGCGTACTCCGTGGCCAGGAACTGGCTCTGGTGGCACGGGCACAGGATCCGCTGGCTCTGCGTCTCGTAGAGCGACGTCGGGCAGCCGAGGTGCGTGCAGAGCTTGGAGTAGGCGTAGAAGTCGCCGTAGTGGTAGTCCTCCTGGCCGCTGCGCTGGGTCACCTGGGTGCCCGGGCGCAGGCGGATCAGCATGACCGGGTTGTCGGAGCGGCGCAGCGCGTGCAGCAGCGCCTCCTCGTCACCCCGCTCGGACTCGCGGAACGGGAACACCGTCTCCATCGAGCCCGGCTCCTGGTCCTCGGGACGGACCAGCGAGATCTCGTCCGGGATGCCGGTGTCGCGGCGCAGGTAGACGGTCTCGCCGTCGACGGGGCGCCAGCCGGTGGTCCACAGGGCGGCGAGCTCGCGGCCCTCCCACGGGTCGCGCACCAGCGGTGCGATCGCCGCGATGCCCAGCCCGAGGCCGAACACGCCGGCCGCGCCGCCCGCCGCGCGGGTGATCAGCTTGCGGCGCGCGATGCCGGTGTCCTGGCCCGCCTTCTGCAGCTGCGCGATGACCGTGCGGCGGTCGACCTCGTCGGAGGCACCGTCGTGGCGCTGCTGCACCGACACCTCGTCGGGGAAGAACTTCTTGACGTAGGAGATGACGCCGATGCCCAGCGCGAGCACGGCCAGGCCGAACGTGCCGCCGATGATCGGGGTGTACAGCGAGTACACGAGGTAGCCCGGCTCGAACGGCGAGACGTACTCGTAGGGCCAGAACAGGAACGCCACGAGGAAGGCCAGCCCGGACAGCGCCGAGATGATGAACCACAGGGCGACGGCCCGCTCGGCGCGCTTCTCCGCGCGGGTTCCCGGGACCGGGAACTTCCGCGCGTTGTGCACGACCTCGACGTCGTCGAGGTTCGCCGCCAGCGTGGCGAGCTGGTCCTGCGTCATGTCGTCGAGCTCGGCCGGCGTGGGACGGCGGGCGGGGCCGGAGGAGTGGTCCCGTTCGGAGAGGGTCATGACTTGGCTCCCAACCACAGCGCGACGCCGATCAGACCGGCCAGGCCGACGATGAAGGCGACGAGGCCCTCCGACACCGGCCCGATGCCGCCGAGCGCGTTGCCGCCCGGGTTGTTGTTGTTGTCGCCGACGGACTTGATGTAGGCGATGATGTCGGCCTTCTCCTCCGGCGTGAGCTGCCGGTCGGAGAACTTCGGCATGTTCTGCGGGCCCGAGAGCATCGCCGTGTAGATGACGGTCTCGGTGGCCGGGTCCAGCGTCGGCGCGAACTTGCCCGAGGACAGCGCGCCGCCGCGGCCGGTGAAGTTGTGGCAGGAGGCGCAGTTGAGGCGGAACAGCTCGCCGCCGCGCGCCGGGTTCTCCCCGCGCAGCTCCTCGCCGGTCTGCTGCGGCCGCGCCGGGCCGCCGCCGTTGGCCTGGATGAACGCGCCGAGGGCGTCGAGGTTGGCCTGGCCCTCCTCGGTCTCCGGGTCGAAGGCCGGGCGCGGGGGCTTGCGCTGCGCCTGGGCCTCCTGGCGGGCCAGCGGCATGCGGCCGGTGGAGACCTGGAAGTACGCGGCCGCGTCACCGACGCCGATCAGGCTGGGCCCGCGGTCGTTGACGCCCTGCAGGTTCGCGCCGTGGCAGGTGATGCACGCGTTCTCGTTGTAGAGCTGCTCGCCCCGGGCGACCAGGGCCGCGTCGGCCTCCTGGGCCACGGCGACCTGCGCCTGCGGTGTGGCGACGGTGTACAGCGCTCCGGCCGACAGCAGGCCGATGCCCAGCGCCATCGCGCCCGCGAGGCGGCGCCGGAACCGGCTGCGCGCCCCGCGCGTGTTCGGTGTGGTGGTCATCGATGCGCCCTCGGGTAGTTCCGGCATGTCTGTGTCTGCCATCAGCGGATGAAGTAGATGACGGCGAAGAGGCCGACCCAGACCACGTCGACGAAGTGCCAGTAGTACGACACGACGATGGCCGCGGTGGCCTGCTGCGGCGTGAACTTGCTCAGCTTCGTGCGCACGAGCAGGTACACGAACGCGACCAGGCCGCCGATGACGTGCAGGGCGTGGAAGCCCGTCGCCATGTAGAAGACCGTGCCGTAGGCGCTCGAGGCCAGCGTGGTGCCGTGCTCGGTCACCAGCGTGTAGTACTCGTACGCCTGGCCGAGCACGAAGAACGTGCCCATGCCCAGCGTGAGCAGGTACCAGCGGCGCAGGCCGAAGACGTCACCCCGCTCCGCCGCGAACACCCCGAACTGGCAGGTGAACGACGACGCCACGAGGACGATCGTCACCCCCAGCGCGTAGGGCACGTTGAGCTCGGTGGGGGCCGGGGGCCATTCGCCCTCGTTCTGGGCGCGCGCGGTGAAGTAGATCGCGAAGAGTCCGGCGAAGAACATCAGCTCGCTGGACAGCCAGACGATCGTGCCGACGCTGACCAGGTTGGGCCGGTTCAGCGAGTGGATCCGCGCGCTGATGTTGGGAGCCGCTGTCGTCACGAGGGCATTATGACCCCAGACCAACTTCTACAGCCTGTCGGGGACCCAACGGGTTCCTCATCGCAACGTCACGGCGCGGTCTAGAGTTCCGCGCGTGAACAGCCCCGTCGCCCCGGAGCCCCTGACCGTGCTGGTGCTCAGCCACCGGCCCGAGGTCCGCGAGGCCATCGTCAACGCCATCGGTCGGCGGCCGGCGCCCGATCTCGGGCGCGTCACGTTCCTGGAGGCGGGCGGGATCGCCGAGGTGCTCGCCGCCGCCGACGCCGGCTCGGTCGATCTCGCCGTGCTCGACGGCGAGGCCCAGCCGACCGGCGGCATGGGCGTGTCGCGGCAGCTGAAGAACGAGATCACGAACTGCCCGCCGATCATCGTCACCGTCCGGCGGCGCGACGACCGGTGGCTCGCGACCTGGTCGCAGGCCGACGCCGTGCTCGTGCACCCGCTCGACCCGATCACCGCGGCCGAGACCGTCGCCGACGTGCTGCGCCGCTCGATCGCCGGTGAGCTGCCCGTCGCGCACCGTGGCTGAGCAGGGCCCCGCGGCCCGGACCTGGCCCGCGCTGCTGGGCAGGCTGATCCGCGGCGAGGACCTCGACTCCGGCGACACCGCCTGGGTGATGGACCGCGTCCTGTCCGCCGAGGCCACGCCCGCGCAGCTCGCCGGGTTCCTGGTCGCGCTGCGCGCCAAGGGCGAGACGGCCGTCGAGATCGGCGGGCTGGCCGAGACGATGCTGCGCCACGCGAACCGGTTCTCCGTGCCCGGGCGCGCCGTCGACGTCGTCGGCACCGGGGGCGACCAGGCCCAGACCGTCAACATCTCCTCGATGTCGGCCGTCGTCGTCGCGGCCACCGGGGCACCGGTCGTCAAGCACGGGGGGCGCGCGGCGTCGTCGGCCAGCGGCACCGCCGACGTGCTGGAGGCCCTCGGCGTCGCCATCGACCTGCCCGCCGCCGGGGTGGCGGCCTGCGTCGCCGAGGTCGGGATCGGGTTCTGCTTCGCGCCGGTGTTCCACCCGGCGATGCGCCACGCCGCCGGCACCCGCCGCGAGCTGGGCGTGCCCACCGCGATGAACGTGCTCGGCCCGCTCACCAACCCCGCGCAGCCCGCGGCGGCGCTGATCGGCTGCGCCTTCCCGGCCCTGCTGCCCGTGATCGCCGACGTCCTGGCGGCGCGCGGCACGTCGGCGCTCGTCGTGCGCGGCGACGACGGCCTCGACGAGATCACCACGGCCGGCACGACCACGGTGCACGTGGTGTCCGGGTCGCAGGTGCGGGTCGAGACCCTCGACCCCGCCGCCCTCGACATCCCCCCGGCCACCCGCGAGGACCTGCGCGGCGGCGACGCCGGCGTCAACGCGGGGGTGTTCCGCGCCCTGCTGGCCGGCGAGCACGGGCCGGTGCGGGACGCGGTGCTGCTGAACTCCGCCGCCGCGCTGGTGGCCTTCGACGGCCCCGGCCCGTCCCTGGTCGACGACCTGCGCCGGGCCCTGCCGCGGGCGGCGGACGCGATCGACTCGGGGGCGGCGGAGGGCCTGCTGGCCCGCTGGGCCGAGGTGTCGACGAGCCTGCGCTGAGGCGCGCGCCCGCCCCGCCCGCGCGCCGCCCCCGCCCGCGCGCCGCCCCGCCCGCGCGCCGCCCCGCCCGCCGCCCCCGCCCGCACGCCGCCGCGCCCGCACGCCGCCGCGCCCGCACGCCGCCGCGCCCGCACCCCCCCGCCCCTCGCCTCCCCGCCCGCGCCCCTCGCCTCCCCCCCACTCCGGTGACAGTGGAGTGGCTTTACTGCCACTGGGCACCAGTAAAGCCACTCCACTGTCACGAGAAGGGAGGGCGGGGGGGTTGCGGGGGGGCGGGGCGGCGGGGTGGCGGGTGTGGGCGCGGGTGGGTACGGGGCGAGGGCGGGGCGGGTCTCAGGTGGGGCGGGGGCGGTCGTTCCAGTAGCCCTGCGCGCTCACCCGGCCCGCGGCGACGCCGGCCTCCACCAGCAGCGCCCGGACCCGGGCGACGCGGGTGCTCTCGGCCGCGACCCACGCGTAGAACCGCGGACCGTGCGCTGCGGCGGCCGCGCCGTGCGCCCGCGTCCACGCCTCGGCGGCGGGGAGCAGGCCGCCGCGCGGGAGCCGGGTCACCGCGACGCCGGGCGGGGCGGTGAGGCCGTCGGCGTCGGCCGGGTCGTCCACCTCGACGAGCGCCGTGCCGCCGACCCCGGGACCGAGCGCGGCGAGGATGCCGCGCAGGGCGGGCAGGGCGGCCTCGTCGGCGACGATCAGCACCGAGTCGGCGTCGCCCGGCTGCCACTGGACGCCGTGGCCCGGCCGGCCGCGGCGCACGTCCGGGCCGGAGAGCAGCAGGCGCTCGCCGACCCGGGCCGCGGCCGCCCACCGGCTCGCCGGGCCCGGGCGGGCGTGCACGAAGACGTCGACGTCGACCTCGCGCTCCGGCGCCCGCACCGCGCTCGGCGTGTAGCTGCGCAGGACGGGGCGGCCGTCGTCGGGCAGGTCCCGCCAGGTCGCGCGCCACTCCCGCTCGGGCACCGGCTCGGCGCGCGGGGCGAAGGCGGCGGGGTAGCCGTCCTGCGGCACGAGGAGCTTGATCCGCTGGTCCGGCCCGTGCGCGACGAAGTGCGCCAGCTGGGGCCCGTGCAGCGTGAGGCGCACGAACCCCCGCGAGACCCGGCCGACCGCGGCCACCCGGGTCTCGAACAGGGCGTTCGGCGACGCGTCGAAGGCTCCCGTCACGCGGCCGCGCCGGAGAGGATGCGCTCGAGGTCGTCGAGCACCGCGAGGCCCCCGCGCGGCCCGACGCCGGTGATCCAGAAGGACTGGTCGACGACGTGCAGGTCGGGGAAGGACTCGGCGCGCACCGCCGCGACGGCGGGCGGGACCACCGACTCGTCGCCCGCGGTGGTGCCGGTGACGAGCACGAGGTCGGCCCGGGCGTCCAGGACGAACTCCGGGGACAGGTCGACCGAGATCGAGCCCTCCCAGTCGCGCGGCGGGGTGGTGAAGCCGGCGCACTCGAGCGTGCTGCCGGCGAACGAGGTGGGGCCGTAGAGGGTGAGCTGGCCGTCGCGCGGGCGGATGAGCTGCGCGGTCCGGCCGGCGGTGCCGTACGCGGCGGCGACCTCGTCGCAGCGCTGGTCGTAGCGGTCGAGCAGGCCCTGGGCCTCGGTGTCGGCGGCGAGAGCCCGCCCGACGAACCGGACGTTGTCCTGCCACGGGTCGGCCTGGCTGGCCATGAAGACGGTCGGGGCGATCGCCGACAGCCCGTCGTAGAGCGCGCTGTGGCGCGACTCGGTGCCCAGGATGAGGTCGGGAGCCAGTGCGGCGATCGCCTCGAGCGACGGCTCGGCGACCGTGCCGACCGGCGTGACGGACCGCGCCTCGTCGCCGAGGTAGGCCGGGACGCCCGCCGTGGGGCTCAGCACGGCCGCCCCGACCGGGACGCGTCCCAGCGCGACGGTGGTGTCGAGCTGCACGGGCTCCAGCACGACGATCCGCTGCGGGTCGGCCGGCACCTGCGTCTCGCCGTGGGCGTGGGCGACGGTGCGCGGCGCGGGGGCCGGCTCCTCCGTGCCGGTGCTGCCGCCGCACGCCGACAGCACGAGCGCCGCGGCGACCGCGGCGACGGCCGCGAGCGGGCGACGGGGGTGGGTGGTGGGCATGGGGGAGCCGTCCTCTCGTCGGGAGCAGAGGTGAGGCTATCCTGACCACCAGGTGGGACGGCCCCCGCGCTCAGTCCAGGCCGACGGAGAAGGTGGCCTCGGTGTCGGCGCGGGAGTACGAGCGGAAGGCGATGTGGGTGTCGGTGCGCGTCACCCCGTCGATCTTGGACAGCCGCCCGGCGATGACGTCGGCGAGCTGGTCGTGCTGGGCCACCTTGACGACCGCGATCAGGTCGACGTCGCCCGCGCAGGAGTAGACCTCGCTGATGCCCTCGAGGTCGGCGATGGCCTGCGCCGTCTCCGGGATGCGGTCGGCGGCGGTGTGCACCATGACGATCGCGGTGATCACGGCGGGCTCCCTGTACGTCGGCGGGCCGGGGCGGGCGCGGCCCGGCGTGCCGACCGTAGCCCGTGGCGGGGCGTCAGTCGCCCGGCACCTCCAGGGGGCGGGCGCGCTCGGCCCACGCCGTCCAGGACGGGGCGCCGCGGGCGGGTTCGGCCCACTGCGGCTCGCTGTGCACCAGGCGCGTACCGCCGGTCGCCAGCCAGCGGTGCAGCAGCCGGACCTCCTCGTGCGGCGCTCCCCGCAGCGGACCCGGCCCCGTGAGGATCGTCTGCGCGCCCAGGCGCAGCGCGTCGATCACCGGCATCGGCGCCACCCCGCGCGGGGCCACCCCCGCCGCGGCCAGCCGCCCGTGCCGCAGCACCGCGACCTCCCAGCCGCCGCGCCCGTCGGGCCGGGCCCCGACCAGCTCGTCGACCTGCGCCAGCGCGGCGAGCCGCTGCGTGCGCGCCAGCGCGAGGATCAGCGCGGCCAGGCGGTCGCGCCGGACCGCCGCGTCCTCGAACCGCTCGCGCTCGGCCAGCGCGTCGACGGCGTCGGCGAGGCGGCGCAGCGGGGAGTCGTCGCGGCCGTCGACGAGGTCGGCCAGCGCGTCGACGGCCGGGGTGTACTCCGCCACCGTCTGCAGCCCGGCGCACGGCGCGGCGCAGCGGCCCATGTCGTGCAGCGCGCAGGGCGTGCCCGCGGGGCGCAGCGGGATGCGGGGCGTGCAGGAGCGCAGCGGCACGGCGTCGAGCAGCGTCTCCACCGCCGTGCCCGCCGCCCGCCGCGACGCGAACGGCCCCAGCGCACCCTCCCGCGGCGTGGTGACGACCGACAGCCGAGGGAACGGCTCGACGGTGGCGGCGACCCACCACCCGCGCTGCGGGTTGCGCGAGCGCCGGTTGTAGCGGGGCCGGTGCGCGGCGATCAGCCGCAGCTCGCGCACCGAGGCCTCCAGGGAGTGCGCGCAGACGACGGTGTCGACGCGCTCGGCCAGCGCCACCATGTCGCGCACGCGCCGCCGGCGCTCCCCGGCGGTGAAGTAGCTGCGGACGCGGCGGGCCAGGTCGCCGCTCGTGCCGACGTAGAGCACCTCGTCGCGCGGGCCCCGGAACAGGTACACCCCCGGCGCCGACGGGACGCCGCGCGCGAGCGTCCGCTTGCGCCGCTGCCCCGTGGTGGGCCTGTGCGGCGCGGAGTCCTTCGCGAGGGCGAGCAGCTCCTCCAGGCTCTGCACGCCGAGGTTGCCGATGCGCTCGAGCAGGTGGTGCAGCACCTCGACCGTGGCGGCGGCGTCGGCGGGGGCCCGGTGGTTGGGCGTGGTGGCGGTGCCGAACAGCGCGGCCAGCGCCCCCAGCCGCACGCTGGGGGCCTCCTCGCGGGGCAGCACGGCCCGGGCCAGGCGCGCGGTGCACAGCACGGGCGGCCGGGGCCAGGCGTGCCCGTGGCGCTCGCAGGCGGCGCGCAGGAAGCCGGTGTCGAACGGGGCGTTGTGCGCCACCAGCACCGCCCCGCGCAGGAACTCCAGCAGCGCCGGCAGCACGGCGGGGACCGGCGGCGCCGCCCGCACCATCGCCGTGGTGATCCCGGTGAGCGCGACGATCCCCGGCGGGATGCCGACGCCCGGGTCGACCAGCGTCGACAGCTCGCCGATCCGCTCCCCGCCGCGCACCTTGACCGCGCCGATCTCGGTGATCGAGTCCTTCTTCGCGGAGCCGCCGGTGGTCTCCAGGTCGAGCACGACGAACGTGACCTCGCGCAGGGGCGTGCCGAGCTCGTCGAACGACAGCTGCACCTCGCGGGGCGGGCGGTGCACCTCGGGGGGCGGGCGGGTCTCGCGCGAGGCCGGGGGAGCGGTCACGGGCCGCACGCTAGCGAGGCCCCCCGACAGAACCGGTCGAACATCGGTTCGCACCGTCGGACCGGCCGGGCGAACGGCACTCTCGCCCGGCGAGGTTGGGTGAGAGTGCCGTTCGCGCACGGGGGCGTCGGTCCCGATCCGGGGACCGCCCGCCGCGCCGCCGGTGGGACCCCGCGACCACGACTACCCTGGTGCGATGCATGCGACGTCCGCGTCCGACGGGGGGAGCCCCGTGGAGTGGTCGCGCCTGCCCGACGCCGTGCGCGCCCGGCTCGCCGACGTCGCGGCCACCGCCCTCGGCGGGATGCCCGCCACCGAGGTGCCGGTGCCGCTGCGCCGCCTCGCCCGCTTCACCCCCGCCAAGCGCGCGAAGCTCGGCGGCCCGGCGCTGCTGGCGGAGCTGACCGGCTCCACCGCGTTCCGCGCGGCCGTCGTCGCCTGGTGGGACGAGAACCGGCCCGGCGAGCTGGTCACCGGGGCCGACGACCCGCTGACGGCCGCGGCCGCCGCCGTGCTGGCCGGCGACGAGGCCGCGGCGCAGGCCGTGGCCGCCGCGGCGCACCGCGGGGACGTGGTGGAGCTGCGCGCCGAGCGCGACGCCGCGCTCTCGCGGGTCGACAAGCTGTCGGTCGAGCTCGAGCGCCTGCGCGGCGAGCTGGGCGAGGCCCGCGAGCAGGCCCGCTCGGCGGGCGACCAGCGCGACGCGGAGTACCAGCAGCTGCGCCGGCGCGTGTCCGAGCAGGGCGCGAAGCTGCGCGCCGCGCTGGACGGCCGTGCTGCCGCCGACCGGGTCGTCGAGGAGCTGCGGGCGTCGTCCGCGGCCGAGCTGGCGGCGGCGCGGGCCGAGGTCGAGCGCGAGCGCGGGCGGGCGGAGCAGGAGCGGCGGCGGGCCGACCGGGCCGCCGCGGAGGTCGCGGCGGCGCGGCAGGCGGCCCGCGAGGCCCGGCAGGCCGACGAGGTGCGCCTGGGACTGCTCGTCGACACCCTGGGCGGGGCGGTCGCCGGCCTGCGGCGCGAGCTGGCGCTGGGCGGGGGCGGCCCCCGGCCCGGCGACCTCGTCACCGGGGCCGGCGCGGCGGCGGGCGGCGGCGCGGTCGACGGCCTCGCGGCGCTGGACGCCCTGCTCGCGGTGCCCACCGTGCACCTGGTCGTCGACGGCTACAACGTCAGCAAGACCGGCTACCCCGAGCTCACCCTGGCCGACCAGCGCACGCGGCTGGTCGGGCAGCTCGCGGCGCTGGCCGCGCGCACCGGGGTCGAGGTCACCGTCGTGTTCGACGGGGCGGGTGTCGTCGCGGCACCGGTCCGGGGCTCGCGCGGGGTGCGAGTGTTGTTCAGCGACCCCGGCGTGATCGCCGACGACGTCATCCGCTCGCTGGTGGCCGCCGAGCCGCACGGACGCCCCGTCCTGGTGGCCACGTCCGACGCCGCCGTCGTCCGGTCGGTGCAGCGGCGCGGGGCCTACACCGTGCCCTCCACGGCGATCCTCACGCGGCTCGTGCGCGGCTGACCCCCGGAAACTGTCAGGGGTCGCTCCTAGCGTCCCCCTCCGACGGCACCGAGCCGACCGGAGGGAGCGACATGATCGTCGACTGTGACAGCTGCGAGGTCCGCGGGAACGCCTGCGGCGACTGCGTGATCGGCGTGCTGCTCGGGGTGCCCGGGGTCCCGGCCCGGCGGCCCGACGACGTCGCGGCGGCCGAGGAGGGACCGTCCGGCGCGTCCACGGTGCAGCTCGACGCACCGGAGCAACGCGCGCTCGCCGTGCTCGCCGATCAAGGCCTGGTGCCGAGATTGCGGCTGGTGGCCGCCCCGCGTCGGCGGATGTCCGGTGGTCACGACGATGGGGGAGCGGCTCGTGACACCGGGTGACATCACGGCGTTACCGAACCGTTCCCGCAGGTCGTTGCCTCCGTTCGGGGGCGGGTCCGGCGCGGCGCGCCGGTGGCACCCCGTGGTGGACGCCCCCTGGTCGTCTCCGTAATCTCCCCGGAGCCGTGCGGCCCGTCAGCCATTCGAACGCGAAAGGCGACGCACGGTCACCATCGTTACTCCGTTCGGCGAGCGCCGTTGCTCCGGTAGAGCAGAACGTCGGTCACGATGGTGGGAACGAAGGAGACGCGTCCGAGTGGTGTCACCCGGCAGGACCCGCCCCGGCGCACCGGCTCTGCTGGCGATGCTCCTGGCCGGCGCTCTGGCCCTGGTGCTGGGGGTCGCCCCCGCCGCGGCGCAGCCCGCGCCGCCCGACAACGCCACCGACGCCGCCGCCGCGCTCGAGCAGGTGCAGCGGGAGGCCGAGGCGCTCACCGAGGAGTGGCACGCCGCCACCGACGAGCTCACGGCCCGCAAGGAGGAGCTCGCGCGGATGACCGCCGCCGTCGAGCCCGCCCGCCAGGCCGCCGACGCCGCCCGCGCCGCGGAGGAGGAGTACCGCCGGCAGGTCGACGCGCTGGCGATGTCCACCTTCGAGAGCGGCAACCTCGACCAGTTCAACGCACTGCTCGCCAGCGGCTCGCCCGAGGACTTCCTCGACCAGATGTCGGTGCTGGAGATGCTCGCGGCCGACCAGCGGATCGCGCTCGAGCAGCTGGTCGCCGTCGTCGAGGACACCGAGGACGCACAGGCCGAGGCCGACGCCGCCACCGCCCGCGCGCAGTCGGCCGCCGACGCGGCCGCGGCCGCGGAGCAGGAGGTCGCCGCCCGCAAGCGCGACGCCGAGATGCGCATCGAGGAGGCCGAGGCCCTGCTGGAGCGGCTGAGCCCGCAGCAGCGCGCCGACCGCCTCGGCCCGGGCGTCGACGGTCCGAGCGGCCCGATCAGCGGGAGCGGCGCCGGCGTCGTCGCGCTGCGCGCCGCGATCACGCAGCTGGGCAAGCCCTACCAGTGGGGCGCCGAGGGCCCGGGCAGCTTCGACTGCTCCGGCCTCACCTCGTGGGCGTTCTCCGAGGCGGGCGTCACGCTGCCGCGCTCGTCGTCGGCGCAGTCCGGGGTGGGGCGCGCCGTGGGCTGGGACGACATGCAGCCCGGCGACCTCGTCTTCTACTACAGCCCCGTCAGCCACGTCGGGATCTACGCCGGCGACGGCAAGATGGTCAACGCTCCGCAGACCGGCGACGTCGTCAAGTACGCCACCGTGTCCAGCAGCGCGTTCAGCGGCGCCCGCCGCCTCTAGACCTCGTCCGCTCCCCGGGTACGGGCGGCGGCCGGAACCACCGGCCGCCGCCCGGGCTCACCCGCCGACCTAGGCTCCCGGCCGTGCCCACCCTGCTGGTGACGAACGACTTCCCGCCGCGCACCGGGGGCATCCAGACCTACCTGCACGAGCTGGCCCGGCGGCTGCCGCCGGGGGAGCTCGTCGTGTACGCGCCCGCATGGCCGGGCGCCGCGGAGTTCGACGCCGCCTTCGCCCATCCGGTGCACCGCCACCCCACGTCGCTGATGCTCCCCGGACCCGCGGTGGCGCCCCGTGCCGCGGGCCTGGCCCGGCGGTACGGGGCGCGCACGGTCTGGTTCGGCGCCGCCGCCCCGCTGGCCCTGCTCGGGCCCTGGCTGCGCCGCCGGGCCGGCGTGGCGCGGGTGGTGGCGAGCACGCACGGGCACGAGGTGGGGTGGTCGATGCTGCCCGGCGCGCGGCAGGCGCTGCGGCGCATCGGCGAGGACGCGGACGCGGTCACGACGATCTCCCGGCACACCCGCGGCCGGGTCGCCGCCGCGTTCGGGCCGCGGGCCGCGCTGGAGCACCTGCCCTCGGGCATCGACACCGCGCGGTTCCGCCCCGACCCGGCCGCCCGCGCCGTCCTGCGCGCCCGCTACGGCCTCGGGGACGCCCCGGTGGCGGTGTGCGTGTCGCGGCTGGTGGCGCGCAAGGGCCAGGACGTCCTGGTGGCCGCGTGGCCCGCGGTCCGCGCGCGCGTGCCGGACGCGCGGCTGCTGCTCGTCGGCGACGGGCCGGACGCCGACCGCCTGCGCCGGCTCGCCGCCGCGGCGCCGGGCGTCGTCCTCACCGGGGCGGTGCCCGAGCACGAGCTGGCCGCGCACCAGGCCGTCGGCGACGTCTTCGCCCTGCCGTGCCGCACCCGCGGCGGTGGGCTGGACATCGAGGGGCTGGGGATCGTCGCGCTGGAGGCGGCGGCGTGCGGGCTGCCGGTGGTCGTCGGGCGGTCGGGGGGCGCGCCGGAGACGGTGCACGACGGCGTCACCGGCCACGTCGTCGACGGCCGGGACGTGCACGCGGTGGCCGCGGCGGTCGGGGGCCTGCTCGCCGACCCGGCCCGGGCGGCCGCGATGGGTGCGGCCGGGCGGGAGCGGATGGTGGCCGACTGGACCTGGGACGCCCGCGTGGCCCGCCTGCGCGAGCTGCTCGCCGTCTGAGCGCGAGCGACCCCCACGAAGAGTTGCAGCAAGGCCACCTTGATGACGGAAAGCGTCCACAAGGTGGCCTTGCTGCAACCTGGAGGGGGAGTGGGGGCCTAGCTGTAGATCGCCGCGATGTCGTCCGCGAACGTCTTCGCCACCACCTGCCGCTTCACCTTCATCGTCGGGGTCATCTCCCCGCCGGCCTCGGTGAAGTCGACCGGCAGGATCCGGAACTTGCGGATCTGCTCGGCCCGCGACACCGCCTTGTTGGCCTCGTCGACCGCCGCGTTCACCTCGGCCAGCAGGTCGGCGTCGTCGACCAGGTCGGCGGCGCTGTCGCCGGCCGGCTTGCCGTGGCGCTCGCGCCAGCCGGGCAGGGCCTCGCTGTCGATGGTGACCAGCGCGCCGATGAACGGCTGCGCGTCGCCGACGACCATGCACTGGCTGATCAGCGGGTGGGCGCGCAGGCGGTCCTCGAGCACGGCGGGGGCGACGTTCTTGCCGCCCGCCGTCACGATGATCTCCTTCTTGCGGCCGGTGATCGTGAGGAAGCCGCCCTCGTCGAGCTCGCCGATGTCGCCGCTGTGGAACCAGCCGTCCTCGATCGCCTCGGCCGTGGCGGTCTCGTTCTTCCAGTAGCCCCGGAAGACGATCGGCCCCTTGAGCAGGATCTCGCCGTCCTCGCCGATCCGCACGGCGTGCCCGGGCACGGGACGCCCGACGCTGCCGATGCGCTGGGCGGCGAGGGTGTTGAGCGTGATGCCCGCCGAGGTCTCGGTGAGGCCGTAGCCCTCGAGGACCGGCAGGCCGACGCCGCGGAAGAAGTGGCCCAGGCGCGCGCCCAGCGGCGCCGACCCGGAGACGGCGGCGACGACCTCGCCGCCGACGGCCATCCGCAGCTTGCCGTAGACGAGCCGGTCGAACAGGGCGTGCTTGGCGCGCAGCGCGATGCGGGGGCCGCCGGTGTCCTGCGCCTTCGACCAGGAGATCGCGGTGTCGGCGGCGGCGTCGAAGATCTTGCCCCGGCCGTCGTTGTGGGCGCGCTGGCGGGCGCCGTTGTAGACCTTCTCGAACACGCGCGGCACGGCGAGCAGGAACGTCGGCTTGAACGCCGCCAGGTCGGGCAGCAGCTGGGCGACGTCCGGGGTGTGCCCGACGATCGTGCGGGTGCACATCGCGCCGAGCTGGATGGCCTTGCCGAACACGTGCGCGAGCGGCAGGAACAGCAGCACCGAGCCGCCCGCCGTGAACAGCTCGGGGAACACCTGCGTGACGCCGCGGACCTCGGTGAGCAGGTTGCGGTGCGTCAGCTCGCAGCCCTTGGGCCGGCCGGTGGTGCCCGAGGTGTAGATCAGCGTGGCCAGGTCGTCGGCGCGGACGCCCGAGCGCCGGGCCTGCACCTCCTCCGCGGGGACGTCGACGCCGGCGGACGTCAGCGACTCCACGGCGCCCCCGTCGATCTGCCACACCGTCACCGACGGGGCGGCGACGCCGGCCACGAGGTCCTTGTGCTTGGGCGACTCCACGACGATCCCGACGGCGCCGGAGTCCTCGAGGATCCAGTTGACCTGCTCGGCCGACGACGTCTCGTAGATCGGCACGGTGACGCCGCCGACGGCGAGGATCGCGTAGTCGAGCAGCGTCCACTCGTAGCGGGTGCGCGACAGGAGCGCGACCCGGTCGCCCGCGGCGACCCCGGACGCGATCAGCCCCCGCGCGACGGCGGTGACCTGCTCGGCGAACTCGGCGGCGGTGACGTCGGTCCACGCGTCGCCGGTGCCCCGGCGGCGGTAGACGACGTCGGCGCCGTGGGCGGACGCGTTGTCGTAGACCGCGTCGACGAGGTTCTCCTCGTCACCCACGGTGATGGTGGCGGGAACGCTGTACTCGCGCACTGGACCAGTCCTCCTCGGCTGCGGCTGGGCGCAACCTACCGTGCCGTAACCCGTGTGGGGGAGGGCCGGAACCTGTCCGGTTCGCCCGGTCCGGCAGTCTGGCGCCGTGCCCTCGGTCGACGTGGTGGACGAGACGTTCCTGGCGGTGCCCCCGGAGGTGGTCGCGGCGGAGTTCGCGGTGCCCGACCGGTGGCTCCGGTGGTGGCCCGACCTGCGGCTCGCCGTCGACACCGACCGCGGCGTGCAGGGCTTCCGCTGGACGGTGACGGGCGCGCTCGTCGGCAGCATGGAGGTCTGGCTGGAGCCGGTGCTCGACGGCACGGTGCTGCACTACTTCCTGCGCGCCGACCCGCCCGGCCCCGACGGCCGCCCCGCCCCCGCCCCGCCGCGTCGCGGGGCCGCGGAGGCCCGGCGCCGCCAGCGCGCGGCGAAGGCGGTGGCGTTCGCCTGCAAGGACCGGCTGGAGGCGGGCCGGGCACCGGGGGAGCCCCCGACCTAGGATCGGATCATGCGCGTGCACGTGGTCTCCGACGTCCACGGCAACGCCGAGGCCCTCGCCCGAGCCGGCGACGGCGCCGACGCCCTGTTCGTGCTGGGCGACCTGGTCGACTTCGTCGACTACCAGAACCCGCACCGCGGCATCCTCGGCCGCGTGCTCGGTCCCGAGGTGAGCAGCCGCTTCGGCGAGATCCGCACCAACGGCGCCCCCGGCGAGCTCATGGAGTTCGCGCGCCGGGCGTGGGAGCGGGTGCCCGACCCGCCCGCCGTCGTCGCCGACGCCGTGCGCGAGCAGTACGCCGAGCTGTTCGGCGCGATGACGGCCCCGACCTGGGCGATCCCCGGCAACGTCGACCAGCCCGACCTGTGGCCCGAGTTCGCCCGCGACGGCGTGGTCGACGCCGACGGGCGGGTCGTGGAGGTGGGCGGGCTGCGGGTCGGGTTCGTCGGCGGGGCCCCGCTGCCGCCCGGGGTCGAGCCGCGCCGGGGCGGGCCGTGGAAGCCCAACATGCTGCGGTTCGCCGAGTTCGAGGCCCGCGCGGCCGCGCTCGGCACCGTCGACGTCCTGTGCAGCCACGTGCCGCCGGCCGTCCCGGACCTGGCCTACGACGTGGTGTCGCGCCGGGCCGAGTCGTCCTCGCCCGGGCTGCTCGACGTGGTCGTCCGCGACCGCCCCCGGGCCTCCCTGTACGGCCACGTGCACCAGCCCCTGGCGCCGCGGGCGCGCGTCGGGCGCACCGAGTGCGTGAACGTCGGCCACTTCCGGCGCACCGGCACGCCCTACGTCCTGCGCTGGTGACGCCCCCGCCCCGCGCTGGTGACGCCCCCGCCCCGCGCTGGTGACGCGCAGCCGGAAACCGGCCGGTAACCTGCCCGCATGGCCAACGCGACCACATCGTCGATCGACATCGCCGCCCCCGCGGAGCAGGTGATGGCGGTCATCGCCGACTTCGAGGCGTACCCCGAGTGGGCGGAGCAGGTCAAGAGCGTCGAGGTCCTCGAGCCCGGCTCCGACGGCCGCCCCGCCCGCGTGAAGTTCACGATGGACGCCGGCCCGATCAAGGACTCCTACACGCTCGACTACTCGTGGGCGCCCGACGACCGCTCGGTGAGCTGGACCCTGGTCAAGGGCCAGATGCAGAAGGCGCAGGACGGCTCCTACGAGCTCACCGAGGCGAAGGGCTCCACCACCGTCACCTACTCGCTCGCCGTCGACCTCAACATCCCGATGATCGGCATGCTCCGCCGCAAGGCCGAGAAGGTGATCATCGACACGGCGCTCAAGGGTCTGAAGCGGCGGGTCGAGAGCGCGGGCTGAGGGCCGGATACCCTCCGGCCCGTGCGCGTCGTCCTGTTCACCGGCAAGGGTGGCGTCGGCAAGACCACCCTCGCCGCGGCGACGGCCACGCACCTCGCACGCTCCGGCCGCCCCGCGCTGGTCGTCTCCACCGACCCCGCCCACTCGCTCGGCGACGCCCTCGAGGCCGACCTCGACGGCCGGCCCGTGGAGCTCGAACCGGGCCTGCACGCTGCGCACATCGACACCCACGCGCTGCTCGACCGCTCCTGGGCGCAGCTCCAGGGCCACCTGCGCACGATCCTGGCCGGGGCGGGCGTCGACGAGCTCGTCGCCGACGAGCTGACGGTGCTGCCCGGCGTCGAGGACCTGCTCGCGCTCGGCGAGGTGCGCCGCTACGCCGAGGGCGGGCCGTGGGAGGTCGTCGTCGTCGACTGCGGCCCGACGGCGGAGACGCTGCGGCTGCTCGGGCTGCCCGAGGCGCTGTCGGGCTACGTCGAGCGGCTGTTCCCCGCGCACCGCCGGGCCGTCCGGGGGATGCTCGCGGGCATGGCGGCGGGGGGCAGGGAGACGGCGACGGCGTGGGACGCGACGATCGACGCCCTCGACGCGCTCGCCGACGACCTCGGCGGGCTGCGCGAGCTGCTCGGCGACCACACCCGCACCTCGATCCGGCTGGTGCTCACGCCGGAGCGGGTCGTCGCCGCGGAGACCCGCCGCACGCTCACCGCGCTCGCCCTGCACGGCCTGCGCGTCGACGACTGCGTGGTCAACCGGATCGTCCCCGGCCCGCCGGCGTCGCTGCGCGGCCCCGCCGCCCGGTGGCTGCGCGAGCGGTTCACCGAGCAGCGGGCCGTGCTGGTCGACCTCGCCGGGCTCGGGGTGCCGCTGCGCACGGCCGACCACACCGCGGCCGAGCCCACCGGCACCGACGCGCTGCGCGAGATCGCCCGCGGCCTCTACGGCGACGACGACCCCGCGGCCCCGGGCGCGCAGGCGCCGCCGCTGCTGGAGGTGCGGCGCACCGCGGGCACCGGGACGTCGAAGGACTCGGAGTTCGAGCTGGTCCTGGCCCTGCCCGGCGCCGCCGACGGCCCGCTGGACCTCGCCCGCGTCGGCGACGACCTGGCCGTCAGCGCGGGTGGTACGCGGCGGATGGTGGCGCTGCCGTCGGTGCTGCGGCGCTGCGAGGTGGTCGGCGCCCGGCTCGTCGGCGACGACCTGTGCGTGGTGTTCCGCCCCGATCCCGCGTTGTGGGTCCGGTGACGGCCCCCGGCTGCGGCCCCCACGCGGGCCTGGGCGCCGAGCTGCGCGCCGTCGCCGTCCTCCTGCTGGACCGGCTCGGCCCCGCGCTCGACGGGCTGGCCCGCGACGCCGGGGCGTCGGGGGAGGCGCCGGCGAACGGACCCTCGACCTGCTCCGTGTGCCCGGTCTGCGCCGTCGTCGCACTGCTGCGGGGCGAGCGCCCGGAGCTGGCGGTCCGCCTCGCCGACCACGCCGCCGGGTTGCTCGACGTCCTGCGGACCGCGCTGCACGAGGGCGCGGGGGCGCCCCCGCCGGCGGCGCGGCCCTCGCCCTCGCCGTCTCCCGAGCAGCCCGCCCGCCGCGTGCAGCGCATCCCCGTGGTCCGCGAGCCCGCCCGCGCCGGGGGCGGGCGGTGCTGAAGCGCACGGCCCTGACGGTCGGGGTCGACGTCGGCGGCACCAGCGTGCGCGCCGGCGTCGTCGACGGCGAGGGCGCCGTCCTGGACACCGCCCGCGCCCCGACGCCGCGCGGCGAGGCGGCGCTGGAGGCCACGGTCGCGCGGGTGATCGGCGAGCTGGCCGGGCGGCACCGCGTGGCCGCGGCCGGCCTGGCGCTGGCCGGCTTCATCACCCCCGACCTGCGCGGGGTCCGGTTCGCCCCGCACCTGTCCTGGCGCGACGCCCCCGTGGCCGACCGCATCGCGGCGCGCACCGGGCTGCCCGTGGTCGTCGAGCACGACGCCAACGCCGCCGCGCTCGCCGAGCGCCACTTCGGCGCCGCCGCCGGGGCGTCGACGGTGGTCTTCGTGGCGCTGGGCACCGGGATCGGCGCGGCCCTGCTCGTCGAGGGGAAGCTGTTCCGCGGCGCGCACGGCGTGGCACCCGAGCTGGGGCACCTGCGGGTCGTGCCCGGCGGGCGCCCGTGCGCGTGCGGGAAGTCGGGGTGCTGGGAGCGCTACTGCAGCGGCACCGCGCTGGCCACGACCGCCGTGGAGATGATCGCCCGTGACCCCGGGCTCTCACCGGCGCTGCGCCGGCTCGTCGTCGACGACCCCGGGCGCGTCACCGGGCGCCGCGTGGCCGCGGCGGCGAGGGAGGGCGACCCGCTGGCCTGCGCGGCCGTCGCCGACCTCGCGCGCTGGCTGGGGGAGGGGCTCGCGCTGGTCGCGGACGTGTTCGACCCGGAGCTCGTCGTCATCGGGGGCGGGGTGTCGGCGTCGGCGCCGCTGTTCCTCGACGACGCCCGCGAGCACTACGCCTCGCGCCTGACCGGCGCCGGGCGGCGCCCGCTGGCCCGGATCCGCACCGCGCAGCTCGGCGAGGACGCCGCCGTGGTGGGCGCGGCGCGGCTGGCGCGCGAGGCCGGCTGAGCGGGTCTCAGGGCAGGGGCGCCAGCAGGGCGCGGGGCCCGGTCAGCGCCCGGGTCACCGCGTCGGCCCCGGGCGGCGGCGGTTCCCACCCCGGCCCCGGCGTCGTCACCGTCTCCGTGACCGGCACGGGGTGGCGGCACCGCGCGCAGGCGCCCCCGGAGTCGACGGCGCCGCCGCACCCGGCGTGGGTGGAGACGCGGCGCGGCCCGGCCGGGGAGTAGTGCGCGTCGCCCCACGCGGCCATCGCGCGCAGCACGGGCCAGAGCTCGACGCCCTTGGGCGTGAGCGCGTACTCCGAGCGCCGCCCCGGCCCCGGGACGCGCTCCAGCACGCCCTCCTCCACCAGGCGGTCGAGGCGCTCGGTGAGCACGGCGCGCGGGATGCCGAGGTGGCGGGCGAAGTCGCTGAAGCGGCGCACCCCGAAGAACGCGTCGCGGACGACAAGCAGCGACCAGCGCTCGCCGACGACCTCCAGCGTCCGCGCGATCGAGCACCGCTGACCCTGGTAGTCCCGTGGCAGCACCATGTGCCCATCATCGCACATCGGTTCGGTGACCGAACCGCGCGTGCTACGGTCCGGGCCACCACGAACCCCGGGGGAGACGCGCATGGACCGCACGGTCAGCACCACGACCGGCACCCCGCCCGGGCCGCCCGCCGGCCTGCGCCCCGGCGGCACGCTCGCCATCACCGCAGGCGGCACCCTGCTCTCGATGACGGCGTTCACCGCACCGTTCTCGATCATCCCGACGGTCGCGCGCGACCTCGGCGCCGGTCCGGTCGGCACCTCCTGGGTGCTGAGCTCGATGAGCCTCGGGCTGGCCGTCGCGCTGCTCACCTCCGGCGCCATCGGCGACGAGGTCGGGCGGCGGCGCGTGTTCGTCGCCGGGGCAGCACTGCTCGCGGCCGGCTCGGCCGCCTGCGCCCTCGCCCCCGACGCCTGGACGTTCGTCGTCGGCCGGGTGCTGGAGGGGATCGGTTCCGCCGCGGTGATCGCCTGCGGGCTGGCGCTGATCAGCCACACGTTCCCCGGCCCCGACCGCGCCCGCGCCACGGGAATCTGGGGCGCGTGCATGGGTGCGGGCCCCGCCGTCGGGCCGCCGCTCGGCGCGGTGCTGGCCGCGGTGGCGGACTGGCGCTTCGCGTTCGTCGTCGTCGCGGTGGTGTCGGTGCTGCTGGCCGTCGCCGGGCAGCGCCTGCTCACCGAGTCGCGCTCCGGGCGCGGCCGGCGGGTCGACGTCACCGGGGCGCTGCTGCTGGCCGTCGGCACCGGCGCCCTGCTCGCCGGGCTCACCGAGGGCCGCCGCGGCTGGACCGGCCCGCTCGCGCTCGGCCTCGTCGCCGGTGCGGTGGTCGTCCTCGCGGTGTTCCTGGTGCACCAGCGGCGGGCGCGGGAGCCAATGCTGGAGCTCGCCCTGTTCCGCCGGCCCGCGCTGGTCTCCGCCACGTTCGCCGCGTTCGTCACCGGCGCCGCGATCATCGCGCTGATGTCGTTCGTGGCCGTGGTGCTGGAGAGCGGTCTGGCCTACACGTCGGTGCAGGCGTCGGTGATCGGCATCGGCTGGTCGGGGTTCAGCGTCGTGTTCGCGCTGCTCGCCCGCCGGATCCCGCTGCGGGTCCCCGGCGCGGCCCGCCTCGCCGCCGGCCTGCTGACGATCGCGCTGGGCCTGCTGCCGCTGGCGCTGCTCGACACCGGCGCCCCGCTGGCGCAGGTGCTCGTGGGGCTGGTCGTGGCGGGCGTCGGCAGCGGGGTGGTCAACGCGACGCTGGCCCGTGAGGCCGTGGCGAGCGTCCCGGCCGCCAGCGCGGGCGCGGGCAGCGGCCTCAACAACTCCAGCCGCTACATCGGCGCGGCCTTCGGCGTCACGGTCGTGACGGCGCTGGCCGTGCACCCCGACGGCACCCCCGCGAGCCTCGTGGCCGGGTGGAACACGGCCGTGCTCGTCGGGATCGTGCTGAGCGTGGTGGGCGCGGTCGTCGTCCTGCTGCTGCAGCGGGCCGAGACCCGCTACCTGGCAGCGGCCGCCGCCGTCTGAGACGGCTACAGGATCGCCCCGTCGTCGTCCTGCCCCGGGCCGGGCGGGGAGGGCCACAGGCGCAGCACCAGCCAGCCGAGGCCGGCCGCGAGGGTGAGCAGCCCGAGCGGCAGGCCGTAGGTGTCGGGCACCCCGACCCAGCCGGGCGCGGTGACCAGGACGATCCCGAGCACCAGCAGCACCAGGCCGACGGCCGCGGGCGGCCCGATGCGGGGGATCGGCGGCGGCTCCGGGGGCACGAAGTGGTCGTCCTCGGGGGCCGTGCGCGGCCCCGGCCGGACGACGATCGGCGGCGGCTCGGGGGCGGTGGGCGGCGGCAGGTCCGACGACGGTCCGTCGGGCGACCCCGGCTCCCGCACGGCGGCGGGCGGCTCCTCGTCGGGCCACTCGGGGACCGCGCCCTCGCGCCGCCAGCCCGCGACGATGGCGTCGAAGTCGTCGACCCAGCCGTCGGGGTGCGGACGCTCGTCCGGATCGCCGCCCACGTGATCTCCTCGCCACCGCGCGGACCGCCGTGCGACGGCCCGCCTCCATCCTGACACGCTCGCAGCGGTGCGGGAACCGATGCGGGCCACCGCCGTTGTCGCCGCGCCCCGCCCGTCCGTAGGCTGACGCCCGTCGCGGTGAAGGGGGCACGCCCAGGTGCTGTACTGGTGGTCCAAGTTCGTGTTCCTCGGTCCGCTGCTGCGGCTGTTCTGCCGCCCCACGATCGAGGGGCTCGAGCACATCCCGGCCCGCGGCGGGGCCATCCTCGCGAGCAACCACCTCGCGGTCGTCGACTCGTTCGTCCTGCCCCTGGTGGTGCCGCGGCGGATCACGTTCCCGGCGAAGTCGGAGTACTTCACCAAGCCGGGGCTGGTCGGCCGCATGCAGAAGGCGTTCTTCACCGGCGTGGGCCAGATCCCGATCGACCGCTCCGGCGGGTCGGCCGCCCGCGACGCCATGGACACCGCGGTGCGGGTGCTGCGCGAGGGCCGGCTGCTGGGGATCTACCCGGAGGGCACCCGCTCGCCCGACGGACGCCTCTACAAGGGCAAGACCGGTGTCGCCCGGATGGCGCTGGAGGCGGGCGTGCCCGTCATCCCGGTGGCCATGATCGGCACCGACAAGGTCAACCCGATCGGGTCGCGCATGTGGCGGCCGCGCAAGGTGCACATCCGCGTGGGCGAGCCCCTCGACTTCAGCCGCTACGCCGGCATGGAGGGCGACCGGTTCATCGAGCGCTCGATGACCGACGAGATCATGTACGCGCTCATGGAGCTGTCCGGGCAGACCTACGTCGACATGTACGCGGCCTCGGTGAAGGAGCGCGCGGCGAAGGCGCTGGCCGAGAAGGCGGAGCCGGCCGCGGCCGACGGCGTCGGCGACGTCCCGCGCCCCGCCCCGCCGACGGTGCCCGACACCCGCGCCTCCTGACGGCGGCGCCCCGGGCGGTGGCCTCAGGCCTGCCCGGAGACGTCGTCGAGCTCCTGGTGGCGGCCCTTGCCGAGCAGCTTGGCCTGGTACATCGCGCGGTCGGCGTCGCGCAGGGCCTGCTCGGGCTCGGCTCCGGCCACGGCGAACGTGATGCCGATGCTCACCGTGATCGCGTGCGGCACCCCGTCGACGACGAACGGCTCGGCCAGCGCCACGACGATCCGCCGCGCCACCGACCGGGCCTGGCGGCGCACCTCGGCGCGGGCGTCGACCGGGTCGACGGCCCGCAGCGCCGGGTCGAGCACGGCCACGAACTCGTCGCCGCCGACGCGCGCGACGGTGTCCTGCGGCCGCAGGACCTTCTTGAGGCGGGCGGCGGTGGCCTGCAGCAGGGCGTCGCCGACGGCGTGGCCCGCGGTGTCGTTGACGACCTTGAAGCCGTCGAGGTCGCAGAACAGCACCGGCACCTCGCTGCCGGTGCGCGACGCCCGGTGCAGGGCGGTCTCCAGCCGGTCGGCGAGCAGGCGGCGGTTGGGCAGCCCGGTGAGCGGGTCGTGCAGGGCCGCCGCGGCGAGGCGCTCCTCGAGCTCGACGTTCTCGGTGATGTCGCGGGCGACGCCCAGCAGCGCCGTGACCTCACCCGCCTCGTCGCGGTCGAACGGCGTGACGCGCCGGGACACCCAGCGGTAGCGGCCCTGCCAGTCGCGGATGCGCAGGCGCAGCTTGAGCACGGCCCCGTCGGCGAGGCCGCGCGCGGCCTCGTCGGCGGCGACCAGGCGGGCGACGTCCGCGGGGTGCACCCGCTGCTGGCACGGCTCGCCGCCGAGCGCGACGAGGTCCGTGGGGGAGTCCTCCGGCGACCCGGTGCCCGACGGGGACAGCCACAGCGTCTCGCGGCTGCGCGGGTCGAACAGGAACAGCGTGTCCGGGCTGACGGCCAGCACGGCCTCGCGGAACGCCAGGCTCTCCCGCAGCCGGGCCTGCACGGCGCGCTCCGCGGTGACGTCGGCGAACGCGACGACGGCGCCGAGCAGCGAACCGTCGTGGTCGTGGATCGGCCCGGCCATCGCGACGACGTCGGAGGCCGGCCCGGACGCGGGCTCGATCCGCAGCGACTCGTCGGTGAGCACCTCCCCGGCCAGCGCCCGCTGCATCGGGGTGCGCGAGGGCGGCAGCGCGACCCCGTCCTGCGTGACCCGGATGCCGGTGGCGAGCACGTGCCCGTCGGCGTCGTCGACGGTCCGGTCTACGCCCGTGGCGCGCCGGTGCACGCGGTTGCGCACCAGGACGTTGCCGTCGGCGTCGCAGGCGAGCACCCCGGCGTTGACGACCTCGAGGACGGCCAGGTCGAACCGGCGCAGCCGGGCGAGCTGCACCAGCGCGGCCTCCCGCTGGGCCACCGAGATCGCCAGCGCCAGCACGACGACCGCGCACGACCCGAGGTAGAGCTGCTCCAGGGTGCCGGTGACGGCCGGCCCGTGCGCCCGCCCCGCGGCGGCGAACGGGCCGCCGCCCAGCGCGCTGAGCACCCCGACGACCACGCCGACGGCCACCAGCTGGGCCGACGCGGCCCGCACGCCCAGGCGCAGCCCGGTGCCGGCGAGCGCGGCGACGACGAGGAACCCGAGCGGCATCGTCTGCCCGGGCAGGAACACCACCACGGTCCCGGCGACGACCAGCGCCCACAGCGCCGCGACCTCCCACCGGCGCGGGGGAGCGGCGCGATCGGGCAGGTGCATCACCGCCGGCACCAGCACGACGATCGCGGCGCCGTGCGCGGCCGCGGCCGCCGACCCCGCCGCCCAGGGGTCCCCGGCGGCCAGCAGCGCCACGCCCGCGGCGCTGAGGGTCCCGGCGACCAGCGCTCCGGCGCCCGCGGCGCCGAGCAGGCGCGCCAGCTGCGGCAGCGTGCGCAGCTCCGGGTGGCCGTCGGCGGACAGCAGGCGCGCGGCCAGGGCCGCCTCGGCCACGTTGGCGGCGGTGAAGGCCACGGCGAGGGCGACCGGCCGGCCCCCGAGGAGGTTGGCCGCGAGGATCCCGGCGCCCACGGCGATCAGCACCGCCCCGCGCCGGCGGCCGGTCGTGCAGGCCGCCGCCGCGACGGCGACGCCCGCCGCGGGCCACCACGCCGCCACCCCGGAGCCCTCGGGGCGCAGCACCACGGCGCCCAGGGCGAGCACCAGCACGGCGACGCCCACGACGAGGGGGGAGCGGGTCCACGCGGCGGCCGGCCAGGCGGCACGCGGCGGCGACGGTCCGGTCATGGGTCCCCCGAGGTCCCTACGGCACCGCCCGGCCGAGGCCTTCCGGGAACGTGCGGGCACGGTGCTCCACCAGTGGTATCGGAGCCTGCCCGATCCCGTTAGCGACGCGTCGCCCGGGGTGGCGGGGACCGGCCGCCCGGGCGGCCCGCCGGACCCGGCGGCTAACCTCGTGACGTGCGCTTCTTCTACGACTGCGAGTTCATCGAGGACGGCACCACGATCGACCTGGTGTCCATCGGGGTGGTCGGGGAGGACGGACGCGAGTTCTACGCGGTCTCCACCGAGTTCGACCCGTCGCGCGCGGGGGCGTGGGTGCGGGCCAACGTGCTGCCCAAGCTGCCCTCGCCCGCCGACCCCGCGTGGCGGTCCCGGTCGCGCCTGCGCGCCGACCTGCTCGACTTCGTCACCGAGCCCGGCGGGGACGTGGAGATGTGGGCGTGGATCGCGGCGTACGACCACGTGGCGCTGTGCCAGCTGTGGGGGGCGATGCCCGCCCTCCCGCGGGCGCTGCCGCGGTTCACCCGCGAGCTGCGCCAGCGCTGGGAGGACGCGGGCCGCCCGGCCCTGCCCCCGCCCACCGCCGACGCGCACGACGCCCTGGCCGACGCGCGGTTGAACCTGCGTCGGTGGGAGGCGATCGAGTCGGCGGTGGCCGCCCGGTCCTGACCGGGAGGGGTCACGGGGTCAGGGCGTGAGCGGTCAGGTGAAGATGCTGACGCCGCCGGGGCCGACGAGCAGCCCGACGACGATCAGCACGATGCCCCACACGAGCTGCTTGCGGATGATCGCCAGGACGCCGGCGACGACGAGGACGACTGCCAGGATCCAGAGGATGGTTGCCATGAGGTCAGGTATCCGGATCGTCCTCAGTGGAATCGGGCCGTTCGGGTGACGTACCGGGCACCGGCCCCCGCCCGGGACCTTCTAGGCTGAGGTCGTGAACTGGACCGTCGACGCCCCGGTCGAAGTGCTTCCCGAGCTGCCCCCGCTGCCCGCCGACCTGCGCAGCAGGCTCGACGACGCCCTCTCCCGCCCCGCCGCGCAGCAGCCCGACTGGCCCGACGCGGCCGAGGTGGCGCACGTCCGCACGGTGCTGGAGAGCGTGCCGCCGGTGACGCTGCCGCCCGAGGTCGACCGCCTGCAGTCCCGGCTGGCCGACGTCGCGAACGGGAAGGCGTTCCTGCTGCAGGGCGGCGACTGCGCCGAGACCTTCGTCGACAACACCGAGCCGCACATCCGCGCCACCATCCGCACGCTGCTGCAGATGGCGATCGTCCTCACCTACGGCGCCTCGACGCCCGTCGTCAAGGTCGGCCGGATCGCCGGGCAGTACGCGAAGCCGCGCAGCTCGCCCGTCGACGCCCTGGGCCTGCCCTCCTACCGCGGCGACATCGTGCACTCGATCGTCGCCGACCCCGAGGCGCGCCGCGCCGACCCCTCCCGCATGGTCCGCGCCTACGCCAACGCGAGCGCCGCCATGAACCTGGTGCGCGCGCTCACCGCCACCGGCATGGCCGACCTGACGACGGTCCACGACTGGAACAAGGACTTCGTCCGCACGTCCGCCGCGGGCGAGCGGTACGAGGCCGTCGCCGCCGAGATCGAGCGGGCCGTCAGGTTCATGGACGCGTGCGGGGTCGACGACCACAACCTGCACAGCGTCGAGTTCTACGCCTCGCACGAGGCGCTGCTGCTCGACTACGAGCGCGCGATGCTGCGGATGGACACCACCCGCGAGGAGGCCCGGCTCTACGACCTGTCGGCGCACTTCCTGTGGATCGGCGAGCGCACCCGCCAGCTCGACGGCGCCCACATCGCCGTCGCGGAGCTGCTGTCCAACCCGATCGGGCTCAAGATCGGCCCGACGACCACGCCCGAGCTGGCCGTCGAGTACGTCGAGCGGCTCGACCCGAAGGGCGCCCCCGGCCGGCTCACGCTGATCAGCCGGATGGGCAACGGCAAGGTCCGCGACGTGCTGCCCGCGATCGTCGAGAAGGTCGAGGCGTCCGGGCACAAGGTCATCTGGCAGTGCGACCCGATGCACGGCAACACCGTCGAGTCCACGTCGGGCTACAAGACGCGCCACTTCGACCGCATCGTCGACGAGGTGCAGGGCTTCTTCGAGGTCCACCGCGGCCTGGGCACGCACCCGGGCGGCATCCACGTCGAGGTCACCGGCGAGGACGTCACGGAGTGCCTGGGCGGCGCCCAGGAGATCTCCGACGCCGACCTCGGCGGCCGCTACGAGACCGCGTGCGACCCGCGGCTCAACACCCAGCAGTCGCTCGAGCTGGCGTTCCTCGTGGCGGAGATGCTGCGCGGCTGACGGTCCGCGGGGTCTAGAGGGTGTCCAGGACGACCTGGGTGCCCTCCTCGACCACCGTCCCCGCCGCGGGGCTCTGGCCGATCACGGTCGGGTCCTCGTTGAGCGCGAACGGCAGCGTCGACTGCACCACGGTGCTCAGGCCCAGCTCGTCGAGCAGGGCCTGGGCGGCCGAGGCCGTCTGCCCCACGACCATCGGAACCGACACGCGCGCGGGCGCGGGCGGCGGCTCGACCCCGCGGCTGACGACCAGCGTCACCGCCCCGCCGATGTCGACGGCCTGACCCGCCGGGGGCTCGGTGCGGATCACCGCGCCCTCGGGCACGGAGTCGCTGAACTCGGCGTCGGAGCTGTCCCGGGTGGGCGTCAGCCCGGCGTCGCGGACGAGCTGCTCGGCGCCGGCGACGTCGGTGCCGGCCTCCACGGGCGGCACGACGGGGCGCCCGGTGGACACCGTCAGCGTGACGATCTCCCCACGCAGCAGCTGCGCGCCGACCGGCGGGTCGACGGCCAGCACGGCGCCGGCGGGTGCGGCGTTGTCGAACGTGGTCGTGGCCGGCCCGGTGACGAGGCCGTAGTCGTCGAGGAGCTCCGCGGCCGCGGTCTGCTGCACCCCCACGAGCGCGGGCACCTGCGTCCAGCGCCCGCTGCCCATCCACCAGGCCACCGCGCCCACCACGAGCGCGAGGACGAGCACCAGCGCGATGCCGACGGCGAAGGCGCGGCGGCTGCGGCGCCGGGCGCGGCGGTGGTCGGGGAACGGGTCGCCCGCCCCGCCGTGCAGGGTGCCGCCGGCCGGTGGCCCGGCCAGGTCGGTGCTGGTGGCGCCGCGCGGCGGGCCCGCGGGCAGCGCCTGCGTGCCGCGCGGCCCGGGCATCACGACCGGCCCGGGGTGCGTCACGGGCTCGGTCGCGTGCTGCGCGGGCCGCGGCGGGGCCGGCACGGGCACCCGCGGCACCTCGAGGCGGTGCGCGACGCGGCGCAGCTCGCCCAGCAGGGCCCCGGCGTCGGCGGGGCGGGCGGCGGGGTCGCGGTCGGTGGCCCGCAGCACCAGGGCGTCGAGCTCGGGCGGGACGTCGCCCGCGATCAGCGATGGCGGCGGCACGCGGTCGTTGACGTGCCGGAAGGCCACCGAGATCGCCGTGTCGCCGGTGAACGGCGGCGTGCCGGTGAGGAGCTCGTAGAGCAGGATCCCGGCGGCGTAGACGTCGCTGCGGGCGTCGGCGGAGCCGGTGGCGACCTGCTCGGGGGACAGGTACGCGACCGTCCCCATGATCGTGCCGACGTGGCTGGCCCCGGCCTGCGCCGCCGCGACGACGAGCCCGAAGTCGGCGACCTTGACCTCGCCGGTGTGGCTGATGAGCACGTTCTCCGGCTTGACGTCGCGGTGCACCAGCCCGAGCCGGTGGGCCTCGGCGAGCCCGGCGAGCACGCGGTCGAGCACGGCCACCGCGCCCGGCACGCCCAGCTGCCCGCGCATCCGCAGGACGTCGCGCAGGGTGGCGCCCTCCACGAGCTCCATCACGAGGAACAGCACGGGCTCCGGGCCGTGGCCGCCGCTGTCGTCGACGTGGCGGCCCTGGTCGTAGACGTCGACGACGGCCGGGTGGTCGATCCGGGCCGCGGAGCGCGCCTCCCGCTCGAAGCGGGTGCGGAACGCCGGGTCGGCCGCGAGCCGCGGCTCCATCACCTTGATCGCGACGGGCCGGTCGAGGCGGGTGTCGGTGCCCCGGTAGACGATGGACATGCCCCCGCGGGCGATCACCGGACCGAGCCGGTAGCGCGCGTCGAGCAGCGCGGCGGGCGGGGCGTTCACGAGCCTGACGGTACCGCCCGGCCACCGGCGGCCCGGAGCAGGCGCGGGGACGGCACCGGATGTGGCATCCTGTCGCCTCGTGAGTGAGGTGTCCGTTCTGGCCGACGACGTGGAGACGCTGCCCGTCGCCGAGGTCGCAACCCTGTTGAACCAGCCCGTGTCCCGGGTCCACCAGCTCGTGCGCGACGGGCAGATCCTGTCCCTGCGCCGCGACGGCGAGGTGGTGGTGCCCGCTGCGTTCTTCTCGCCCGGCGAGGAGCGCGCGGAGGTCGTGAAGGGCCTGCCGGGCACGATCACCGTGCTGCGCGACGGCGGCTACAGCGACGAGGACATCCTGCGCTGGCTGTTCTCCGTCGACGACTCGCTGCCCGGCTCCCCGATGTCGTTCCTCACCGAGGGGCGCCACCGGGAGATCAAGCGCCGCGCGCAGGCGATGGCGTTCTAGCGGGGCGCTCTCCCGGCCTCCTCGCCGCCACCGCGCGGGCCAGGCCCGGGAGCGCCACGCCGAGGCGCCTGCGGTTCGGCACCGCCACCCGGCGGTGCAGCACGGCGTAGCCCGCGGCCTCGATCTCGTCGAGGATGCCCTGGTAGAGGGCGAAGGCGCAGCCGACGCAGGCCCGGGAGACCGGCTCCAGCATGGCGATGCCGGGCGCCGCGCGGCGGTAGGTGCCGCGGGTGCGGGCGACGAGGTGCGCGAGCGCGCGCCGCACCCGCGGGTCGGCACGGCGGTGCGCGCGGCACCAGGCCAGCAGCTCGCGGTCGACGCCGAACGCGGCGAGCTCGTCGGCGGGCAGGTACACGCGGCCGCGGTCGAGGTCCTCGCCGACGTCGCGCAGGAAGTTGGTGAGCTGGAACGCCACCCCGAGCGCCGTGGCGGGCGGCGTCGCCTCCTCCAGGGGCACCGTCGTGCCGAGCACCGGCAGCATCTGCAGCCCGATCACGGCGGCCGAGCCGTGGACGTAGACGGCGAGGTCGGCGTCGGTGGCGTAGGACGTGACGTGGGTGTCCATCCGCATCGACGTCATGAAGTCGGTGAAGTGGGCCCGGTCGATGCCGTAGCGGCGGGCGGTGTCGCCCAGCGCCGCGAGGACCGGTACGTCGGTGGGCGCGCCGTCCAAGGCGGCGTGGAGGCCCGCGGTGAGGGCGTCGAGCTCCGCGGCCTTCTCGGCGACGGGCCGGTCGTCGCCCAGGTCGTCGACGATCTCGTCGGCATAGCGCGCGAAGCCGTAGAGGGCGTGCACGGCCGGGCGGCGGTCGGGCGGGAGCAGGCGGGTGGCGAGGAAGTACGTGCGCCCGTGGGCCGCGTTGAGCCGGCGGCAGGTGGCGTAGGCGGCGCGCAGGGCCGGGTCGGTGATGCCCGCGGCGTCGAGCTCGGCGCTACCGGACAACCGGGTCGGCTCCCACCGGGCGCCGGGCGAGCCCGAGCGGGTCGGGCCGCAGCAGCGACACCGCGGCCAGCGCCGACAGCGCGGCGCCGATGCCCAGGACCGCCAGGTCGTAGAGCGCGGCCTCGCCGTCGGGGTAGTAGACGATCATCAGCCAGAGCGAGAAGAAGACCAGCACCTGCAGCGCGCGCGGCGTCCAGTCGACCATCGCGAGCAGCGCCATGCCCCAGCTGACGTACCAGGGCAGCGTGGTGGGGGAGAGCAGCGCGACGGCCAGCAGCACGATGCCGGCGCGGCGCATCGCGTCGGGGCCGCCGTCGCGCGAGGCCCACCACTGGTGCACGGCGATCACCAGCAGGATCAGCGCGCCGACGGCACGGCCCGCGTTGACGAACGGCTGCATCGACACGGGTCCGAAGATGCTGACGACCGAGTGCACGAGCTGGCCCGCGCCGGTGGGCAGGGACATCCAGTTGACGATCATCGACGGCGCGCTGAGCGCGGGCAGCCAGCCCAGTCCGACGCCGGCCGCGACCGTGCACAGCGCGAACACCGGCACGAAGACCGCGATCCCGTACGCGGTGGCGCGCAGCGTGCGCGCGAGCACCGAGCCGGCCATCGTGCCCGCCCAGACCAGTACCAGGAACGGCAGCGCGACGCCCGCGCTGGCCTTGACCGCCATCGCGAGCGTGGCGAGCACGATGCCCCAGGCGTGCTGCCCGCGCAGCGCCGACAGCGCGGCCGTGGCCAGCAGGCCCATGACCAGCAGGTCGTTGTGGCCGCCGCCGACCATGTGGATGACCATGACGGGGTTGGCGACGACGATCCAGAGCGCGAGCGCCGGCCGCCCGCCCATCCGCCGCGACAGCTCGGGCAGGGCCCGGACCAGCAGCACCAGCCCCACGGCGAGCGCGAGGCGCATGAGCACGACGCCGAGGATGATCTGGTCGCCCGCGAGCCACGCGACCGACTTGGCGTAGAGGATGAACAACGGGCCGTAGGGCGCCGGGGTGTCCTGCCAGAAGTAGTGGACGTTGTCGGTGAAGATCCCGGGCAGCGCGTCGGGCCCGACGGCGTACGGGTCGAACCCGTGCAGCGGCAGCGCGCCCTGGGCGAGGTAGCTGAACACGTCGCGGGTGAACAGCGGGGGCGCCACCAGCATCGGCAGCAGCCACGCCGTGGCGGTGGTGAGCACCGCGCGGCCGCCGACGCGCCGCGCCAGCACCTCGCGGCCCAGCCGGACCCAGGCCCAGGCCAGCAGCCCGACGCCGAGGTAGATCAGCGAGTTGGCGATCTCCCGGCCGTGGCCGTAGCGCCAGAAGCCCAGCGGCGAGTTCGTCAGCAGCGGGTCGTCGACGAGGACGCCGCCCGCGCCGAACCCGCCCAGCACCATGAGCAGCGACGCGACCACGCCGAGCACCAGCGGACCCCGGGGAGGCGACCCCAGGCGGGCACGCCACGCGGACGCCCGGGGCGTGCTGCCGGCGGGCGCCGTCACGGCCCGATCGGGTGACTCCGACCGGTCGACGGGGGAGGAGGGCTGCGCGGTCATGGCGCGGACCATGCTGCCATGGCCGCCCTCAGCCGCCTGTCGGGACCCTGCGACCCCGCCCGGTCGTCGGAGCGGGCCCGGTGATGCGCGCGGCGGCCAGGCGGCCCGACAGCAGCACCGGCGGGATGCCGACCCCGGGCGTCGTGCCGCAGCCCGCGAGGACCACGTTCTCGAACCCGCGGACCAGGTTGCGCGGCCGGAACGGGCCGGTCTGCGCGAACGTGTGCGCCGCCGAGAACGGGGTGCCCGCGGCCATCCCCTGCGCGGCCCAGTCGGCCGGGGTGACCAGGTCCGACACCTCGATGTCGCCCTCGATGCCGTCGAGCCCCGGGTGCTGGCGGGCCTCCAGCACGCCGAGGAGCTCGTCGCGGTAGGCCGGTCCGACGCGCTCCCAGTCGATCGGGCCCGCCTCGAGGTTGGGGCACGGGGCGAGCACGAACAGCAGGTCGCGGCCGTCGGGGGCGAGCGAGGGGTCGGTGGCCGTCGGGCGCGTGATCAGCAGTGACGGATCACTCATCAGGCGGCCGTCGTCGATGATCTCGCGGAACGTCTCCCGCCAGGCCGACCCGAAGGAGATGGTGTGGTGCGCCGCCTCCGGTCGGGAGGTGCGCAGCCCGGCGTGCAGGACGACGGCGCTGGGGGAGTAGCGCAGAGGCACGACGCGCCGCGGCGCGCGGCCCAGCAGGTCGTGCACGACGGGCAGGTCCGGCGTCAGCACGAACGAGTCGGCCGCGAGCCGGTCGGACGCGCCGAGCGGGTCGTCGGTGGCCCGGTGGCGCACGGCGGTGACGCGGCCCGCGCCGCGCTCCAGGCCGGTGACGGTCCGCCCGTAGAGGATCTCCGCGCCGGCGGCCACGGCCGCGTCGGCCAGGGCCTGCCCGACCGAGCGCATGCCGCCCTTGGGGAAGTGGACGCCGGCGATGGTGTCCATGTAGGCGATCACGCCGTACGCGCCGAGCGCCGTCTGCGGCGGCACGCCCGCGTAGAGCGCCTGGAACGAGAAGATCCGTTGGAGCCGCTCGTCGGGCAGGAAGCCCTCGACCCGCGGACCCAGGCGCCCGAACCCGCCGAGCGCGGCCAGGCGCACCAGGTCGGGGCCGAGCAGGTTCAGCGGCGAGTCGAAGTTGGCGCCGATGAACGTGTCGATCTCGGCGCGGTAGAGCTTGCCGAGCCACTCGCGCATGCGGACGTAGCCCGCCGCCGCGTCGGGTCCGCAGACCGCGCGGACCTCGGCCTCCATCGCCCCGGCGTCGGTGTGGACGTCGATCGTCGAGCCGTCGGCGAAGTGGGTGCGGTAGGCCGGGTCGAGCTCGACGAGGTCGAGCCGCTCCGACACCTTCTCCCCGACGGCGCCGAACGCCTCGTCGAGCAGGTCGGGCATGGTCAGGACGGTGGGGCCGGTGTCGACCTGGTAGGTGCCCGAGGCGGTCTGCAGGTCGAGGCGCCCGGCGCGCCCGCCGGGGTGCTCGCCCCGCTCGACGACCGTGACGCGGCGGCCCGCGCCCAGCAGGTGCAGGGCGGTGGTGAGGCCGGCGAACCCCGCCCCGACCACGACGACGTGGTCGGTGGGACCGGTGACGGTGCGCAGCCTCATCGCCGCCGCCGGGTGGCCGCGACGGCGAGGTCGGAGAGCCGCGAGGCCGCGGGCTCCTCGATGTCGGCGGTGCTCAGGGCGTCGAGCGCGGAGCCGGTCATCGCCGCGATGCGCTGCTCCACAGCCTGCTCGGCGCCGAGGTCGACGAGCAGCCCGCGGACGCGGTCGACCCCGTCGGCGTCGAGGTCGGGGTCGCCGAGCGCGGCCTCGATCGCCGCCGCCGACGCCCGGGAGCCCTGCTCGGCGGCGCGCTCCAGCGCCAGCGCGAGCAGCAGCGTCCGCTTGCCCTCGCGCAGGTCGTCGCCCGCAGGCTTGCCGGTGACGGCCGGGTCGCCGAAGACGCCGAGCAGGTCGTCGCGCAGCTGGAAGGCGATGCCGATGTCGGCGCCGAAGCGGCGGTAGCAGGCGACCAGCTCGGGGGACGCGTCGGCGATCGCGGCGCCCAGGTGCAGCGGGCGCTCGACGGTGTACGCGGCGGTCTTGTAGCGGTCGACCTGCAGCGCGGCCCGCGGGCTCGTGTCGCCGGTGGACTGGTGCAGCACGTCGAGGTACTGCCCGCCGAGGACCTCGGTGCGCATGGCCTCCCACGGCGCCGCGGCGCGGCGGAGCGCCTCGACCGGCAGCGCGGAGGAGCGGAACAGGTCGTCGGCCCAGACGAGGGCCAGGTCACCGAGCAGGATCGCAGCGGCCGCGCCGAAGCGCGCCGGGCGGCCCTGCCAGCCGGCCTCGGCGTGGCGCCGGGCGAAGTCGACGTGCACGGTGGGGCGGCCGCGGCGGGTGGCCGAGGCGTCCATCAGGTCGTCGTGCACGAGCGCGCACGCCTGGATCAGCTCCAGGGCGCTGATCGCCTCCAGCACGCCGACGGCGTGCGCGTCGTCGGGGGAGCCCCCCGCGCCGCGCCACCCCCACCAGGCGAACGTCGGCCGCAGCCGCTTGCCCCCGCTCAGCACGAACTCCGTCAGCGCCGCGGTGGCGGCCCCGAACGCGGGGTCGATGGCGGCCGTGTCGGCGCCCCGGCGCTCCAGGTAGGCCGCCAGCACCTCCTCCACGGCGTCGGACAGCTCGTCGTCGGCGGCCCGGACGCGCTCCGGGGCGGTGCGGGTCACGAGGACGCCAGGCGGCGTGACGATCGGGGAGGCACCTGACGAGGGTAGCGGCGGTGCCGGACGTCGGCGCGGTGGCGGCGGGGCCCACTAGGCTCCTCCCGCACGGACCACATCCGAGGAGACCATCCGATGAAGATCACGGACCGGATCGGCGGCGACCAGCCGGTGTTCTCGGTGGAGTTCATGCCGCCCAAGGACGACGCGGGCGAGGCCGAGCTCTGGAACGCCATCCGCAGGCTGGAGCCGCTCGACCCGGCGTTCGCCTCGGTCACCTACGGCGCGGGCGGGTCCAGCCGCGACCGGACCGTGCGCACCACCGGCCGCATCGCGTCGGAGACCACGCTCGTCGCCATGGCGCACCTCACCGCCGTCTCGCACTCGGTGGCCGAGCTGCGCCACGTCATCGGCGAGTACGCGGCGGCGGGCATCCGCAACGTCCTCGCGGTGCGCGGCGACCCCCCCGGCGACCCGCTGGGCGAGTGGGTCGCCCACCCCGAGGGCCTCATGTACGCCGACGAGCTCGTCTCGCTGGTGCGCAGCCTGGGCGACTTCTGCGTCGGCGTGGCCGCCTTCCCCTACGGCCACCCGCGCTCGGCCGACGAGGACTCCGACCTGCAGCGGCTCGTCGCCAAGGTCCGGGCGGGCGCCGACTTCGCGATCACCCAGCTGTTCCTGGAGCCCGAGGGATTCCTACGGCTGCGCGACCGGCTCTCCGCCGCCGGCTGCGAGGTCCCGCTGCTGCCCGGGATCATGCCGCTGACGACGCTGCGCACGCTGCACCGCGGCCCGGAGCTGTCCGGCGCGCCGCTGCCGCCCGGGCTCGCCGAGCGGCTGGAGCGCTACGCCGGCGACCCGGCCGCGTTCCGCCGGGCGGGCATGGACCTCACGACCGAGCTGTGCGCGCGGCTGCTCGCCGAGGGCGTCGGCGGGCTGCACTTCTACACGTTCAACCGCTCCACGGCCACGACCGAGCTCGTGCAGCGGCTGGGCCTGGGGGCGCGGCGGGGAGTGGCGGTGGCCTGAGAGGCCGACCCGGCCCCGGCGGACCGGCTCAGCCCTGCCGGACCGGCTCGGCCCTGCCGGACCGACTCAGCCCTGCCGGACCGACTCAGCCCTGCCGGACCGACTCAGCCCTGCCGGACCGGCGGGTTGCGGGTGCGGTGCGCCGCCAGCACCACCGCGGCCGCGGCCAGCGCCACCACCAGGAACAGGCCGAGGCTCCAGTTGAACGGCGAGGGCGCGTCCGGGTCGTCGAAGGCCACGACGGCCTCGATGTCGCCGACCTCGCCCGCCTCGAACACCCAGCTGACCTCGCCGGAGTCGGCGTCGCCGTTGGCGTCGAGGACCTGGCCGGGGAAGGCGATCTTGAGCTGGAAGTCGGAGCGGTCGACGTCGACGGTGGTGAGGTCGACCGACCCGTTGACGACCACGCGGTTGCCCGCCCGGCGCAGCTCGAGGCGCACCTTCTCCCCGGGCGGCCCCGCGGCCGTGATCAGCTCGCTGACCTGCTCGAAGGTGAGGTCGGAGAACCGCACGAGCGAGCCGGCGTAGCCCTCCTGGCGGTACTCGCTGACGTCCACCGACGCCGCGAGGTCGGGCGGGAGCGTCAGCACCGGTCCCGGGTCCTCGGGGCCCGTCTCGGGCGTGGCGACGACGATCTGGCCGCGCACCGTGTCGTCGGGCTGCACCGCCAGTGCGGCCTGCACGCGCGCGCAGCCGGACAGGGCCAGCAGCGCGAGGACCAGGACGAGCAGCAGCGCGGGCCGGCGGCGCGGGGACGGCATCACGCCATCGTGCCATCCGCGGCCGGGCGTCACCTCGGGGGCGCGGGCGGCAGCGGGAGGTCGCGGCCCAGCACGGCGAACGGCCGGGCGTCGCCGGTGAAGCGGTGGTGGCGCAGGACGTCGGCGAAGCCCAGGCGGCGGTAGAGCAGCCACGCCCGGTTGGTGGGGCCGTCGCCGTTCTCCGGCGTCGAGAGCAGCACCCGCCGGGCGGTCGCGCCCGCGAGCAGCGTGCGGAGCAGCCCCTCGCCGAGCCCGCCGCCCTGGGTGTCGGGGTGCACGTGGAGCTCGGTGAGCTCGAAGTAGTCCTCGAGCCAGAACCGCTCCTGCGGGCGGGGGCGCAGGCCCCGGGAGACCTCCTCGAACCACCACTGCCCGGGCGCCCCCGTGTAGCCGTAGGCGACGCCGAGCAGTCGGCCCGCGTCGTCGACGCAGCCGACGGCGCGCCAGCCCGGGCGGCGGACGTGGTCGAGCCACAGCGTGCGGCGGTGCCGCGCGGTGCTCGGCGGGTAGCCCATCGCGGCGACGTACACGGCCAGCGCGTCGTCGACGCGCGCGGCGAGGTCGGACGGGCCCCACTCCACGATGTGCCGGGCCGGTGCGGTGGTCACCGCGCCATCACACCACGTCGGCGGCGTCCCGTCCTGCCGCGCCTGCGCGACTTGACGCGGGGGCGGCGGGAGGTTGTACTGGAGGGGATCGAACATGCGTTCGATCATCGGTGGGTCCGGCGGCGGGGTGGGGGAAGCACCCGGCCGCCGGGCCGACCGGACCGGCCGGAACCCAGACCGGCCGGGCACGGTGCCGGTCGGAACAGGCCGGTCGGGAGGAGTGCAGCGTGAGTGCCTTCAGCCGGGTGTTCCGTTCCCGGGAGCCCACACCCGTCCAGGTGCGCTGGCTGGACGGGGAGCCCGTCGAGTTCCAGCGCAGGCCCGCGCGGCGGGGGCCGCGCTACCTGATCGTCGACGTCCGCGAGCGGTGGATCGAGCAGTCGCCGTGGCCGTTCCCCTCACCCATGCCCGTCGGGGGCGACCGCCTGCGGTGCTGGCGGGTCGAGGCCCGCTCGGCCGACGAGCCCGACGTCCCCGGCCGCGAGTTCGTGCTGCGGATGCGCGCGGGCCCCGGTGTCTGGGATCTCGTCCGGGTCCCGGAATGACCGCAGGTCGGCGCGGGTTGTCCGAACAGGTGTTCGTGCAGGAACAGGGAGGTGTCCGATGACGATCACGACGGACCGACCGGTGCCCGCGCCGCGCCCGGCCCCGGTCTCCCGTTCGGCGCTGGCGCTGCTGCGGCAGGCCGCCGACGGGCTCGCCGAGGCCCACCGCGAGCACGACCCGCTCCGGCGCTACCCGGCCGCCTACCTGGCCGCGCTGCGCGCCGGGGCGGCGGTCCTGGCCGTTCGCGCCGCCCCTCAGCCCCGCCGCGGCGCGCCCCGCGCGGTGTGGGACATCCTCGCCACCGTGGCGCCCGAGCTGGGGGAGTGGGCGGCGTTCTTCGCCTCCTGCTCCGCCACCCGGGCCGCGGCCGAGGCGGGCATCGCCCGCCTGGTCGACCAGCGCGGGGCCGACGACCTGCTGAGGCAGGCCGAGCAGTTCGTGGGGATGGTGACGGAGTCGGTGCGGTTGCGGTGAGGCGCCTGCCCCAGTCCGGGCGACGTCGTCGCTGCTCGTGGCCGGGGCGGTGGCGGTGCGGGGTTGGCGGTGATCGTCGGGAGTGTGGCGTCACGGTCGTCGTGGGGGCGGTGGTGGTGCGGTTCCGGCGATCTTGAGCGAGTGATCGTCGGGATGGTCTCGTCACGGTCGTTGCGGGGGCGCTGGTGGTGCGGTCTCGGCGATCAAGGGCAGATGGCGAGGCCGCGCCCGCCGGGAGGCGTGCGGTCGGGTGATCGTGGGAGCGTGACGCTGCGGTCCTCGCGGCGACGCTGGTGGAGCACGGCGGCGATGTCTCATCGTGCGCGAGGGGGGTCACGGCCCCCGCTCCCGCGCGCCGAGACGGCTCCCGCGCGCTGAACATGCTCCCGCGCGGCCCCGGGGGCGCGCGGGAGCGGGAAATCCGCGCGGCAGCCGGGAAAGCGCGCGGGAGGGTGGCCACGGTGGCCACGGTGGCCGCCGCCGCCCGGACGTTCCGCGGGTGTGTCGCCGTGGGGCGTCGGCCTGGCGTCCTCGCGATCAGCGGCCGGAGCGGGATCGTGATCGTCGGGAGTGCGACGCCACGGTCGTTGTGGGGACGCTGGTGGTGCGGACGCGGCGATCAAGGGCTGGTGGTGAGGCCGCGCCCGCCGGGAGGCGTGCGCCCGGGTGATCGTCGGGAGTGCGACGCCACGGTCGTTGCGGGGACGCTGGCGGTGCGGTCCCGGCGATCAAGGGCTGGTGGTGAGGCCGCGCCCGCCGGGAGGCGTGCGCCCGGATGATCGTCGGGAGTGCGACGCCACGGTCGTCGCAGGGACCGTGGTCGTGCGGTCCAGACGGTCCCGAGCCGGTGATCGTCGGGAGTGTGACGCTGCGGTCCTTGCAACGACGCCGGCGGTGCGGTCTCGGCGATCAAGGGCTGATGGCGAGGCGGCGCCCGGCGGGAGGCATGCGGGCGGGTGATCGTCGGGAGTGCGACGGCACGGTCGTCGCGGCGACGCTGGTGGTGCGGTTCCGGCGATCGCCGAACCGTGATCGTCAGGAGTGTGACGCTGCGGTCCTCGCGACGACCCTGCCGGTGCTGTCGCGGTGATCAAGGTCGTACGGCGGGGGCGCGGAGCCGTCAGCGAGTGGGAGGCGGAGCCGTCGCCGCCCGCGGCCGCCGCTCGCTCCGCAGCACCCGGCCCAGCAGGGTGGTGAAGACCGCGGAGACCTCGCGGGCGCCGGGGGTGTCCCAGCTCTGGATCGGGACGCAGGCGCCCTGGGCCTGCTGCACGGCCGACCGGTCGGGCAGGACGCCGCTGAACACCAGGGGTCCGAACAGCTCGCGCAGCTCCGCCACCCGGAACTCGTGCTCGGCGTTGCGGGGGCGGACGCGGTTGATGAGGACGCCGAGGGGCTGCAGGTCGGGGTTGCCGCGCTGGCGCTCGGTCTGCACGGCGTCGAAGGCGCGCTGGACGCCGGACACGGCGAACATCGTGGGGTCGGTCACCAGCACCGCGCGGTGGGCGGCGGCCAGGGCGCTGCGGGTGAGCTGGCCCAGCGACGGCGGGCAGTCGATCACGACGAGCCGGTACGGCCCGAGGTCGTGCTCCTCGGCGCCACCGTCCCGGGCGTCCTCCTCGTCGGCGTCGACGAGCCGGCCCAGGGCGCGGGTGAGGCGGCTGAGCTGCTTCGCGCCCGGGTCGGGGTGGTTGTGGCGCTCGGTCTGCTCGGCGCCGACCATCACGTCGAGGCCCTCGCCCCAGCCGCTGGGGGCGATGGCGCGGCGGAGCACGGAGCGGCGCGGGTCGTCGAGGACGTCGGCGACGGTGGCGGAGGTGTCGCCCACGTCGAGGGCGATGGTGGCGTTGGCCTGGGGGTCGAGGTCGACCAGCAGGGTGCGGACACCGTGCTGCTGGGCCGCCCCGGCCAGCCCGAGGGCGACCGTGGTCTTGCCCACTCCACCCTTGAGGCTCAACGTGGCGACGACCTGCACGGCGATCAACCTACCCGTCCGGGGCGCCCACTACGCTGCTGCCGTGAGGCTGTCGTCGTGAACGCACCTGCCGGGAGCAACGCGGGACCCGACCCGACGGGCACGGTGCCGCCCGGTCCCGTGCACCGCGCGCTGGAGGCGGAGGTCGCGCGGGCCGCCGAACGGGCCCGGTCGCGCGGCGCCGAACCGCGCGTGCTCGACGTCGGCGGGGGCAGCGGGGCGTGGGCGGTGGCGCTGGCGCGGCTGGGCTGCGTCGTCACCGTCGTCGACAACAGCCCCAACGCGCTCGCCGCGCTGCACCGCCGCGCCCGGGACGCCGGGGTGCACGGGCGGGTCACGCCCGTCCAGTGCGACGTCGACGCCCTCGCCGACGTCGCGCCCGCCGGTGGCGCCGACCTGGTGCTCGGACACGGCCTGCTGGAGGTCGTCGACGACGCGCCGCACGCGCTGGGCGCCCTCGCCGACGCGACCGCCCCCGGCGGCGCGGTCTCGGTGCTCGTGGCCGGGCGCCACGCCGCGGTGCTGGGCCGCACGCTGGCCGGGCGCCTCGCCGAGGCGCGGGCCCTGCTCACCGACCCCCACGGCCGCTCCGGGCCCGACGACCCGCTGCGCCGGCGCCTCGACGCCACCGAGCTGCGCGCGCTGCTCGACGCGGCCGGTCTGCTGCCCGAACTGGTGCAGGGTGACGGCGTCCTCGACGGCTGGGTGCCCGGCTCGGTGCGCGACAGCGGCCCGGCGGCCACCCGGGCCGTCGCCGAGCTCGAGGTGCTGGCCGCGGCGCGTCCGGCCCTGCTGGAGCTCGCGGCGCGGCTGCACGTCCTGGCGCGGCGGCCGCTCCCGGCCGGGTGATCCCGCGCACCCCCGACCGGGGTGGCGGACGGTCACCGGCGTGGTGGCAGGTCGTCCTCGGCGGCCCGCCGCCCAGGTCGGTGGGGGTGCAGTGGGCTGCGCCAGGTGGTCGAACGGTTGCGCAGCGTGTCGGCCGTCCCTCGAACGGGGTCGCCCGGACGTGCCGCCGGTGAACCGGAACCACCCGCTCGACGAGTGCGGGTGGTCGACCGGCCCGCGGCCTCGTATCCTCTGTTCCAGGAGGCCCAGCCCGGGCGTTCGTCGCGTCGTTCCGGCACCATGGAAGATGACCGACAACAGCACAAGCAGTGCCGGAGGCGATGTAATGCCCCTCTCCGAGCACGAGCAGCGGTTGCTCGAACAGATCGAGCGCGCTCTCTACGCCGAGGACCCCAAGTTCGCTTCGACCGTGCGCGGCGGTCGGTTGCGCAAACCGACCCGTCGCCGGCGCATGCAGGGCGTCGCCCTGTTCCTGCTCGGTCTCGTCATGCTCGTCGTCGGCGTCGTGATCCAGTCCTTGTCCGGCGGCGGCGGCGGCATGATCGCCCTCATCGTGCTCAGCGTGCTCGGGTTCGTCGTGATGCTCGGCGGCTCGGTGCTCGCGGTCACCTCGTCCGGCAAGGCGCCCGCGGGCTCCGGCACGCCGGCTGAGGCCGAGAAGGAGAAGAACGGCTTCACCGGCCGGATGGAAGAGCGCTTCCGCCGCCGGTTCGAGCAGGACTAGCCGCTCTCGCCGACAGCCGCAGCGCCCGGACCGACCCTCGGTCCGGGCGCTGCGTCGTGTCTGGGGGAAGACCGGGCGGGGCTCAGACCGACGTCGTGACCGGCGCCTCGGGCGCCGACCGCACCGGCCGGACCAGCACCGAGCGCGGCAGCAACCGCCCGCGCAGCGACACCGGGCTGCCCGCGGCGATCCCGTCGCGCACGACCCGGACCGGGCCGGCGAGCTCGCCCGGCTCGGGGTGCCGGTCGCCGAACCAGCTCGCCTCGACCGCGCCGACCACGGCCCGCACCGCGTCCTGGGCCGCCGCGTCGAGCCGGTGCTCCCGCACCAGCCGCCGGGCCGCCGCGCGGACGGTGTCGGTGGCCGGCACGGGCACCCGCCGGTCGACCGACGTCGCCACGATCTCGTCCCAGGCCGCCCCCGCGGCCCCGGTGCCGCCCGCCGCCGCGGCCGCGAGGCGGGACCGCCCGCGCAGCGCCCGCACCGCGGCGGGCACCAGCCCGACGAGCACCAGGCCCAGCACGACGAACAGCGGCCACAGCGGGAGGCCGGGATCGGCGGCGACGGGCGCGGGTGCGGCCGCGTCGAGGGGCTGCTCGCCCGGGGCCGTGGTGGGTGCGGTGGTCGGCGCGGCCCCGGTCGGCGCGGCCGGGACGGCCCCGGCGCCGGTGCCCCCGCCCGCGGCCTCGGCGCGCGCGGCCTCGACGTAGGGAGGGGTGATCGTGCGGCCGTCGGTGAGCGGCGTCGGGTCGAACGTCGTCCAGCCGATGCCGGGGAACCACGCCTCGACCCAGGCGTGCGCGTCGGCCGTGCTCACGGCGCGGTAGTCGCTGATCGGGGAGCCCGCGGTGAAGCCGACCGCCACCCGCGCCGGCACGCCGACGCTGCGCAGCATGACCGCCATCGCCGAGGCGAACTGCTCGCAGTAGCCGACGCGGCCGACGGTGAGGAACTCGACGAGCGCGTCGTCGCCCGCGGGCGGGGCCGTCGCCAGGTCGTAGGTGAACGCGGTGTCGGGCCCGGTGAAGTACTCCTGCAGGGCCATCGCGCGGTCGAAGTCGCTGGCCGCACCCGCCGTGACCTGCTGCGCGATCTCGGTGACCCGCGGGTCGACGCCCAGGATGTTCGCGTAGATCGCGGCGGGTCGCTCGCCCTGCGCGGCGCGCAGCAGGTCGGTGGTGGGCGCGGGCAGGAACGCCCGCTCGGTCCACGTCTCCTGCTGCTGGGGGCGGGCGGTGTAGGCGATGCCGCTGGGCTCGTCGTAGACGAACAGGTCGGGCGCGAGGCCGCCGATGCCCAGCGGGGCGCCGTAGACGGGGAGCCAGTAGTCGCGGAAGCCGACGTTGCCGACCGTGACGTCGACGACGTCGCCGGGCACGCCGGGCTGCGTGAACGGCCCCTCCGGCGCGACGCCCGGCCCGGGCCGGGTGGCCTGCCAGCCGATCCCGGCCTGGTAGTCGCTCAGGGTCAGGGCGCGCAGGTACTGCGGCTGCGCCAGGCCGCGGACCTCGAACAGGGGAGTGGGCTCGCTCTGGTCGAGCTGGCCGCGCAGCGCCGTGAACGGGCTGAGCCCGATCGCGCCGCGGCCGGTGCCGTCCTCGCCGCCGTCGAACCGGCCCGCCGTGCCGACGAAGGCCGTGGCCGTGCCGAGCAGGAGGGCGACCACCGCCGCCCCCGCGACGAGCACCGCGCCGCCGGGGATCTGGCGCCGGTTGCCGTCGGGCGCGAGGAGCAGGACCCCGAAGCCGAGCGCGGCGACCGCGAGCGTCCACCACGGCAGCAGGTCGTCGGCCAGCGCGGCGGGCACGGCGAACGCGGCGAGCAGCGGCACCCCGGCCGCAGCCGGCGCCCCCGCCCCGACGACGGCCAGGTGCACCGCCACGGCGAGCAGCCCGAGCGCGGCCGTGACCAGGAACAGGATCTCCGGGGTGGCCGCGACGGGTGCGGTGCCGACGTCGATCTGGGCGCCCGCGCCCGCGAGCAGCGCGCCCATGTCGCCGAGCGCGGCGGGCCCGGGCAGCACGCGCGCCACGCCGTCGTCGGTGAACAGGGCGGTGAGCAGGCCGAGCACGGCCGCCACCTGCACCAGCGCGACGGCGACGGCGGGCACCCGCGGCACCAGCGCCCCGACCACGCCGACGACCGCGACGAGCGCCACGGCGCCGCCCGCGTAGCCGAGCCAGGTCCAGCCCTGCACGACCGACGAGACCGGCGCGGCGGCGAGCAGCACCGCCACCGCGCACAGCAGGGGGGCGAGCGGCCGCACGACCGGCCCGGGGGCGGGCGGCGCGGGCGGGGGAGGCGGGGCGGCGCGCAGGGGGCGGGGCGCGGTGAGGGTCATGCTGCGGTCCTGGTCATGCGGTGCTCCCGATGCTCTGCGCGACCAGGTCGTCCCACGCGCGGTCCGGCCCGACGCCGGCACGGGCGACGGCCACCCGCCAGCCGGCGGAGCGCAGGGCGGCCGCGGTGGCGGCGGCGTCCGGGCCGCGGCCGGAGGGGTCCCAGCCGGCGACGTCGAGCAGCACGGCGTGCCCGCCCGCGGGCTGCCGGGCGACCAGGGCCTCCAGCTGCCCCGACTCCATCCCGCCGAGCACGGCCAGCACGTCGCCGGAGAGCTCGGGCCCGGCGAGGTCGGTGCGGGCGGCGGGGCGCAGGGCGGCGAGGGCGTCGAGCAGCGGGTCGACGTCACCGGACGCGGAGCCCAGCGCGGCGCCGTCCTCGGTGACCAGCGTGATCACCTCGCCCCGGCCGCCGAGGTGGGTGCAGATGCTCGCCGCGAGGCTGATCGCGACCTCCAGGCTGGCGTCGGGGCCGTGCCCGCGGTGGGCGGCGTCGCGGCGGTCGAGCAGCACGGTGGTGCCGGTGCGCCACGGGCGCTCCTCGAGCCGCACCATCAGCTCGTCGTGGCGGGCGGTGCTGCGCCAGTGGACCCGGCGCAGCTCGTCGCCCTGGCGGTACTGGCGGACGAGGACGTCGGACCGGCCCTGCCCCTGGTGGGCGAGCGCGGCGCCCGGGGTGCCCTCGCCCGAGCCCATCGCCTGCGGCATCCCGCGCAGCCCGACGACGCGGGGCAGCGACACCAGCCGCGACGCCGGCGCGAGCTCCCGCTCGAACTCCGCCAGCCCGAGCGGGTCGGTGGCGCTGCCGGTGAGCGGGCCGATGCGGTGCACCCCGCGCTGCGTCGGGACGAGCGGGTAGGACAGCTGCGCGCCGGCACGGGGGGAGAGGCGGTGCACGGTGAAGCGGGGCGGCGCCGCGGGCTGCGGGCCCGCCGCATCGGGCACGGCGTCGACCAGGCGCAGTGCGCCGACCAGCGGGCCGCCGCGCAGCGCGATCGCGACCTCGACCTCGCCGCCCGCGGGCACCCGCTCCGGCCCGACCTCGCGGGTGCCGCGCACCGACCGCCGCGTGCGCGCCGAGACGAGCAGTGCGAGCAGGGGCAGCAGCGCGACGAACGCGCCGACGCGGAGCAGGTCGCGCTCGTCGAGCACGAACGCCGAGACCGCGGTGGCGACGCCCGCGGCGAGCAGGCAGCGCCCGCGGGTCGTCAGCCCGGAGAAGCGCATCGGCGGTCCGTCAGCCGCCGGACCGCGACGGCACCGGGTGGCGGCCGAGCAGCCCGCGGACGAGGTCGACGGCCGAGCGCCGCGACGCCTGCGCGTCCGGGGTGAGCAGCAGGCGGTGGGCCAGCACCGGCACCGCGACGGCCTGCACGTCGTCGGGCACGACGAACCCGCGCCCGGCCAGCGCGGCCTGCGCCTTGGCCGCGCGGACCAGCTGCAGGGTGGCGCGCGGGGAGGCGCCGAGGCGGACCTCGGGCAGGCGCCGGGTGATCCCGACGAGGTCGACGCAGTACTGCCGCACCTCCGGCCCGAGGCGCACGTGCCGCACGGCGTCGATCACGGCGTGCAGGCGGCGGGCGTCGGTGACCGGGCCCAGGGAGTCGAGGGGGTCGACCGTGGCGTGCTCGTCGACCATCGCGAGCTCGGCCGAGGGGTCGGGGTAGCCGACGGACACGCGCGCGGTGAAGCGGTCGCGCTGGGCCTCGGGCAGCGGGTACGTGCCGTCCATCTCGATCGGGTTCTGCGTGGCGATGACCATGAACGGGCTGGCCAGGGCGTACGTGGCGCCGTCGATGGTGACCTGGTTCTCGGCCATGCACTCCAGCAGCGCCGACTGCGTCTTGGGCGACGCGCGGTTGATCTCGTCGGCGATGACGATGTTGGCGAACACGGGACCGGGCCGGAACTCGAACTCCGCGGTCTGCCGGTTGTAGATCGACATGCCGGTGATGTCGCCGGGCAGCAGGTCGGGCGTGAACTGCACGCGGCTCACCGAGCAGTCGATGGAGCGGGCCAGCGCCTTGGCGAGCGAGGTCTTGCCGACGCCCGGCACGTCCTCGACGAGCAGGTGCCCCTCGGCGAGCAGCGTGACGAGCGCGACGCGCACGACGTCGGGCTTGCCCACGATCACCCGCTGGATGTTGGCCGCGACCCGCGCGCTCAGTTCGGCCACCTCGGCCAGGCCGAGAGCGGGGCCCGCGTCCCTCCCGGACCGGCTGCTCGTCGTCGTCACCCGACCTCCTCCTCGCCGTCGGCTCCGCCCCGGCGGGGGTGGTCCTGGCCCCAGTCTGTCAAACGGCCCGTGAACTCGGACCCGGACGGGTGACGTCGGGCCTCCCCACTCCGCCCCACCCCCGGACCCACCCCGCTCCCCGGACCGCCCCACCACGCCCCACCGGTCCGTTCTGCGGGTGCGGATCGGCCGATTTCGTCACGCACCGTGATCGTTTGGCGCTCTGTGGGCTACGAGCGCCGTCGCGCGGCCGTGTGGTCCCCCACGAGCCCCCACTCCGCCGCACAGGCCCTGACCAGGGGATTCAGCTCGCGACCAGCGCGAAGACGGGTCCGTCCCGAGTTGACGGTGGAGGGAAGTGGGGTAGTGTGGAGATCGCTGGGGCGCGCTGGGTGGCCCTGGCCCGGCCGCGGTGGAGGTGGCGCCGATGTTCCTCGGCACCTACACCCCGAAGCTGGACGACAAGGGGCGGCTCACGCTGCCCGCGAAGTTCCGGGACGAGCTGCGAGGCGGTCTGATGATCACGAAAGGGCAGGACCACTGCCTCTACGTGTTCACCAGGGAAGCCTTCGCCGAGATGGCCGCCAAGGTCTCCTCGGCGCCGCTCACCAGCGAGTCGGCCCGGGTCTTCCAACGCAACCTCTTCTCCGGCACCGACGACCAGAACCCCGACTCGCAGGGCCGCATCGCCATCAACGCGGAGCTGCGGCGCTACGCGGGGCTCAGCAAGGACTGCGTGGTGATCGGCGCGTTCACGCGTGCCGAGATCTGGGACGCGCAGGCCTGGCAGCAGTACCAGGAACAGCACGAGGACGAGTACGCGAAAGCGCAGGAGGAGGTCCTTCCCGGGCTCATCTGAGCCCGGTCGGGAACACGTTCGGTGTCCCCACCCGGGCGCCGCGTTCCTTCCCCGACGCATCCGGCCCTGGCGCACCTTCCCCGGTGCCAGGTCCGGCGGCGACGTGGAGGTGGGCGCGGCGTCCGGGTGGGGACACCGCCGACCCCAACCAGGCTGGGGAGCAGGGTGGGGTCCGCGGACACCGGCGGCGGGGCACGACCGATCGGCGGCGGCAGGCGTGGGAGGTGAACGGTGCAGGATCACGAGGACGGGCCGGCTGGGGCCAGGCACGTCCCGGTGCTCCTGCCCCGCGTCGCCGAGCTGCTCGCCCCCGCGCTGAGCCGGCCCGGCCCCCCTCCGGTGCTGGTCGACGCCACGCTGGGCCTCGGCGGCCATGCGGCGGCGTTGCTGGCGGCGCACCCGCGCCTCGTCCTCGTCGGGCTGGACCGCGACCCGGACGCCCTGGCGATGGCCGGGCGCCGGCTCGTCGCGTACGCCGACCGCACGCACCTCGTGCACGCGGTCTACGACCGGATCGCCGACGTGCTCGCCGACCTCGGGCTGGGGCCCGTCGACGGCGTGCTGTTCGACCTCGGCGTCTCCTCCCTGCAGCTCGACGCGGACGAGCGCGGCTTCTCGTACTCCCGCGACGCCGACCTCGACATGCGGATGGACCCCACCACCGGTCCGACCGCCGCCGACGTCCTCAACACCTACCCGGTGCCGCAGCTCGCCCGCGTGCTGCGCGAGTACGGCGAGGAGCGGTTCGCGCTGCGCATCGCGCAGGCGGTGGGCAGGCGACGCGCCACGGCCCCGCTGACGCGCAGCTCCGAGCTGGTCGAGCTGCTGTACGCGGCGGTCCCCGCGGCGTCGCGCCGCACCGGGGGCCACCCCGCGAAACGGACGTTCCAGGCGCTGCGGATCGAGGTGAACGCCGAGCTGGAGGCCCTGCGCGGCGCACTGCCCGCCGCGCTCGACTCGCTCGCCGTCGGCGGGCGCCTCGTCGTCCTGTCCTACCACTCGCTGGAGGACCGGATGGTCAAACGGGCACTGGCGGCGCGATCGGGATCGCGCACGCCGGTGGACCTCCCCGTCGAACTGCCCGGGCACGGGCCCGAGCTGCGGCTGCTCACGCGCGGCTCGGAACAGGCGGGCGAGGACGAGATCGCCGACAACCCGCGGGCGGCGTCGGTGCGCCTGCGGGCGGTGGAACGGATCGGGGGAACTGCAGCATGAGCACGAGGGTGGGGACAGCATGAGCGAGCCTGCGAGCGAATCGTCGGCACGGCGCCTGCGCGCAGCGCCGACCGAGCGCAGCGAGGTCGTGCGATGAGTGCGCCGGTGACCGAGCGATCGCGGGTGCGCACCGCGCCGAGGCCGGCGCGCGCGCCCCAACCCGCGGTCATCCCCGCGCAGCGGGGTGCCCCGGCGGCGCAGCGGGCGTACGCGAAGCGCGACGAGCGGCTGCGGCGCCTCGTGGGCGGCGGGCGTCCCGCGCGCAGCGGGCCGTCGACGCGCCGGGCGCAGTTCGTGCTGCTCGTGATGGTGCTGCTGGGCGTCGGCCTGGTCCTGACGCTGTGGCTGTCCACGGCCGCGGCGGCCGACTCCTACCGGCTGCAGGCCGCGCGGGACGAGGCCGGTTCGCTCTCGGAGCAGGTCGAGCGCCTGCGCCGGGAGGTGGCGGTGGCGGCGTCGGCTCCCGAGCTGGCCCGCCGCGCGTCGGAGATGGGCATGGTGCCGGTGCAGGACCCGGCCCGGCTCGTCGTGGGGGAGGACGGCGGCGTGACGGTCGTCGGCGACCCGATGGCCGCCCGTGCGCCCGCCCCGCCCGCGCCGCCGGCCCCGGCCGTCGTCGCGCCGGCGCCGGTGGACCCGAACGCGCCGGTCGACCCGAACGCGCCCGTCGACCCGGCCGCCGTCGGCGACCCGGCCGCCGTCGCCGACCCGGCCGCCGCCACCGACCCGGCCGCCGCCACCGACCCGGCCGCCGCGGCGGACCCGGGCGCAAACGCCATCGATCCCGAGCTCGCCGCCGGGGCCGCCCCGGCCGCGGCCGAGCCCTCGGTGCCGCCGGCCGCCGATCCCGCCGCCACCGCACCCGTCGACCCCGCCGCGGCCACGGGCTGATGCCCGCCGCCCCGCCCCGGACCCGGCCGGGCGGAGCGGCACGCACGTCGCCGGTCGCCCGCAAGGCACCGCCGCGCCGTCCGCCGCCCCGCACCCGCGACCACAACGCGCGGTTCAAGATCGGCCGCATCGTGCTCGTGGTCGCGCTCGGGCTGGCCACGCTCAAGCTCGTCACCGTGCAGACGGTGCAGGCCTCCGAGCTCAAGGCGGCCGCCGAGCGGCAGCGCACCGTCGAGCTCGAGGTGCCGGCCGCCCGCGGCTCGATCCTGGACCGCGCGGGCACGCCGTTGGCGTTCAGCGTCGAGGCCCGGGCCCTGGTCGCGAACCCGCGCACGATCGCCCGCACCCTGGGCGACGCCACCGCCGCGACGGTCCAAGAGATGGCCACCGCCGTCGCCGCGTCGACGGGGCAGGACCGCCAGGAGCTCGTCGACAAGCTCAGCGCCGACCGCGGCTACGTCGTGCTCGCCGAGTACGTCGACCCGGACGTGGCCCGTGACCTGCGCGAGCGCTTCCCGCTGATCGCCGAGGAGTACCGCGAGAAGCGCGAGTACCCGGGCGGGTCGCTGGCGTCGAGCATCGTCGGGTTCTCCCGCTGGGACGCGGGCGAGGAGCGGATCACCGGCCGCGAGGGGCTGGAGAACTCCCAGGACAACCTACTGGCCGGGTCGCCCGGGCTGCGGGTCGTCGGGCAGGCGGAGGAGAGCGCCGCGGAGATCCCGGGCAGCACGCAGTTCGAGCGCCCGGTCGTCCCGGGGTCGGACCTGCAGCTCACCCTCGACTCGGACCTGCAGTTCACGGTGCAGCGCGCGCTCGCCGACGAGGTGGCGCGCACCGGGGCGGGGGAGTCGTCCTCGGCCGTCGTCCTGGACGTCGCCACCGGGCAGGTGCTCGCGCTGGCCAACGGCGGCGACGCCGACCGCTCCACCGGCAGCGGCGGCGGCAACCCGGCCGTGACCAGCCCGTTCGAGCCCGGGTCGGTCAACAAGGTCGTGACGATGGCCGCCGCGCTGGAGTACGGCCTCGCCACCCCCGACGAGGTGCTCGCCGTCCCCGGCAGCATCCAGGTGGCCGACCGCACGATCAGCGACGCCTGGGTGCACGGCGTCGAGAACTACACGCTGACCGGCGTGCTCGCGAAATCGTCGAACGTCGGCACGATCATGACCGCGCAGCGGGTCGGCGAGGACCGCTTCGCGGCGATGCTGGCGGCCTTCGGCATCGGGTCGCGCACCGAGGTCGGGCTGCCCGGCGAGAGCGCCGGCTCGGTGCCCGCGCGCGAAGCGTGGTCGGGCTCGACCTTCGGCAACCTGCCCATCGGCCAGGGCCTGTCGATGACGGTCCTGCAGATGGCCGGGATGTACCAGGCCATCGCCAACGACGGCGTGCGGATCCCGCCGCGGATCGTGTCCGGCACGATCGGGCCCGACGGCCTGCGCACCCCGACGCCCGCACCCGAACCGGTGCGGGTGGTCTCCCCGGAGACCGCGGCGCAGATGCGGACCATGCTCACGGCCGTCACGCAGGACGCCCGCGGGCAGCGCGGCACCGGCCCGCAGGCCGCCGTGCCGGGCTACCAGGTGGCGGGGAAGACCGGCACCGCGCAGCAGGTCGACCCGGACTGCGCCTGCTACTCGCGCTCGTCGTACTGGATCACCTTCGCCGGCATGATCCCGGCGCAGGACCCCCGGTACGTCATCGCGATCATGCTCGACGCCCCGGCGGGCGGCTCCAGCGCCGCCCCGCTGTTCCACGACATCGCCAGCTACCTCGCCCAGCGCGAGGGCCTGCCGGTGAGCGCGGACCCGGCGCCGGTGCAGACCCTCGTGGCCCCCTGACCCGTTCCCGCGCGCGTTTCCGGCTCCTGCGCGCTCCCGGGGCCGCGCGGGAGCTGGAAACGCGCGCGGCAACCGGGTGTGCGCGCGGGAGCGGACGCGTCGCCGCCCGCCCGATCTGCGCACCTCCCAGCCTCCTGCGCGCGTTCCGTGCTCCTGCGCGCTCCCGGGGACGTGCGGGAGCTGGAAACGCGCGCGGCAACCGGGTGCGTGCGCGGGAGCGGCGGCGTCGCCGGGACGGGTGGGGCATCGGCGGGGCACCGGGGCCGCGTGACGCCGGGGATGGGACGTCCTGCTGCGCGCAGGTGCTGCCCCCGGAGCATCGAGCCGGGTGCGCACCTCCCAGCCTCCCGCGCGCGTTCCGTGCTCCTGCGCGCTCCCGGGGCCGCGCGGGAGCCGGGAACGCGCGCGGCAACCGGGTGTGCGCGCGGGAGCGGCGGCGTCGCCGGTTCGAGCGGGGCGTCGGCGGGGCACCGGGGCCGCGTGAGGCCGGGGAGGGGGCGTCCTGCGCGCGCAGGTGCTGCCCCCGGCGCATCGAGCCGGGTGCGCACCTCCCAGCCTCCCGCGCGCGTTCCCTGCTCCTGCGCGCTCCCGGGGCCGCGCGGGAGCTGGAAACGCGCGCGGCAACCGGGTGTGCGCGCGGGAGCGGCGGCGTCGCCGGGACGCGTGGGGCATCGGCGGTCGGCAAGCGCACCGGGGTCGTATGGCCGCTGGGCAGAAGTGGTCGGTCCGCCGAGCTGCGGCGGCCTGAGCTGGACCACGCGCCCCTGGGCCTCCCGCGCGCGTTCCCTGCTCCCGCGCGGCCCCGGGACGCCGCGGGAGCCGGAAGCGCGCGCGGCAACCGGGAACGCGCGCGGGAGGAGGCGCTGGCGCCCCCAGGGCGTGCACGAGCAGGAGAGGTGCCGGTAGGAGGCCCCGCACGTCCCGGGGCGTCGCGGACGGCGGCCCCGGGACGCAGCAGGAGCCGGAAAGCGCGCGGCAACCGGGAACGCGCGCGGGAGGCGGCGGCGTGCGCGGGAGGCGGCGGCGTGCGGAGAGGCGGCGGCGTGCGGGAGGCGGCGTGCGGGGGAGGGCGGTGGGTTCGGGAGGCGGGCGGGAACGCGCGGGGACGACACGGGCATCGGCGGTCGGCGGGGCGGGGGGCGGTGACCGGGCCGGGTGGGCGGGTCCACCCCTCGCCGCCCCCGCCCTCACCCGATCGGCCGCCGCGGGTCGGCCGGGCGGGGGCCGTCGTCGATCACCGGTCGACCGGCGGCCCACGCAGCGAGAGTGTCCGCCACGCCCACGACCACCGGTGGGGCTGCTGCGGTGGGCGGCCCGGGCCCGCGCCGACGCGCCCCGGTGCGCGGGCGGGCGCGATCACGCCCGCCGGTAGCCTCCCCGACGTGTCGTACCCGAGCGCGTCCCCCGAGGCGCCGACCCGACCACGGGCTCTGCCGCCGGTGGACCTGCGCGCGGTCGCGGCGCGGATCGGGGTGGCGCCGCCCGGTCCCGGGACCGCCGTCACCGGCGCGACGCTGCGGGCCTCGGACGTCCGCCCGGGCGACCTGTTCGCCGCCCTGCCCGGCTCCCGCGCCCACGGCGCCGACTTCGCCGGCGCGGCGCTCACCGCCGGTGCCGTCGCCGTCCTCACCGACCCCGAGGGCGCCACCCGGCCCGCGCTGGCCGGCGTGCCGCTGCTCGTCCACCCCCGCCCCCGCGACGTCCTGGGCTCCGCGTCCTCGCTCGTCTACGGCGACCCGACGGCGGCGCTGTCGGTCCTGGGCGTCACCGGCACCAGCGGCAAGACCACCGTGACCCACCTCGTCGAGACGGGGCTGGCCGCCGCCGGCCGCCCGACCGGCCTGATCGGCACGATCGGCACCCGGATCGGCGCGCAGCGCCTCCCCAGCTCGTTCACCACGCCCGAGGCGCCCGACCTGCAGGCGCTGTTCGCGCAGATGGTGCAGGCCGGCGTCACCGACGTGGCGATGGAGGTGTCGAGCCACGCCCTCGCGCTGGGGCGGGTCGGCGGCACCCGGTTCACCGTCGGCGCCTTCACCAACCTCTCCCAGGACCACCTCGACTTCCACCGCGACATGGAGGAGTACTTCGAGGCCAAGGCCACGCTGTTCGACCACTGGGCCCAGCACGCCGTCGTGTGCGTCGACGACGGCTGGGGGCGGCGGCTCGCCGCCCGCACGCCGGGCGTGGTCACCGTGAGCAGCACCGGGGAGCCCGCCGACTGGCGCGCGGTCGACGCCGTGACCGGCCAGGACGGCTCGCAGACGTTCACGGTCCTCACCCCGCACGGGCGCGCGGTGCCCGCGAAGCTGCTGCTGCCCGGGGCGTTCAACGTGGCCAACGCGCTGGTCGCGCTGGCCGTCCTGGACGCCGCCGGGGTGCCCGTCGAGGTCGCGGCCGCCGGGCTGGCCGGGGTGGCGGTGCCGGGCCGGATGCAGCGCGTCGACGCCGGGCAGCCGTTCCTCGCCGTCGTCGACTACGCCCACAAGCCCGCCGCCGTCGCCGCCCTCCTCGACGCCCTGCGCGACGAGGTGCACGGCCGGATCATCACCGTCCTGGGCTGCGGGGGCGACCGCGACCGCGGCAAGCGCCCGCTGATGGGCGCGGCCGCCGCGGCCCGCTCCGCGCTGCTCGTCGTCACCGACGACAACCCGCGCACCGAGGACCCGGCGGAGATCCGCGCCGCGATGCTGGCCGGGGCGCTCGCCGAGCCCGGCCGGGGGGACGTCGTCGAGATCGGCGACCGCCGCGCCGCCATCGCCGCCGCCGTGGCCGCCGCGCAGCCCGGCGACGCCGTGGTCGTCGCGGGCAAGGGGCACGAGACCGGCCAGGAGATCCACGGGGTCAAGCACCCCTTCGACGACGCCGCGGAGCTCGCCTCCGCGCTGTCCGCGGCCGGGGTGCGCTGATGCTGCCGATCACGCTGGCCGAGGTCGCCGCGGTCACGGGCGGGCGCCTGCACCGCGCCACCGGCGACGAGGTCGTCACCGCCGTGGAGTTCGACACCCGGGCGCTGGCCGCCGGCGGGCTGTTCGTGGCGCTGCCGGGCGAGCGGGTCGACGGGCACGACTACGCGGGCGCGGCGCTGGCCGCGGGCGCCGTCGGCGTGCTCGCCGGGCGCGAGGTCGACGCCCCCGCGGTGATCGCGCCGCCGGTGCCCGACCGCGCGACCGGCAGCTACCTGGCCGCCACCGACCCCGACGGCCACGGCGCCGCCGTCCTGGCCGCGCTGGCCCGACTCGCCGGCGCCTCGGTGGCGCGGCTGCCGGGCTGCACGGTCGTCGGCGTCACCGGCAGCTCCGGCAAGACGTCGACGAAGGACCTCCTCGCCGCCGTGCTGGCGCCGCTGGGGGAGACCGTCGCCCCGCCCGGGTCGTTCAACAACGAGCTCGGCCTGCCCTGGACCGCCCTGCGCGCCGGCGCCGGCACCCGCCACCTGGTGCTGGAGTTCTCCGCCCGCGGCGCCGGCCACATCGCCGCGCTGGCCGCGGCCGTGCCGCCCCGGATCGGCGTGGTGCTCAACGTGGGCAGCGCGCACCTGGGCGAGTTCGGCTCGCCCGCGGCGATCGCGCAGGCCAAGGGCGAGCTGGTCGAGGCCCTGCCCGAGGACGGGGTGGCCGTGCTCAACGCCGACGACCCCGCCGTCGCCGCGATGGGCATCCGCACCGCCGCCCGCGTCGTGCTCACCGGGCGCCACCCCAACGCGCACGTGCGGGCCGAGGACGTCCACGTCGACGCCGGGCGGGCGCGGTTCACCCTCGTCGCGCCGGGCGGGTCGGCCGCGGTGGCGCTGCGCCTGGTCGGCGAGCACCACGTCGCCAACGCGCTGTCGGCCGCGGCCGTCGCGCTGGAGCTGGGGGGCACCCCCGACGGCGTCGCGCGGGCGCTGAGCACGGCCGAGCCCGCGTCGCGCTGGCGGATGGAGCTCACCGAGCGCCCCGACGGCGTCACCGTCGTCAACGACGCCTACAACGCCAACCCGGAGTCGATGCGCGCCGCGCTCTCGGCGCTGGCCTCGATCGGCACCGGCCGCCGGACGTGGGCGGTGCTCGGGCGGATCGGCGAGCTGGGCGAGGGGTCCGACGCCGCGCACGCGCAGGTCGCGGCCGTGGCGCGCGAGCTCGGCATCGACCAGGTCGTGGCCGTGGGCGCCCCGGAGTACGGGGCGGGGCGCGAGGTGCCCGACGTCGACGCCGCACTGGCCCTGCTCGACGCCGAGCTGCGCCCCGGCGACGTGGTGCTGGTCAAGGCCTCCCGGGCGGCGGGCCTGGAACGCCTCGCCGCCGCGCTGACCGACCCGTCGCGGATGGAGGGAGCACGGTGAGAGGCGTCTTCATCGCCGCGGGCGTGGCGCTCGCGGTGTCGATCCTGCTCACGCCCTACCTGATCCGCTTCTTCGCGCGGCAGGGGTTCGGGCAGGAGATCCGGGCCGAGGGGCCGTCGAGCCACCAGGCCAAGCGCGGCACGCCGACCATGGGCGGCGTCGCGATCCTCATCGCGATCTGGCTGGGCTACCTGCTCTCGCACCTGTTCACGAGCGAGCCGATCACGCTCTCGGCGCTGCTCGTGCTGTTCCTCACCACCGCGCTGGGCGCCGTCGGCTTCCTCGACGACTTCCTCAAGCTGCGCCGCAAGCGCAACCTCGGGCTGAACAAGACCTCCAAGCTCGTCGGCCAGTTCCTCACGGCCGTCGTGTTCGGGGTCCTGGCGGTCCGCTTCGCCAACGGCGACGGCCTGACGCCCGCGTCGACCAGCCTGTCATTCGTCCGCGACATCACCGTGCTCAGCTTCGGCGCGATCGGCTTCGTGCTGTTCGGCTACCTGGTGATCGCGGCCTGGTCGAACGCGGTGAACCTCACCGACGGCCTCGACGGGCTCGCCGCCGGCACGTCGGCGATGGTGCTCGCCACGTACGTGATCATCGCGTTCTGGCAGTTCCGCAACGCGTGCGCGATCGACGCCGCCGCCGGCTGCTACCAGGTGCGCGACCCCCTCGACGTCGGCCTCGTCGCCGCCGCCGCGATGGGCGCCTGCATCGGGTTCCTGTGGTGGAACGCCGCTCCCGCCCGCATCTTCATGGGCGACACGGGCTCGCTGGCGCTGGGCGGGCTGATCGCCGGGCTGTCGATGGTGACGCGCACGGAGCTGCTGCTCGTCGTCATCGGCGGGGTGTTCGTGGTCGAGGCGCTGTCGGTGGCCCTGCAGATCGTGATCTTCCGGACGACCCGGCGGCGGCTGTTCCGGATGGCGCCGTTCCACCACCACTTCGAGCTCGCCGGCTGGGCGGAGACCACGGTCATCATCCGTTTCTGGCTGCTCGCGGCGATGTGCGCGGCGCTCGGGCTGGGCCTGTTCTACAGCGAGTGGCTGACGGCGAGCGCGGGGGCCTGATGGAGCTCGACGACCTGCGCGGCGCGCCCGTCGTCGTCGCGGGGGCCGGGATCTCCGGGCTGGCCGCCGCCCGCGCGCTGCTGGAGCTGGGCGCGCGCGTCACCGTCACCGACGCCGTGCCCGAGCGGCTCACCGACCTGCCCGACGGCGCCGTCGCGGGGTCGGAGGACGCGCTGCCCGACGGCACCGTGCTGGTCGTCACCGGTCCGGGGCGGCGTCCCGACCACCCGATCACGGGCCTCGGCGTGCCCGTCGTGGGGGAGACCGAGCTGGCCTGGTGGCTCGGCGCGGCCCGCGCGGAGCCGCCCGCCTGGCTCGTCGTCACCGGCACCAACGGCAAGACCACGACCACCGGCATGCTGGAGGCGGTCCTGCAGGGCGCCGGCCTCGACGCCGTGGCCTGCGGCAACATCGGCTACCCGGCCGTCGACGCCGTCCGCGCCGGGCACCGCGTGCTCGCCGTGGAGCTGTCGAGCTTCCAGCTGCACTGGTCGCCCTCGATCGTCCCGGCCGCCGGCTGCGTGCTCAACGTCGCCGAGGACCACCTCGACTGGCACGGCTCCATGGACGCCTACGCCGCCGCGAAGGCGCGGGCGCTGCTGGGCGCCGTCGCGGTCGCCGGGGTCGACGACGTCCGCGCCGCCGGGCTGCTGGCCGCCGCGCCCGCCCCGGTGCGGGTCGGCGTGACGCTGGGGGAGCCGGCTCCCGGGCAGCTCGGCGTCGTCGACGGGACGCTGGTGGACCGGGCCTTCGGCGACGAGGTGGCCCTGCTCCCGGCGTCGGACGTCGAGCCCGGCGGCCCCCCCGGCGTCACCGACGCCCTCGCCGCCGCCGCGCTGGCCCGCGCCCACGGAGTCGGGCCCGGGGCCGTGCGCGCGGGGCTCGCCGGGTTCCGCCCGGGGCGCCACCGGGCCGAGCGCGTCGGGGTCGTCGACGGCGTCACCTACGTCGACGACTCCAAGGCCACCAACCCGCACGCGGCGTCGGCCTCGCTGGCCGCGGTCACCGCCGGGCGGGTCGTCTGGATCGCCGGCGGGCTGCTCAAGGGGGCGTCGGTCGACGACCTCGTGGCCCGCCACGCGGGCCGCCTGCGCGGCGCCGTGGTGATCGGCGCCGACCGCTCGGAGATCCTCGCGGCGCTCGCGCGACACGCGCCCGAGGTCCCCGTGAGCGAGGTGGTCGCGGGCGACGATGGGCCCATGCCGTCCGCCGTGCGCCGTGCCGCCGCTCTCGCCGAGCCCGGGGACGTCGTCCTGCTGGCGCCCGCGGCCGCGTCGATGGACCAGTTCCGCGACTACGCGGCCCGGGGGCAGGCCTTCGCCGACGCCGTCTCGGCGCTGGCCGACCCGGCCCGCTCCGGAGGGGTCCGCGCGTGAGCACCCGCACCCCCCGCACGCCGGCCGCACGGCCGGGCGCGGTCCGCCAGGCCGTCGGCCGGACCGGCACCGCGCTGGGCCAGTGGCTCGCGCGCCCGCTGACCTCGCTGCACCTCGTGCTCGGCGTCTTCGGCCTGCTCACGCTGTTCGGGCTGGTCATGGTGCTGTCGGCGTCGTCGGTGGAGTCGCTGGTCAGCGACGGGTCGTCCTACGACGTCTTCTACCGCCAGCTGCTGTTCTGCGTCCCGGGCGTCGCGCTGTTCTGGCTGGGCCTGCGGATCTCCCCACGCCGGCTGCGCGCGCTGGCGCCCGCGGCCCTCGTGATCGGGGTCGTCGCGCTCGTCGCGGTGCTGCTGTTCGGCACCGAGCGCAGCGGCTCGAAGGCGTGGATCGCGGTCGGCAGCTCCTTCACGATCCAGCCGTCGGAGGCCGTCAAGGTGGCGCTGACGCTGTGGGGGGCGCACGTCCTCGTCGCCCGCCGCGCCGTCATGCACCGCTGGAAGTACGCGCTCTCGCCGGTCGTGCCGGTGGCGCTGCTGCTGTGCCTGCTGCTCGTGCTGCAGCCCGACCTCGGCATGACGATCACGCTCGGCGTCGTGCTCGTCTCCCTGCTGTTCTTCGCGGGCGCCCCGCTGCGCCTGATGGGGGCGCTGCTCGCCGGCGCCGCGGGCGGCGCGCTCGTCCTGGGCATCGCCGCGCCCTACCGGCTGGCCCGGATCACCTCGTTCCTCGACAGCAGCGACACCCAGGCCGCGGGCTTCCAGGCCCGGCAGGCCCTGTACTCGCTCGCCGACGGCGGGCTGTTCGGCGTCGGGCTGGGCCAGGGGCGCGCCAAGTGGAGCTACCTGCCCAACGCCCACAACGACTTCATCTTCGCGATCATCGGCGAGGAGCTGGGGTTCGTCGGGGCGTTCTCGGTGCTCGCGCTGTTCGCCACGTTGGCCTACACCGGGTTCCGGATCGCCTCGCGCACCACCGACCCGTGGCTGCGCATCGTCGTCGCGACGTCGACGACCTGGCTGGTCGCCCAGGCCGCCATCAACATCGGTTACGTCGTGGGGCTGCTGCCGGTGACCGGGCTGCAGCTCCCGCTGATCTCGTCCGGAGGCACCTCGCTCGTGGTCACCATGTTCGTGTTCGGCGTCCTCGCCAACGCCGCCCGGCACGAGCCGGAGGCGGTCGCCGTCCTCCGCCGCTCGGGCCAGGGCCGCGTGGCCCGCATGCTGCTGCTCCCGCCGCCGGAGCCCTACCGGGCGCCGGTCACCCGCGCGTCGGCCAGGGTCCGATGAGAGCGCTGTCGGTCGTCGTCGCGGGCGGGGGGAGCGCCGGGCACATCGAGCCCGCCCTCGCCCTCGCCGACGCCGTGCGACGGCTGCACCCCGACGCGCGGGTCACGGCACTGGGCACCGAGCGGGGCCTGGACACCACGCTCGTGCCGGCCCGCGGCTACCCGCTGGAGCTGATCCCGCCGGTCCCGCTCCCGCGCAGGCCCAGTGCCGACCTGCTCAAGCTGCCCGGCCGCGTCCGGGGTGCGGTGAAGCGGGTGCGGCAGGTGCTGGCCGAGGTCGACGCCGATGTCGTGGTCGGCTTCGGCGGCTACGTCGCCCTGCCCGCCTACCTCGGCGCCCGCGGGCGCGTCCCGATCGTCGTGCACGAGGCGAACGCCCGCGCCGGGCTGGCCAACAAGGTCGGCGCGCGGTTCGCGGCGCGGGTGGTCGCGGCCGTCCCGGGGTCGGGGCTGCCCGGCGCGCAGGTGCTCGGGATCCCGCTGCGCCGCGCCGTCACCCAGCTCGACCGCGCGGGCCTGCGCGCCGAGGCCCGCCGGAAGTACGGCCTGCCCGCCGACGGCCCGGTGCTGCTCGTCTTCGGCGGCAGCCAGGGCGCGCGGACGCTCAACACGGCCGTCGCCGCGGCCCTGCCCGGCCTGCTCGACGCCCGGGTGTCGGTCCTGCACGCCCACGGCCGCGGCGGCACCGCGGCCCCGCCCGCACCCGGGTACGTCCCGCTGCCCTACATCGACGACATGCACCTGGCCTACGCCGCCGCCGACGCCGTCCTCGGGCGCGCCGGGGCGATGACCGTGGCCGAGGTGTCGGCCGTCGGCCTGCCGGCGGTCTACGTGCCGCTCCCGCACGGCAACGGCGAGCAGGCGCTCAACGCCGGCCCGGTCGTCGCGGCCGGGGGCGGGATCCTCGTGCCCGACGACGAGCTCACCGGCGACCGCGTCCTCACCGAGCTGCTGCCGCTGCTCACCGACCCCGCCCGGCTGGCCGCGATGGGGGCGGCGGCGCGCGCGTCCGGCCACGCCGACGCCGACGAGCGGCTCGCCCGGGTCGTCCTGGAGGTGGCGCGGGCATGACACCCACCGAGCCCGTGGTCCTGCGCGACCGCGTCCACCTGATCGGCATCGGCGGCGCCGGGATGAGCGGCATCGCCCGCATCCTGCTGGCCCGCGGCGCCGAGGTCTCCGGGTCCGACGCCAAGGACTCGCGGATCGTGCTGGCCCTGCGGGCACTGGGCGCGCGGGTCGAGGTCGGGCACGACCCCGCGCACCTGCCGCAGGCCCCGGCCACCGTCGTCGTGTCGTCGGCGATCCGGGAGTCCAACCCCGAGCTCGCCGCGGCCCGCGAGCGCGGCCTGGAGGTCGCGCACCGCGCCCAGGCCCTCGCCGCGCTGACCACCGGGCGCCTGCTCGCCTGCGTCACCGGCACCGCGGGCAAGACCTCCACCACCTCGATGCTCACCGTCGCGCTGCAGCACGCCGGGCTCGACCCGTCGTTCGCGATCGGCGGCGACCTCGCGTCGTCGGGGTCGGGGGCGCACGAGGGCACCGGCGACGTGTTCGTCGCCGAGGCCGACGAGAGCGACGCCTCGTTCCTGGCGTTCAGCCCGACCGTCGCGGTCGTCACGAACGTCGAGGCCGACCACCTCGACCACTACGGCACCCCGCAGGCCTACGTCGACGCGTTCGGCGAGTTCCTCGGCCGCATCACCCCCGGCGGCACGCTGGTGGCCTGCGCCGACGACCCCGGCGCGGCCGACCTGGCCCGGCTCGCGGAGTCGCGCGGGATCCGGGTGCGCCGCTACGGCCACGGCCCCGTCGACGCCGAGCTGGTCGACTTCCGGCCCGACGGCGCCGGCGCCCGCGTCGTGCTGCGCCTGGCCGGCACCGAGCACCGGCTGCGCCTGGGCGTGCCCGGCGAGCACATGGCGCTCAACGCGCTGGGCGCGCTGCTCGCGGGCATCGAGCTGGGGGCGCCGGCCGAGGTCCTGCTCGCGGGCCTCGCGGCGTTCGACGGCGTCCGCCGCCGCTTCGAGTTCAAGGGCCGCGCCGACGGCGTCGCCGTGTACGACGACTACGCCCACCACCCGAGCAAGGTGGCGGCGCAGCTGCGGGCGGCCCGGGACGTCGTGGGCGGCTCCGGGCGGGTGGTCGTCGCGTTCCAGCCGCACCTGTACTCCCGCACCCGCGAGTTCGCCGCCGACTTCGGCCGCGCGCTGGCCCTGGCCGACGAGGTCGTCGTGCTCGACGTGTTCGGCGCCCGCGAGGACCCCGAGCCCGGCGTCACCGGTGCGCTCGTCGCCGACGCCGTGCCGCTGCCGGCCGAGCACGTGCGGTTCGTGCCGGGCTGGTCGGACGTGCCGGGCGTCGTCGCCGGGATCGCCCGCCCCGGCGACCTGGTGATCACGATGGGCGCGGGTGACGTCACCGTCCTCGGGCCGGAGGTCCTGCTCGAGCTCGAGCGCCGTCCGTGAGCCCCGGCCGCACCCCGTCCGAGGGCCCGGCGCGGCGGCGGGAGACCGTCGGCGAGGCCGTGGCCCGGCGCGGTGCGGCGGGCGGGGGAGCGCGGCCGACCGGCCGGGCGCGGGCCGCCTCGGCCGCTGCCGAGCCCGGTGGCCGGGAGCAGCGGCCCCGGCGGACGGACCGCCCGGCCCGTCCCGCCGCCGACGGCACCCGCCCCCGGGCCAGGTCCACCCGGACCAGGCCCGCCCCCGACGCGCCGCGCGCGCCCCGGCCCGAGCCGTCGCCGGTGCACCGCCGGCGCCGGCGGGTCGCCCTGGTCGTCGCCCTGCTCGTCCTGCTGGCGGGGCTGGCCGTCGGCGTCCGCGTCCTGGTCTACGACCTGGGCCTGCTCGACGTCGAGGGCGTCGAGGTCACCGGCGCGGTCGCCGTGCCGCAGGACGAGGTGCTCGCCGCCGCCGCGGTCGTGGTGGGGCAGCCGCTGGCGGGCGTCGACACGGCCGGGATCGCCGAGCGCGTCGCGCAGCTGCCCGGGATCGGGTCCGTCGAGGTCGGGCGGAGCTGGCCGCACACCGTCACCGTCGCGATCACCGAGCGGACCGCCGTCGCCGTGGCGCGGACGCCGCAGGGCCCGCGCCCCGTCGACGCCGCCGGTGTCGTCTACCCCGCGCCGGTGGCGCCCGGTCTGCCGCAGCTCACGTTCGGCGCCGTCGGGCCCGACGACCCCTCCACCCGCGCCGCCCTCGACGTGCTCGCCGCGCTGCCCGAGGACGTCCGTGCGCAGGTCCTCACCGTCGACGTCTCCGTCGGCGGGGGCGTGCCGCAGGTCACCCTGGGCCTCACCGACGACCGCCAGGTGCGCTGGGGACCGGTCGAGGAGTCGGCCCGCAAGGCCGGCGTGCTGGTCCCGCTGCTCACGCAACCGGGCCGCGTGTACGACGTCGCCAGTCCGGAACTACCCACCGTGCGCTCCTGACCACGGAGAGATGGACCCGGTCGGGGGGTTGCCGTCGTGCGGCGCGCCTGCTGGACCGGGCGGGGGTATCCGACCTAGCGTTCGACCCGTCGGATCAGGATCCTCCCCCGGCCCCACTTGTAGGAAGGGACCGCGCATGACGCCCCCGCACAACTACCTGGCCGTGATCAAGGTCGTCGGCATCGGTGGCGGCGGGGTCAACGCCGTCAACCGCATGATCGAGGTCGGCCTCAAGGGCGTCGAGTTCATCGCGGTGAACACCGACGCGCAGGCCCTGCTCATGTCCGACGCCGACGTCAAGCTCGACATCGGCCGCGAGCTGACCCGCGGCCTCGGCGCCGGCGCCAACCCCGAGGTCGGCCGCAAGGCCGCCGAGGACCACCGCGAGGAGATCGAGGAGGTCCTCAAGGGGGCCGACATGGTCTTCGTGACCGCGGGGGAGGGCGGCGGCACCGGCACCGGTGGCGCACCCGTCGTCGCCTCGATCGCGCGCAAGCTCGGCGCGCTGACGATCGGCGTCGTCACCCGCCCCTTCACCTTCGAGGGCCGCCGACGCGCGGGCCAGGCGGAGGAGGGGATCCAGTCGATGCGCAACGAGTGCGACACGCTCATCGTCATCCCCAACGACCGCCTGCTGCAGCTCGGCGACGTGGGCGTCTCCCTGATGGACGCGTTCCGCTCGGCCGACGAGGTGCTCCTCTCCGGTGTCCAGGGCATCACGAACCTGATCACCACCCCCGGCCTGATCAACCTCGACTTCGCCGACGTCAAGTCGGTCATGTCCGGCGCCGGCAGCGCGCTGATGGGCATCGGGTCCTCGCGCGGGGAGGGCCGCGCCGTCGCGGCGGCCGGCAAGGCGATCAACTCGCCGCTGCTGGAGGCCTCCATGGACGGGGCCCAGGGCGTCCTGCTGTCCATCGCGGGCGGCTCGGACCTCGGCCTGTTCGAGATCAACGAGGCCGCCTCGCTGGTGCAGGAGGCCGCGCACCCCGAGGCCAACATCATCTTCGGCACGGTGATCGACGACTCGCTCGGCGACGAGGTCCGCGTCACGGTCATCGCCGCCGGGTTCGAGGCGGGCGGTCCGACGCACAAGAAGCTCGACCCGGCCGCCTACGGCACGGGCAGCCGCAGCACGAACGTCATCGCCCCGGGCGTCAGCGGGACCACGGCGCCGTCGGCGTCCGGGTCCTCCGCCCCCTCCGGCAACGGCAGCACCCCGCCGCCGCCGGTCGCGCCGCCGAGCAACGCGAGCTCCGGATCGAGCGTCGGCGGCGGCAACGGCCACGGGTTCGCGAACGCGCACCAGTCCGGCACGCTGCCCCCCGCCCCGGCGCCGTCCGGGTTCCCGGAGCCGCGGCGCCCGGAGTCGGCCCGGCCGGTCACCGAGCCCCTGCCCGAGCCGCCGGTGTACACGCCGCCGCCCGCCCCGCAGCACACCCCGCCGCCCGCCCCGCCCGTGGTGGAGCACCGGCCGGTGTCGTCGTTCGGGCCGCCGCCCTCCGACGACCTCGACGACGACGTGGACGTGCCGCCCTTCATGAAGCGCTGACGGTGCCCGGAACGGCATCCCCGGCACACACCTCCGCGGGCTCGCACACAGGTCCGGACCTGTGTGCGGGCCCCGCGGCCTGTGTGCGGCCCGGAGGCACCGCGTGAGCCTCCGCGTGCGGCGGGTCGTCACCACCCGCGCCGGCGGCCGGTCGACCGGCCGGTTCGCCCGCTTCAACCTCTCCACCGGCGTCGCCGACGACCCGGCCGCCGTCGCGGCCAACCGGGCGCGGGTCTCCCGCGAGCTCGGCGTGCCGGTCGTCTACCTGCAGCAGGTGCACGGCACGCGGGTCGAGACCGTCGACGCCGTGCCGGTCGCCGGCGCGCCCGACGTGCCCGGTACGGACGCCGCCGTCACCGCGCTGCCCGGCGTCGGGATCGCCGTGCTGGCCGCCGACTGCGTCCCCGTGCTGCTCGCCGACCCCCGCGCCGGCGTCGTCGGCGCCGCCCACGCCGGGCGCGTCGGGGCCGCCGCGGGCGTGCTGCCGGCCGTCGTCGAGGCGATGGTGGCGCTCGGCGCCCGCACCGGCGACGTCGAGGTGCTGCTCGGGCCCGCCGTCTGCGGCGGCTGCTACGAGGTGCCCGCGGCGATGGCGGCCGAGGTCGACGCCGCGCTGCCGGGCAGCGCCGTGCGCACCCGCAAGGGCACCCCCGGCCTGGACCTGCGCGCCGGGCTCTACCACCAGCTCACCGCCCTCGGCGTCGCCCGGATCGGCGGCGACCCGCGCTGCACCATGGAGACCCGCGACCTCTACAGCCACCGCCGCAACGCCCCCACCGGGCGGCAGGCGGCGATCACCTGGCTGGACGGGTCCCGGTGAGCGCGCCCACGAGCCGGCGCGAGGAGCTCGCCGCCCGCCTCGCCGCCGTCCGCGCGCGGATCGACGCCGCGTGCGCCGCGGCCGGCCGGCCGCCCGACGAGGTGACCCTGCTCGCCGTCACCAAGACCGTGCCGGCGTCGGACGTGACGGTCCTGATGGACCTCGGCCTCACCTCCTTCGGCGAGAACCGGGTGCAGGAGGCGGGTGCGAAGGTCGCGGAGGTCGCCGCCACGCACCCGGGCGCGCGCTGGCACCTCGTCGGCGGGTTGCAGCGGAATAAGGCGCGTGCGGCGGTCCGCTGGGCCGACCGCGTGGAGTCGCTGGACTCGGTCCGGCTCGCCGACGCGCTCGACGCCGCCGTCCGGCGCGCGCAGGACGCCGGTGACCGTTCTGCTCCTCTGCCGGTACTGCTCCAGTTCAGCGTCGACGGGGACCCGGACCGCGGGGGAGTGGCCCTCGACGGCCTCGGGCCGCTCGCCGAACACGTCGCCGGGTGCGCCGGGCTGCGGTTGGAGGGTCTGATGGCCGTCGCTCCGCTCGGGATGGACACGGAGCGTGCTTTTTCCGAGGTCGCTGCGGCGGCGGAGCGGCTGAGATCGGCGTTTCCGCAGGCCAGGACGCTGTCCGCCGGCATGAGCGGAGACCTCGAGGTCGCCATCGGTCACGGTTCGGACGTGGTGCGTGTCGGAACGGCCCTTGTGGGGGAACGGCGGATAACCTCGCCGTGATCGCCGCCGTTGCGACCAACGGTCGGTGTGTCGGGGGCAGTGGCAACGAGGGGAGCGCCGATGAGCGCGATGTACCGGCTCAAGGCCTACTTCGGGATGGTTCCCGCGGAGGAACTGGCCGACTACGCCGACGAGCCGACGGAGCGCTACGCCGCCCCCCGCCGGGGGCGTGAGTACGGCGACGAGCGGTGGGACGACCGCTTCTCCTACGAGGAGGACGAGCCCCCCGCGCGCCCGGAACCGGTCCGCGCCGAGCGCGAGTGGGACCGCCGCCCCGTGCGGTCGGTGGCCCCCGAGCGCGAGCCCGTGCGGGGCGTCTCCGGGCTCGGGGCGGGGGCCGTGCGCGGTGCCCTGGCCGTCGACCCGGACTCGGTCCTGCGGGAGCCCGTGCGGCTGTCCGTGCCGCCGTCTCCGCAGGTCGTGCCCGAGCAGCGGGACCGCGGGGCGGCCGTGCTGTCGCGCATCACGACGCTGCAGCCGCGCAGCTACAAGGAGGCGCGCACGATCGGCGAGCACTACCGCGACGGCCAGCCGGTGATCATCAACCTGACCGAGCTGGACGCCGCCGACGCCAAGCGGCTCGTCGACTTCGCGGCCGGTCTGGCGTTCGCCCTGCGCGGGTCGATCGACAAGGTCACGAACCGGGTGTTCCTGCTCACCCCCGCCGACGTCGAGGTCTCCGCCGACGACGCCCGGAAGCTCGCAGAACGCGGCGTCTTCCGTCAGGATTGAGCTGTGCCCCTCGCGATCCAGTTCGTCCTCTACTACGTGCTGTTCTTCTTCTGGCTGCTGCTCATCGGCCGCATCGTGGCCGAGCTCGTGCGCAGCTTCGCGCGCCAGTGGGTGCCCGTCGGGCCCAGTGCCGTCGCGCTGGAGCTGATCTTCACGGCGACCGATCCCCCCGTGAAGTTGTTGCGGAGAGTGATTCCCGTCGTCCGGATCGGCGGCGTAGGACTGGACCTGTCGATTATGGTTCTGCTGCTGGCCGTGTTCATACTGATGAGCGTTGCCCAGCCGTAGCCGGAGTGAGCCCCAGTCACCCGGTTTCGCCGCCGAGGACTGCATGAGGTGATCCGATGCCGCTGACACCCGCCGACGTTCACAACGTCGCGTTCAGCAAACCCCCTATCGGGAAGAGGGGGTACAACGAGGACGAGGTCGACGCGTTCCTCGACCTCGTCGAGGCCGAGTTGGCCCGACTGATCGAGGAGAACGAGGACCTGCGCGAACAGGTCTCGGAGCTCGAGCAACGACTCGGGAACGCGCAGGCCGACCTGGAGGAGGCGCGGTCGCGCCCGCCTGCCGCGATGGCTGCGCCGGTGTCGCCACCGACGCAGCAGATCCAGCGCCAGGTGGAGCCGCCGCCGATGCGTCCGCCCATGGAGCCCCAGCGCTCCATGTCGGCGCCGCCTCCGCAGATGGCCGAGCCGTCGCACGACACGACCGGTGACCACCACGTGCAGGTCGCGAAGGTGCTCTCCATGGCCCAGGAGATGGCGGAGCGGCTCACCGCCGAGGCCAAGTCCGAGGCCGACTCCATGCTCAGCGACGCCCGGACCAAGTCCGAGCAGCTGCTCTCGGAGGCCCGCACCAAGTCCGACGGCCTCGTCAACGACGCCCGTGCGCGGGCCGAGACGATGCTGAACGACGCCCGGACCAGGGCGGAGACCCTTGAGCGCCAGTCGCGCGACAAGGCCGCCTCGCTGGTCGGCGACGCCGAGCGCAAGCAGAACGAGATCATCGGCAGCATCACCCGCGAGAAGACGGTGCTCGAGAAGAAGATCGACGAGCTCCGCACCTTCGAGCGCGAGTACCGCACCCGCCTCAAGACCTACCTGGAGTCCCAGCTCAGGGACCTGGAGGGTCGTGGCTCCGCTGCGCCGACCGACGGTCGGAACACGCGGGACGGTGGCTACGCGGCCACCGGGTACGGTCAGCGCGCCGACGCGGGTAGCTGACCCAGACACGCACCCGTACACCTACACGGCGGCGCGGCGGACCGACCGCGCCGCCGCATCCGGAGTGAAGAGTGCTGCTGCTGGTTCTGATCCTCGTCCTGATCGCGTTCGGCCTGCTGCTGGTCGGGTTCCTGTCGAGCAGCGTGATGTGGGCCTGGGTGTCGGTCGCCGTGAGCGTGGCCGCCGCCCTGGTCCTGCTGTACGACACGCTGCAGCGCAGGTCGGCCGTGAAGGCCGGGGACGAGCCGGCCACCGGTGCGGGCTCCGGAGACCACGAGGACGTCACCACGTCCTCCCCGGTGCGCCCGCTCGCGGCCTCCGGGCCCCGGGGTGACATCGAGCCCGTCACCGAGGTGATCCCGGTGATCCGGCCGTCCGGGGCACCCCTCGACGCGCCCACCCGGGCCGTCGACCCCCGCTTCGATCCCGAGGCGGACGCCCAGCAGACGGTCCTGATCCCCGCCGTCCAGCCGTCCGGCTCTCCGGACGGACCGTCCGGCGCTACCTCGGTGATCACACCATCGAGCGATTCTGCGTCACCCACCGTAACCGTGGCGGCCGCTGATCGTTCTTCCCCGGACTCGGGCGCCGACGCGTCGGCGTCCGACGGGGACACCGTCTCCACCCCTCCTGCTGCCGACCCCGCCCGCGATGGCGAGGAGCCGGATGCCGAGCGCGTGTCGCTAGGCAAGAAGTCGTCCTCCTCCTCCTCCGCTGCCGAGGAGACGGTGGCCGCCGCTGCCCCCGCGGTCGGGTCCGAGGCCCCGGGCACGGGTGTCGCGTCCGGCACGACCGGTCCCGCGGCCGCCGCCACGGGCACCGACCCCGACTCGCTGTTCTCCAGCCCGTCGGAGGAGCGCGCCGTGCGGGAGTCCGGCCGTCCCGCCGACGGGGGCTTCGGGTCCGGCGCCACGTCGTCGGGGTCCGGGCGTCCGGTCGGCGCCGGCACGCCGTCGACGCCGGCGGGGTCGACCGCCGGCGGTAGCTCGGTCGCCGAGGCCACCGCGGTGTTCGACGTCGGTGCGGCGGCGGGTGGGTCGACTGCCGGTGGGTCTTCTGCCGGTGGGGCGACTGCGGGCGGTTCCACTGCCGGCGGGTCGACCGCCGGCGGGTCTTCTGCCGGTGGGTCGAGTGCCGGCGGGTCGACTGATGGCGGGTCGAGCGCTGCTGGCTCCACCGCGGGCGGGTCCACCGCCGCCGGGTCGTCCGCCGACGCCGACGACGCCCCGCCGCCCTCCGCCGACGGCGACCTCCCCGAGGAGCAGCCCGACGCCGCCGTCGCGGCGCTCGTCGCCGGCCTCGAGGACGAGGTCATCGTCATCGACGAGCAGCCGCGCTACCACGTCGCAGGCTGCCGCAGCCTCGTCGCCGCGGCGCTGATCCCGCTGCCGGCCCGCGAGGCCGTCGAGCTGGGTTTCACCCCCTGCGGCTGGTGCTCGCCGAGCCGCACCCTGGCCGGGCGGCACCCGGCGACGGCCCGCTAGCACCGGCCGGGCCCCGCCCCGGGAATACCGCCTGGCGCCCCGGCGCTACCCTGGTCCTACAGGCACCGATCCGGCCATCACCGGGGAGCCTCCGGAAGAAACGTGCTGCCCCGGCCGCGCGGAGTAGAACCGGACGGGACGGCCCGTCACAGCCGACCACGAGTGGTCGCGCCGCGTGCGCGGCAAGCGGGGTGGTACCGCGGCGTTCGCGTCGTCCCCGTGCAGGCAGCAGTCGTGCCGCACGGCGACACAGCGTCGGCGACACCCGTCAGCGACCACACGTCAGGGAGCACCACCCATGACCGGGTACCCCACCGTCCCCGCCCACCCGTCGTTCCCCGAGATGGAGCGCGAGGTCCTCGACTTCTGGTCGCAGGACGGCACGTTCGTGGCGTCCGTGGAGGCGCGCGACGCCGGGGAGAACGGGGCCAACGAGTTCGTCTTCTACGACGGCCCGCCCTTCGCCAACGGCCTGCCGCACTACGGCCACCTGCTGACCGGCTACGTCAAGGACGTCGTCCCGCGCTACCAGACGATGCGCGGCAGGCACGTGGAGCGCCGCTTCGGCTGGGACACCCACGGCCTGCCCGCCGAGGTCGAGGCCGAGAAGCAGCTCGGGATCAAGGACAAGACCGAGATCGACGAGATGGGCGTCGCCGCCTTCAACGAGGCGTGCCGCGAGTCCGTCCTGCGCTACACCGACGAGTGGCAGGACTACGTCACCCGCCAGGCCCGCTGGGTCGACTTCGACAACGACTACAAGACGCTCGACCTGGACTACATGGAGAGCGTCATGTGGGCCTTCAAGACCCTGTGGGACAAGGGTCTGGTCTACTCCGGCTTCCGCGTCCTCTGGTACTGCTGGCACGACGGCACGCCGCTCTCGGCCACCGAGACCAAGATGGACGACGTCTACCGCGACCGGCAGGACCCCGCCGTCACGGTCGGCCTGCGCCTCACCGCGCCGGGGTCCGACCTGGACGGCGCGCTCGCCCTCATCTGGACGACCACCCCGTGGACGCTGCCGTCCAACCTGGCCATGGCGGTCAACACCGACGTCGAGTACGTGCTGCTGGCGGCCAACGGCGAGCGCTGGGTGATGGCCGCGGCCCGCGTCGGCGCCTACGCCCGCGAGCTGGGGGAGGACCCGGAGGTCCTGCGGACGTTCCGCGGCTCCGAGCTGCTCGGGCTGTCCTACACGCCGCCGTTCGACTTCTTCGCCGGCCACGAGAACGCCCACCGCATCCTCGCCGCCGACTACGTCACCGTCGAGGACGGCACCGGCATCGTCCACATCGCGCCGGCCTTCGGCGAGGAGGACAAGATCGTCACCGACGCGGCGGGGATCGAGGCGGTCGTGCCCGTCGACACCGCCGGGAAGTTCGACTCGCGCGTGCCGCCGTACGAGGGCATGCAGGTCTTCGACGCCAACATCCACATCATCACCGACCTGCGCGACGGCGCCCCGCACGCCCACGGCGTGCTGCTGCGCCGCGAGACCTACGACCACCCCTACCCGCACTGCTGGCGCTGCGGCAACCCGCTGATCCAGCGGGCCGTCGACTCCTGGTTCGTGCAGGTCACGGCGTTCCGCGACCGGATGGTGGAGCTGAACCAGCAGATCACCTGGGTGCCCGAGCACGTCAAGGACGGGCAGTTCGGCAAGTGGCTGGAGGGGGCGCGCGACTGGTCGATCTCCCGCAACCGCTACTGGGGCTCGCCGATCCCGGTGTGGGAGTCCGACGACCCCGCCTACCCGCGCACCGACGTCTACGGCTCGCTCGACGAGATCGAGCGCGACTTCGGCGTCCGCCCGACCGACCTGCACCGCCCCTACGTCGACGAGCTGACGCGTCCCAACCCGGACGACCCCACGGGCCGCTCGACCATGCGCCGCGTCCCCGAGGTGCTCGATTGCTGGTTCGAGTCGGGCTCGATGCCGTTCGCGCAGGTGCACTACCCCTTCGAGAACCGCGACTGGTTCGAGCACCACTACCCGGGCGACTTCATCGTCGAGTACAACGGCCAGACCCGCGGCTGGTTCTACACGCTGCACGTGCTGGCCACCGCGCTGTTCGACCGGCCCTCGTTCCGGTCGTGCGTGGCGCACGGGATCGTGCTGGGCGACGACGGCCTGAAGATGTCGAAGTCGCTGAAGAACTACCCCGACGTCAACGAGGTGTTCGACCGCGACGGCTCCGACGCCATGCGCTGGTTCCTCATGGCGTCGCCGATCCTGCGCGGCGGCAACCTCGTCGTCACCGAGCAGGGCATCCGCGAGGGCGTCCGGCAGGCGATCCTGCCGCTGTGGAACACCTGGTACTTCCTCTCGCTCTACGCGGGCTCGCACACGGGGAGCACGCGCACCGACTCGTCGCACGTCCTGGACCGGTACGTGCTGGCCAAGACGGCGTCGCTCGTCGACCGGGTCACCGCCGCGCTGGACGTCTACGACATCGCCGGCGCGTGCGAGCACGTGCGCGACCACGCCGAGGTGCTGACGAACTGGTACGTGCGCCGCTCGCGCGAGCGGTTCTGGGACGGCGACGCCGACGCGCTCGACACGCTGCACACCGTGCTTGAGGTGACCGCGCGCGTCGCGGCGCCGCTGCTGCCGCTCACGACCGAGCGGATCTGGCAGGGGCTGACCGGCGGGCGCTCGGTGCACCTCGCCGACTGGCCGGCGTCGGGCGACCTCCCCCACGACGACGCCCTGGTCACGGCCATGGACCGCGTCCGCCAGGTGGCGTCCTCGGCGCTGTCGCTGCGCAAGGCCCGCGGGCTGCGCGTGCGGCTGCCGCTGGCGACGCTCACGGTGGCCGCGCCCGACGCGGCGTCGATGGAGCCGTTCTCCGACATCCTGCGCGACGAGGTCAACGTCAAGGACGTCGTGCTCACCACCGACGTCGCCGCGCACGGCCGGTTCGAGATCGCGGTCAACGCCCGCGCCTGCGGGCCGCGCCTGGGCGGCGACACGCAGAAGGTGATCCGCGCGGTGAAGGCGGGGGAGTGGGAGCAGGCGGCCGACGGCACGGTCACCGCGGGCGGCATCACGCTGCTGCCCGGCGAGTTCACGGAGAAGCTGGTGGCCGCCGACGCGGGGGAGACCGCGGCGCTGCCCGGCTCGACCGGGCTCGTCGTGCTCGACACCGCCGTCACCCCGGAGCTGGCGGCCGAGGGCACCGCGCGCGACGTCGTCCGCGTGGTGCAGCAGGCCCGTCGCGACGCCGGCCTCGAGGTGTCCGACCGGATCGACCTGGTCCTGGACGCCCCGGAGCCGGTCCTCGACGCGGTCCGCACGCACCAGGCGTTCGTGGTGGGCGAGGTGCTGGCCACCTCGGTCGCGTACGGGGCGGTGGTGGAGCCGACGCTGACGGGTGCGGTCACGGCCCCCGACGGCAAGTCGGTGCAGCTGGCGGTGCAGGTGGCGCGGCACGCCTGACCCCCGCGAGTCGGGCTCTGACTGCGAGCGAGTCGGGCTCTCCCTGTGCGCGAGTCGGGGTGTCACTGCGAGCGAGTCGGGCTGCCACTGCGCGCGAGTCGGGGTGCCACTGCGAGCGAGTCGGGGTGTGACTGCGCGCGAGTCGGGGTCTGGTGGCGAACGAGTCGGGGTCTGGGTGCGACGGACACCGCCCCGGCGAGTTTGCCGACCACGCCCCGCGAGTTTGCTGACCACGCGCTGCGAGTTCGCCGCCTCGATTCGCTGAGTCGGCCGGAGAGGCGCGGCGGGTGGGGGTCGGGACACGGGGGCGCGGGTGAAGGTGGCGGTGCGGGTCCGACCCGGGGCGCGAGCGGACACCGTCGGCGGGGCCTGGGACGGGCCGCGCGGCCGGGCGCTGCTGGTGTCCGTGCGGGCCCGGGCCGTCGACGGGGCGGCGAACGCGGCCGTCGTCGTGGCACTGGCCCAGGCGTTCGGGGTGCGGCGGGGCGACGTCGAGATCGTCAGCGGCTCCCGGGGGCGGGACAAGGTCGTCGAGATCAGGGGTGACGACGCGGTCGTGCGGGCGGCGGTGGACGAGCTGCTCGACCAGGCCTGACGGCGATCGGTGTCGCGCCTGGAGTGCCGGTAGCCGCAGGCCGAGATAGTCGGGTCGCAGAGGCGGACCCGGGCTGACCGCCGGTCTGCCGGGCGTGGTCGGCGAACGCCGAGCCTGAGCGGCGAACTCGCCGGGCCGGAGCGCGAACTCGCCAGGCCACGGCGGCGAACTCGCCGAGCTTGAGCGGGCAACTCGCCGGGCTGAAGCGGCAAACTCGCCGGGGTGAGCGACCAACTCGCCGAGCCTGAGCGGCCAACTCGCCGGCATGGAGGGCAAATTCGCCGGGCCTGAGCGGCGAACTCGCGCGGGGGCGCCCCGACTCGCGCAGTCACGCCCCGACTCGCGCGCAACGACACCCCGACTCGCGCGCAACCACACCCCGACTCGCGCGCAGCCACACCCCGACTAGCGGGGTCGTGGTGTTGGGTGGGGTCGTGGGCGGGGAGGCGGCGGCGGGGCGGTGGGCGCGACGGCAGGAGGGGCGGGGGATCCCGCCGGAGATCCTGGCGCGGGCGCCCGCATCGCCCTGGCTGCACGACCCGTCGTACTTCGTCGCGCCCGAGGTGCCCGTCGACACGCCCTCCCGCCGCGCCGCGCTGGAGCTGCTCGGCGCGGGCGGCACCGTCCTCGACGTCGGGGCGGGCGGCGGGGTCGCCTCCCTGGCGCTGGCCGGGGCCGTCACCCACCTCACCGCGATCGACCAGCAGGCCGACATGCTGGAGGTCCTCGCCGTTGGAGCCGCGGCTCGCGGCATCCCGGTCCGGACCGTCCACGGCCGCTGGCCCGACGCTGCGCCCGACGCCGGAACCGCGGACGTCGTGGTGAGCCACCACGTGCTGCACAACGTCGTCGACCTGCCCCCGTTCCTGCGCGCCCTCGCCACGGCCGCGCGCCGCGGCGTCGTCGTGGAGATGCTCGCCGAGCACCCGATGGCCTGGCTCGACCCGCTCTGGGTGCGGTTCCACGACCTGCACCGCCCGCCGCCCGCGACCACCGACGACGCCGTCGCCGTGCTGCCCGAGCTCGGCGTCGACCCGCGGGTCCTGCGGTGGGAGCGGGCCTCGCCCCCGAAGCAGGACCCGGCGTGGGTGACCGCACGGCTGTGCCTTCCACCGGACCGGGAGCCGGCGGTGACCGAGGCGCTGGCCGCCCTGCCGCGGCGCCCCCGTCACGCCGCGACGCTCGTCTGGGAGCCCCGAGCTCCACCGCGCACTCCATGATCACCGTCTCGGCAGGTACCCCTACGCGATACGGCCCGGAACCTGCCGAGACGGTGATCTTGGTGCCCCCGGGCTGCGGCGCCGCCGTTCGCGGTCGCCGACGCGATCCCGCCCCGACTCACGCGCAACGAGACCCCGACTCACGCGCAATGAGACCCCGACTCACGCGCAACGAGACCCCGACTCGCGCGCAGTGAGAGCCCGACTCGCGCGCAACGAGAGCCCGACTCGCGCGCTGTGGAGGCCCGGCTCGCAGGGGTCGTTAGAGTCGCCTCCAGCGGAGGTGACATGCCCGATCTGGAGATCCTTCTCGGCGTCGCGGCCGCTGTGGTGCTCATCGGCGTGCTCGCCGTGCGGGTCTCGGTCCGCGTGGGCCTACCGTCGCTGCTGCTCTACCTCGGCATCGGGGTGCTCCTGGGCGAGGCCGTCCTCGGCATCGAGTTCTCCGACGCCCTGCTGACGGAGTCGATCGGCCTCGCCGCGCTCGTGCTGATCCTCGTCGAGGGAGGTCTGACCACGCGCTGGGACGCCGTGCGGCCCTCGCTCGGCGTCGGCATCGCCCTGTCGACGGTGGCGGTGGTCGTCAGCATCGGCGTGGTCGGGGTGTCGCTGCACGTGCTGCTCGACCTGGAGTGGCGCACCGCGTTCCTGTGGGGCGCGGTGCTGTCGTCGACGGACGCGGCCGCGGTGTTCAGCGTGCTGCGCGGCGTCGGGGTCTCGCGACGCCTGGCCGGGGCGCTGGAGCTCGAGTCCGGCATGAACGACGCCCCGGTCGTGCTCGCCGTCCTGCTGCTCGCCACCGACGACCCGATCACCTGGCTGACGCCCGTCCTCGTCGTCTACGAGCTCGCCGCCGGCGCCGCGATCGGGGTGCTGCTCGGCCTCGGCGGGGCGTGGGCGCTGCGCCGGGCCGCGCTGCCCTCCACCGGCCTCTACCCGCTCGCCGCCATCGCGGTCTGCGTGCTCGCCTACTCCGCCGGCCAGTTCGCGCACGCGTCCGGCCTGCTCGCCACCTACGTCTGCGCGCTCGTGCTGGGCAACTCCGAGCTGCCCCACCGCGGCGGCGTCCAGTCGTTCGCGGAGGGCACCGGCTGGCTCGCGCAGATCGGGCTGTTCGTGCTGCTGGGCCTCTACGCCTCGCCCGAGCGTCTGGTCGACGCGCTCGGGCCGGCGCTGATCGCGGGCCTCGTCCTGCTGCTGGCGGCGCGCCCGCTGTCGGTGATCGCGGCCGCCACACCGTTCCGGGTGCCCTGGCGCGAGCAGGCGTTCCTGTCGTGGTCGGGGCTGCGCGGCGCGGTGCCCATCGTGCTCGCCCTCATCGCGGTGACGGAGGGCGCGCCCAGCGCGGCGCGGCTCGTCGACGTCGTGTTCGTGCTGGTCGTCGCGCTGACGCTGCTGCAGGGCACGACGCTGCCGGTGGTCGCGCGGATGCTGGGGGTGGCGCAGGGGGTCGGGACGCAGCGGATCGAGGTCGACGCCGCGCCCCTGGACGAGCTGGGCGCCGACCTCATCCAGGTGCGCATCCCGGACGGCTCGCACCTGCGCGGGGTCTACGTGCGCGAGCTGCGGCTGCCGGGCGGGGCCACCGTCAGCCTCGTCGTCCGCGACGACCACGCCTTCACCCCCGACGGCGGGACGCGGCTGCGCGAGCGCGACCAGCTGCTCGTCGTGGCGGCCTCGGGCGTCCGCAACGCGGTGGAGGAGCGCATCCGCGCCGTCGACGCCTCCGGGCGGCTGGCCCGCTGGCGCGACGGGAAGTCGCAGTAGGGGAGACTGGAGGCGTGAGTGCCCCCTCCACCGCCCCCCGCGTCCGGCTGCTCGCCCTCATCGCGGTCCTGATCCTGGCCGCCGACATCGCCACCAAGGTCGTCGGCGTGGCGCTGCTGGAGGGCCGGGAGCCGGTCGAGCTGCTCGGCGGGCTGATCAACCTGCAGCTCGTGCGCAACCCGGGCGCGGCGTTCTCCCTGGCCACGGGCTACACGTGGGTGCTGTCGCTGATCGCGCTCGGCGTCGTCGTCGTGATCATCCGGGTGTCGCGGAAGCTGCGCTCCACCGGCTGGGCGGTCGCGCTGGGGCTCATCCTCGGCGGCGCGCTGGGCAACCTCACCGACCGGATCTTCCGCGCCCCCGGGCCGCTGCAGGGCCACGTCGTCGACCTCGTGTCGCCGTTCGCGCCCGACGGCCGCGTCTTCCCGGTGTTCAACCTGGCCGACTCCTCGATCGTCTGCGGCGGTGGGCTGCTCGTCGTCCTGGCGCTGCTCGGCCGGGAGCTCGACGGGACGCGCACGCCGTCGAAGAAGGAATCGCAGAAGGAGTCGAAGGAGGGCGGCGCCGGTGAGTGACCTCCGCAGCCTCCCCGTCCCCGACGGTCTCGACGGGATGCGCGTCGACGCCGGCCTCGCGCGTCTGCTCGGTCTCTCCCGCACGGTCGTCGCGTCGCTGGCCGAGGACGGGCGGGTCGAGGTCGACGGCCGGGCCGCCGGCAAGTCCGACCGGCTCGTCGCCGGGGCCTGGCTGGAGGTCAGCCTCCCCGAGCCCGAGGCGCCGACGACGATCGCCGCGCCCGCCGAGGTCGTGAACGGCCTCACCGTGCTGCACGCCGACGACGACATCGTCGTGGTGGACAAGCCGGTGGGCGTCGCCGCGCACCCGAGCCCCGGCTGGACCGGGCCCACGGTCGTCGGCGGGCTCGCCGCGCTGGGCTACCGCGTCTCGACCTCCGGCGCCGAGGAGCGCCAGGGCATCGTGCACCGGCTCGACGTCGGCACCACCGGCGTGATGGTCGTCGCCACCTCCGAGCACGCGTACACGGTGCTCAAGCGGGCGTTCAAGGAGCGCACGGTCAGCAAGCGCTACCACGCCGTCGCGCAGGGCCACCCCGACCCGAGCAGCGGCACGATCGACGCCCCGATCGACCGCCACCCCAAGCACGACTACCGCTTCGCGGTGGTCGCCGGGGGCAAGCCGAGCGTCACGCACTACGACACGATCGAGGCGTTCCGCGCCGCGTCGCTGCTCGACGTGCGGCTGGAGACCGGCCGCACCCACCAGATCCGCGTGCACCTCTCGGCGCTGCGCCACCCGTGCGTCGGCGACCTCGCCTACGGCGCCGACCCGACGCTCGCCAAGCGGCTCAAGCTCGAGCGGCAGTGGCTGCACGCGCACGAGCTCGGCTTCGAGCACCCCGGTGACGGGCGGTGGGTGTCCTACGTCAGCCCCTACCCGGCCGACCTCGCGCGCGCCCTGGACCTGCTGCGCGAGTGAGGCGCCGGGTCGTCGTCCTCGCGGTCTGCGCGGTGGTCGTGCTGCTCACGGCCTGGTACGCGGGCTCGCGCTTCGCGCCTGTCGAGCCCGGTCCGGCGCCGGGCAGCGTGCGGCTGGGGCCCGACGCCGGTGAGGCCGTCGACGCCTACCTCGCGCGCCTGCCCGCCGAGCTGCCCGCGCCGGGGGAGCAGGCCTACGCGCTGGTGCAGTTCGGGCGCGGCCTGACCGGGCCGCAGGCGCTGGCCGCCGTCGACGGGACGCAGCCGGTCACCGCCGTGCTCCGCGTGCCGCTCGACCGGGTGCAGACGGCCCTGCGGTTCGAGCCGCTGGGCGGGACCGTCGACCTGGCCCGCGAACGGGCCCGCGCCGACGCCGAGGCCGCGGCCGGGCGGCTGACCGGACGGCCGGGCGCGGTCGCCGCCGCGGAGGCCGCGGCGCTGGCCGACCCCGCATGCCCGTGCGTCGCCGCGCTCGTCGTGCGCGGCGACCGGGCGGCGCTGGAGGCCCTGGACGGGCGCGACGGCGTGCGCGCGGTGCAGGCGGCCCCCTCCGACGCCCGGCCGGTCGAGCTGGCACTGGCCCCCCTGCTGCCCGAGCAGACCGACGCGGCCGACCCGCTGCCCGACGACGGCGAGGTGCCCTAGGAGGGTGCTGAAGAACTCCGGCCGTAGCGAGCGGCGTCCAGGTGGTGTCATCGCCAGGCGGGCGGATGCGGCGATACCGCTGTTGTATCGACGCATCCGCCCAACGCCGCGAGGGCGCCGCCTGGGCGTCGCGCAGTAGGCCCGAGTTGTTCAGCGGGCTCCTAGCCGCGGGCCTTCGCCGTGCGTTCCAGCAGGTCGAGCAGGGTGCGGGCGCTCGCGGCCCAGCTGTAGTGCGCGGCCCGGGTGCGGGCGGCGGCCGAGCGGCGGGCGTGCTCGCCCGCGTCGTCGAGGGCGCGGACCGCGGCCACGAAGCCGTCGACGTCGTCCGGGTCGACGTAGGCCCCCGCGTCGGCGCCGACCTCCCGGAACACCGGGATGTCGCTCACCACCACCGGCGTGCCGACGCCCATCGCCTCCACGAGCGGGATGCCGAAGCCCTCGTCGCGCGAGGCGGACACGAGCGCCGTGGCCCCGCGCAGCGCCGCGGCGTACTCCTCGTCGGACGCGCCGTCGTGGAACACCAGCCGCGCCCCCGGCGCCAGCGCCTGCAGCCGCGCGCGCTCGGCGGGCGTGACCCGGCTCATCAGGTGCAGCTCGTGGTCGGGCAGCGCCGCGGCCGCCCTGACCAGCACGTCGACGTTCTTGTAGGGCATGAACGAGCCCATGTAGACCAGCCGGCGCCCGGGCGTCGAGGGGGCGTCCGGGAGGGGGTCGGCCGCGTTCGGCACCACCGTCACCGGGCGCTCCGTGAGCCGGTGCGCCGCGATCAGACCGGCCGTCGTGTCGGAGACCGTGACGACCGCGTCCGCGCGGTTCAGCAGCACCCGCTGCGGCCACCACGCCAGGTGGTAGAGCCGCCAGAGCACCCGGATCGGCGCGGGCAGGTCGCGCGGGGGAGTGGTGTGCCGGTAGTAGATGAGGTCGTGCAGCGTCAGCACGAGGCCGTAGCGGCGGCCCCAGGTGCCCATCGTCTGCATCGGGCTGAACACGACGTCCGGGGCGAGGCGGTTGACCTGGCGCGCCACCAGCGGCTCGCGCACGCTCGTCGGCGCGCTCACCCGGAACGAGGGCAGGTCGGGGAGCATCCCCAGCTGGCGGGGGTCGGAGATGATCATGGTGACGGGGTGCAGCTCGGCGAGCTCGGCCACCAGCGCCGCGGTGTAGCGGCTGATGCCGTCGTGCCGGTCGGTGCGCACGTAGCGGCAGTCGACGGCGATCCTCACGCCAGGAACTCCCTGATCAGCGCGGCCACCGCGGCGGGCTTCTCGTAGTGGACCAGGTGCCCGGTGCCGTCGATCATCTCCAGCCGCGCGTCCGGGAACACCGCGGCGAGGCGCTCCTGCTCGGCGGGGGTCGTGATGTCGTCGAGCGCGGTGCCGATGAGCAGCGTCGGCACCGTGATCCGGGCGGCCGACTCGTCGACCCCGTGCGACACCGACGCCCCGAACGCCTCCAGCAGCACGCGCCGGTCGGCGAACCCGCCGAAGTACCGGTCGTGCTCGGCGTGGATCCAGCGGCGCAGGGCCCGGTCGGGCGTCTTCACCATGGCGACGCTCGCGACGCGGGTGAACAGGCGGCTGCGCAGCACCGCGGTGCCGACGCGCTCGGGCAGCGCGGCGCACAGCCGGTGCACGAGCACGGTGGCGCGGGTCATCACCTGGCGCGGCCCGGCCAGTGCCGACCCGGCGATCGGGGTGACGAGGACGAGCGCGCGCACCGGCAGCCCCTCGGCGACCGCGGCGGAGGCGACGATCGAGCCGAACGAGTGCCCGAGCAGCGCCGCGCCGGGTGCGACCGCACGGAGGAAAGCACTGGTCCAATCGGCGTATCCGCGCAGGTCGTGGCGCCCGGACGAGAGCGGAGGCGCCTCACCGAATCCGGGGAGGTCGGGCACCACGAGGTGGAGCCCGGACAGGTGCGAGACGATCGGTTCGAGGCCGTGGTGGTCGCCGCGGAGACCGTGCAGCAGGACCACCGCGGGGGCGGTGACGTCGCCGTACGTCCTGTACGGGACCATTCCCGTCGGGAGGTCCACCTCGTGACGACGGCCCGGCAGACGCTCCGAGCGCGAAGCGGAGGGGAGGCTGGCCACCGCGCGGAGTGTAGGTGGCCACCTGGTTCCGCGGGCAGCCGGCCGTGAATGCTACGGCCGGATCACGGTCAGGCGTCGGCGGGGCCACGAGTCGGAGAACACTGCCGCGGCTCGTGGTTTCGGGGTAACCCCCGAGGCCACTCGGTAGTGATCCTGATGCCTGTCTCAGCTCCGGGATGCCACGGTGGGATCATGACGACGATCGGTAGGTCCGCGGTCACGGCCGCACCGGCGGGGGGCCGCTGCGCCCTCGGCGCGCCGGTCGTCGCCCGGGTGTCGCGCGTCCGGGGCCGGGGTGCGGCGTGACCCCCACCCTCCTGGCGTCCTCGCCCGCCATCGCGCTCGCGGTCGTCGCGGCCGCGTGCTTCGCGGTGGCCGCCACCCTGCAGCACGACGCCGTCGACGGCGTCTCCACCGACGGCAGCCGCCTCGGGCTGTCGGCGTTCCGGGCGCTGGTCAGCCGCCCGGGCTGGCTGCTCGGGCTCGCCGCGGCGGGAGCGGGCTCCGGCCTGCACGCCGTCGCGCTCGTCCTGAGCCCGCTGTCGGTCGTCCAGCCCATCGGCGTCCTCGCCGTGCCGATCGCGGTGCTGCTCACCGCCCGGCGCACGCGGGAACGGCCGGGGCAGGGGGTGCTGCTCGGGGTGGCGCTGAGCGTCGCGGGCGTCGCGGCGTTCGTCTCGATCGCGGCGAACTCCACGAGCTCCACCCGCGTGCCCGACTTCGCCACGCTCATCGCGGGCGGGATCAGCCTCGCGCTGGTGCTCGTGCTCGTGCTGGTCGCCGCGTTCACCCGCGGCTGGCGGCGCTGCGTCGCCTACGTCACCGCGGGCGCCGTCGCGTTCGGGCTGGTGTCCGCGCTGGTGCGGGCGCTGTCGCTGCAGATCACCACCGGGCTCGTCGCCTGGACCGACCCCCGCCTGCTCGGCACCGCCGCCGGCATCGGGCTCGCCCTGCTCGTGGGCGGCTGGCTCATCCAGCAGGGGTTCGCGTCCGGGCCGCCGGAGGTGGTCATCGCCTGCCTCACCGTCGTCGACCCCATCGTCGCGGTGCTGCTGGGCATCCTCCTGCTCGGCGAGGGGCCCGCGACGTCGGGCGCCGCCGCCGTGGTCCTGCTCGGCTGCGCCGCCGCGGCCGCGGCCGGGGTCGTCTCCCTGGCCCGCTACCACCCCGACGCCCGCCGCGCCCGGGCCCAGGCCCGCGCCGCCGCGATCGCCGCCCGGTCCGACACCGCTCTCTCCGACGACCACGCCGCGGTGCCGCGGCCCGCCCCCCGCCCCTGAAGACGCGTCGGCTCCCCCGACCGCACCCGAGAGGATCCCTCCCCGTGAAGCCGCTGCGCATCCTGATCGGTGCCGACACCTACGCCCCCGACGTCAACGGCCTGTCGCGCTTCTCCTCGCGCCTCGCCGCCGGGCTCGTCGAGCGGGGCCACGAGGTGCACGTCGTCGCCCCGTCGCACGACGGCCCGGGCGCGGTCCGCGAGGAGGACGGCGTGGTCGTGCACACGGTCAAGTCGCACCGCTGGTTCAGCCACCCCACGTTCCGCGTGGCCTGGCCGTGGACCACGCGCCCGCGCACCGCGCGGCTGTTCGCCGAGATCGCCCCGGACGTCCTGCACGTGCAGGGCCACTTCCCGGTCGGGCGCGGCCTGGTGCACGCCGCCCGCGCCGCCGGCACGCCGATCGTCGCGACCAACCACTTCATGCCCGAGAACCTGGTCGGGCACGCCCGCGTGCCGAAGGTCCTGCAGAAGCCGGTCACGAAGATCGGCTGGTGGGACATGCACCTGATCTACCGGCACGCCGACGTCGTCACCGCGCCGACGCCGCGCGCGGTCGAGCTGATGGAGAAGGCCACCGGCATGACGGGCTCGCTGGCCGTGTCCTGCGGCATCGACGCCGCCAAGTACCGGGGCGGCGAGCCCGACCCGGCCGCGCCGACCACCGTGCTGTTCGTCGGCCGGATGGACCAGGAGAAGCGGGTCGACGAACTGCTGCGCGCCTTCGCCGCGCTGCCCGCGGGCACCCGCGCCGAGCTGGAGGTCATCGGCGAGGGCGTCATGCGCGAGGAGTGGACGGGCCTGGCCGCCGAGCTCGGCATCGGCACCCGCACGCGCTTCCGTGGCTTCGTCTCCGAGGAGGAGCTCGTCGCCGCCTACCGCCGCGCCTCGGTGTTCTGCATGCCCGGCATCGCCGAGCTGCAGAGCCTGGTCACCCTCGAGGCGATGGCCGCGGGCACCCCGGTGATCGCGGCGAACGCGATGGCGCTGCCGCACCTGGTCCGCCCGGGCCGCAACGGCTGGCTCTTCACCCCCGGTGACGTCCCGGAGCTCACCACGCGCCTCGCCGCGCTGGTCGGCGACGCCGACATGCGTCGCCGGATGGGGGCGGCCAGCCGTGAGATGGTGGCCGCGCACGAGCTGAGCGGCACGCTGAGCACGTTCGAGGGCATCTACGAGCGGCTGCTGGGCCGTCGCGAGGCCGGGGCGGTGCGCGCCGCCTGACGTCCCACCGGCCCCCCTCAGGGCCTCCTGGCGGGCCGACACGCCGCCCGCCGGGAGTGAGCAGCGCGTTCGGCGCTCACCCCCGAGGGTGGGCCGGAACTGTCGGTGGGCGGGGTTAACCTGAGCCGATCCCCGGGCCGCCGCGAGCGGGCGGCGCGGGGGTCGAGTCCAGTGCACGAGCGCGGTCCCGCGGGCCGCGCCAGGAGGGAGCTCCCCACTCCGATGTCCGGTTCCGGCGACAGCTTCGTCCACCTCCACACCCACACCGAGTTCTCGATGCTCGACGGGGCCGCGCGGCTGGACGACCTGTTCAAGGAAGCCGCGCGGATGGAGATGCCCGCGCTGGCGATGACCGACCACGGCAACGTGTTCGGCGCCTACGAGTTCTGGCGCAAGGCCAAGGCCGCGGGCGTCAAGCCGATCATCGGCATGGAGGGCTACCTCGCCCCGGGCAGCCGCCACGAGCGCAAGCGCGCCGTGCTGGCCAGGGGCGCGTCGGGGGCGGACGACACCGACAACCCCGGCGAGATGTACACCCACATGACGCTGCTGGCCGAGAACAACGAGGGGATGCACAACCTCTTCCGGCTCTCGTCGCTGGCCTCGCTCGAGGGCTACTACTACAAGCCCCGCATGGACCGCGAGCTGCTGGAGACCTACGGCAAGGGGATCATCGCCACCACCGGCTGCCCCTCCGGCGAGGTCCAGCGGCTGCTGCAGCAGGACAAGTACGACGCCGCCGTCCAGGCCGCGAGCGACTACCGCGACATCTTCGGCAAGGACAACTTCTTCTGCGAGCTGATGGACCACGGCATCGAGATCGAGCGCCGCGTCCGCGACGACCTGCACCGGCTCAAGAAGCAGCTCGAGCTGCCGGGCCTCGCCACGAACGACCTGCACTACACCTACGCCGAGGACGCGAAGCCGCACGAGGTGCTGCTGTGCGTGCAGACCGGCAAGACCCTCGCCGACCCCAACCGGTTCAAGTTCGACGCCCAGGACTTCTACCTCAAGAGCCCGGCCGAGATGCGGGCCCAGTGGGACGACGCCTTCCCGGAGGCGTGCGACAACACCCTCGCGATCGCCGAGCGGGTCGACGTCCACTTCACCGAGGGGCAGGACCTCATGCCCCGGGCGCCCGTGCCCGAGGGCGAGTCGGAGGAGAGCTGGCTGGTCAAAGAGGTCGAGCGGGGGATGCACAACCGCTTCCCGAACGGCATCACCGACCAGTACCGCACGCAGGTCGACTACGAGGTCGGCGTCATCATCCAGATGGGCTTCCCGGGCTACTTCCTGGTCACGGCCGACCTGATCCAGCACGCGAAGAAGGTCGGCATCCGCTGCGGCCCCGGCCGCGGGTCCGCCGCCGGCTCGCTCGTCGCGTACGCCCTGGGCATCACCGACCTCGACCCGATCCACCACAAGCTGCTCTTCGAGCGGTTCCTCAACCCCGAGCGCATCTCGATGCCCGACATCGACATGGACTTCGACGAGCGCCGGCGTGGCGAGATGATCCGCTACACCACGGAGAAGTACGGCGAGGACCGGATCGCGCAGATCATCACCTACTCCACGATCAAGGCGAAGGCCGCGATCAAGGACTCGGCGCGCGTGCTGTTCGGGCAGCCCGGCTACGCCGTCGCCGACCGGATCACCAAGGCGATGCCGCCCGCGATCATGGGCAAGGACATCCCGCTCTCGGGCGTGTTCGACCCCACGCACAAGCGCTACTCCGAGGCCACCGAGGTCCGCGCGCTCTACGACGTCGACCCGCAGGTCAAGGAGATCATCGACACCGCCCGGGGCCTGGAGGGCCTCAAGCGGCAGTGGGGCGTGCACGCGGCGGGCGTGATCATGTCGAGCAAGCCGCTGATCGACGTCATCCCGATCCAGCGCCGCGAGGCCGACGGCGCCATCATCACGCAGTTCGACATGGGCGCCTGCGAGACGCTCGGGCTGCTCAAGATGGACTTCCTGGGCCTGCGCAACCTCACGATCATCGACGACGCGCTGGAGAACATCGAGCTCAACGGCAAGCCGAAGCTCGTCATCGAGGACGTCGGGCTCGACGACCCGAAGACCTACGAGCTGCTGTCCAAGGGCGAGACGCTCGGGGTGTTCCAGCTCGACGGCGGCCCGATGCGCGACCTGCTGCGCCGCATGGCGCCCACCGAGTTCGACGACATCTCCGCGGTCGGCGCGCTGTACCGCCCCGGCCCGATGGGCGCCAACGCGCACAACGACTACGCCGACCGCAAGAACGGGCGGCAGCCGGTCACGCCGATCCACCCCGAGCTGGAGGAGCCGCTCAAGGAGGTGCTCGGCGAGACCTACGGCCTGATCGTCTACCAGGAACAGGTCATGGCGATCGCGCAGGTCCTGGCCGGCTACACGCTCGGCAAGGCCGACCTGCTGCGCCGCGCGATGGGCAAGAAGAAGAAGGAGATCCTCGACAAGGAGTACGCCGGCTTCGCGCAGGGCATGAAGGACAACGGCTACTCCGCGGCCGCGGTCAAGACGCTCTGGGACATCCTGCTCCCGTTCTCCGACTACGCCTTCAACCGCGCGCACTCCGCCGCCTACGGCGTCGTCTCCTACTGGACGGCGTACCTCAAGGCCAACTACCCGGCCGAGTACATGTCCGGCGTGCTCACGTCGGTGCGCGACGACAAGGACAAGGCCGCGGTCTACCTGGCCGAGTGCCGCCGCATGGGCATCACGGTGCTCGCGCCCGACGTCAACGAGTCGGTCCGCAACTTCGCGCCCGTCGGCACCGACATCCGGTTCGGCCTGGGCGGCATCCGCAACGTCGGCGTCAACGTCGTCGACGCGATCGTCAAGGCCCGCAAGGAGAAGGGCGACTTCACCGACTTCTCCGACTTCCTGCGCAAGGTCGACGCCGTCGTCTGCAACAAGAAGGTCATCGAGTCGCTGATCAAGGCGGGCGCGTTCGACTCGCTCGGGCACACCCGCAAGGGCCTGCTGCTCGTGCACGCCGACGCGATCGACGCCGTGATGAGCACCAAGAAGGCCGCGTCGATGGGCCAGTTCGACCTGTTCGGGTCGATGGACGGGTCGGGCCCCTCCGAGCTCGACTCGGTGTTCGACGTCAAGGTCTCCGACGACGAGTGGGACACCAAGCACAAGCTCGCCGTCGAGCGCGAGATGCTCGGCCTCTACGTGTCCGGGCACCCGCTGCACGGCGTCGAGTCGGTGCTGACGGCGAAGACCGACACCCCGATCTCGGCGATCGTCGAGGGCACGGTGCCCGACGGCCACCAGGTCACCGTCGGCGGCATCCTCGCCGGGGTCAACCGGCGGGTGAACAAGAACGGCGAGCCGTGGGCGTCGGCGCAGCTGGAGGACCTCGCGGGCGGGATCGAGGTCCTGTTCTTCCCGCGCTGCTACCAGGTGGTCGGCGTCGACGTCGCGGAGGACGCGATCGTGCTGCTCAAGTGCCGGGTCAACCGGCGCGACGACCGCGTGTCCCTGATCGTCAACGACCTCGCGGTGCCCGACCTCACCGTCGCCAACGGCGGTCCGGCGGCCCCGGTGAAGGTGAGCATGCGCACCGAGCTCGTCACCCCGCAGCGGGTGTCGCGGCTCAAGGAGGTGCTCTCGCACCACCCCGGCAGCTCCGAGGTGCACCTCGCGCTGGTCGGGGGCAGCGGCACGAAGGTCTGGAAGCTCGACGACGGGCTGAAGGTCACCCAGTCCTCGGCGCTGATGGGCGACCTGAAGGCCCTGCTCGGGCCGGGCTGCCTGGGCTGAGCAGGGTCGGGCTCAGCCCGGCACGGCGGCGCTCGTGAACGGCTCCACCGCGACCTGGCCGACCACCGCGCCGTCGGCGGTGCGGAACACCACGACCTGCGGGTCGGGCGTGCCGTTCACCGCGGCCAGGGTGGTGGTCCCGTCCCGCTCGAAGGCGAGCCCCATCGGCGGGTCGGCGTGGACGTCGTCGCGCACCCGTCCGAGGGTGCGCAGGGTGCCGGTCCAGACCTGCAGCCAGGTCCGGCTGTTGCCGGCCTCGACCTCGCCGAGCCCGGCTCCGGCCGCGGACGGGTCTCCCAGCGCGCGCTCCATGACGAACAGGTCCGGCCACAGCCGCGGCAGGCCCCCGCCCGCCGCGGTCGCCTCGTCCGCCCGGGCGGTGGCCGCGGGACCGGCGCGGTAGAGCGACCCGAAGGTGAAGGGCAGGAGCTGGATGCCGATCACCGCCTCGGCCCGGCCGTCGAAGAAGGTGGCGAAGTCGATCTTCCCGCCCCACACGATCCCGGCGGTGGTGTGGGCGTAGCCGGGTGGCCGCACGAGCCCCTGGCCGAGCCAGTAGGTGTTCGCCGCAGCCGCCTCGACGGCGTAGCGGGCCAGGGCCGGACCGGCGACCTCCGGACGGCCGGTCGCCCAGCCCCACGCCGCGATCGCCTCCCAGGCCTGCACGGCCTCGCTCGAGGACTCCTGGTTGTTGCCGTCGGCGAAGGCGGCGAAGCCCGATGCCGCCGAGTGGCCCTGGTAGGCGTTCCACACCCGGAACGGCGGCAGGTGCCCCGTGCTGCCCATCACGTCCTCGACGAGCAGGTCGATCCCGGCGAGCCGCGCGGGGCCGGCCGGGCGTCCCAGCCGCTGCAGGGTGGCCGCCGCCCGGACCAGGTAGCCGTAGTGGAAGTGGTGGTCGTTGTAGTCGTTGCTGCCGAACTCGGACGGGTGGCCGACGATCCCGCGCCAGACGTCGTCGTAGGCCAGCCACCGCGCGTCACCGGGACCGGTGTGGGTGAACCAGTCGTCCACCCCGGCCTCGAGCAGGTCGAGCGCCGCGCCGAGGTCGGGTGACGCGGTCGCGGCGGCGGTCTCGGCCAGCAGGGCGAGCCGGCCCAGCGCCTTCGGGTGGCCGTAGCTGCCGCCCTCGAGCCGCGTCGCGGCGAGGTCCGCGGCGAGGTCCGCGGCGAGCGGGACGGACGGTGCGGTCGGGCCGCCGGCCGGGGGCGGCCCGACCAGCAGCCCCCGCATCGGGAACCGCAGCACCACCTCGCTGGCCTCGACGACGACCAGCGGGCCGCGGGCGGTCTCGTACCGGCCGAGGACGTCCGGCGGGGCGGGCAGGGCGGCGACCTGGTGGGGGAGGAGCGCCACGAGGCCGCCGTCGCCGTCCCCGTCGCGCGACCAGACCAGCCGCTGCTCCACGACGCCGGCGCGGGCGTCGACCGTCATCGGCGCCGAGGTGGAGGTGACCGGGTCGGCGGCCGCGGCGGCGAACGCCCCGGCCCACCGCGCACCGGCGCCGTCCGGACGCGGGGCCACGGCGAGCACCGTGGGCGCGGCGAGCTCGGTGGTCAGCTCGGAGCCGGTCCGCAGCCACCGGGTGGCCGCGGTCGTGCGCACGTCCCACGTGCGGTCGGCGGCCACGACCTCCACCGCGTCGGTGTCGGTCGCGGTGCCCTCCTCGAAGGTCCGCCCACCGCCCTGCGCCCGGGTGCCCGCGTCGATCCGCAGGGGACCGGCCGGCACCCAGAGGTGCACGACGGGACTGCCCTGGGCGAGCAGGGCGACGACGGGCGCGGCGCCCTCGCGCCGCAGCTCCAGGGTCACAGAGAACTCGCCGTACCCGACGACGGCCACTCCGGTGAGCGGGCCGCCGAGCCACCACGCCGGTGCGGGCGGCGCGGTGACCGCGTCGGCCGTGGCGGTCACCGTGGTGGGCGCGCCGAGGCCCAGCCCGCGCGGCCCGGCTTGCGCCACGACCGGGAACGCCCACATCGACTGCGTCCACGGGCCCGTCAGCGCCGAGGTCCACCACTGGCTCGTCGGGACCGGCCGCCCGGCCAGCGGCGCGCCGACCTGGGCGGGGGAGGCGGCCGGCCGCAGGTCCGCGACGACCGGCCCGAGCCCGGCGGGCGGTACCGGTGACGCACCGGTGCCCGCGGGAGGCCCGAAGACCGCGGCCGGAGGCGTGCCCGGGGCGGGCTCCGCCGCGGGTGCGGCGGTGCACCCGGCCGCCACCGCGAGGCAGGCGAGGGCGACGGTCACTCGCCGGAGGATCGCGGCACCGAGCCCTTCTGCAGCCATCCGGTGAAGGTGAGCCCGGGCAGGAGGGAGCGCACGGCCTCGGGGTCCGTGCCGACGAGCGTGACGAGGGCGCGGGGCGGGTCGTCGGGCGAGAAGCGCAGGGCGGGTTCGACGCTGACGACCGTGACCGCCAGGTCGTCGGTGGAGGGCGAGGTGAGCTCGCCGGTCATGCCGGAGGTGATGAAGCTGGCCTGCTCGACGTCCATGTCGGTCTCGAACCGGAGCCGGTCGGGCTGGTAGAGCTGCACCGCGATCTCGCCCGGCCCGAGCGCCGCGCCGGCGTTGGTCGGGATGGTGGCGACGACCCCGGCCACCGGGGCGACGAGCTGCTCCCGCTCGACGCGCTCCCCGCCGTCGGCGGCGGGCCGGTAGACGTCGACGGTGGCGAGGACGTCGTCCGCCTGCACCTCGTCGCCCGGCTGGACCAGGATGTCGACGACCCGGCCCGAGCTGCGGCTCACCACGTCGATGGGCTCGGCGGCGAGCTCGACGCCCTCGAGGCCGATGCGGTCCGCGCGCTCCAGGCGCAGGGCGATCTGCTGCGCCGAGACGGCCCCCACCGCGAGCAGGGCGACCAGCAGGACGAAGCGCGCCCGCCAGCGTCGGAACCGCCCGCGGCGCACGTCCCGCCGGGTGGGCGGGACCACCGGCTCCGCCGCCGGAGCGGAGTCGATCGGCAGCGCCGCGGAGCGGACCGGGGGCCGGCCCTGCGGCACCATCGCGGGCCCCGGCTGGACGGGCAGCGCCTCGGTGGGGAGATCGGTCTCTCGTCCGGTGACGGTCATGTCGGGACGCCTTCCTGGGTGGTCGTGGGGCTGCGGTCCGGCCCGTGGTCGGTCGGGGACGCGTCGCGGCGGCGGTCGGCGACCGCCTGGGCGATGACGCGGCTGAGGACGAGGACGTGGACGATGCTGAGCGCCACGCAGATCGCGGTGCCCGTGACGTTCTCGATCGTGCTGAGCCCGACGACGATCCCGGCGAGGTTGATCGCCAGGAGGACGACCTGCGGGAGCGTCACCTCCAGGACGGTCGGCGCCGACCCCTTCGCGCCCGTCGAGCGCCAGACGGCCCGGCGCCGGAAGAGCACGGCGAAGAACGCGGCGACGTGGACCGGCGCGCTGGCGACGGACAGGACGACCGGTCGTATCCGGAAGCCGCCGGACTGCATCCACAGCACCGCCTGGGTCAGGACCCAGAACGGCAGGTAGATCGTCAGCCAGGTGGCGGAGTCGGTCTCCAGCGGGGTGATGCCGAACAGCAGGAACAGCGGCGGGAGGAGCAGGAACCAGAGGTTGGAGAAGCCCTGGAGGAAGTGCAGCGGCGGAGTCAGGTACTGGACCCGCTGGTCGAACGTGAGCCCCTTCGCCGCGAACGGGTTGGCCCGCAGCAGGATCTCGAAGCTTCCCGATGCCCAGCGGAACTGTTGGCGGAAGTGGCTGTCGAGGGTGTCGGGGGAGAGTCCTCTGGCGAGGATGTGGGGGAGGTAGACGCTGGTCCAGCCGCGTTGGTGGAGGCGGATGCTGGTCCAGATGTCTTCGCTGTGGGTGTCTTCGTAGAAGCCGTTGACGTCGTCGAGTGCGGTGCGTCGGAAGACGGCGTTGGTGCCGACGTGGAAGGCGGCGTTGAAGCGGTTCTTGCCGGGGCAGATGACTTCGTAGAAGACCTGTTGGGATTGGGCGGCGGCGATCTCGATGAAGTTGCCGTTGTCGGTGCGGTAGGCCTGGGAGCACTGGACGAAGGCGACTTCGGGTCGGGCGAGGTGGGGGAGGGCGACGACGAGGAAGTCGGGGTGTGCGGCGTGGTCGGCGTCGAAGATGGCGACGTAGTCGCCGTGGGTGCGGGCCAGGGCGCGGTTGGCGTTGCCGGCTTTGACTCCGCGGCGGTCGTCGCGGCGGAGGTAGCCGACGCCGAGGTGGGTGCAGAGGTCGCGGATGGCGTCGGAGCGTCCGTCGTCGCAGACGTAGACGTTGTGGGCCAGGCGCATGTCGCGGGCGGCGCGGACGGTGCGGGTGATGACGTCGAGGGGTTCGCCGTAGACGGTGATGATGACGTCGACGGTCGGTGTGCTGACCCCGCTGAGCAGCGCCTGCCGGAACGCGTGCACCTCGGGCCGGTCGTGGGCGCGGGTGTCGACCGAGAGGCCGGTCCACCACATCGCGACCGCGTTGCCGAGCAGGATGGTCTCGGCGAGGACCAGCGCGACGTAGGGGATCCAGTCGCCGTGGCGCCACGGCGCGAGGACGAAGCTGCCGTACACGATCGCGGCCACGAGCAGCAGGCCCATCACGCCGCGGGTGCTGGAGCGGACCCGCGGGATCTCGACCGGCTCGGACAGGTAGGGCAGCGCGAGCGGGGCCCTCATGCGGCCACCCCCGCCGGACGCGGCGCGGCTGCCGGGGCGGGGCGGCGGCGGGCCCGCCACCGGTCGGCGACCGCCTGGGCGATCACGCGGCTGAGGATCAGGACGTGGATCAGGCTGAGCGCCACGCAGATCGCGGTGCCCGTGACGTTCTCGATGGTGCTGACGCCGACGACGATCCCGGCGACGTTGATCGCCAGGAGCACGATCTGCGGCAGCGTGACCTCGACGACGCTGGGGATCGCGCCGGCGGCGCGCGTCGAGCGCCAGACGGGCTTGCGCCGGAAGAGCACGGCGAAGAACGCGCGGACGTGCACGGGTGCGCTCGCGACCGAGAGCACGACCGGGCGCAGCCTCAGGCCGCCGGACTGCATCCACAGCACCGCCTGGGTCAGGATCCAGAACGGGAGGAACAGCGTCAGCCACGTCGAGGAGTCGGTCTCCAGCGGGGTGATGCCGAACAGCAGGAACAGCGGCGGCAGCAGGAGGAACCACAGGTTCGAGAAGCCCTGCAGGAAGTGCAGCGGCGGGGTGAAGTACTGCAGCCGCTGCCCCGGGGACAGGCCCGCGGCTTGCAGGGGGTTGGAGCGGAGCAGGATCTCGAAGCTTCCCGATGCCCAGCGGAACTGTTGGCGGAAGTGGCTGTCGAGGGTGTCGGGGGAGAGTCCTCTGGCGAGGATGTGGGGGAGGTAGACGCTGGTCCAGCCGCGTTGGTGGAGGCGGATGCTGGTCCAGATGTCTTCGCTGTGGGTGTCTTCGTAGAAGCCGTTGACGTCGTCGAGTGCGGTGCGTCGGAAGACGGCGTTGGTGCCGACGTGGAAGGCGGCGTTGAAGCGGTTCTTGCCGGGGCAGATGACTTCGTAGAAGACCTGTTGGGATTGGGCGGCGGCGATCTCGATGAAGTTGCCGTTGTCGGTGCGGTAGGCCTGGGAGCACTGGACGAAGGCGACTTCGGGTCGGGCGAGGTGGGGGAGGGCGACGACGAGGAAGTCGGGGTGTGCGGCGTGGTCGGCGTCGAAGATGGCGACGTAGTCGCCGTGGGTGCGGGCCAGGGCGCGGTTGGCGTTGCCGGCTTTGACTCCGCGGCGGTCGTCGCGGCGGAGGTAGCCGACGCCGAGGTGGGTGCAGAGGTCGCGGATGGCGTCGGAGCGTCCGTCGTCGCAGACGTAGACGTTGTGGGCCAGGCGCATGTCGCGGGCGGCGCGGACGGTGCGGGTGATGACGTCGAGGGGTTCGCCGTAGACGGTGATGATGACGTCGACGGTCGGTGTGCTGACCCCGCTGATGAGGTCGTGCCGGAAGGCGTGGACCTCCGGGGACTCCCACAGCTCGTCGTCGCCGAACAGGCCCGTCCACCACATGGCCACGGCGTTGCCGAGCAGGATCGCCTCGGCGACGACCAGCGCGACGTAGGGCACCCAGTCCCCGTGGCGCCACGGCGCGAGGACGAAGCCGCCGTACACGATCGCCGCGACGAGCAGCAGGCCCATGACCGCCCGGGTGCTGCGCTGGACCTTCGGCACGACGACGGGCTCGCTGAGGTAGCGCTCGTCCTCCGGGCGCGGCCGCCCGTGCCACAGCCCGTCGTCGGTCGCCGGGGCATGGCCCAGCGACACTCCGGCCCAGTCGTCCAACCCTCGTCCTCCGTGATCGTCGGGCAGTGCCGCGACGTCGCACACCGAGGGGCGCACCGTGCTGCCGGCCGTACTGGCGGGTGGTGCGGTCGAGCGCCGCACACGCCCGGACAATCGCCGGTGCGCCCAGCAGCGTTACCGCGGTCGGTCTACTCCCCGATCCGCCGTGGCGGCGTCTGCACTGGTCAGCGCCGCAGCCGCTCGTCCGGCGCCCGACGACCGTCACCGGCCCGGCCGGTTCCGGGAGGACCTCAGGGCCGCCCGACGAGCTGCTGCCAGTACCGCTGGGCCGGGTCCTGCCACCGGGCGTGCAGGCGGGTGAACAGGTCGGCGGCCCGGGCGCCGGCCCAGTGGTCGGGCAGCAGCTCGGCGGGCAGGCGCGGGTCGAGGAACGGGAACCGCCGCCAGGCGTGGACCAGGTGGATCTGGTGGGCGAGGACCTCGGCGGGGCCGGTGGGCGCCGCGTCGGCGAAGGCGTCGAGGAACTCCTCGTAGGCCTCCTCGACCTCGGCCAGGTCCCACGCCTGCGCGACGACCTCGCCCTCGGCGCCGATCGCCCCGAACGGGCCGACGAAGGAGCTGCTGACGGCGGTGAGCTCCAGGTCGGCGACGACGTCGGCCACCTCGGTCTGCTTGGCCGGGTCGGGGGAGACCCAGACGCCGGGCGCGGGCGAGCCGAGGCCGGCCCAGGCCAGGCGGGTGCGCAGGCGGTGCCGCAGCTGGCGGCGCGCCTCCGGGACGCTGACCAGCAGCACCAGCCACCGCCCGTCCCACGGCCGGTCGGCCTGGCCGAAGCCGTAGATGCGCTCGGCGCCGTCGGTGAGCAGGCGCCGCCCGGACGGGGTGAGCGACCAGCGGACGCGGCGCCCGGCGCGGTCGGACTCGAGCAGGCCCTCGGCGGCGGTGCGGGCCAGCGCCTGCCGCGCCGACTTCGGCTCGACCCCGAGCGCACCGAGGACGTCGAGCAGGACCTGCGTCCACACCGGCTCGCCGCGGGGGAGCACGAACTCGCCGAGGACGGTGAGCAGCAGGGAGCGGGCGCTCGTCGCGCCCAGCTCGCGGCGCCGCGACAGCGCCGGGTGCTCGGGGAGGCTCTCGGCGGCGGACATGACCGGCCCACTCTAGTGTGTCGAGCCGTGGAGATCACGGAGCTGGTGAGCACGGACCGTCAGCACGTGTGGCACCCCTACGCCCCGATGCCCGCGATCACGCCGCCGCTGCCCGTCGCCTCCGCCTCCGGGGTGCGCCTCACGCTCGCCGACGGCCGCGAGCTGGTCGACGGGATGTCGTCCTGGTGGGCGGCGATCCACGGCTACGCCCACCCCGTCCTCGACGCTGCGGTGCGCGACCAGCTCGGCTCCATGAGCCACGTGATGTTCGGCGGGCTGACGCACTCGCCCGCCGTCGAGCTGGCGAGGCTGCTCGTCGACGTCACCCCGGCCGGGCTGGAGCACGTGTTCCTGGCCGACTCCGGGTCGGTGTCGGTCGAGGTCGCGATCAAGATGTGCCTGCAGTACCAGCGCTCGCGCGGGCGCCCGGGCAAGCACCGGCTGATGACCTGGCGCGGCGGCTACCACGGCGACACGTTCGGTGCGATGAGCGTCTGCGACCCCGACGGCGGCATGCACTCCCTCTGGAGCGACGTCCTGCCGCGGCAGGTGTTCGCGTCCGCGCCGCCGCGGGGGTTCGAGACGGCCTACGTGGCGCAGCTGGCCGACCTGGTGGAGCGCCACGCCGACGAGCTCGCCGCCGTCATCGTCGAGCCGGTCGTGCAGGGCGCGGGCGGCATGCGCTTCCACGACCCGCGCTACCTGCACGTCCTGCGCGAGCTGTGCCTCACCCACGACGTCCTGCTGGTGTTCGACGAGATCGCCACCGGGTTCGGGCGCACCGGCGAGATGTTCGCCGCCGACCACGCCGGGATCGCGCCGGACGTGATGTGCGTCGGCAAGGCCCTGACCGGCGGGTACCTGACGATGGCGGCCGCGCTGTGCACGTCCGAGGTCGCCCGCGGGATCTCCGACGGCGCCGCGGGCGTGCTCATGCACGGGCCGACGTTCATGGGCAACCCGCTGGCCGCCGCCGTCGCCGGGGCGTCGGTGCGGCTGCTGCGCGAGCGCGACTGGCGCGGTGAGGTCGCCGGGATCGCGGCCGCCCTGACCGAGGGGCTGGCTCCGGCGCGCGCGCTGCCCGGCGTCGCCGACGTCCGGGTGCTGGGAGCGATCGGAGTGGTCCAGCTCGACCACGAGGTCGACATGGCCGCCGCGTCCGCGGCCGCCGTCGACGCCGGGGTGTGGCTGCGCCCGTTCCGCGACCTCGTCTACACGATGCCGCCCTACGTCTGCACGCCCGACGACCTCGCCGCCGTCACCGCGGCCGTGTGCGCGGCGGCCGCCGCCGGCTGACACGGCGGACATTAGGGTCGGGGGCGTGCCGACCCACCCCCTCGCCTGGCTCGCCGCCCACGCCGACGCCCGCCGCGCCGCCGGGCTGCGGCGCGAGCTGGTGCCCCGGGCGGCCGGGGCCCCGGGCATCGACCTCGCCGGCAACGACTACCTCGGCCTGTCCACCGACCCGCGCGTGGTCGCGGGCGGGGTCGACGCCCTGCGCACCTGGGGCGCGGGATCGACCGGGTCGCGGCTGGTCACGGGCACGACGGCGCTGCACGCGGAGCTGGAGGACGAGCTGGCCGCGTTCTGCGGCGCCGAGGCCGCGCTCGTGTTCAGCTCGGGCTACGCGGCCAACCTCGGCGTGCTCACCGCGCTCTCCGGGGCGGGCGCGCTGATCGTGTCCGACGTCGCCAACCACGCCTCGCTCGTCGACGCGTGCCGGCTGTCGCGGGCGCGGATCGTCGTCGCGGACGGGCCCGCCGCCGTCGACGCCGCGCTGGCCGCGCGCACCGAGGAGCGGGCGCTCGTCGTCACCGACAGCGTCAACAGCGTCGACGGCGGGCTGGCCCCGCTGCGCGCGCTGCACGCCGTCAGCCGGGAACGGGGCGCGCTGCTCGTCGTCGACGAGGCCCACGGGCTCGGCGTGTGCGGGCCGGGCGGGCGCGGGCTGCTCGCCGCCGAGGGGCTCGCCGGGGCCGACGACGTCGTGGCGACGGTGACGCTGTCGAAGGCGCTGGGCAGCCAGGGCGGGGCGGTCGTCGGGCCCGCGCCGGTGGTCGCGCACCTCGTCGACTCCGCGCGGTCGTTCATCTTCGACACCGGGCTCGCCCCGGCCTGCGTGGGCTCGGCGCTCGCCGCGCTGCGGGTGCTGCGCGACTCCCCGGAGCTGCCCGGCGAGGTGCTGCGGGTCGCGGCGGAGCTGGCCGACGCGGCGGGCGTGCCGGTGCCGGCGTCGTCGGTGGTGTCGGTGGTGCTGGGGGAGCCCGAGCGCGCGTTCGCGGCCGCGCGGCGCTGCGCCGAGCTGGGCGTGCGGGTCGGCTGCTTCCGGCCGCCGTCGGTGCCGGCCGGCACGAGCCGCCTGCGCCTCACGGCCCGGGCGACGGTCACGGCGGCGGAGCTGGAGCGGGTGCGGGAGGTGCTGGCCGAGGTGCTGGCGCCCGCGGTGGCGCGGTGAGCAGGATCCTGGTCGTCACCGGGACGGGCACGGGCGTCGGCAAGACCGTCGTCACCGCGGCGGTGGCGGCGCTCGCGCCCGGCCGGGTCGCGGTGCTCAAGCCCGCGCAGACCGGCGTGGGGCCCGACGAGCCGGGCGACCTCGCCGACGTCGCCCGCCTGGTCCCCGGCGTCACGGTCCGGGAGCTGGCCCGCTACCCCGACCCGCTCGCCCCGGCCACCGCCGCCCGCCGCGCCGGGCGACCGCCCGTCACGCCCGCGCAGGCGGCCGCCGCCGCGCGGGAGCTCGCCGCCGACCACGACCTCGTGCTCGTCGAGGGGGCGGGCGGGCTGCTCGTGCGCTTCGACGACGACGGGACGCTCGCCGACGTCGCCGCGGAGCTCGGCGCCCCGGTGCTCGTCGTCACCGCGCCCGGGCTGGGCACGCTCAACCACACCGAGCTGACCACGGCCGCACTGCGCGCCCGGGGCCTCGCGTGCGCCGGGGTCGTCGTCGGGGCGTGGCCGCGCGAACCCGATCTCGCGGCCCGCTGCAACCTCGCCGACCTGCCCGCCGTCACCGGGTTCCCGCTGGTGGGCGCGGTGCCGGAGGGGTCGGGGACGCTGGAGCCGGACGCGTTCGCGGCCGTCGCTCGTCACAGTCTTTCGTGCGAACTCGGCGGCGGATGGCAGACTCCCGAGGCGTGACGACCACCGAAGCCGCCGCCATCCTCGCCACTGCCCGCTCCCAGGTGCTGGAGGACGGAGTCGGTCTCGACGAGGCGCAGGTCCTCGAGGTCCTGCGCCTTCCCGACGAGGCCCTCGACGACCTGCTGCAGCTCGCCCACGACGTGCGGATGCGCTGGTGCGGCCCGGAGGTCGAGGTCGAGGGGATCATCTCGCTCAAGACCGGCGGGTGCCCGGAGGACTGCCACTTCTGCTCGCAGTCGGGCCTGTTCGCGTCGCCGGTGCGCTCGGCGTGGCTGGACGTGCCGATGCTGGTGGAGGCGGCCAAGCAGACCGCGAAGACCGGGGCCACGGAGTTCTGCATCGTCGCCGCCGTGCGCGGGCCGGACGCGCGGCTGATGACGCAGGTCGCGGCGGGCATCGCGGCGATCAAGGACGAGATCGACATCAACATCGCGTGCTCGCTGGGGATGCTGACCCCCGAGCAGGTCGACGAGCTCGCCGCGATGGGCGTGCACCGCTACAACCACAACCTCGAGACCGCCCGCTCGCACTTCCCGAACGTGGTCACCACGCACACGTGGGAGGAGCGGTGGGAGACGCTGCGCCTGGTGCGCGAGGCCGGCATGGAGGTCTGCTGCGGCGGGATCCTCGGGATGGGGGAGACGCTGGAGCAGCGGGCCGAGTTCGCCGCGCAGCTCGCGTCGCTCACCCCGGACGAGGTGCCGCTGAACTTCCTCAACCCGCGCCCGGGCACCCCGTTCGGTGACCAGGAGCCGATGGAGGGTGCCGACGCGCTGCGCGCCGTCGCCGCGTTCCGGCTCGCCCTGCCGCGCACGGTGCTGCGCTTCGCCGGCGGCCGGGAGATCACGCTGGGCGACCTGGGTGCGCGCAAGGGCCTGCTGGGCGGGATCAACGCCGTGATCGTCGGCAACTACCTGACCACCCTCGGGCGTCCGGCCGAGTCCGACATCGACCTGCTCGGCGAGCTGCAGATGCCGATCAAGGCCCTGAACGACACGCTGTGAGCGAGCCGGCCTTCTGCGACCGCTGCGGGCAGCCCGCGGCGGGCGAGCACGCGCGGTGCGCGGCCAGCCGCGACCTGGAACCGCCGCGGTACTGCGCCGACTGCGCGCGGCGGATGGTCGTCCAGGTCACCCCGACGGGCTGGACGGCCCGCTGCAGCCGCCACGGGGAGCGCACCAGCGCGTACTGACATGCTGTGCGCATGGCGAACTGGGGGAGCCTGCTGCGGCAGGCGGCCAAGATCGGGCTGGACCTGCTGTCGAAGTCGTCGTCGTCCTCGTCGGGGGGCGCGGCACCGGCTCCTCCTGTCGCCCCGTCGCGCGGCGGGGCCCGGAGCGCGCCCACCGGCGACGCCGCCCGCGCCGTCGTCTACTCCCCGGACCTCGACGGCTCCGCCGACCCGGGCGAGATCGTCTGGGCGTGGGTGCCGTTCGAGGAGGACGACGGGCGCGGCAAGGACCGCCCGCTGCTCGTCGTCGGACGCCGGGGCGGGGACCTCGTCGGGCTGATGCTGTCGAGCCAGCACGACCGCGCGGGCGACCGCGACTGGGTGTCGATCGGGTCCGGCGCCTGGGACCGCGAGGGGCGCGAGTCGTTCGTCCGCCTCGACCGGGTCCTGGAGGTCGGTGAGCACGACATCCGCCGCGAGGGTGCCGTGCTCGACCGCGGCCGCTTCGACCGCGTCGCCGGTGAGCTGCGCGGGCGGTTCGGCTGGAGCTGACGGCCCGACCCGGCGCCGTCACACCCCGACTCGGGCGCAACGAGAGCCCGACTCGCGGGCTCTCCGGCGCTCGTCACCTCGGGGCGGGCTAGTTGGCGCTGTGCTCCACCGCGTACGTGGTGATCGGGGCGGGGACCGCGCGGAGCTGGGTGAGCAGGCCGGTCTCGCGGGCCAGCAGCAGCCGCACCACCCGCAACCGCTCGGTGGGGGAGACCTGCTCCAGCAGGCGCTGGCGGTCGGACAGCGGCAGCAGGCAGTCGGCGGCCAGGACGCCCGGGAGCTCGGCCGGTGGGATCTCGGCGTCGGGCTCGGCCCAGTCGTCGTTCTTCCACGCCGTGGCGCAGTAGCGGCGGTGGGCGTCGCGGGCGGCGGCGGTGAGCATCGAGGTGAGGTCGTCGCCGCCCTCGAACTCGCCGTCGGGCAGGAACTCCACCGACCCCATGAGGTAGGGCTTGGACTCGGTGTCGAGATCGAGCAGGCGGAAGCGCCGTGCACCGCGCGTGACGATGTCGAAGCGCCCGTCGGGCAGCCGCCGCACGTCGCGCAGGGACGCCGTGCAGCCGACGGGATGCAGGCCGCGGGCGCCGTCGTCGTCGGGCGTCCAGCCCTCCCGGACCGCGACGACGCCGAACTCCTTGTCGGGCACCGCGCCCGTGACCAGGTCGATCGTGAGCTGGCGGTACCGGGGTTCGAAGATGTGCAACGGCAGCATCGCCCCCGGCATGAGCACGGTTCCCAGGGGGAACACGGGGACGGTCTCGGCCACGCGTCTACGTTACGGCGCCGCGCCCGTGCTCGCCCGGCGGCTTGAGCACGGCGAACGCGTCCGTGACGCGCAGTGCGCGGTCTGTGAAGCGGAACACAGCGGCGGGGCGGCCGCCGGAGGGTCCGGGGGGCGCGACCGAGCCGGTGGGTTCGAGCAGCGCGCGGCGCGTCAGGACCCGCTGCAGGTTGGTGGCCGAGACGGAGTGGCCGAGCGCGGCGACGTAGAGGTCGCGCAGCGCGGAGATGGTGAACTCGCGCGGGGCCAGCGCGAAGCCGAGGTTGGTGTAGGAGAGCTTGGCGCGCAGGCGGTCGCGGGCGGCGCTGACGATCGTGTCGTGGTCGAAGGCGGCGCCGGCGATCGCGGGCCCCTCGCCCGGGGCGATCGGGCGCCAGGCGGTGTCGTCGGGGATCGCGGGGTCGGCGTCGGAGGGGACGAGCCCGAGGAACGCGGTCGCGATCAGCCGGACGCCCGGCACGCGGCACGGGTCGCTGAACACCCCGAGCTGCTCGACGTGCGCGACCTCCCGCACGTCGACCTTCTCCGCGAGCTGGCGCAGCACCGAGCGCTCGACGTCCTCGTCGTCGCGCAGCCGCCCGCCCGGCAGCGCCCATCGCCCCAGGTCAGGCTCCTGCGCGCGCTGCCAGGCGAGCACCTGCGGCTGGCCGTCGGAGATCCGGAGGACGGCGGCGAGCACCTCGTGTCCCGTCTCGCGCGCCCCCATGCCGGGATCGTAGGCCCGCCGCGCGCGGGCCGCGGCCGGTGTGAACGGCAGGTGTCCAGCGGGTGAGTTCCGGATCACGTGCCCGGTACGGCGTGCGGATTGCCCTGCTAGGCTCGCCGCAGTTTACGACTACTAGTCGAAAACATGAGGAGGGGTCATGACGACGACCGAAGCTCCGCGGGTCGACGCCGGGTGGGCCGACGAGGTCCGCGCACTGGCGGCCGCCCAGGACGCCGTGGTGCTGGCGCACAACTACCAGCTGCCCGAGATCCAGGACGTCGCGCACTTCACCGGCGACTCGCTGGCCCTGTCCCGGATCGCCGCCGAGAGCCCGGCCTCGACGATCGTGTTCTGCGGCGTGCACTTCATGGCCGAGACCGCGAAGATCCTCAGCCCGGAGAAGACGGTGCTGATCCCGGACGCGAAGGCGGGGTGCTCGCTCGCCGACTCCATCACCGCCGACCAGCTGCGCGAGTGGAAGGCCGAGCACCCGGACGCGGTGGTCGTCAGCTACGTCAACACGACGGCGGCGGTGAAGGCGGAGACCGACGTCTGCTGCACGTCGTCGAACGCGGTGGAGGTCGTGCGGTCGATCCCGGCCGACCGCGAGGTGCTTTTCCTGCCCGACCAGTTCCTCGGCGCGCACGTCCGGCGCATCACCGGACGGCAGAACATGCACGTGTGGGCGGGGGAGTGCCACGTCCACGCCGGGATCAGCGGCCCCGCGCTCACGGCGCAGAGCCAGGCGCACCCCGACGCCGACCTCTACGTGCACCCCGAGTGCGGCTGCGCCACCTCGGCGCTCTACCTCGCGGGCGCCGGCGCGGTGCCGGCCGAGCACGTCAAGATCCTCTCGACGGGCGGCATGCTCGACGCCGCGCGGGAGGCGCAGCCCGGGCGGACGGTGCTGGTCGCCACGGAGGTCGGGATGCTGCACCAGCTGCGGCGGGCGGCGCCGGAGGTCGACTTCCGGGCCGTGAACGACCGCGCCTCGTGCCACTACATGAAGATGATCACCCCGGAGAAGCTGCTGCGGGCGCTGCGCGAGGGCCGCGACGAGGTGCACGTCGACCCGGAGCTCGCCGAGCGCGGCCGGGCCGCGGTGCAGCGCATGATCGCGATCGGGCAGCCGGGGGGTGGGGAATGAGCTGGGAGGCGGAGGCGGACCTCGTCGTCGTCGGATCGGGTGTCGCCGGACTGACGGCCGCGCTCGACGCCGCCGCGGCGGGCCTGCGGGTCGTCGTCGTCACCAAGGACGCGGTCGACGCCGGGTCCACGCGCTGGGCGCAGGGCGGCGTCGCCGTCGTCGTCGGTGACGTCCCCGGCGACAGCGTCGAGGCCCACGTGGCCGACACGCTCGATGCCGGTGGCGGGCTGTGCGACCCGGCGGCGGTGGCGTCGATCATCGCCGACGGTCCCGCGGCCGTGGCGCGGCTGCGGGAGCGCGGCGCGGTCTTCGACCCGGCCCCGGACGGACGGCTGGCGCGCACCCGGGAGGGCGGGCACTCCGCGTTCCGCGTGGTGCACGCGGGCGGCGACGCCACGGGCGCCGAGGTCGAGCGGGCGCTGGTCTCCGCGGCGGGCGGGCTGCCGCTGCTCACCGGGCACGTCGCCGTCGACGCCCTGCGCACGCCCGACGGGCGCGTCACCGGACTCGCCCTGCTCGACGACGACGGGCGCCCCGGCGTCCTGCGCGCCCCGGCCGTGCTGCTCGCGACCGGCGGCTACGGCCAGCTCTACTCCTCGACGACCAACCCGGAGACGGCCACCGGCGACGGCGTCGCGCTCGCGCTGCGGGCCGGGGCGTCGGCGGCCGACCTGGAGTTCGTGCAGTTCCACCCGACCGTCCTCTACACCGGGCCGGCCGTGGGGCGGCGCCCGCTGGTCACCGAGGCCGTGCGCGGCGAGGGCGCGGTGCTCCTAGACCGCGCCGGGCGCCGGTTCATGACCGGTGTGCACCCGCTGGCCGACCTCGCGCCCCGCGACGTCGTGGCCGCGGCCATCACCCGGCGCCTGGCCGAGACCGGCACGGCGTGCGTCTACCTCGACGCCCGCCCGCTCGACGGCTTCGCCACCCGCTTCCCGACGGTGTACGCGGCCTGCCGCGCGGCGGGGATCGACCCGGTGCGCGAGCCCATCCCGGTCACCCCGGCGGCGCACTACGCGTGCGGCGGGATCGTCACCGACGGGCACGGCCGCACCGCGGTCCCCGGCCTGTGGGCGGCCGGGGAGGTGGCGCGGACCGGGCTGCACGGGGCGAACCGGCTGGCGTCGAACAGCCTGCTCGAGGGGTTGGTGATGGGGGCGCGGGCGGCGGCTTCCGTCGTGCAGGAAAGCCACGTTCCTGCCACCACGTTGCGGGAAAGTGGCTTTCCTGCAACTCCGGCCCCCGCCGTCCCCCTCGCCGACCGCACCACCGTGCAGCGCGCCATGACCTCCGCCGCCGGCGTCGGCCGCGACGGCGCCGGCCTCGCCGCCGCCTCGGACGCCGTGGAGGCCGCCACCGCGCTCGCCGTCCCGATCGACCGCGCCGGCGTCGAGGACGCCGCGCTCACCCTGCTCGCCCAGGCCGTCCTGGCCGCCGCGGGCACCCGCACCGAGAGCCGGGGCTGCCACGTGCGCACGGACTTCCCCACCCGCGACGACGTGTGGCAGCGCGCGAGCCTCGAGGTCGCGCTCGACGAGGCCGGGCGACCGGTCGTGCGCACCGGGAAGGCGGTGGCGGCATGAGCAGCACCACCACCGCGGGGCCCGACCTCGACGACCTCCGCCGCGTCGTCGCCACCGCGCTGGAGGAGGACCTCCGCTACGGCCCCGACGCCACCACCGAGGCCACGGTCCCGGCCGGCGCGGTCGCGATCGGCGCGTTCGCCGCCCGCCGACCGGGCGTGCTCGCCGGCATCCCGGCCGTGCTCACCGTGCTCGACGCCGTCGTCGGCGACTACGAGGTGCTCTCCACGGCCGCCGACGGCGACCGGGTCGGGCCCGGGGACGCCGTGCTCACCGTGCGCGCCCCCGTCCGCACCTTCCTCACCGCCGAGCGCACCGCGCTCAACCTGCTGTGCCACCTCTCGGGCGTGGCCACGGCCACCGCGGCCTGGGTCGACGCCGTCGCGGGCACCGGCGCGCGCATCCGCGACACCCGCAAGACGCTGCCCGGGCTGCGGCTGCTGGAGAAGTACGCCGTGCGCTGCGGCGGGGGCGTCAACCATCGCCTCGGGCTCGGCGACGCCGTGCTCATCAAGGACAACCACGTGGCCGCGGCCGGGTCGGTCGGCGCGGCGCTGCGGGCGGCGCGGGAGCGGGCGCCGCAGCTGCCGTGCGAGGTGGAGGTCGACTCGCTCGAGCAGCTCGACGAGGTGCTCGCCCTGGGCGCGGAGCTGGTGCTGCTCGACAACTTCACCGTCGAGCAGACCGCGGAGGCCGTCCGGCGGCGGGGGAGCCTGCCCACCGGGCTGGAGTCCTCGGGCGGGCTGGCGCTGGAGAACGCCGCCGCCTACGCGCGCACCGGCGTCGACTTCCTCGCCGTCGGCGCCCTCACCCACTCCGTCACCGCCCTCGACCTGGGGCTGGACCTGCTCCCGGCGTGATCCCGCGCCGCGGGGCCACGGCGTGACACTGCCCACGAGTGGGCCCGGACATGCCGGGAATCCCCTGTCCACGAGAGACACTCGGGACAGGGCCGCGTCGGCGTCGACCACCCTCCCCTGACCATCCCCGGCTGCGGCCGGGCCGCCGGGCCGGAGACGACATGATCATGATCTGCGAACGCTGCTTCTCCCCGATCGGGGAGGGTGAGTCGATGGTGCGCCTCGCGCACATCGACCAGGCCCACAACGACGGCAGCGTCGACTGGACCTACGCCTACGTGCACCTCACCGCGTGCGTCACGCCCCGCCCGGCCGCGCACGAGCGCCCCGACACCGGCGCCTGGGACCAGGCCCGCGGCATCGGCGGCCTGCGCCACTGAGGTCCGCACCACCGGGGGCGGCGCCGGGCGACGCCGTCGGAGGCGCGCCGTAGGCTGGCGGCATGCTCCGCCGGACCGACCTGCGCGCCCACCCGCTGCCCTCCACCACCGTGCTGCGGGGGCTGCTGCCCCGCACCGAGACCGACGTCGACGCCGTGCTGCACCAGGTGCGGCCCATCGTCGATGCGGTCCGCGAGCGCGGGGTCGACGCCGCGCTGGAGTACGCCGAGCGCTTCGACAAGGTCCGCCCGTCCGGGATCCGGGTCCCCGCGGCCACGCTGCGCGGCGCCCTGTCCGCCCTCGACGACGGCGTGCGCGCCGCGCTCGAGACGTCGATCGAGCGGGCCCGCAAGGTGCACGCCGACCAGCGCCGCACCGACATCGTCACCACCGTGGTCCCCGGCGGCACGGTCACCGAGCGGTTCGTGCCGGTCCGCCGCGTGGGGCTCTACGTCCCCGGCGGGCGTGCGGTCTACCCGTCGAGCGTCGTGATGAACGTCGTCCCCGCGCAGGAGGCGGGCGTCGAGTCGCTCGTCGTCGCCTCCCCGCCGCAGGCCGAGCACGGCGGGCTCCCGCACCCCACGATCCTCGCGGCGTGCGCGCTGCTCGGCGTCGAGGAGGTGTGGGCGGCCGGCGGGGCGCAGGGCATCGCGCTGCTCGCCCACGGCGGCACCGACACCGACGGCACCGAGCTCGAGGTCGTCGACGTCGTCACCGGCCCGGGCAACGTCTACGTCACCGCGGCCAAGCGCCTGCTGCGCGGGCTCATCGGGATCGACGCCGAGGCGGGCACCACCGAGATCGCCGTGCTGGCCGACGACTCGGCCGACGCCGTGCACGTCGCCGCCGACCTCATCTCGCAGGCCGAGCACGACCCGGCGGCCGCATCGGTGCTGGTCACGACGTCCGACGCGCTGGCCGACGCGGTCGACGCCGAGCTGGCCCGGCAGGTGCCCGAGACCAAGCACAGCGAGCGGATCCGCACCGCGCTGACCGGCCCGCAGTCGGGCACGGTGCTGGTGTCCGACCTCGACGACGGGGTCGCCGTGGTCGACGCCTACGCCGCGGAGCACCTGGAGATCCAGACCGTCGACGCGCGGGCGGTGGCGCGGCGCGTCCGCAACGCCGGGGCGGTCTTCGTCGGGCCGTGGTCGCCGGTCAGCCTGGGCGACTACTGCGCCGGCTCCAACCACGTGCTGCCCACCGGCGGGTGCGCGCGGCACTCGGCCGGGCTGTCGGTGCAGACGTTCCTGCGCGGCGTGCACGTCGTCGACTACTCGGAGGAGGCGCTGCGCGACGTCGCCGAGGCGGTCGTGGTGCTCTCCGGCGCCGAGGACCTGCCGGCGCACGGGCAGGCCGTGACGGCGAGGTTCCGGTCGTGAACGTCACCCTGGACCAGCTCCCGCTGCGCGACGACCTGCGCGGCAAGACGCCCTACGGCGCCCCCCAGCTCGACGTGCCGGTGCGGCTCAACACCAACGAGAACCCGTACCCGCCGCCGCCCGAGCTGGTCGCCGACGTCACCGCGGCCGCGCATGAGGCCGCCGCCGACCTGCACCGGTACCCCGACCGCGACGCGCTCGCGCTGCGCACCGACCTGGCCGCCTACCTGTCCGGCGCCACCGACGTGGAGCTGACCTGCGCGAACGTGTGGGCGGCGAACGGGTCCAACGAGGTGCTGCAGCAGATCATGCAGTGCTTCGGCGGGCCCGGGCGCACGGCCGTGGGCTTCGAGCCGAGCTACTCGATGCACCCGATCATCGCCGCGGGCACCCGCACCGAGTGGCTGCCGGCACCCCGGCGGCCCGACTTCTCCGTCGACGTCGCCGCCGCGGCGGCCGTGCTCAAGGAGCGCGCGCCCGACCTGGTGTTCCTGACCAGCCCGAACAACCCCACCGGGCAGTCGCTCGACCCGTCGGAGCTGGCCGTGCTGGTCGACGCCGCGCCGGGGATCGTCGTCGTCGACGAGGCGTACGCGGAGTTCTCCGACCGCCCCAGCGCCGTCGGCCTGCTCGCCACCCACGGCCACAAGCTTGTCGTCAGCCGCACGATGAGCAAGGCGTTCGCCTTCGCCGGGGGGCGGCTGGGCTACCTGGCCGCCGCGCCCGCCGTCGTCGACGCGCTGCAGCTCGTCCGGCTGCCCTACCACCTCTCGGCGCTCACCCAGGCCGCCGCGCGGGCCTCGCTGCGCCACGCCGACGCCACGCTCGGCTCGGTGGCGCTGCTGCGCGGGGAGCGCGACCGCGTCGTCGACGAGCTCGCGAGCGCCGGCTACGACGTCGTGCCCAGCGACGCCAACTTCGTGCTGTTCGGCCGCTTCACCGACGCCCCCCGCGCCTGGCGGGCGTTCCTGGACCGCGGCGTCCTGATCCGTGACGTCGGCATCCCGCACCGGCTGCGCGTCACGGTCGGCACGCCCGAGGAGAACGACGCGTTCCTGCAGGTCGCGGTGGACGTCGTCACAGAGGAGCTGTCGTGAGCAGGATCGGCCGCGTCGAGCGGATCACCAAGGAGTCCACCGTCCTGGTCGAGATCGACCTCGACGGCACTGGCAACACCGAGATCGGCACCGGCGTGCCGTTCTTCGACCACATGCTCGACGCCTTCGGCAAGCACGGCGCGTTCAACCTCACGGTGCGCGCCACCGGCGACGTCGACCTCGACGCCCACCACACCGTCGAGGACACCGCGATCGTGCTGGGGCAGGCGATCCGCCAGGCGCTGGGCGACAAGTCCGGCATCCGCCGCTTCGGGGACGCCTGGATCCCGATGGACGAGGCGCTGGCGCAGGCCGTCGTCGACGTCTCCGGCCGCCCCTACACCGTGCACACCGGCGAGCCCGAGGTCATGCAGGGGTTCGTGGTCGGCGGGCACTACCCGACGGTGCTCAACCGGCACGTGTTCGAGTCGCTGGCCTTCCACGGCCACCTCGCCCTGCACGTCCGCGTGCTCGACGGCCGCGACCCCCACCACATCACCGAGGCCGAGTTCAAGGCCGTGGCCCGGGCCCTGCGGGCGGCGGTGGAGCCGGACGCGCGGATCACCGGGATCGCGTCGACGAAGGGCACGCTCTAGCGGCCACGGGGCCCGGAGCGGGCGGCGGTTACCCTGGAGCCATGGCGCGGATCGTCGTACTGGACTACGGATCGGGGAACCTCCGCAGCGCGGAGCGCGCGCTGCGGCGGGTCGGGGCGGACGTCACCGTCACCGCCGACGCCGACGCCGCGCTGGAGGCCGACGGGCTGGTCGTGCCCGGGGTCGGGGCGTTCGCGGCGTGCATGAGCGGGCTGCAGGAGATCGGCGGGCCGCGGATCATCGAGCGGCGACTCGCCGGCGGGCGGCCGGTGCTCGGCATCTGCGTCGGCATGCAGGTGCTGTTCGACCTGGGCGTCGAGTGGGACGAGCGCACCGAGGGGTGCGGGCAGTGGCCCGGCACCGTCGAGCGGCTCAAGGCCGACGTCCTGCCGCACATGGGGTGGAACACCGTGCAGGCACCGGTCGGATCGGCGCTGTTCCACGGCCTCGACGCCGACACCCGCTTCTACTTCGTCCACTCCTTCGGCGTGCGCCGCTGGGAGATGGCCGAGTCCGAGGTGCTGCGCCCGCCGCTGGTCACCTGGGCCCACCACGGCGAGGACTTCGTGGCGGCCGTGGAGAACGGTGCGCTGGCGGCCACGCAGTTCCACCCGGAGAAGTCCGGCGACGCCGGGGCGGCCGTGCTGCAGAACTGGCTGCGCGACGTCGTCGGGTAGCTAGCGGCCGGTGAACGCCCGCTCGCGCAGGTCGTAGCGCAGCTCGCGGCGCCCGTCGCGGATGCCGTCGACGACGAGCGCCACCAGCTCGTCGACGGTGGCGCCCGCCGTCATCGACGGGGCGGTGCCCTCGACCGCGCGGTCGGCGAGGCCGGTCTCGATGTGCGGGGGCCGGACGTCGAACACGGTGACGCCGGCGCGCCGCTGCTCCTGGCGCAGCGCGGTGAGCCAGGCCGACAGCCCGGCCTTGCTCGCGGTGTAGGCGGCCATTCCGCCGGTGGGGTGGTCGGCGAGTATCGCGCTCAGCACGGCGACCGTCCCGTCGCCCTCCAGCCGCGGCACCGCCGCACGGACCATCGCCATCGGCGCCATCGTGTTGACGGTCAGCAGCTGCTCGGTGACGAGGTCGCCCGCCTGCTCGGCCGGCCCGAAGGCGGCGATCCCGAACGCGACGACGAGCACGTCGAGGCCCCCGAGCAGGTCGGCCGCCTCGTCGACGACGGCGGCGCAGCGCTCGAGGTCGAGGGCGTCGAAGACCAGCGCGGGGGCGTCGAGACCGACGGCGTCGAGGCGACTCGCGTCGCGCCCGGCGAGCACCAGTCGGGCGCCGCGACCCTGCAGCGCCTGCGCGATCGCCGCGCCCAGCACACCGCTCGCCCCGGCCACGAGCACGCGGGCCCCGTCGAGTTCCATACTCCTCACGCTAGGACCGAAACCTTCCGGGCGCGCGGCGACTCCTCCCCGGTGGAGTGACGAGGGAGTGGTGGGCATGGAGCAGTTCGGGCCGTACCGGCTGGAGGAGCTGGTCGGGCGCGGCGGGATGGGCGAGGTGTACCGGGCGTACGACACGCGCCGCGACCGCATCGTCGCCCTCAAGCGCCTCCCCGCCCACCTCGCCGCCGACCCGGACTTCCGCGCGCGCTTCCGCAAGGAGGCCGCCATCGCGTCCCGGCTGACCGAGCCGCACATCGTGCCGATCCACGACTTCGGCGAGATCGACGGCCGGCTGTTCCTCGACATGCGCCTGGTCACCGGCCGCGACCTGTCCGCCGTGCTCGCCGAGGAGGGCCCGCTGGCCCCGTCGCGGGCGGTGGCGCTGGTCGCACAGGTGGCGAGCGCGCTCGACGCCGCGCACGCCAGCGGGCTGCTGCACCGCGACGTGAAGCCGGCGAACGTGCTGGTCACGGGCGACTTCGCCTACCTCGCCGACTTCGGCGTCGCCCGCGCGGTCGACGGCTCCCGCGACTCCGCGCTCACCGCCACGGGCGCCACCGTCGGCACGCTCGGCTACATGGCGCCCGAGCGGTTCCTCGGCGACCGCGTCGATCACCGCTCCGACGTCTACGCCCTGGCCTGCGTGCTGGTCGAGCTGATCACGGGGCGCGGGCCGTTCGCGCACGTCAGCGGCCCGGCGCTGATGCACGCGCACCTGTCCACCGAGCCGCCCGCGCCGAGCCGGACGGTGCCCGGCGTCCCGCCGGCGCTGGACGCCGTCGTCGCGCGGGGCATGGCGAAGGACCCCGAGCAGCGCTACGCCACCGCGGGCGAGTTCGCGGCGGCCGCGACGGCGGCCGTGACCGGCGCGCCCCCCGCGGCGCCGGGCACGCAGGTGCACCCGGGCGGCGCGTCCGCGGCCCCGGCCTGGCCCGGGCAGCCCCAGCCCGCGGCCCCGACCGGCTGGGGGAACCAGTACTCCCCGCCCCAGCACACCCCGCCCCCCGGCCGGACGCGGGTCGGGCCGCCCGCGGGCACCGGCTACGGCCCGCCGGCCGGGGCCCCCGCGCCGACCTACGCGCCGTCGGCGCACGCGCAGCAGGGCTACGGACCACCCCAGGGCCACGGCGGCCAGCAGGGCCACGGCGGACAGCAGGGCTACGGCGGACAGCAGGGCTACGGCGGACAGCAGGGCCACGGCGGACAGCAGGGCCACGGCGGCCAGCAGGGCTACGGCTCGCAGCCGCCGTACGGCGGCTCGTCGAGCGGAACCCCGTCCCCGGCCCGCCGCAACCGCCTGCCCGTGATCCTCGGCGCCGCCGCGCTCGTCGTCGCGCTGGTCGTCGCCGGGATCGTGTTCTGGCCCCGCGGCAGCACCCCGACCGGCACCGACCCGGTCGTCTCCGACACCTCCGACGCCGGCGGCGACCCCGGCGTCACCCCGGCCGACCCGTCGAGCCCGCTGCTCGCGCGGCTGGAGCCGGAGGGCTTCTACGCCGAGACCTGCACCGACATCCCGATCACCGACGAGGCCACCGAGCAGATCCGCTGCACCTCCAACGACGCCACGGCCGTGCCGATCCTGGTGTTCCAGCAGTTCGGCGACGTCGGGACCTACGCCGCCTCGCTCACCACCGTGGACACCAACACCACCGGCGAGGACGAGGACTGCGCCATCGGCGGCGACGCCTCGGTCGAGTACGCGGGCTACGACCTCGTCTGCGGCACGACGACGTTCGAGGACGGCAGCACCGGCTACGTCGTCGCCTGGGGCACGCGGACGTCCATGATCCAGGGGTTCGCCGCGGGCCCGGACCCGGCCGACGTCTACATGTGGTGGCTGTCGAACACCCCCTTCTGACCGGGTCGGTAGGCTCCGCACCGTGACTTTCGTGTTGCTGCCCGCGGTCGACGTCGCCGATGGCCAGGCCGTGCGCCTGGTGCAGGGCGAGGCCGGCACCGAGACCGGCTACGGCGAGCCCCGCGAGGCCGCCCTGCAGTGGCAGCAGGACGGCGCGGAGTGGATCCACCTCGTCGACCTCGACGCCGCGTTCGGTCGCGGCTCCAACGCGGAGCTGCTCGCGTCGGTAGTCGGCGAGCTGGACGTGCAGGTGGAGCTGTCGGGCGGCATCCGCGACGACGAGTCGCTGGAACGCGCCCTGTCCACCGGCTGCGCGCGCGTCAACCTGGGCACCGCGGCGCTGGAGCACCCGGAGTGGTGCGCGGCGGCGATCGCGAAGCACGGGGAGCGGATCGCCGTCGGCCTCGACGTCCGCGTCACCGAGCAGGGACACCGGCTCGCCGCGCGCGGCTGGACCACCGACGGCGGCGACCTGTGGGAGACCCTCGCCCGCCTCGACCGCGACGGCTGCGCGCGCTACGTCGTCACCGACGTCAGCAAGGACGGGATGCTCAAGGGCCCCAACACCGAGCTCATGCGCGACGTCGCCGCCGCCACGCCCGCGCCGGTGATCGTCTCCGGTGGCATCTCGGAGATCTCCGACCTGGAGGCACTGGCCGGGGTGGCGGCCGAGGGCGTCAACCTGGAGGGCTCGATCGTCGGGAAGGCGCTGTACGCGGGCCGCTTCACGCTGCCCGAGGCCCTGGCCGCGATGCGCGCCGTCGCCGACCGCGGCGCCCGACAGGCGGGCTGACCCCCTTTGCTCTGAGCACCTCTGCGCACCACGGTGCGTATGGGTGCTCAGAGCAAAGGACGCGGCTCAGTAGTGTTGTGCCCGTGAGCGTGGCCGTGCGTGTGATCCCGTGCCTGGACGTGTCCTCCGACGAGCAGGGGCGCGGACGGGTCGTCAAGGGCGTCAACTTCGTCGACCTGCGCGACGCGGGCGACCCCGTCGAGATGGCGCGCGTCTACGACGCCGAGGGGGCCGACGAGCTGACGTTCCTCGACGTCACGGCCTCGTCCGGCGAGCGCGCCACCATGCTCGACGTCGTCCGCCGCACCGCCGAGCAGGTGTTCATCCCGCTGACGGTCGGCGGCGGCATCCGCGCCACCGACGACATTGACGTGCTGCTGCGCAACGGTGCCGACAAGGTCTCGATCAACACCGCCGCGATCGCCCGCCCGGAGCTGCTGCACGAGGCGAGCCGCCGGTTCGGGTCGCAGTGCATCGTCCTGTCCGTCGACGCCCGCACCGTGCCCGCCGGCGAGCCGCCGACGCCCTCGGGCTGGGAGGTCACCACCCATGGCGGGCGGCGCGGCACCGGCATCGACGCCGTCGAGTGGGCGGCGCGCGGCCAGGAGCTGGGCGTCGGGGAGATCCTGCTCAACTCCATGGACGCCGACGGCACCCGCGCGGGCTTCGACCTGCGCATGATCGAGGCCGTCCGCGCCCGCGTCGACGTCCCGGTGATCGCCAGCGGGGGAGCGGGCGAGGTCGGGCACTTCGTCCCGGCCGTCCGCGCCGGCGCCGACGCCGTGCTCGCCGCCACCGTGTTCCACTTCGGCCACTTCCGCATCGGCGACGTGAAGCAGGCGCTCAAGGAGGCCGAGGTGGAGGTGCGATGACCCGCGTCCTGGACTCCGCGCTCGACCCCGCGATCGCCGCCCGCCTCAAGCGCGACGCCGACGGCCTGGTCTGCGCCGTCGCCCAGCAGCACGGCACCGGCGAGGTGCTGATGGTCGCCTGGATGGACGACGAGGCGCTGCACCGCACCCTCACCACCCGCCGCGCGACCTACTGGTCGCGCTCGCGCGGCGCGTACTGGGTGAAGGGCGAGACGTCGGGCCACGCGCAGGCCGTGCACGAGGTGCGCCTGGACTGCGACGGCGACGCGATCGTCGTGGTCGTCGACCAGACCGGCCCGGCCTGCCACACCGGCACCCGCACCTGCTTCGACGACGACGTGCTGCTCGCGCCGGCCTGAGCGGTCGGACCGCGACTCGGTCGCACGGAGAGCCCGACTCGCGGGGGTGGGGGCGGGCGCGCCGGTCAGGACGGGTCGATCGGGCCGGTCAGGTAGCGCTGCACGGTCGGCGCCACCGCGGCGACGACGGTGGCCCGGTCGGCCGAGGCCAGGGGCTCCAGCTTGACGACGTAGCGCACCAGCCCCATGCCGATCAGCTGCGAGCCGACCAGCGCCGCCCGCAGCTCGGGCCGGTCGGGCGCGACGACCCCCACGATCCGGGCGAGGATCACGCGCGTCACGAACTCGCGCAGCATCCGCGCGGCGGCCTCGTGCGAGGCGACCGACCGGATGACCGAGGCGAGCGGCGCGCCGCCGGTGGCGTCCCAGGTCGTCAGGAACCGGTGCACGAGCCGCTCGCCGAGCTGCTCGTGGTCGCCGGCCAGCACCTCCGGCATGACTACGGCGGGGTCGAACGGGATATGCAGCGACGCCGTGAACAGCGCCTCCTTGCCGCCGAACCAGTGGTTCACCATCGCCGCGTCGACGCCCGCCCGCTCGGCGATGTGCCGCACGGTCGCGCCGTCGTAGCCGCGCTCGGCGAAGGCGGCGCGGGCGGCGTCGAGCAGGGCCGAGCGGGTGTCGTCGCCGCCGCTGCGGCGCCCGCGGCGGCGGACGCGGGGCGGATCGTGAGGGGCGGCCACGCACCCAGTCTGCCTCCTCGCCCGCCCGCGGGGACCCCGCCTGCGAGGATGGACCCCATGACCGCCATCTCCACCGCCCGCTCGCTGGGCGCGGTCACCCCCAGCCGCGAGGAGTTCCGCGAGCTGGCGGCCGGGCACCGGGTCATCCCGGTCTCGCGCCGCCTGCTCGCCGACGACGAGACCCCCGTCGGGGTCTTCCGCAAGCTGGCCGGTGACCGCCCGGGCACGTTCCTGTTCGAGTCCGCGGAGAACGGGCGCTCCTGGTCGCGGTGGTCGTTCGTCGGCGCCCGGTCGGCGGCGGCGCTCACCGTCGTCGACGGGCAGTTGACCTGGACCGGCGACGTCCCCGCCGGGCTCCCCGTCGACGGCGACCCGCTCGCCGCGCTGCGCACGGTGGTCGAGGAGCTGCACAGCGAGCCGCTGCCCGGGCTGCCCCCGCTCACCGGCGGGATGGTCGGCTACCTCGGCTACGACGTCGTCCGCCGCCTGGAGCGGCTGCCGTCGCTGGCCGAGGACGACCTGCAGATCCCCGAGCTCGTGATGCTGCTGGCCACCGACCTGGCCGCCGTCGACCACCACGAGGGCACGATCACGCTGATCGCCAACGCGATCAACTGGGACGCCAGCGACGAGCGCGTCGACGAGGCCTACGACGACGCCGTGGCCCGGCTCGACCGGATGACCGCGGAGCTGGCGGCGCCCGCCCCGTCGACGGTGGCCGTCTACGGGCCCGCCGAGCCCGAGTTCACCCGCCGCCGCACGCCCGCCCAGCACCACGCGGCCGTCGAGGTCGCGAAGGAGCAGATCCGGGCGGGCGAGGCGTTCCAGGTGGTGGTGTCGCAGCGGTTCGAGACGGCGTGCGACGCCGACCCGCTCGACGTCTACCGCGTCCTGCGCGCCACCAACCCCAGCCCGTACATGTACCTGCTCGACCTGCAGGCCGCCGACGGCAGCCGCTTCCACATCGTCGGGTCCTCGCCCGAGGCGCTGGTCACCGTCGTCGACGGGGTGGCGACCACGCACCCCATCGCCGGCACGCGCTGGCGCGGCGCCACCGAGGAGGAGGACCTCCTGCTCGAGAAGGACCTGCGCACCGACGAGAAGGAGCGCGCCGAGCACGTCATGCTCGTCGACCTCGGGCGCAACGACCTCGGGCGCGTCTGCGAGCCGGGCACCGTCAAGGTCCACTCGTTCTTCTCCGTGGAGCGCTACAGCCACGTCATGCACCTGGTGTCGACGGTGACCGGGCGGCTGCGCGCCGGCCGCAACGCCTACGACGCCGTCACGGCCTGCTTCCCGGCCGGCACCCTGTCCGGGGCACCCAAGCCGCGCGCGATGGCGATCATCGAGGAGCTGGAACCGACCCGGCGCGGCCTCTACGGCGGGATCGTCGGCTACCTCGACTTCGCCGGCAACGCCGACACCGCGATCGCCATCCGCACGGCGCTGATCCGCGACGGCGTGGCGTACGTGCAGGCCGGCGGGGGGATCGTCGCCGACTCCGACCCGGTCGCGGAGGACACCGAGTGCCTGAACAAGGCGCGCGCGGTGCTCTCCGCGGTGGCGACGGCGGCCACGCTGCGGCCCGCGCACGGCCGCCCCTCGCCGTGACCGGCGGGGGCGTGACGGGCGGGCGCCTGCTCGGGCTGGTCTGCGCCGGTCTCGCGGCCGCGGCGGCCGCGCTCTGGGGCGGGTCGCAGGCCGTCTGGTACCGCGTCACGGCCGCGGTGGCCGGGGGCGGGCAGCAGGTCGTCGACGTCACCGGGGCGCAGGCGCGGCCCGCGCTCGGCGGGGTGGCGCTGCTCGCACTGGCCGCCGTCGCGGGCGTCGTGGCCACCGGGGGAGTGCTGCGCCGCGTCGTCGGCGGTCTGCTGGTGCTCGCGGGCGGGGCGGTCGCGGTCACGGCGGTGCTGTCGCTGCTGGTCACGCCGTTCGCGACGGACGGGTCGCTGCCCGCGGTGGCGGGCACCGACCGCGACGCCCTGCGCTACGCCCCGACCGCCACGACGCCCGCGCCGCTGCTGGCCGTGCTCGGTGCGGTGCTGCTGCTGGCCGCGGGGGTGGTCGTGCTGCTGCGCGAGCGGCGGCTGCCCCGTCTGGGCGCCCGCTACGCCGCACCCGGCGCACGCCCCGCCCCGACCGACCCGGACCGCGCCGCCTGGCAGGACCTCGACGCCGGTCGGGACCCGACCGTGGGGCCTGGTTAGCATGACCGGCGCGTGAACATCCGGCCCGACGGGCTGTGGAAGGGGGCGTAACCGCATGGACCACGGCACCGAGGGCGTCCGCACCGGCAGTGTGCTCGACTCCATCGTGGACGGCGTCCGCGCCGACCTGGCGGTGCGCGAGAGCGCCGTCGACTTCGCCGAGATCAAGCGCCGCGCGGCCGCCGCGCCGCCCGCCCGCGACGTCATGGCCGCGCTGCGCGCGCCGGGCATCGGGGTGATCGCGGAGGTGAAGCGGCGCAGCCCGTCGAAGGGCGACCTGGCCACGATCACCGACCCCGCCGAGCTCGCGGCGTCCTACGCCGAGGGCGGCGCGCGGGTCATCAGCGTGCTCACCGAGGAGCGCCGCTTCGGCGGGTCGCTCGCCGACCTCACGGCCGTGCGGGCCCAGGTCGACGTGCCGGTGCTGCGCAAGGACTTCATCGTCAGCCCGTACCAGGTGCACGAGGCGCGCGCCTACGGCGCCGACCTGGTGCTGCTGATCGTCGCCGCGCTGGAGCAGAACGCGCTCGACTCGCTGCTCGACCGCGTCGAGTCGCTCGGGATGACCGCGCTCGTCGAGGTCCACACCGAGGAGGAGGCCGACCGCGCGCTGGAGGCCGGCGCCAAGGTCATCGGCGTCAACGCGCGCGACCTGCACACCCTCAGCGTCGACCGCACGGTGTTCGGCCGGATCGCCCCCGGCCTGCCCCAGGACGTCATGCGCATCGCCGAGTCCGGCGTCCGCGGTCCGGGCGACCTGCTCACCTACGCCGGGTGGGGCGCCGACGCGGTCCTCGTCGGCGAGGGCCTGGTCACCAGCGGCGACCCGCAGGCCGCGGTCCGCGGCCTGGTGGCCGCCGGATTCCATCCCTCGTGCTCGCGCGTGGTCCGTTGACCTAGGCTCGCGGGGTGAGCACCTCCGTACAGGCCTCCGACGGCATCTCCACGCCGTCGGGACACGAACCCGACGCGCGCGGGCACTTCGGCCGCTACGGCGGGCGCTTCGTCCCCGAGGCGCTGGTCGCGGCGCTCGACGAGCTCGCCACCGCCTACGAGAAGGCCCGCAGCGACCGCGAGTTCCTCGACGAGCTCGACCGCCTGCACCGCGACTACAGCGGCCGCCCGTCGCCCCTGACCGACGCCACGCGGCTCTCCGAGCACGCCGGCGGCGCCCGGATCCTGCTCAAGCGCGAGGACCTCAACCACACCGGTTCGCACAAGATCAACAACGTGCTGGGCCAGGCGCTGCTGACCAAGCGGATGGGCAAGAAGCGGGTCATCGCCGAGACCGGCGCGGGCCAGCACGGCGTCGCCACGGCCACCGCCTGCGCGCTGCTGGGCCTGGAGTGCGTCGTCTACATGGGCGAGGTCGACACCGAGCGCCAGGCGCTCAACGTCGCCCGGATGCGGCTGCTCGGCGCCACCGTCATCCCGGTCAAGACCGGCTCGCGCACGCTCAAGGACGCGATCAACGAGGCCCTGCGCGACTGGGTCACGAACGTCGACGAGACGCACTACCTGCTCGGCACGGTCGCCGGGCCGCACCCGTTCCCGATGATGGTGCGCGACTTCCACCGCGTCATCGGGCTGGAGGCGCGCGAGCAGGTGCTCGAGCGCACCGGGCGGCTGCCGGACGCGATCGCCGCGTGCGTCGGCGGCGGGTCGAACGCCATCGGGATCTTCCACGCCTTCCTCGACGACGCCGACGTGCGGCTGGTCGGCTTCGAGCCGGGCGGTGACGGCGTGGAGACCGGCCGCCACGGCGCCACCCTCACCGAGGGCTCGCCCGGCGCGCTGCACGGCGCGATGAGCTACCTGCTGCAGGACGCCGACGGGCAGACCGCCGAGTCCTACTCAATCTCCGCCGGGCTCGACTACCCCGGCGTCGGCCCCGAGCACGCGCTGCTCAAGGACATCGGCCGCGCCACCTACGAGCCCGTCACCGACGCCGAGGCGATGGAGGCGTTCGCGCTGCTGTGCCGCACCGAGGGCATCATCCCGGCGATCGAGTCGGCGCACGCGATCGCGGGCGCGCTGCGCCTGGGCCGCGAGCTCGGGCCCGACGCCGTCGTGCTGGTCAACCTGTCCGGGCGCGGCGACAAGGACGTCGACACGGCCGCGAAGTGGTACGGGATGATCGCCGAGGGCGAGGCCGCCGCTGACGCGAGCGGCACGGCGATCGCGGAGGGCGCGGTGGCCCCGCCCGCCGACACGCTCGCCGCGCAGCCCTCGCCCGCCGGGTCCGACACGGGCGCGGTGCAGTCGTGAGCGGCGCCGGGGACGTCTTCGCCGCCTGCCGCGAGCAGGGCCGCGGTGCGCTGGTGGGCTACCTGCCCGCGGGCTACCCGACCGTCGACGCGTCGGTCGACCTGCTGAACGCGATGGTCGAGGGCGGGTGCGACCTGCTGGAGGTCGGCGTCCCGTACTCCGACCCCGTGATGGACGGCCCCACGATCCAGGCCGCCGCCGAGACCGCGCTGCGCGCCGGGTTCCGGCTGCGCGACGTGCTGACCGTCGTCGAGCGCGTCTCCGCCGCGGGCGGCCGCGCGGTCGTCATGACCTACTTCAACCCGGTGCTGCGCTACGGCGTCGACGCGTTCGCGCGCGACCTCGCATCGGCGGGCGGGCTCGGCGTCATCACCCCCGACCTCATCCCCGACGAGGCCGACGAGTGGCTCGCCGCGTCCGACGAGCACGGCCTCGACCGGGTCTTCCTGGTCGCGCCCTCGTCCACGGAGGAGCGGATCGCCTCCACCGCGGCCGCCTCCCGCGGGTTCCTCTACGCCACCTCGGTCATGGGCGTCACCGGTGCCCGCGACGCCGTCGGGGGCGCGGCCCCGGAGATCGTCGCCCGCTGCCGCCCGCACACCGCGCTGCCGATCGGCGTCGGTCTGGGGGTGCGGTCGGGGGCGCAGGCGGCCGAGGTCGCCGGGTTCGCCGACGGCGTCATCGTCGGGTCGGCGTTCGTCACGGCGGCGGAGTCGGGCGGCACCGACGCGGTCCGCGCGCTGGCCGCGGAGCTCGCGGCCGGCGTCGCGAGCGCACCCGCGCGGGTCTGACCGGCGACCGCCCGCACCGGCGGTGCGGGGGCGGGCGCTAGCGTGGAGCCGTGAGTCCCCTCGTCACCACCGTGCTGGCCGCCATCCCGAGCCCCGATCGCGGGGTGTGGATGCTCGGCCCGATCCCGATCCGGGCGTACGCGCTGTGCATCATCGCCGGGATCGTCGTGGCGGTCATGTGGAGCGAGCGGCGGTTCGTCGCGCGCGGGGGCGAGGCCGGCGTCGTCACCGACGTGGCCGTGTTCGCGGTGCCGTTCGGCCTGGTCGGCGGCCGGCTCTACCACGTCGCCACCGACTGGCACCTCTACTTCGGCCCCGGCCGCAACCCGGTCGAGGCGCTCTACATCTGGCAGGGCGGCCTGGGGATCTGGGGCGCGGTGGCGCTCGGCGCGGTCGGCGCCTGGATCGGCTGCCGCCGCCGGGGCGTCCCGCTGCCGTTCTTCGCCGACGTCGTCGCGCCCGGGATCGTGGTAGCGCAGGCGATCGGGCGGCTGGGCAACTGGTTCAACCAGGAGCTCTACGGCGCCCCGACCACGCTGCCGTGGGGCCTGGAGATCTACCAGCGCGTCGACCCGGCCACCGGGGCCCCCGACGACCTGGGCGGCGTCGCGCTGGACATGACGCCGCTCGGCACCTACCACCCGACGTTCCTGTACGAGCTGCTGTGGAACCTCGGCGTCGCCGCGCTCGTCGTCTGGGCCGACCGCCGCTTCCGGCTGGGTCACGGCCGGGCGTTCGCGCTCTACGTCGGCGCGTACTGCGTCGGCCGGTTCTGGATCGAGCTCATGCGCACCGACCCGGCCACCGAGGTGTTCGGCGGGGTCCGGATCAACAACGTCGTCTCCGTGGTGGTGCTGCTGGGCGCCGTCGCCTACTTCGTGCTGGCCCCGAAGGGCCGGGAGGACCCGCCCGCCGCGGCGACGGCGTCGGACGAGGCGGGGGAGAAGGAGCTCGAACCCGCGGAACCGGACGACTCGGCGTCCGGGCGCACGTCCTGACCATGGCGTTCCAGGGCTTCGGCGAGGACGCCGTCGAGTTCTACGACGGGCTGGTCGCCGACAACTCCAAGGCCTACTGGACCGACCGCCGAGCGGTCTACGAGCGCGACGTCCGCGCCCCGATGCTGGAGCTCCTCGCCGCGTGCGAGCCCGAGTTCGGCCCGGGCAAGATCTTCCGGCCCTACCGCGACGTGCGGTTCTCCGCCGACAAGACGCCGTACAAGACGCACTGCGGGGCCACCGCGGGCGGCTTCTACGTGCAGGTCGGCAGCGACGGCCTGATGGCCGCGGGCGGGTACTACCAGATGGCGTCGGACCAGGTGGCGCGCTTCCGCGCGGCCGTCGACGACGAGCGCCGCGGCACCGACCTGCAGGCCCGGCTCGCCGCGCTGGCGGAGCGGGGCTGCGCGACGGCGGGGGAGCAGCTCAAGACGCGGCCGCGGGGCGTCGACCCCGACCACCCGCGCCTGGACCTGCTGCGCCACAAGTCGCTCTACGGCTGGCGCGAGTGGCCGCCCGACGACGTGCTGCACGGTCCCGGCGCGCTGGACCGCGTCGTCGAGACGTGGCGCGCGCTGACGCCGCTGTACGAGTGGCTGACCGACCACGTCGGGCCGAGCGACCAGCCGCGGCGGTAGCACCGAACGTTCACCCACCGCCCTTCCTGATCGTTCCAGAGAGCGGTCTAGACTCAGCTCCTGTGACCCGTCGCACCAAAATCGTCTGCACCATCGGCCCGGCCACCGCGACCCCGGACCGCATTCGGGAGCTCGTCCAGGCGGGGATGGACGTCGCCCGGCTGAACTTCAGCCACGGCAACCGCGACGACCACAAGCGCGTCTACGAGATGGTCCGCGAGGCCGCCGACGCCGAGGGCCGGGCGGTCGGCATCCTCGCCGACCTGCAGGGGCCGAAGATCCGGCTCGGCCGCTTCGCCGCGGGCCCCACGGAGTGGCGCACCGGCGAGGAGGTGCGGATCACCGTCGAGGACGTCGCCGGCACCCACGACCGCGTCTCGACCACCTACAAGGGCCTCGCCGCCGACGCCCGCCCGGACGACCGCCTGCTCGTCGACGACGGCAAGGTCGGCCTGCGGGTCACCGCCGTCGACGGCCTCGACGTCGTCTGCCGCGTCACCGAGGGCGGCCCGGTCAGCGACAACAAGGGCATCTCGCTGCCCGGCATGAACGTCTCCGTGCCGGCGATGAGCGAGAAGGACATCGCCGACCTGGAGTTCGCGCTCGACCTGCGCGTCGACGTCATCGCGCTGTCGTTCGTGCGCAGCCCGGCCGACATCGACCTCGTCCACAAGATCATGGACGCGAAGGGCGCCCGGCTGCCGGTCGTCGCGAAGCTGGAGAAGCCCGAGGCCGTCGACAACCTCGAGGCCATCGTCCTGGCCTTCGACGCCGTGATGGTCGCCCGCGGCGACCTCGGCGTCGAGCTGCCGCTGGAGCACGTGCCGCTGGTGCAGAAGCGCGCGATCCAGATCGCGCGGGAGAACGCGAAGCCGGTGATCGTGGCGACCCAGATGCTGGAGTCGATGATCACCAACTCGCGCCCCACCCGCGCCGAGGCCTCCGACGTCGCCAACGCCGTGCTCGACGGTGCCGACGCCGTGATGCTGTCCGGCGAGACCGGCGTCGGCCGCTACCCGATCAAGACCGTGCGCACGATGGCGCAGATCATCGAGGCCGTCGAGGACGGGCCGGTGAACGTCCCGCCGCTCAACCACGTGCCCCGCACCAAGCGCGGCGTGCTGTCCTACGCCGCCCGCGACATCGGCGAGCGGCTCTCCGCCCGCGCGATCGTCGCGTTCACGCAGTCCGGCGACACCGTCCGCCGGCTCTCGCGGCTGCACACCCGGCTCCCGCTGCTCGCGTTCACCCCGACGCCCGAGGTGCGCAGCCAGCTCGCGATGAGCTGGGGCGTGGAGACGTTCCTCGTCGACTTCGTCGAGTCGACCGACGCGATGGTGCGCCAGGTCGACCACGCGATGCTGTCCATCGAGCGCTTCCAGCCCGGCGACCTCGTCGTCATCGTCGCCGGGTCGCCGCCCGGCACCGCCGGCTCCACCAACCTCATCCGGGTGCACCGCCTGGGTGAGGAGGACATGGGCTGAGGCTGGGCTCAGCCGGCCAGCGGGGAGCCCGTCTCCAGCAGCGACTTGAGGTCGCTGAGCACCCAGGCGTGCCCGCCGCCGCCCTCGCCGCCCACCGTGCCGGTGACGACGGCCGCGAGCTGCGGCGAGCCCTCCAGCTCGTGGGTGAGGGTGAGTGCGCAGAAGCCGCCGAGGTCGACGATCTCGTGCGTGATCCGGGAGGGCGGCTCGCTCGCGGTGCCCGGGTCCATGAGCATCCGGAACGTCGTGACCAGGCGGTTCGGCGGGTCCGCCTCGATCACCTCGCCCTCGACGACGACGTCCGGGCACGGGAAGCCCTGCGCGGACGCCGCGGCCTTGAACTCGTCGTTGGCCCGCACCTCGTAGGCGCCGCCCGGGCGCAGGTCGTAGTGCGCGTAGCCGGTGTAGCCGTAGCGGTTGGTCCACTCCGGCTTCGTGATGGCGTCCCAGATCGCCTGCGGGGTGGCCTTGATGTAGACGCGGTGGACCTGGGTGGTGGTCAGGGTCGAGGTCATGACGGGTTCTCCAGTTCGTTCTTGAGGTCGAGGAGCGCCGACACCCGGCGCTCGGTGAACTTGTCGATCCAGCGGTCGTGGACCATCCGGATCGGCACGGGGTTGAGGAAGTGCCGCTTCTCGCGCCCGGACTTCACGCTGACGACGAGCCCGGCCTCCTCCAGCACCTTGAGGTGCTTCATGACGCCGAACCGCGTCATCTCCAGCTCCGACTCCAGCTCGGTGAGCGTGCGGCCGTCGCGGGCGAAGAGGCGGTCGAGCAGGTGGCGGCGCGTCGGGTCGGCGAGTGCCTTGAAGACCCGGTCGTCGTCGTCCATGGGCCAAATATAGGTGACTAAAAGGTCACATGTCAACGGTGGGTCGACGACCTGAGAGGATGCCGGGCGTGAGCACCTCCACCGAGCCCGAGCTCGCCGCCGACGGGATGCCGCGCGGCCAGGCCGTCCTCGACGCGCTCGTCGACCTGCTGGACCTCGAGCAGTTGGAGGTCAACCTGTTCCGCGGGGTCAGCCCGCCGCAGAGCCCCACCCGGGTGTTCGGCGGGCAGGTCGCCGCGCAGGCGCTGGTGGCGGCCGGGCGGACGGTGCCCGACGACCGCGAGGTGCACTCGCTGCACGCCTACTTCATCCGGCCCGGCGATCCGCGGGTGCCGATCGTCTACGAGGCCGAGCGCGTCCGCGACGGCCGGTCGTTCACCACCCGCCGGGTCCTCGCGATCCAGCACGGCGAGGCGATCTTCTCGCTGTCGGCGTCGTTCCAGCTGCCCCAGGACGGGCTCGAGCACAGCACGCCTGCCCCGGCCGACGTGCCCGGCCCGCTGACGCTGCCCGACCTCGGCCAGCGCGTCGCCGACGGCCGCGGCGCCGGCTGGATGAGCCGGATCCCGCGGCCGCTGGACATGCGGTTCGTCGACGAGCCGGTGTGGTCCGACGACCGCGTCGGCGCGTCGGAGGAGCCGAACCGGGTGTGGATGCGCGCCGATGGCCGCCTGCCCGACGACCGCCTCCTGCACGTCTGCCTGCTCACCTACGCGAGCGACCTCACGCTCCTGGGCTCGGTCCTCGCCCGCCACGACCGCTCCGAGCAGCCGGTGCAGATGGCGAGCCTGGACCACGCGATGTGGTTCCACCGGCCCTTCCGCGCCGACGACTGGCTGCTCTACACCACCTTCTCGCCCGCGGCCTCCGGGTCGAGGGGGTTGGCGACCGGCCGGTTCACCACGGAGGACGGCACGCTGATCGCCACCACGGTGCAGGAGGGGTTGGTGCGGGTCCCGCGGAACTGAGGCCCCGGTTCCGGGTCGGGCAGGGGCGTAGCTCGTCTGGGGGGCGGACGCCGGCCCGAGGAGCGCACACCGGTTGCGGCCGGGGTGCGGGGGACGGAACTGGTGTGCGGGCAGCCGGGGATCGGCTTGTGCGGCCTTCGGTCCCGGGGCGCGCGGTCCTGTGTCTCGGAGTGCGGTGACCGATAGAGCCAGCCGCCGCCTGCGGCCGGTCGCGGCTCGGACGCGCGGTCTCCCGGGCTTCCCGCGCGCTGACCGTGCTCCCGCGCACCGTTCATGCTCGCGCGCGCTCCCGGGGGCGCGCGGGACCCCGGAACGCGCGCGGCAGACGGGAACGCGGGCGGGACGGCCGCCCTCGCACTGGTTGATCGGCGCTGGGGAGCCGGATCGGCACGCGAGCGGGCTGTGGGGCCGGGTCAGCGGCGCCGGGGCGGTCCCGCGATGCCTCGGGGCTCGACGCACCGATCCTGTGCCCGGCACACCGGCTGCAACCGGTGTGCGAAGAGCGGAACCGGTGTGCGAGGGCCTCGACTGCGTGTGCGTACGGCTGGTCGTCGGTCGAATCGCCGTGGTTCACGGATCACCGCGCTACGGTTCCGCGGTGCGGCGGGTGGTGTCGGTGCTGGTGGGGGTGCTGCTGTGCGTGCCCCTGGCCGGTTGTGTGCGGGAGACGGCCGGTGCCGCGGCGGCGCCCGAGACCCCGTCCACCGAGGTGCCGCTGCCTCCGCGGCCGCGGGACATCGACATCCGCAACGTCGACCCCTGCTCACTGCTGACCGCATCACAGCGAGCGGACCTGGGGCTCGAGGGGGAACCGAACTACGACGTCGCCCGCTCGCCGTTGTTCGAGGGGCCGGAGCCTGCGTGCACGACCCGGGGTTACGAGCCACTGACTGTGGCGGTCGGGGTAGCCCTGCCCTACGACGGGCTGGGCATCGATGCGTTCGCCGCGTATCGCGTGCGGTCGGAGGTCTCGGTCATCGACGTGCAGGGTTTCCCTGCGGTCCAGGCCGTGCAGCCGGGACCGATGACGTCATGCACAGTGGTGGTCGACCTTGCGCCGGGACAGGCGCTGAACGTGCAGTACCGGGATGGGGGCGCCCAACCCCCGGTTCCCGTCGACGCGCTCTGCCCTGGGGCTAGGGACGTTGCCGACGGGGCGATGCTCACCCTCCTGTCTCGCAACTGAGGTCGTTCACGACTGCACACCTCTTACCTGAACCGCCTCACGCTTCGGCTCTCCGGCCTAGCCTGCGCCAGTTCGCTGGACGAGCCCCCGGGAGGCCGCGATGACCGACTACCCGCCTGCGACGATGCGAGTCAGCCCACGAGCACTGCCGGCCATGCGCGCTGCGTACGACAGGGCCCTCGACGATCTCGGTGCCGAGCTGCGCGCGTTGCGCGATGTCGGCCATCTGGCTGGTCCATGGCTGGGTGACCCGGTAAGTCAGGAGACGTTTGAGTTCTACAACCGCCGGGTGATGGATGCACCTGACGGGCCGTATCACGCGTTGCTGGCCTACGAAGCGGAGCTTGTCCGCGTTCGTGATCAGCTCGCGACGATGGAGGCCGACTACCGCCGCACCGAGGGCGAGAACGTGGAGCTGTGGGGCCGCCGGCTGTGATCCTCGACTGCGCTGGGTCGCGCTACCGTTCCGCCGTGCGGCGGATGGTGTCGGTGCTGGTCGGGGTGCTGCTGTGCGTGTCCCTGGCCGGTTGTGTGCGGGAGACGGCGGGTGCCGCGGCGGCGCCCGAGACCCCGTCCACCGAGGTGCCGCTGCCTCCGCGGCCCCGCGACATCGACATCCGCAACGTGGACCCCTGCTCGCTGCTCACCGCGTCCCAGCGGGCTGAGCTCGGGTTGGACGCCGAGCCGGCGTACGACGTACAGGTGTCGCCGTTGTTCGAAGGCCCGGAACCAGCCTGCACGATCGGCGGCTCCGATCCTCGCGAGGTAGCGGCCGGAGTGGCACTGCCCTACGACGGGCTGGGAGTGAATGCGTTCGCTGCTTCGCGGGTGCGGGCCGACGTGACTGTGATCGAGGTCCAGGGCATGCCAGCAGTGCTGGCCAGGCCGTCCGAGCAGTTGAGGCTGTGCTCGGTGGTGGTCGACGTTGCGCCGGGTCAGGCGGTGAACGTGCAGTACCGCGACGGCGGAGGACAGCCGACCGTTCCTCAGGACGACCTGTGCGCGGGTGCGCTCGCGGTAGCCGAGGCGGCGATGAGCACGCTGCTGTCGCGCGTCTGAGTTCGTTCGCAGGCGCACACTCCTGGCCGGATCTGCACCGTCGGGCTGCGTGCCCCGCCTACTCTGCGCCGACCCGAGCCAGTTGAGGGAGGCCGCGATGACCGACTACCCGCCCGCGACCCTGCGGGTCGGTCCGCAGGCGCTACCCCGGATGAAGGCGGCGTACGAGGACTCACTCGTCGAGCTGCGTGTGCAACTGCGGAGGCTGGGTGAGATCGGGTACCTCGCTGGCCCCTGGCTCGGCGACCCGGTGAGCCAGCAGACGTTCGAGTTCTACAACCGCCGCGTGATGGACGCACCGGACGGGCCGTACCACGCCCTCCTCGCCTACGAGGCCGAGCTCGTACGGGTACGCGACCAGCTCGCCGCCATGGAAGCCGACTACCGCCGCACCGAGGACGAGAACACCGCGCTGGTGGGCCGGCTGTGACCGCCCCCGTCGTCTGGCAGGGCCTCGACCACGCCGCCCTGCACGAGGCCGTCGTGAACGGGGGGCTCGGGCCGGCGGTGTCGATGGACGCCGAGCAGCAGTGGCGCCGCATGGGCAAGCTCATCACCGACATCGAGGGACGGCTCACCGCGGCGATGCGGGAGAGCGAGTCGGAGTGGGCGGGCGACGCGGCCGACGCCGCCCGCACCGGGATCAGCCCGCTGGGCCGGTGGGCGATCGACGCGGCGCAGGACGCCGCCACCACGGCCGAGGCCGTCACCGCCCACGCCTACGGGGCGGCGACGCTGCGCAGCCAGCTGCGCGACAACCCGCCGGTCCCGTCGGAGACGATCATGGAGGCGCTCGACCGCAACGCCACCTACGGGCCGCGGGGCGCCACCCCGGCGGAGCTGGCCATCGTGCAGGCCGAGCAGGCGCGCCGCGACGAGGCGGCGGCGAAGGCGGCGGAGGACGCCCGCGTCTACGAGAACATCGGCTTCGAGTCCCGGCGCACGCTGGACTTCTGGACCGTCCCCCCGACGGTGACCGTCGAGCCCGCGTCGGCGGTCGCCCCGAGCGGGTCGGCGGGCGGATTCGCCGGCGGCGGGTGGGCCGTGCCGGCCGGCCCGGGTGGGTGGACGGCCGTGGCACCCGCGGCGTCGGTCGAGCTCCCGAGTGGCGCGGGACCGGGCGCCGCGGGACCGAGCGCCGCGGCACAGAACGCCGCGACACCGACCACCGCCGGCCCGGCCGGCGGAGCCGTGCCCGGGGGAGTGGTGCCCCTGCCGGGTGGCGGTGCAGGGCCGGGTGGACGGGGCCCGGGCACCGCAATCGAGCCCGCCGGACGCGGCACGCCCAGCGGAGGCCAGGGCGGAGGCCAGGGTGGAGGCCAGGGCGGGAGCCAGGCCGGCGGCGGGAGCAGCGGCCCGCCCGGCCGCACCCCGCCGACGCCCGGCCCCTACAGCCCCGGCAGCCCGACCCCGATCGGCCGTCCGGCCCCCTCCTCGGGCGGCCGCGGCACCGGCCCGGGCCCCTGGACCCGCGCCGCCACCGACCCGCGGAGCCCGTCCGGCCCGCGCCCCGTCGTCCCGGCCGCGCCCCCGCGCAGCCCGTCGCCGGGCTGGCGCAGCGTCGTCCTCCCGGCCGAGCCGCCGTCCCGGGCGCCCGCCGAGCCGGCATTGCGATCGGGCACGGGGGCGGGCGGAACCGCTGGTCAGGCCGCCGGGGCCCGCACGTCGTCGACGCACGGCATGTACCCGCCGATGGCCGGCGCCGGCGGCGCCGGGCAGGGCACCGAGCGCCGCCGGCCCGCCTACCTGATCGACGACTCGGGCGTGTTCACCGACCGGCGCTGGGTCCAGCCGGCCGTCATCACACCCGCAGACCTGATCCCCGACGAGCACGGGCGGCTGCCAGGGCAAGATGGGAGGCATGAGTGATCGGAGCTGGGGATTCCGCACGCGCGCCGTGCACGCCGGGCACGTCCCCGACAGCACGACCGGGGCGAGGGCGGTGCCGATCTACCAGTCCACGAGCTTCGTGTTCGAGAACACCGCCGAGGCCGCGAGCCTGTTCGCGCTGCAGAAGTACGGGCTGATCTACAGCCGGATCGCCAACCCCACCGTCGCGGTGCTCGAGGAGCGGCTGGCGAGCCTGGAGGGCGGGATCGGGGCGGTCGCGACGGCGTCGGGGCAGTCCGCGGAGTTCCTCACCTTCGCCGCGCTCGCCGGGGCGGGCGACCACATCGTCGCCGCGGCCGGGCTCTACGGCGGCACGATCACCCAGCTCGACGTGACGCTGCGCCGCTTCGGCGTCGACACCACGTTCGTCGCGGGCGGTGACCCGGCCTCGTTCGCCGCGGCGATCCGGCCGGAGACCAAGCTGGTGTTCGCCGAGGTCGTCTCCAACCCGGGCGGGGAGGTGGCCGACCTCGCGGGGCTCGCCGACGTCGCGCACGCGGCGGGGTTGCCGCTCGTCGTCGACGCGACCATGGCCACGCCCTACCTCTGCCGCCCGATCGAGCACGGCGCCGACATCGTGATCCACAGCGCCACCAAGTTCATCGGCGGCCACGGCACCACGCTGGGCGGTGTGATCGTCGAGTCCGGCCGGTTCGACTGGGGCAACGGCAACTTCCCGATGATGACCGAGCCGATCCCGTCCTACGGCGGGCTCAACTGGTGGGGCAACTTCCAGGAGTTCGGGTTCCTCACCAAGCTCCGCGCCGAGCAGCTGCGCGACGTCGGCGCCACGCTCGCCCCGCACAGCGCGTTCCTGCTGCTGCAGGGCGTGGAGACGCTGCCGCAGCGCATGGAGGCGCACGTCGCGAACGCCCGCGCGGTGGCCGAGTGGCTGCACGCCGACCCGCGCGTGTCCTACGTCAGGTGGGCGGGCCTGCCCGACCACCCGCACCACGACCGGGCCGCCCGGTACCTCCCGCTCGGGCCGGGCGCGGTGTTCTCCTTCGGCGTGGCGGGCGGGCGCGAGGCGGGGCAGCGGTTCATCGAGTCGGTGCAGCTGTGCAGCCACCTCGCCAACATCGGCGACGCCCGCACGCTCGTGATCCACCCCGGCTCCACCACCCACCAGCAGCTGACCGACGACCAGCTCCGCGACGCCGGGGTGCCGCCGGACCTGGTGCGGATCAGCGTCGGGCTGGAGGACGCCGACGACATCCTGTGGGACCTCGACCAGGCGCTCGCCGCGGCGTCGAAGGGAGCATCGGCATGAGCTGGGAGAACCCGAGCGCCACGCGCCGCCAGCAGATCCTGCGGGAGACCCGGTCCGTGGCGGTCGTCGGGGCGTCGCCCAATCCGGCGCGCGCCAGCAACTTCGTGGCCACCTACCTGCTCACGAGCTCCGACTACGACGTCCACTTCGTCAACCCGCACGCCGACGAGATCCTCGGGCGGCCGGTGCACAAGAGCCTCGCCGACCTGCCCGTCGTGCCCGACCTCGTCGACGTGTTCCGCCGCCCGGCCGACCTCCCCGGGGTCCTCGACGAGGTGCTGGCGCTGGGCGAGGGCGTCCGGACGTTCTGGCTCCAGTTCGGCCTGTTCGACGAGGAGCTGGCGCGGCGCGCGGAGGCGGGCGGCCTGGAGGTCGTCATGGACCGCTGCCTCAAGATCGAGCACGCGCGCTTCCACGGCGGCCTGCACATCGCCGGCTTCGACACCGGCGTGATCAGCTCGCGACGCCGCCCGCCGCGCTGAGCAGGCGCAGGACCACGAAGAACGGCAGGGCGACGAGCAGCACGACCCAGAACGCCCGTGCCCGCCTGCGCAGCACAAGCCACACGCCGACGGCGGCCAGGACCGCGGCCAGCAGGAGCGCCCCGACCACGCGGCCCAGGGCCTCCGGCGAGGGCGCGGGACCGGCGACGACCAGCACCACCACGAGGTTCGCCACCGCCCACACCGCGGTGGCGGCGAGCGCGCGGAGGTAGCCGGTGCGGCCGCGGTCGCCGACCGGGGGCGGCGGGTGCTCGATGTGCGGCGGGTAGGGCGGTGCGCCCGGCATCGGCGCGTGCGGCATGAGGTTCGGCGGCGTCGGCACGTAGCCGGGGGCGCCCATCCACGACGGCGGCGCGTCCCGGTCGGTCCCGTCGTCGGGTCGCGGCTGGCTCACGCCGGGGACGCTACCGGCGCCCGGCCCCGTACGTCAGGCGCCGCAGCAGCGTCTCGGCCGGCCCGCGGACGCCGGCCCGCTCCGACACCACCGCGACGCCCAGCACGACCAGCCACGTCAGGACGGCGATCACCAGCGCCTGCGTGACGCTCGCCCGCTCGCCGAGGGCGAGGGTCCACGCCGGCATGAGCACCACGAACGCCACCGACTGCGCGAGGTAGCACGACAGCGACCGCCGCCCGCCCGCGACGAGCGCGCCCGCCACCGGCCCCGGGGCCCGGAGCGCGAGCAGCCCGAACAGCGCCGCGTACCCGGCCCCGCCGCCGAACCCGCCGACGGCGTGCAGCCCGGCGCCGAGCACCAGCGCCCCGACCCCCTGCGGCACGAGCCCGGCCGCGGCGAGCCCGAACGGCAGGCCCAGCACGACCGCGGCCACGAGCCCGCCGACGGCCACCCGCACCAGCAGCGCGCGGTGCGCGGCCGGCTCGTCGAGCATCCGCCGGCGCGCGGCCCACGCCCCGAGCGCGACCATCCCGAACACCGCGACGGCCTGCAGCACGAACCCGCTCGACAGCCACTCGACGGCCCGCAGCACGAGCGCGAACGCCGGGTCGGGCTGCGCGACCGAGCGCAGCGCGAGCGCCTCCTCGGGCAGCGGCAGCCCGCTGAGCAGCGAGATCAGGGTCGACACCACCAGGCCGACGACCGCGAGCACGAGCAGCGTCCGGTCCGACCCCGCGACCAGCACCCCGGCCAGCACGACGGCGACCAGCCCGTACGCGCCGACGATGTCCCCGGAGAACAGCAGCACGCCGTGCAGGAACCCGATGCCGACCAGGACGAGCCCGCGCCGGCGCACCAGCGCCGTGACGACGTCGGCGGGCAGCCCCACCTGCGCCCGCCGCCACGCGAGCTGGGTGATGCCGTAGCCGAACAGCAGGGCGAACAGCGGGTAGGCGCGGCCGTCGACGAGCAGCATCTGCGCGAGCACGACGGCGCGGTCGAGGGCGTCGAAGCCACCGGGGTAGGACCGCAGGCCCGCGCCCGGCGCGTAGAGCCAGGTGTGGACGTTGGCCAGCGCGATGAGCAGCAGCATCCCGCCGCGGGCGAGGTCGGGGGCGAGGGCGCGCGCCGAGGTCGGGGTGGCGCCGGGATCGGCCGCGGTCGTCATGCCCGACAGCCTCCCAGCCGGGCCGCCCGGGCAGGTCCGGCGGTGTGTCGCTGCGCACTCCGGGGGCCGGGTGTGCCGCCCGTCGCGGCGGCCGGGGGCGTCGAGGGCTAGATTCCCTGCCGTGTCTGCGCCTACCGCCCCCGTCAACGTCGTCGTCACCGGAGCCGCCGGACAGATCGGCTACGCGCTGCTCTTCCGCATCGCGTCCGGCCAGCTGCTCGGACCGGACACCCCGGTCCGGCTGCGCCTCCTGGAGATCCCGCAGGCGGTGAAGGCCGCCGAGGGCGTCGCGCTCGAGCTCGAGGACTGCGCCTTCCCGCTGCTGTCGGGCATCGACATCACCGACGACGCCACCGCCGCCTTCGACGGCGCCAACGTCGGCCTGCTCGTCGGCGCGCGCCCCCGCACCAAGGGCATGGAGCGCGGTGACCTCCTCGAGGCCAACGGCGGCATCTTCGCCCCGCAGGGCCGCGCGATCAACGCCGGTGCCGCCGACGACATCCGCGTCCTCGTGGTCGGCAATCCGGCCAACACCAACGCCCTCATCGCCTCGGCCGCCGCGCCCGACGTGCCCGCCGAGCGCTTCACGGCCATGACCCGCCTCGACCACAACCGCGCGCTCGCGCAGCTGTCGTCGAAGCTCGGCGTGCCGCTGACCGACATCAAGAAGCTCACGATCTGGGGCAACCACTCCGCCACCCAGTACCCCGACCTCTACCACGCCGAGGTCGGCGGCAAGATCGCCGCGGAGCAGGTCGAGGAGTCCTGGCTGCGCGACGAGTTCATCCCGCGCGTCGCCAAGCGCGGCGCCGAGATCATCGAGGTGCGCGGCGCGTCGTCGGCCGCGTCGGCCGCCAACGCCGCCATCGACCACGTCCACGACTGGGTCAACGGCACCCCCGAGGGTGACTGGACCTCCGCCGCCATCCCGTCCGACGGCTCCTACGGCGTCGCCGAGGGCATCATCTCCTCGTTCCCGGTCACCTCGGTGAACGGCGAGTGGAAGATCGTCCAGGGCCTGGAGATCAACGACTTCTCCCGCGAGCGGATCGACGCCAGCGTCGCCGAGCTCGTGGAGGAGCGCGAGGCCGTGAAGGGTCTCGGCCTGCTCTGACCCCGGCTCCCGACGGCCCCGCTCCGGTTGGAGCGGGGCCGTCGTGCGTCCGGCACACCATCGCTGTCGTGGACGCTCCGCAGAACCGTGGTGTGCCGAACGCGGGTCCCGCGGAACACCCACGGGCGGCACGTCGGAGGTGCACCCTGCCGTGCGTGGGCGTGACGGGCTGGCCGGAGGTGTTCCGGGGGTCGGAGGCAGTGGCCGCCGGGCTGGTGACGTGGGGCCGGCTGCGCGGACCGCGGTTCGTCCGGCTGTTCCCCGACGTCTACGCGCCCGTGGGCGAGCATCCGCCCGACCTGGCGCTGCGGGCGCGCGCTGCGGGCCTGCTCGTCGGGGAGCGCGGCGCGGTCTCGGGGTGGGCGGCGGCCGAGCTGCTCGGCGCCTCCTGCGGCCCGCGCGACGCGCCCGTCGAGGTGACCACGACCGGCCTGCGTGTGCGGGAGCACCCGGGTCTGGTGGTGCGCCGGGAGCGGATCGCGCCGGGAGAGCTGACGAGCGTGGGCGGCGTCCGCGTCACCGGCGCACTGCGCACGGCGTACGGACTCGCGCGGCGGCTCGACCTCGTCGAGGGCGTCGTGGCCGTGGACCGGCTGGCCAACCGGCACAGGTTCCCGCCGGACCTGCTGCTCAACTTCCTCACGCACTACCCGCGGGCGATCGGCAACCCTCGCGTGATCGACGTCCTGGCGCACGCGAACCCGTACTCCGGCTCGCCGATGGAGTCGCGGCTGCGGATGCTGCTGGAGCTCGCCGGGCTGCCCCGGCCCCGGGTGCAGTGGGTGGTGCAGGACCCGGCGGCGCGCACGGCGGTCTGGCTCGACCTCGCGTACCCGCACGCGAAGGTCGCGATCGAGTACGAGGGTGGGGAGCACACCACCCCTGAGGGCGTGCTCCGCGACGCCGCCCGCTACACGCGGCTCGTCAGCCGCGGTTGGCGCATCTTGCGGTACACGAGGTTCGACGTCCGGGACGGGGCACAGCGGATCGTCGAGGAGGTCGGCCGCGCGATCGGTGCACCACTGCTGCCGGAACGGCACTGAACAGCCGTGGCGCACCGAACGCGGCGCGTCAGCCCACCTGCACGACCGCGAACGACTCCGGCCGCAGCGTCAGCGCCTCGTCGTCCCCCTCGGTCGGCTCGCTGGCCAGCAGGATCCGGCGCACGGGGGCGTTGAGGGCGAGCGTGACGGGGTCGGGGCCCAGGTTGCACGCCACCCGCAGGCGGCCGCGGTGCAGGACGACGGTGCGGGCGTCCTCGTCGATGTCCACCTCCACCTCGTCGAGCCACGGGTCCGACAGCTCGGCGTGCTCGCGGCGCAGCGCGATCAGCTGACGGTGCACCTGCAGGAGGGTGGCGTGCGGCTCCTGGAGCTGCTCGTCCCAGTCGAGCTTCGAGTCGGTGAACGTCGACTCGGCGTTGGGGTCGGGCACCTCCACGTCGCCCCAGCCGTGCTCGGCGAACTCCGCGGTGCGGCCCTTCCGGACGGCCTCGCGCAGCGCCGGGTCGGGGAAGTGGGAGAAGAACTGCCACGGCGTCCGCGCGCCCCACTCCTCGCCCATGAACAGCATCGGCGTGAACGGCGAGCCGAACAGCAGCGCGGCGCCGCAGGCCAGCAGGCCGGGGGAGAGGGTCTGGGTGAGGCGGTCGCCGGTGGCGCGGTTGCCGATCTGGTCGTGGTTCTGCAGGTAGGCGAGGAAGCGGTGGCCGGGGACGCGGCGGGTGTCGACGGGCGCGCCGTGCAGCCGCTGGCGGAAGCTCGACCACGTGCCCTCGTGCAGGAACGCGCGGGTGAACACGTGCGCGAGCCCGGTGAGGCCGGCGGTGGCGAAGTCGGCGTAGTAGCCCTGTCCCTCGCCGGTGAGCGTGGAGTGCAGCGAGTGGTGGATGTCGTCGCACCACTGGGCGTGCAGGCCGTAGCCGCCGCCCTCGCGGGCCGTGACCAGCCGCGCGTCGTTGAGGTCGGACTCGGCGATCAGCGACAGCGGGCGCCCCACGTGCGTCGCCAGCGCCTCCACCTCGATCGCGAGCTGTTCGAGCACGTGCGTGGCGCGCTCGTCGTGCAGCGCGTGGACGGCGTCGAGGCGCAGCCCGTCGACGTGGAAGTCGCGCAGCCACATCAGCGCGTTCTCGATGACGTAGCGGCGCACGGGCTCGGAGTGGGCCTTGTCGAGGTTGACCGACGGGCCCCAGATGTTGCTGCCCGAGAAGTACGGCGCGAACTTGTCGAGGTAGGCGCCGGACGGCCCGAGGTGGTTGTAGACGACGTCGAGCACGACGCCCATCCCGCGCAGGTGGCAGGCGTCGACGAAGCGCTTGAACGCGTCGGGGCCGCCGTAGTTCTCGGTGACGGCGTACCAGCCGACGCCGTCGTAGCCCCAGTTGCGCGGGCCGTCGACGGCGTTGACGGGCAGCACCTCCACCATGTCGACGCCGAGCGCGGCGAGGTGGTCGAGCTTGCCGATCGCGGAGTCGAAGGTGCCCTCGCCGGTGAACGTGCCGATGTGCAGCTCGTAGAGGACGGCGCCGGGCAGCGCGCGACCGGTCCACATGCGGTCCTGCCAGCGGTGCGCGCCCTCGTCGTAGAGCCGCGAGGCGCCGTGCACGCCGGTCGGCTGCCACCGCGAGCGCGGGTCGGGCAGCGGGGTCTCGTCGTCGTCGAGCAGGAAGGCGTAGGCCGTGCCGGGTTCGGCGCCGTCGACGTCGGCCCGCCACCAGCCGGCGCCGTCGCGGGTCATGGGGTGGGTCGTGCCGTCGACGAGCACGCGTACCTGGTTGCGGTGCGGGGCCCACACCTCGAAATCCGTCACGCGCGAATCCTGCCGGTTGGACGCCCCGGCCGCTGGGCGCGCCGGGTGTGGGTCTGCTGACAGGATGCCGGGGTGATCCCGGACCTCGAGGAGCGGTTCACCGGAGGCTCGCTCGACGAGAGCGTGTGGACCCCCGCCTACCTGCCCGCCTGGAGCTCGCGCGAGGCCGCGGCCGCCGCCTACCGGCTGGACCCCGACGGCCTGCACCTGACGATCCCCGACGACCACCCGCTGTGGTGCCCGGACCTGCACGACGGGCCGCTGCGGGTGTCGGCGGTGCAGACGGGCAACCGGTCGGGGCCGGTGGGGAGCACGCAGGGCCAGCAGCCCTTCCGCGAGGGCCTGGTCGTCGCGCAGGAGCAGCCCGCGCCGGGGCGCGACCCGTGGGGCTTCACCCCGCACCACGGCCGGGTCGCGGTCAGGTGCCGGGCCGAGCTCGGCCCGCGGTCGATGTTCTCGGCCTGGATGGTCGGCATCGAGGACCGGCCCGAGCGCAGCGGCGAGATCTGCCTCGTCGAGGTGTTCGGCGACGCGCTCGGTGAGGGCACCGCCCGGGTCGGCAGCGGCATCCACCCGTTCCGCGACCCGGCGCTGCACGAGGAGTTCTCCGCGGACCCGATGGACGTCGACGTGGCCGTGCTCCACGAGTACGCGGTCGAGTGGCGGCCCGACGGCGTCGACTTCCTCGTCGACGGCCGGGTGGTCCGCTCCAGCCGCCAGTCCCCGGACTACCCGATGTTGTTGATCATCGGACTGTTCGACTTCCCCGACCGGGCGGTGCCCGAGCGCGTCGAACCGCCACCGGAACTGGTCGTCCGGTCGGTTACCGGACATACCCCTTTCGGACGAGCGCCGGCCTGAGAGAACGGGCGGTGGTCACCCGGGAGTCGGCCGCGCGACGCCTCGTGTTCACCCATACGATGCCGTCCCAGGCACTGCACGGGGAGGGCGCATGGCGGGACACCGACGCGGTCAGGACGACACGACCTGGCGCGCCCCCGCGCCGAGCCTGCCCCGGGCGCTGGCCGTCACCGCGTTCGTGCTCGGACTGCTCAGCATCGGTCTGCCCAACATCGCCCCGGACGTCGACGTCCTGTCCGCACCCGGCTCACCGGTGCGGCTGTTCTTCGGCGTCTCCGAGGAGATGAACCTCCCGACGTTCTTCAGCGTCATGACGTTCCTCGCCCCGGCCTGCGTCCTCGCGCTGGCCGGCGTGCTGGCCGGGGGCCGGATACGCGCGCCGTTCCTGGTGGTGGCGCTCCTGCTCGCGCTGCTCGGGTTCGACGACTTCGCCGCGCTGCACGAGCACCTCAAGGCGCTGGGCGACCTCATGGCCGAGGGCGACCTCGGGGCGTTCGAGTACGCCTGGGTGCTGCCGGGCGCCGTCATCGGGGCCGGGGTGGTGTGGGCGTTCTGGCGCCTGGCGACGCGGCTGCGCGGCGCTCCCCGGCGCGACCTGCTGCTCGGCATCGCGGTGTTCTTCGTCGCGTCGCTGGGGTTCGAGACCGTCAACGGGTTCCTCGACCGCCCCGGCCTCGACGGCGTCCCGCTGCAGGTCGGCACGCACGTCGAGGAGGTCACCGAGGACCTCGGCATGATCATCGTGCTGCGGGGTGCGCTCGGCCTGGTCCAGGTCCGCCGCGCGCGCGGCTCGGTCGCACTGCGGGTGGCCGACCCCTCGCTCGTCGAGGGCGGCCCGACCGGGGACGACGAGCCGGCCGCGCCGGCCGCGCCCGCGGCTCCCGCCGCCGTCGACGCGGCCGAGACCGACCGGATCCCGGTGGTCTCGGCCCGGTCGTGAGCTACTCCGGGCGCACCAGCAGCGCCACCGGGTAACGGGCGAGCAGCGTGCCCAGCGCGGGTGCCGAGCCGTCGACGGCGGTGCCGCTGACGACGTCGTGCCAGTCGGTGGCCGCGTCGGGCAGCGGGAGGACGGTGTCGCCCCAGCCGCCGCGCTCGGCGAGCCCGACCGGCAGCCGCGTCGCCACGGCCACCAGCGACGACGAGCGCGAGAACGCGACCGCGTGCCCGGCGGCGGGACCCTGCGCGGGCACGGTGCGGTAGCCGTCGAACAGCCCGGGGCGACGGCGCCGCAGCCGCAGCGCGGCGATCGTCACGAGCAGCTTCGCCGCCCCCTCGGCGTCGACGTCGGGCAGCCAGCCCCCGTCGAGCCGGGCCAGCAGGTCCCGGCGCACGTCCCAGTCGATCGGGCGGCGGTTGTCGGGGTCGACGAGCGAGTACTCGAACAGCTCCGTGCCCTGGTACACGTCCGGCACGCCGGGCGCGGCGATCTGCAGCAGCTTCTGCCCCAGCGAGTTGACCCGGCCCGGCCCGGAGATCCGCCCGACGAACTCCTCGATCTCGGCGACGAGCGCGGCGTCGCCCATCACGGCCGCGGGCCACGCGGCGACCGCCTCGTCGACCTCGGCGACGGCCTCGACGTGGCTGGTGACGAGCTTGGCCTCCTTCGACGCCTTGCCCAGGTAGGCCGCCATCCGCTCGACCGAGATGGGCCAGGCGCCGACCAGGTTCTGCCAGGCCAGCAGGTCCAGCGAGCGGTCGGGCAGCGGGTGGGCCGCGGACCAGCGGCGGAACCTGTCGGCCCACTCGCCGGGGATCTCGGCGAGCACGGCCAGGCGCGCGCGGACGTCCTCGGAGCGCTTGGCGTCGTGCGTCGACAGGGTGGTCATCGTGGCGGGCCAGGAGGCCTCGCGGACGGCGAGCGCGGTGTGGAACTCGCGGGGGGAGACCCCGAAGCGGGCCGGGTCGCCGCCGACCTCGTTGAGCGCGACGAACCGGTTCCAGCGGTAGAACGCGGTGTCCTCGACGCCCTTGGCCATGACCATGCCGGAGGTCTGCTGGACGCGGGTGGCGAGCTCGGCGCCCGGCTCGGCGAGCATCGTGGTGCGGATCGCCTCCAGGACCTCGGCCAGGTCGGGGCGGTGCGTGCGGGCCACCGAGACGGCGGTGTCGAGCGCGTCGCGGCCCTCGGGCAGGTAGGAGCGGTAGACCGGGAACCCGCAGAGCAGCTCGGCGACGGCGTCTTCGACGCTCGTGAGCGCAAAACGTGGCTCTGGCCCGGTTTGCCACGCACGGGCGGCGGTCGCCGCGATCCGGCGCACCTCGGCGGCCAGGATCGTGCCGGCCACCTCGCGGCGGGCGTCGTGCTCGGCGGCGTGCAGGCTCTGCTTCCCGCCGGTGTGCTCGGCGGCGAGCTGGGTGAGCAGGCCGGCGCCGTCGGGGTCGACGAACAGCCCCTGCACCTCGCGCAGCGCCTCGTAGCCGGAGGTGCCGTCGACCGGCCAGGACGCCGGCAGGTCCTCGCCGACGCCGAGGATCTTCTCGACCAGCAGCCACCGGTCGGGCCCGATGGCCGCGCGCAGGAGCCGCATGTAGGTGCCGGGTTCGGCCAGGCCGTCGGGGTGGTCGACGCGGATGCCGTCGACGTCGCCCGCCTCGACCCAGCGCAGCACCTCGCGGTGGGTCTTCTCGAAGATCTCCGGGACCTCGACGCGCACGGCGGCGAGCGTGGAGACGTCGAAGAAGCGGCGGTAGGTGAGCTCGGCGGCGCCGCGCTTCCAGTGCACGAGCCGGTAGTGCTGGCGCTCGTGCACCTCCTGCGGGGTGCCCTCGCCCGTGCCGGGGGCGATCGGGAAGGCGTGCTCGTAGTAGCGCAGCTCGCCGTCGACGTCGGTGAGGTCGTCGACCGAGTCGTCGCCCAGGATCGGGAGCAGGATCGGGCCCGCGTCCCAGTCGATGTCGAACGTTCCGGCGTGCTCGGACTCCCGGCCCAGCCGCAGCACGTCCCACCACCACGGGTTGGCCTTCGCGTTCTCCACTCCCACGTGGTTGGGCACGATGTCCAGGACGAACCCGAGGCCGGCCGCGCGCACGGCGTCGACGAGCCGTCGCCTGCCCTCCTCGCCGCCGCGCTCGGCCGAGACGCGGGTCGGGTCGACGACGTCGTAGCCGTGGTTCGAGCCCGCGCCGGACTCCAGCAGCGGGGAGGCGTAGAGGGCTCCGACGCCGAGGGCGTCGAGGTAGGGGACCAGGCCGACGGCATCGTCGAAGGTGGTGTCCTTCGAGAACTGCAGCCGGTAGGTGGACGACGGGGCCACGGTTCTCCGAGCATCTGGCACGCGCGAGAACCTATCCGACGACCCCGTTCCCGGCCGGGCGAGCGGGCCCTACCCTCGGTCCGCGTGAGCCCCGCCACGCGCTCGGTGCTGGGCCGGGGCCTGGCCGTCCTCGGCACGTTCGCCCCGGACCGCCCCGAGCAGACCCTCGCCGCGATCGCGCAGGCGTCCGGGCTGCCCTCGGCCACCGCGTACCGGCTGGTGGCGGAGCTCGTCGGGTGGGGCGCGCTGGAGAAGGTGGGCCGCGGGCGCTACCGGGTCGGGATGCGGCTGTGGGAGGTCGGGTCGCTCGCGCCCGTCGCGCGGGGGCTGCGCGACGCCGCGCTGCCCGTGCTGCAGGAGCTGTGCGCCGTCACCGGGCACCCGGTGCACCTGGTCGTCCTCGACGGCGAGCACGCCCTGTTCCTGGAGCGGCTGGCCGGGCACGCGCCGCTCGCGCTGCGCTCGCAGGTGGGCAAGCGCCTGCCGCTGCACGCCAGCGGACCGGGGAAGGTCCTGCTCGCCCACGCCCCCGCGGAGGTGCTGGACGCGGTGCTGGCCACCGGGCTCCCGCGCGTCGCGTCGGGCACGATCACCGACCCGGCGCGCCTGGCCGCCGCGCTGGCCGAGATCCGGCGCACCGGCTCCTGCCTCTCGCGCGAGGAGATGACGGACGGGGCGGCGTCGGTGGCCGCGCCGGTCGTCGGGCCGTCGGGGGAGGTGCTGGCCGGCATCTCGGTCGTGGTGCCCAGCGACACCGAGAACCTCACGCTGCTCGTGCCCGCGGTGCGGATGGCGGCCGGCGCGATCTCGCGCGCTCTCCACTGAGTGGGAACTGCCCCTGACCGGCAAGAGCGGGCGGAGTCAGACTCCCCGGCCATGACAACGGAGTCGGTAGCGCGGTCGCAGGTCGGAGCGGGGTGGGTGCGCCCCCTCTGCTGGGCGGCGGTCGCCCTCGAGGGGTACGACATCGTCGTCCTCGGGGCGGTGCTGCCGGCCCTGCTGAAGAGCGACTGGGGGCTCGACCCCAACTCCGGCGCGCTGATCTCGGTCGTCGGCCTGCTGGGGATCATGGTGGGGGCGCTGGCGATCGGGCCGGTCGCCGACGTCATCGGGCGGCGGCGCACGATGCTGCTCACCGTCGTCGGGTTCTCGGTGCTGACGCTGGCCTGCGCGTTCGCGCCGGGCCCGGAGGTGTTCGGGCTGCTGCGCTTCCTCGCCGGCCTCGGTCTCGGCGGGGTGCTGCCGGTGGCGCTGGCGATGGTCACCGAGTACGCACCGCCCGGCGGTTCGGGCAGCGCGACGACGGTCCTCATGACCGGCTACCACGTGGGCGCGGTCGCCACGGCGCTGCTCGGGATCGCCGTGATCCCGACGCTGGGCTGGCCCGCGATGTTCGTGATCGGCGCGCTACCGGCGCTCGTGCTCGTGCCGCTGCTGTGGCGGTTCCTGCCCGAGTCGGTCGACTTCCTGCGGGCCCGCGAGCCCGGGCGGGCCGCCCCGGATGCCCCGGCCCCGGCCGACCCCGTCCGGGCGCTGTTCCGCGACGGCTACCTGCGCGCCACGCTCGCCTTCTGGGTCACCTCGGTCATGGGCCTGCTGCTCGTCTACGGGCTCAACACCTGGCTGCCGCAGATCATGATCTCCGCGGGCTACGAGCTCAACGCCTCGCTCGCCCTGCTGCTCACGCTCAACGCGGGTGCGGTGATCGGCCTGCTCGTCGCCGGCCGCGTGGCCGACCGCATCGGCACCCGCCTCGCCACGATCACCTGGTTCGCGCTCGGCGCGCTGTTCCTGGCCCTGCTGAGCATCCGGCTGCCCGGGATCGGGGTCTACGTCAGCGTGCTGCTGGCCGGCATCTTCGTGTTCAGCGCGCAGGTGCTCTGCTACGCCTTCGTCGGCCAGCACTACCCGGCCGCGGTGCGCGGCACGGCGCTGGGCAGCGTCAGCGGGGTGGGCCGGATCGGCGCGATCGCGGGCCCGCTGATCGGCGGCGCGCTGCTGACGGCCGGGGTCGCCTACCCGTGGGGCTTCTACATCTTCGCCGGCGTGGCCGCGGTGGGCGCCCTCGCGGTCGCGGTGGTCGTCGGCGGCGGGCGGAGGGCGCAGGCGTGACGCGCACCGTCCGCGACGCGACCTTCGACGCCCTGCGCCGCCACGACCTCACCACCGTCTTCGCCAACCCCGGGTCGACGGAGATCGCGCTGCTCACCGGCCTGCCGCCGGACCTGGAGTTCGTGCTCGCCCTGCACGAGGGCTCGGTGGTCGGCATGGCCACCGGCTACGCCACCGCGCGCGACCGGCCCGCGCTCGCCGTCCTGCACACCACGGCCGGGCTGGGCAACGCGGTCGGCGCGCTCGCGACGGCCCGGGTCAACCGGGTGCCGCTGGTCGTGCTCGTCGGCCAGCAGGACCGCCGCCACCTCGCGTACCGGCCGTTCCTCGCCGGCGACCTCGACGGACTGGCCGGCAGCTACCCGGTGTGGGTCGGGCGCCCCGAGCGCCCCCAGGACGTCCCCGGGATGGTCGTGCGGGCCCGGCACGAGGCGGTGACCGGCCGCGGCCCGGCGCTGGTGGTGGTGCCGAGCGACGACTGGTCCGCCCCCGCCGACGACGACGAGCGCCCCGCTCCCGCGGTCCTGCGACACGCCGCGGCCGCCGACCCGGCCGCGGTGGCCGAGCTGGCCGCGCTGGTCGACGCGGCGGCCGCGCCCGCGCTGGTGGTGGGCTCCGACGCCGACCACCCCGACACCTGGGCGGCGCTGGTCGCTCTGGTCGACTGCCTGGGCTGCCCGGTGTGGCAGGAGCCGTTCGCCGCGCGGGCGGGCTTCCCGCAGGACCACCCGCGGTTCGCCGGGCACCTCCCCGCGGGGCGCGCCCGGCTGCGCGCCGCCCTGGCCGGGCACGACCTGGTGCTCGCCGTGGGGGCGCCGGTGTTCCGCCAGTACCCCTACGAGCCGGGCCCGCTGGTGGAGCCGGGCACCCGGGTCGCCCTGGTCACCGACGACGCCGAGGACGCCCACCACAGCGCCGCCGACCTCGCCCTGCTCGCCCCGCCCGCCGCGGTGTGCCGGGCCCTGGCCGACGCCGTGGCGGCGCGTCCGGGCACGGCGGTCACGACCCCGGACCGCACGGGCCCGGCGGCCCCGGGGCCGGGGGAGCCGCTGCGCGCGGCCCACGTGCTCGCCGCGCTCGCCGCCCGCCTGCCCGCGGAGTCGGTGGTGGTGGAGGAGACGCCGTCGAGCCGCCCCGACCTGCACCGGCTGCTGCCCGCCCGGCGCCCGCTGGGGTTCCTCAGCGCCGCGATGGGCGGGCTCGGGTTCGCGCTGCCCGCGGCGGTCGGCGTGCGGATGGGGCGGCCGGGAACGCCCGTCGTCGCCGTGGTGGGGGACGGGTCCTCGCTCTACGGGATCCAGGCCCTGTGGAGCGCCGCGCACTACGGCGTCGGTGTGCTCGTCGTCGTGCTCGCCAACGGCCGGTACGCGGTGATGGACCGCCTCGCCGAGCAGCACGGCGGCGGCCGGGCCCCGTGGCCGGCGTTCGACGAGGTCAGCGTCTCCGGTCTGGCGGAGTCGCTGGGCTGCCCGGCCCGGCGGGTCGAGGACCACGACGACCTGCTCGCGGTCCTCGACGCCGAGGTGCCCGGTCTCGCCGCCCGGCGCACCCCCCTCGTCCTGGACGTGGTGGTGGCGCCGGACGCCGGGTTCGCGCCCTAGTGCCGGAGACCGGTCACGGCCCCTCGGTGCGCTGGAAGACGACGAGCGAGCGGGCCGTGACGGTGAACGTGTCGCCCGCGCCGACCGTGTCGGGCTCGGCCGCCGCCATGCCCGGCGCGGTGGCCAGCGTGGTGACGATCCCGGTCGTGGTGTCGACGACGACCGCCCAGCGCGACCCGTACCGGGAACCGGGCAGCACGACGTCGATGTCCTCGTAGTGGGCGTTGAGGGCGATCACGAACGAGTCGTCGACGACCCGCTCGCCGCGCGCGTCGACGTCGAAGATGCCCTCGCCGTTGAGGAAGACCGTGACGCACTTGCCGAACCCGGAGTCCCAGTCCTGCTCGGTCATCTCCTCGCCGGTGGGGGTGAACCAGGCGATGTCGGGCAGGGCGGCCGCGGCGTCGGCGCGGCGGCGCGGGCCGATCGGGCGCCCGGCGAAGAAGCGGCGGCGCCGGAACACCGGGTGCGCGTGGCGCAGCGCCACCATGCCGGCGGTGAAGCCGATCAGCGGCGCGTTCTTGCCCGCCAGCGACCAGTCGACCCAGGCGATCTCGCTGTCCTGGCAGTAGACGTTGTTGTTGCCGTTCTGCGTGCGGCCGAGCTCGTCGCCGTGCAGCAGCATCGGCACGCCCTGGCTGATGAGCATCGTGGCGATGATGTTGCGCTGCTGGCGGGCGCGGAGCTCGAGGACGGCCTCGTCGTCGGTGGGGCCCTCGACGCCGCAGTTCCAGGAGCGGTTGTGGCTCTCGCCGTCGTTGTTGTCCTCGCCGTTGGCCTCGTTGTGCTTCTCGTTGTAGGACACGAGGTCGTTGAGGGTGAAGCCGTCGTGCGCGGTGACGAAGTTGATCGAGGCGAACGGGCGCCGGCCGTCGTTCTGGTAGAGGTCGGAGCTGCCGGTGAGGCGCTGGGCGAACTCGCCGAGCGTGCCGGGCTCGCCGCGCCAGAAGTCACGGACCGTGTCGCGGTACTTGCCGTTCCACTCCGTCCACAGCGGCGGGAAGTTGCCGACCTGGTAGCCGCCGGGGCCGACGTCCCACGGCTCGGCGATGAGCTTGGCCTGGCTGATCACCGGGTCCTGCTGCACGAGGTCGAAGAAGACCGACAGCCGGTCGACGTCGTAGAACTCGCGGGCCAGGGTGGACGCGAGGTCGAACCGGAAGCCGTCGACGTGCATCTCGGTGACCCAGTACCGCAGCGAGTCCATGATCAGCTGCAGGGTGTGCGGGTTGCGGACGTTGAGCGAGTTGCCGGTGCCCGTGTAGTCCATGTAGTAGCGCTGGTCGTCCTCGACCACGCGGTAGTACGCGTGGTTGTCGATGCCGCGCATGGACAGCGTCGGGCCCATGTCGTTGCCCTCGGCGGTGTGGTTGTAGACCACGTCGAGGATCACCTCGATGCCCGCGTCGTGCAGGTCGCGGACCATCGCCTTGAACTCCTGCACCTGGTTGCCGGGGCGGTTGTTGCCCATGGCGTAGGCGTGGTGCGGCGCGAGGAACGCGACGGTGTTGTAGCCCCAGTAGTTGGAGAGGCCCTTCTCCTGCAGGTGGTGGTCGTTGAGGAACTCGTGCACCGGCATGAGCTCGACGGCCGTGACGCCCAGGTTCTTCAGGTGCTCGATCATCGCCGGGTGCGCGAGGCCCGTGTAGGTGCCGCGCAGGGGCTCGGGGATGTCGGGGTGGGCGATCGTGAGGCCGCGGACGTGCGCCTCGTAGATGACCGACTCGTTGTACGGGATCTTCGGCGGGCGGTCGGAGCCCCAGTCGAAGAACGGGTTGACGACGACGGACTTGGGCACGAACGGCGCCGAATCGGCGTCGTTGCGGGTGTCGGGGTCGGAGAACTGGTAGCCGAACACGGCCTCGTCCCACTTGACCGGGCCGTCGAGGGCCTTGGCGTAGGGGTCGATGAGCAGCTTGTGCGGGTTGCACCGCAGGCCCTGGCCCGGGTCGTGCGGGCCGTGCACGCGGAAGCCGTAGCGCTGCCCCGGCTCGACGGTGGGGAGGTACCCGTGCCAGACGAAGCCGTCGACCTCGGTGAGCGGGACGCGCTTCTCGTCGCCGTCCTCGTCGAACAGGCAGAGCTCGACCTTCTCCGCGACCTCGGAGAAGAGGGCGAAGTTCGTGCCGGCGCCGTCGTAGGTGGCACCCAGGGGATAGGCGTGACCCGGCCACGGCCGCATGCTGTTCTCGCAATCGCTCGGTTCGGACAACGGCGAGAGGCTACCGGGGCGGTCCGACGGTCCGCGTCACGCGAGCCGCGCGGGGAACCCTCCGGTCGCGATCGGGCTCCACCGCGTGGGGGTGATCCGGATGAGCGCCTTGCCCTGGTCGGTCATCGCGCGCCGGTACTCGTCCCAGTCGGGGTGCTCGCCCGAGATCGACCGGAAGTACTCCACGAGCGGCTCCACGGCGTCGGGCAGTTCGAGCAGCTCGGCGTCCCCGTCCACCTGCACCCACGCCCCGTCGAAGTCCTCGGACAGCACCACCACCGACGCCCTCCCGTGCCGGGCGACGTTGCGCGACTTGGCGCGCTCCGGGTAGGTCGCGATCACGATCCGGCCCTCGGCGTCGACGCCCGAGGTGACGGGGGAGCCCTGCCAGCCGCCGTCGGAGCGCGGTGTCAGCAGGATCACGTGGTGGCGGGGTCGCAGGAACTCCAGCAGCTCCCCGCGGTCGACGGTCGTGTTCGTCGCGACGGTTCTGGCCATGGCCGGGACCCTAACCGCGGCGCGGCTAGGGTGTCGGGTCTATGACCACCGTGTTCACGAAGATCATCGACGGCGACCTGCCCGGCCGGTTCGTCTGGGCCGACGACCTCGCCGTCGGCTTCCTCTCGATCAACCCGCTCGCCCCCGGGCACGTGCTGGTCGTGCCGCGGGCCGAGGTCGACCACTGGGTCGACGCCGACGCCGCCCTGCTCGCGCACCTCACGACCGTGGCGCACGCGATCGGCGAGGCCGTGCGGACCGTGTACGACCCGCCGCGCGTCGGGCTGCTCGTCGCCGGGTTCGAGGTGCCCCACCTGCACCTGCACGTGTTCCCCGCCGCCGACATGGCCGCCTTCGACTTCGCGAACGCCGCCTCCTCGGTCGACGCGGCCGAGCAGGACGGGCACCGCGACGCGCTGCGCGCCGCCCTGCGCGACGCGGGCCACGGCGCGCACGTGCCCGCCGACGACCCCGCAGCCTGACGGTGCAGCTCGTCCTGGTCCGGCACGCCCTGCCCGAGCGCGTCGACGGTGCCGCGGGCGCCGGAACGGCCGACCCGCCGCTCACGGCCCACGGCGAGGCGCAGGCCCGCCGCGTCGTCGACGCGGTGTCCGGCGACGCCGTGGAGGCGCTCTATGTCAGCCCGATGGCCCGCGCGCGCGCCACGGCGGCGCCGCTGGCCGCCGCGCTGGGCGTCGACCCGGTGGTGGTCCACGACCTGCGCGAGTACGACGCCGACTCCCCGCACTACGTCCCGGTGCACGAGATGCCGGTCGCCGACCCCGCGGGCTGGGCGCGGATCGTGGCCGGGCTGCTGCCCGAGGGCGTCGACGTCCCGGCGTTCACCGGGCGCGTCACCGACGCGCTGGAGCGGATCGTCGCCGACCACCCGGGGCGCGGCACAGTCGTGGTCGTCGCGCACGCGGGCGTCGTCAACTGCTTCCTGGCGCACCTGCTCGGCATCGACCGGCCGCTCGCCTTCCCGCTCGACTACACCGGGATCAGCCGCGTCGTGGCCACCCGCGACGGGCGCAGGCTGGTGCGGACGGTCAACGAGATCGCGCACGTCGCCGACCTGCTGACCCCCACGGCGGGCACCACCTGACCCGTTCGGCGTGACGCGGAGCGCACACGTGCCTACTCTCGGTCGGGGCGGGGGGAACCGGATGGCGGACAGGGCACTCGGGCAGGTCTTCGCGGTGCGGGAGTACCGCACCGTGTGGATCGCGGACCTGCTCTCGGTGGGCGGCGACCAGCTCGCGCGGGTGGCGCTCGCCGTCCTCGTCTACGGGCGCACCGGGTCGGCGGCGTGGGCCGCGGCCACCTACGCGCTGACGTTCCTGCCGGCGATCGTCGGCGGCGTCCTGCTCTCCGGGCTCGCCGACCGCTTCCCGCGCCGCGAGGTCCTCGTCGTCACCGACGTCGTGCGGGCCGGGCTCGTCGCGGTGATGGCGATCCCGCAGATCCCGCTCGCGGTGCTGTGCGCGCTGCTCGTCGTCGTGGTGCTGCTGGGGGCGCCGCACACCGCGGCGCGCGGCGCCCTGCTGCCCGAGCTCCTGCCCGGCGACCTCTACGAGCGCGGCCTCGCCGTCTCCCAGATCACCGGCCAGACCGCCCAGGTCGTCGGGTTCGCGGCCGGGGGGCTGCTGGTGGCGGCGGTCAGCCCGTCGTCGGCGCTGCTGCTGGACGCGGTCACGTTCCTGGTGGCCGGGCTCCTGTTCCGCCTCGGGCTGGTCCGGCGGCCCCGCGCCGACGCCGCACCGCGCTCGCCCGGGCGCGACCTGCTCGCCGGCGTCGTCGACGTCGCCACCGACCGGCGGCGCCGCGCCCTGGTGCTGCTCGTGTGGATGGTCGGCCTGTACGTCGTGCCCGAGGCGCTGGCCGCGCCGTACGCCGACCAGATCGGCGCCGGTCCGGCCGTCGTCGGGCTGCTGATGGCCGCCGACCCGCTCGGCAGCGTGCTCGGGGCCTGGCTGTTCGTGCGGTTCGTGCCGCCGGACCGGCGCGCGCGCCTGATCGGCGTGCTCGCCGTCGCCGCCGGGCTGCCCCTGCTGTTCACGGCGCTGGTCCCGCCCGTCCCGGTCGCGCTGCTGCTCTGGGGCGTGTCCGGGATGGCGTCGACCGCGTACGTCATGCAGGCCCAGGCGTCGTTCGTCCGGGCCACCCCGGCCGCGATCCGCGGACGCGCCATCGGCGTCGCTGCGTCCGGCATCGTCGCGGGCCAGGGTGTGGCGGTGCTGGCCGGCGGGGTGCTCGCCGACCTCACGACCCCGTCCACGGCCGTCGCCCTGTGCGCGGCCGCGGGTGTGGTCGTGGCGCTCGGCGGGGCGCTGGCGTGGCGGTCCGCCTCGGCGGACGACCAAGCCATGCGACCCCTGCCGGTCACGACCTGACGCCTCAGTTCCCGTCCTTGCTCACGGCGTTCCTCTCGTCGGGGTGCTTGCGGTCAGTTCCAGTCCTTGCTCACGACGTGCTCCTCTCGTGGGTGCGGGCGGGGGTCGGGGTGATCAGTTCCAGTCCTTGCTCACTGGCTCGTCCTTCCTCTGGTCGGGGCGGGGTGCGGGTCGTCAGTTCCAGTCCTTGCTCACTGGCTGCTCCTCTCGTGGGTGCGGGCGGCGGTCGGGGTGATCAGTTCCAGTCCTTGCTCACGTAGCGCTCCTTCCTCTGGTGCGGGCGGGTGGTGGGGACGGTCAGTTCCAGTCCTTGCTCACCGGTGGCTCCCTCCGGGGCGTGGGGGCGGGGCGGGCGGTTCTCAGTTCCAGTCCTTGCTCACGGCGTGCTCCTCTCGTCGTCGCGTCCGGGGGTCGCCGTTCAGTTCCAGTCCTTGCTCATTCCGTCCCTCCTTCCTGGATCAGTCGAATAGTCCGTTTCGCGATCGCGGAACGCCATTTCCGCAGTTCACGCGCAGGGGTGTGCGGGCCGCCGTGCGTGCCCGGCCCGGTGTCCCGCGGCCGGCACCGGCGATGACGCGCGCCTCCCCTCCCCGTGTGCGACGATCGACCCGGTGATCCCTGCGCACGGGATCAGCGTCGCCGACGGCGTGCCGTGAGCGGTCAGGATGGACCGCAAGGACTGCAGACGACCGATGTTCTTAGGCTGTTCGGCCTAACAAGGATCGCGTCTTGCTACGGCGAACGGAACGGTTCGGAACCAGCTCGTGACCGGGGATGACGCGGTGCCTGCGTCTCGGCTAGCGTCGGGGGGCACGCACGGGTGATCAAGGAGACCGATGAGTCCTGGCCGGAGCACGGCGGGTGCCGGGCCGGGCTCGGGCCTACCGGGATTCGTCGCGGGCTGGGCCATCTGGAACCTGCCCGCGCGATTGATGGCCGCCGTTCTCACGGTCGAGATCACCGCCGTCGCGCTCGTGCTCGTGCTCGCCGTCGGAGAGCCCGGGCCGGATTCCCGCACGATCCGCGACGTGGTCCTGCTCGTCGTCTTCGGGCTCCTGCACACCGAGATCGCGCACGGGGTCGAGCGGGTGCGCCGGCGCGTCAACGGCGAGGTCCACGTCAACCTGAGCTCGGTGTGGTTCTTCGCCGCCACCGTGCTGCTGCCACCGGTCTGGGCGGCGCTGGTCGCGGTCGTCGTGCACCTGCACCTGTGGCTGCGGTCGGCGCGGCCCCGCAACCCGCTGTTCAAGCACGTCTTCAGCTCGGCGACCGTGGTCCTGTCCTGCATGTCCGCGTCCGGGGTCATGTCGGCGGTCGCCGCCGACGGCACGGGCGACCGCGGTGACGTCTACGTCCTGGCGCTCGGCGTGCTGGTGTTCCTCACCGTCAACACGGCGCTGGTGGCCGGCGTCATCGCCGTCAACTCCCCGCAGACCGACGTCGCGTCGATCGTGGGGGAGTGGGACGAGAACCTGCTCGAGATCGCCACGCTCTGCCTGGGCGCGCTCGCGGCCGCCGCGATCGCGATCAACCCGTGGCTCGTGGCGTTCATCTTCCCGCCGCTGCTCGTGCTGCACCGGGCCGTGCTCGTGCGGCAGCTCGAGGTCGCGGCCAACACCGACGGCAAGACCGGCCTGCTCAACGCCGCCGCCTGGCACACCCAGGCCGAGCGCGAGCTGCGCCGGGCCGAGCGGCGCTCCGGGCCGCGCGCGGTGCTGGTGATCGACCTCGACCACTTCAAGGCCGTCAACGACACCCACGGCCACCTCGCGGGCGACCGCGTGCTGGCCGCCGTCGCCGACGCGCTCAACGCCGAGGTCCGCGACCGCGACCTCGTCGGGCGCTTCGGCGGCGAGGAGTTCGTCGTGCTGCTCGGCGCGCTGGGGGAGCCCGGCACGGGCGGCGGTGAGCTGCAGACCGTCGCCGAGCGGATCCGCAGCCGGATCGCCGCGCTGCGCGTCGAGATGCCCACCGCCGACGGCCCGCTCACCGTGGCCGGGCTCAGCGCGTCGGTCGGCTGCGCGCTCTACCCCGACGACGGGCGGGAGCTGCGCGACCTGCTGCAGGTGGCCGACACCGCGCTCTACGCCGCGAAGCGCGCCGGGCGCAACGTCGTGCGGATGGGCATCCAGCCGCCCGCCCCGCAGCCCCTCCTGGCGGAGGACTCCCCGCAGGGGCGTCGCTACGGACAGTGATTAGCCGCACGTCCGGTTCCACCCCGTCGTGCGACGACCTCCACCCTGACACGTCGGCCGCCGCTCACTAGCCTTCGGTGCGTGGACGAGCCGTCACCCGCTCCGGGATCCCGCACCCTGTGGGGTCTGGGCCCGGGACCGCTCGGCCTGGCGCTGGTCGTCGAGCTCACCGCGGTGGCCGTCGCCGTCGCCGGGCTGGTCGCGCTCCCCGCCGCCGGGCAGCCGCTCCTGCTGGCGCTGGGCCTCACGGCCCTGAGCGTCGTGCACACCGAGCTGGCCACGGGCATCGAGCGGGTCCGGCGCCGGGCGTCGGAGAACTCCTACTTCGACCTCAGCTCGGTCTGGACCTTCGCCGCCGCGCTGCTGCTGCCCCCGGGCCTCGCCGCGGTGGTCATCGTGCTGGTCTACGTGCACCTGTGGCACCGGGTGTGGGCGCCCGCGGGCATCCCGCTCTACCGCCACGTCTTCACGACGGCGACGGTCCTGCTGGCCGCCCGCGCGGCCCACGAGGTCGTCGCGCTGGCCGGCGGGCTGCCGGCCGACCCCACGCAGCCCGGCGTCGTCCTCGCGGTCGGGCTCGCCGTCGGCTCCTACGTGCTGGTCAACACGCTGCTGGTCGGGGCGGTGATCGCGCTGAGCGGGCCGCGCCCGGTGCTGCGCGACCTGTTCGGGCGGTGGGACGACAACGCGCTGGAGGTCGCCACCCTGTGCATGGGCGCCCTGGCCGCGGTGGCGCTGGCCTCGACGCCCGCGCTGGTCGCGCTGGTCCTCCCGCCGATCCTCGTGCTGCACCGCGCGGTCCTGGTCCGCCAGCTCGAGCAGGAGGCCAGCACCGACGCCAAGACCGGCCTGCTCAACGCGGCGGCGTGGCAGACGCAGGCGCTGCGGGTCGTCGACCGGGCCCGCCGGACGGGCTCGGGCGCGGGCGTCCTGATGCTCGACCTCGACCACTTCAAGATCGTCAACGACACCCACGGCCACCTGGCGGGCGACGACGTGCTCGCCGCGGTCGCCGCGGAGCTGCGCGCGGAGGTGCGCAGCCACGACGTCGTCGGGCGCTTCGGCGGCGAGGAGTTCGTGGTCCTGCTGCCGGACCTGCCGGCGGGCGGCACCGGCCGCACCGAGCTGTGGCGGGTGGCCGAGCGACTGCGCGACCGGGTCTCCCGGCTCGACGTGGGGGTGGCCACATCGGGCGGTCTGCGGACGGTCACCGGGCTCTCGGTGTCGATCGGCGGCGCCACCGTCCCGACCGACGGCACCACCCTCGACCAGGTGCTCACCGCTGCCGACGCCTCGCTCTACGAGGCTAAGGCGGGCGGTCGCAACCTGGTCCGGATCGCCGCCGACGCCCACGTCCCCTCGCCCCGGCGCCCCACGGCGTGAGGGCGGGGCCGGCGCTCCGTCCGTAGACTGGACCGGTGACCGTGCTCCGATCGATCAGTGGTCCCGCCGACCTCCGACGCCTCGGGCCGGACCGGCTCCCCGAGCTCGCCGCCGAGATCCGCCGCTTCCTCGTCGAGTGCGTGTCGCGCACCGGCGGGCACCTCGGCCCCAACCTCGGCGTCGTCGAGCTGACGATCGCGCTGCACCGCGTGTTCGACTCCCCGACCGACACGGTCGTCTGGGACACCGGCCACCAGGCCTACGTCCACAAGCTCCTCACCGGCCGCCACGACGGCTGGGACCGGCTGAAGAAGACCGGCGGGCTCTCGGGCTACCCGAGCCGCGCCGAGAGCGAGCACGACGTCGTCGAGTCCAGCCACGCGTCGTCGTCGCTGTCGTGGGCCGACGGCATCGCCCGCGCCTACGCGCTGACCGGGCAGCAGCGCCACGTCGTCGCCGTGATCGGCGACGGCGCGCTCACCGGCGGGATGGCCTGGGAGGCGCTCAACAACATCGCGACCGGCGACCGCAACGTCGTCATCGTCGTCAACGACAACGGCCGCTCCTACTCCCCGACGATCGGCGGCCTGGCCGACCGGCTCGCCTCGCTGCGCCTGCAGCCCGCCTACGAGCGCGTGCTCGACGCGGGCAAGGCGGCGCTCTCGCGCACCCCGGTCGTCGGCGGCACCCTCTACGCCGGCCTGCACGCGGTGAAGGCCGGCCTCAAGGACGCGCTGAGCCCGCAGGAGCTGTTCTCCGACCTCGGCATCAAGTACTTCGGGCCGGTCGACGGGCACGACGTCGAGGCGATGGAGTCGGCGCTGCACCGCGCCAAGCGCTTCGGCGGGCCGGTGATCGTGCACGCCGTCACGCGCAAGGGCCACGGCTACCTCCCGGCCGAGAACGACGAGCTCGAGCAGATGCACAGCCCGGCCGCGTTCGACCCCGAGACGGGGCTGCCCACCGGGGCGCCGTCCGTCGGCTGGACCAGTGTGTTCGCCGAGGAGCTCGTGGACATCGGGCGCCGGCGCACCGACGTCGTCGCGATCACCGCGGCCATGCTCGGCCCCACCGGGCTCGCGCCGTTCGCGGCCGCGTACCCCGACCGCTGGATCGACGTCGGCATCGCCGAGCAGCACGCCCTGACCTGCGCCGCCGGCCTCGCGACGGGCGGCATGCACCCCGTCGTCGCGCTCTACTCGACGTTCCTCAACCGCGGTTTCGACCAGCTGCTGATGGACGTGGCGCTGCACGGGCAGGCGGTCACGCTGGTGCTCGACCGCGCCGGCGTCACCGGCAGCGACGGCCCCTCGCACAACGGCATGTGGGACCTCTCGCTGCTCGGCGTCGTCCCCGGGATGCGGGTCGCCGCCCCGCGCGACGCCGTCACGCTGCGCGAGGAGCTGGCCGAGGCGATCGCCGTCGACGACGGCCCCACCGCGCTGCGCTTCCCCAAGGGCTCGGTGATCGAGTCGGTGCCCGCCGTCCGTCGCATCGACGGCGTCGACGTGCTGCACGCCTCCGACGACGCCGCGGTGCTGCTGGTCTGCGCCGGGGCGTTCGGCCGGCTCGGTGTCGAGGCGGCGCAGCGGCTCGCGGCGCAGGGCGTCGCGGCCACCGTCGTCGACCCGCGGTGGGTGCTCCCGGTGCCCGGCGCCGTCGTCGAGATGGCGCGCGAGCACCGGCTCGTGGTCACGGTCAGCGACAGCGGGCGGCACGGCGGGTTCGGCTCGGTCGTCTCCGCCGCGCTGCGCGACGCGGAGTGCGACGTGCCGCTGCGCGACGTCGCCCTGCCCCAGGAGTTCCTCGACCACGGCAGCCGCGACGACGTGCTGGCCGCCACCGGGCTCACCGCGCAGGACGTGGCGCGCCGGGTCACCGAGTGGGCGTCGGCGCTGCCGTCGTTCACGATGCCGTCGGACGTCGACGCCTCCGACCTCGGCGTGGAGTCCTGATGCGCGTGCTGGTCGTCGAGGACGAGCACCCCCTGGCCGACGCCATCGCCCGCGGGCTGCGGCGCGAGGGCATGGCCGTCGACGTCGCCTACGACGGCGACACCGGGCACGAGAAGTCGGCCGTCACCCGCTACGACGTGGTGGTGCTCGACCGTGACCTGCCCGGCATGACCGGCGACGCGCTGTGCGGCGAGATCGTCGGCTCCGGGGCCACCACGCGGGTGCTGATGCTCACCGCGAGCGGCACGCTGGCCGACAAGGTCGACGGCCTGTCCCGCGGGGCAGACGACTACCTCGCCAAGCCCTTCGACTTCCCCGAGCTCGTCGCCCGCCTGCGCGCGCTCGGCCGCCGCGCCACCCCGGCCGTGCCGCCGCTGCTCACCGCGGGCGACGTCGCGCTCGACCCGGCCCGGCGCACGGTGCTCCGCGCCGACCGGCCCGTGGAGCTCACGCGCAAGGAGTTCGGCGTGCTGGAGGTCCTGATCTCCGCCGGCGGCGGCGTCGTCAGCAGCGAGGAGCTGCTGGAGCGGGTGTGGGACGAGAACGCCGACCCGTTCACCACCACCGTGCGGGTCACGGTCATGACGCTGCGCAAGAAGCTCGGCGAGCCCGGCGTGATCGAGACGGTGGTCGGCGCGGGGTACCGCGTGCCCGCCGCGGGGTGATGACGGGCCTCCGGCCCCGGCTGACGCTGCTGGCCACGGCGCTGGTGGCGCTGGCCAGCGCGCTGCTGCTGTGGCTGGGCTGGCTCCTCGTCGGCGGGGTGACGCAGGCCGTCCCCGCGCTGCCGCCGGGCAGCACGGTGCGCGTCGACGGCGTCACGGTGCCCGCGGAGGGCCTGGGCGACGCCGTTGGACGCGCCGCGCAGGAGGAGGTGCTGCGCGCGGGCCTCGTCGCGTTCCCGCTGGTGGTCTTGGCCGCGGCGCTCGTCTCGTGGGTGCTGGTCGGGCGCGTGCTGGGCCCGCTGCACGAGGTCACGGCCACCGCGCGGCGGCTCACCGTCGAGACCCTCGACACCCGCCTCGGCCTCGCCGACGCCCGCGGGGAGGTCGCGGAGCTCGCGGCCGGGTTCGACGCCATGCTCGACCGCCTGCAGGCCGCGTTCGACGCCCAGCGCCGCTTCGTCGCGAACGCGAGCCACGAGCTGCGCACGCCGCTGGCCGTCCTGCGCACCGAGGTCGACGTGACGCTGTCGGACCCCACCGCCGACGAGGCCGAGCTGCGCCGCATGGGCGCGGTCGTCCGCGACGCCACCCGCCGCGCCGACGACCTCGTCGCCGGGCTCCTGCTGCTGGCCCGCACCGAGGGCGCCGCGCTGGCCGACCTCCACCCGGCCGACCTCGCCGCCACCGTCGTGCCCGCCCTGGCCGCGGTGCGGGCCGAGGCGGGGCACCGGGGGCTGCGGGTGCAGGTGCGCACCGCGCCCGCGCCCGTCGTCGGCGACCCGGTCCTGCTGGAGCGGGTGGCGGGCAACCTCGTGGAGAACGCGGTGCGCCACAACGTGCCCGGCGGCTGGATCGAGGTCGTCAGCGGCGTCCGCGACGGCTGCGCCGAGCTGTGCGTGGCGTCGTCGGGGCGGGAGGTGGACCGGGTCGACGAGCTGTTCGAGCCGTTCCGCCGCGGCCCGGTGGAGCGCACGGCCACCGCTCCCGGCTCGGGCCTGGGGCTGTCGATCGTGCGGGCGGTGGTGACGGCCCACGGCGGCGCGGTGGCGGCGGCGCCGGTGCCGGGCGGGGGCCTGACGGTGACCGTCCGGCTGCCGGTGCGCCCCTGAGGGTGCTCCCGCGGCCGGGCGTCAGGTGCTGCGGGCCGTCAGGGCCTGCTCCAGCGCCGGGGTGAGCAGGGCGATCTGCCACTCGCGCGCCCCGCCCTTGCGCAGGAACCCGGCGACGTCGCCGTCCTCGGGCGGGGTCCAGCACAGCCGGCGGAGCAGGTCGGGCTGGAGCAGGTTCTCCACCGGCACCGTGCGCTCCGCCCCCACCTCGGCCACGGCCGCGCGGGCGGCGACCAGGCGGGCGGCGGCGTCGGGGTCGCGGTCGGCCCAGCGCGCGACCGGGGGAGGGCCCTCGGTGGGCGCGGTGGGGCGGGGGAGGTCGGCGGGGTCGAGGCGCTCGGCCGCGGCCAGCGCCGACCACCAGTACGCCGTCATCCGCCGCTGGGAGCGCCCGCGGAAGACCGCCATGGTGCCCAGGGCACCGGCGGACTCGGGGGCGCTGACGGCGGCGTCGACGATGGCGGCGTCGGGCAGCACCCGGCCGGGGGCGATGTCGCGCTCGGCGGCGAGGCGGTCGCGCGCCTCCCACAGCCCGCGGACGGCCGCGAGCTGGCGGGGCTTGCGCAGCTTGTGGATGCCGGAGGTGCGCCGCCACGGCTCGGCGCGCGGCGTGGGCGGCCCGGCGGTGCGGACGGCCTCGAACTCCTGGTGGGCCCAGTCGAGCTTGCCCTGCTCGTCGAGCATCCGCGTGAGGACGTCGCGCAGCTCCACCAGCACCTCGACGTCGAGGGCGGCGTAGACGAGCCAGTCCTGCGGGAGGGGCCGGCGCGACCAGTCGGCGGCACCGTGCCCCTTCTCCAGCGCGAGCCCGAGCAGGTTCTCGACCATCGGCCCGAGCCCGACGCGGGGGAGCCCGGCCAGCCGGCCGGCGAGCTCGGTGTCGAACAGCCTGCTCGGCGCCAGGCCCGTCTCGGCGAGGCACGCGAGGTCCTGGGACGCCGCGTGCAGCACCCACTCCGGGCCGGTCAGCGCCGGAGCGAGGTCGGACAGGTCACTGCCCAGCGGGATCGGGTCGACGAGCGCCGTGCCCGCGCCCGCCCGGCGCAGCTGCACCAGGTAGGCGCGCTGGGAGTACTTGAACCCGGAGGCCCGCTCGGCGTCGACGGCGACCGGGCCGGTGCCGGCGGCGAACGCCGCGGCGGTGGCCCGGAGCGCGTCCCGGTCGGCGACGACAGGGGGGAGCCCGTCGACCGGGGCGAGCAGGGGGACGGGTGCCGGAACCTCCGGCTCGTCCGTCGCGGCCGGCCCCTCCTGCACCGATGAGCCGTCCGGGTCCTCTGGGTTCAGCGGATGACCCCGGCCCGCATCGCCAGCGCGACCATCTGCGCGCGGTCGCCCGTGCCGAGCTTGCGCCCGATGCGCGAGAGGTGGCTCTTGACCGTGAGCGCCGACAGGCTCAGCGCCTCGCCGATCTCCTTGTTCGACTGCCCGTCGGCCACGAGCTGCAGCACCTCGACCTCACGCGCCGAGAGCTCGCGCGGGGTGTTGTCGGTGCCGGGCACGCGGGTGCCGGTGGCGAGCAGCGGCGCGACCGTCGGGTCGGCGTAGACGCCGCCGTCGAGCACGCGCTTCACGCCGTCGGTGACGATCGCCGCCGACGCCGACTTGAGCAGGTACGCCTGCGCCCCGGCCTGGAACGCCGACCGCACCGCGTACGGGTCGTCCGAGGACGCCAGCACGACGAGCCGGTTCCAGCCCAGCGAGCGCAGCTCGGTGACCAGGTCCAGCCCGCTGCCGTCCGGCAGTCCGAGATCGAGGATCGCGAGGTCGCACGGCCCGTTGGCGTGCGCCCGGGCCCGGGCCTCGGCCACCGAAGCGGCCTCGTACACCGTGCCTGCCCCCATCGAGCGCAGCCGTGCTGCGATCGCCTCGCGCAGGAGCGGGTGGTCGTCGACCACCAGCACCGAGAAGAGCTCTTCCCGCGGGTGCGGGACCATTGCCGGCGACAGCACAGCACCGGTGGTGCTGCGAACTGGCGCGCCTTGGCCTACTACGGCCACGTCACTACCTCCCTGGAGTCGGTCGTTGCCCCCGACCGGCACCAGACCTCGGCCGGCGAAGAGACCGCCCGAGGAGGTGTCGTGGAGGAAGCGTAGCCCCCCAAGCGGTCTAACGTCGTGTATCGGATCGAACTTAGCGGGGTGAAAGTTACAGCCTTGTCGCCCCTCGTCCACCCGATCGGGTGACCCTGTCGATCACTCCGGGCGCCGTCGTCGCAGGTGAGCACCTGCTTCACACCGTTCTGTGAACGAGCGAAACTGCGCCGACCGGTGGCAGACCTGCGGCCGACGCGACGAACGCGCAGAACGCGGCGGCGTGCCGGGACAGGTCCGTGCCGATCGGCGTCCAGGACGCGCGCAGCTCCACGTCGTCGTCGCGGCGGGGCCCGGCGATGTCGCCGAAGCGCACCGAGGAGGTCTGGGTGACCGTCCCGCCCAGCGCCACGTGCTCGGCGCCGTGGTCCTCGAGGGCCTCGGTCAACCAGGACCAGCCGACGACCGGCAGCATCTCGTCGCCGAGCTGCTCGGGCTCCAGGCGGGCCTGGACGAAGCAGACGAGGCGGAAGGTGCCCTCCCACGCGTCCTGCCCGGCCGGGTCGTGCAGCAGGATCAGCCGGCCCGAGGTGTCGGACTCGTCGACGCCGTCGTCGGCGGCCGCGCGGCCCAGCGTGGAGTCGGCGACCTCGACCGACAGCGCCCACGTCCACGGCGCCAGCCGCGGCGGCGCGTCGAGCGCGGAGACGATGAGCTCCGGGCGCGCTCTGAGGGTGCCCAGCGAGGCGACCGCTCGGCGGAACTCGGGCGGTGGAGAAGCGGTCGCGTCGGGCACGAGCGGGAACTCTAAGCGGCGTGACACGCCCGGCAGGACAGGCGCGCCGGGCCCGCCCGTCCGTGTGCCGCGACCACCCCGTCGCGCGTCCCGGGCAGGTGGGAGGCACCCCGGGACCGCGTGGGAGGATGGCCCGGTCATGGTCGTGAACCCGTCTCCGTCCGCCGCAGGCACCGTCGCCGCGGACACCCGCCGTCGCGAGCTCGCCGCCGCCCCGTTCCTGGTCGCCGCGCGCGGGGGGCGCCCCGCGCACCTGCCCGTGTGGTTCATGCGCCAGGCCGGGCGGTCGCTGCCCGAGTACCGCGCGCTGCGCCGCGACAGCGGGATGCTGCAGGCCTGCCTGACGCCGGACCTCACGTGCGAGATCACGCTGCAGCCGGTGCGCCGCCACGGCGTCGACGCGGCGATCCTGTTCAGCGACATCGTCGTGCCGCTGCACGTCGCGGGCGTCGACGTCGACATCGTGGCCGGCACCGGCCCGGTCGTGGCGAGCCCCGTGCGCACCGCCGAGGACGTCGAGCGGCTCCCGGTGCTCGACGCCGGGCAGATCGCGCCGGTCACCGACGCGATCGCGCTGCTGCTGCCCGAGCTGGGGGAGACCCCGCTCATCGGCTTCGCCGGCGCCCCGTTCACGCTCGCGTCCTACCTCATCGAGGGCGGCCCGAGCCGCAACCACGAGCGCACCAAGGCCCTGATGCGCAGCGCGCCGGGCGTCTGGCACGCGCTGCTCGGGCGCCTGGCCGACATGACGACGACGTTCCTGCGCGCGCAGGTCGCCGCGGGCGTCGACGCGGTGCAGCTGTTCGACTCCTGGGCGGGCGCGCTGTCCGAGCGCGACTACCGCGAGTACGTCCAGCCGCACTCCGCGCGGGTCCTCGCCGGCCTGGCCGACGCGGGCGTGCCCCGCATCCACTTCGGCGTCGGCACCGGGGAGCTGCTCGGGGCGATGGCGGAGGCCGGGGCCGACGTCGTCGGCGTCGACTGGCGCATCCCGCTCGACGACGCCGCCCGCCGCGCCGGCGGCACGCACCCGGTGCAGGGCAACCTCGACCCGGCCGTGCTGTTCGCCGACGCCGCCTCCATCGCCTCCGAGGTCGGGCGGATCGCCGCCGAGGGCCGCCGGACGCCCGGGCACGTGTTCAACCTCGGTCACGGCGTGCTGCCCGACACCGATCCCGACGTGCTCACGCGCCTGGTGGACCTGGTGCACCGCCAGCCGGTGTGACCGGCCCGGTGCGGGTCGCGGTCGTCGGCGGGGGGATCTCCGGCCTCGCCGCCGCCCACCGCCTGCGCGCGCTGCTCGGCCCGGACGCGCGGATCACCGTCCTGGAGCGGCGCGACCGCGTCGGCGGCGTGCTGCACACCGTCGACCTGGCCGGGAAGCCGTTCGACGTCGGCGCCGAGGCGTTCCTGGCCCGCCGCCCGGAGGTGCCCGCGCTGCTGGCCGAGCTGGGTCTGCCGCCCGCCGTCCACCCGACGGCCGCGTCGGCCACCGTCTGCGCGGGCGGGCGCACCGCCCCGCTCCCCGGCGGCACGCTGCTGGGTGTGCCCACGAGCGCCGCCCGCCTCGACGCGCTCCTGTCGGGTAGCGGCCTCGCCGGGGTCGCCGCGGAGCCCGGGATCCCGCTGGACTGGGAGCCCGGGTCCGACGCCGCGCTGGGCGGGCTGCTGCGCGCGCGCTTCGGCGACGAGATCGCCGACCGGCTCGCCGACCCGCTGCTCGGCGGCGTCTACGCCGGGCGCGTCGACGCGCTCGGGCTGCGCGCCACCATCCCCGCGCTCGCCGCAGCCCTCGACGCCGGCGCCCCCTCGCTGACGGCCGCGGCCGACCGGGCCACCACCCCCACCGGCAGCGCGCCGGGCGGCCCGGTGTTCGGCGCCGTCCCCGGCGGCTACCGCACCCTGCTCGACGCCCTCGCCGCGGCCGCGCGGGCCGACGTCCGGCTCGGCGTCACGGTCCGGGAGCTCGTGGCGCTGGACGGCGGCTGGCGGCTCGTGCTCGGCTCGACCACGGAGCCGGAGGCGCTGGACGTCGACGCCGTGGTGCTCGCCGTGCCCGCCCCGGCCGCGGCGAAGCTGCTGGCCGGCGTCGCGCCCGCGGCGGCGCGGGCGGCGGGGGAGATCGAGCTGGCGTCGTCGGTGGTCGTCGCGCTCGCCTTCCGCGACGCCGACGCGGCCACGCTCCCGCCGACGTCGGGCACGCTCGTGGCCGCCGACGAGCCGCTGCACGTCAAGGGCGTCACGCACTCGGGCACGAAGTGGGCGCACCTCGCGGGCGACGGCGTGGTGCGGCTGCGGGCGTCGCTGGGGCGGTTCGGCGAGGCCCCGGCCCTGCAGGTCGACGACGACGAGCTCGTCGCCCGCGTCCGCGCCGACCTCGCCACGCTCACCGGCGTGACGGCCGCACCCGTCGCCGTGCACGTCCAGCGCTGGGGCGGCGGGCTGCCGCAGTACGGCGTCGGCCACCTCGACCGCGTCGCCGCGATCGAGGACGGCCTCCCGGCCGGGCTCGCGGTGGCCGGGGCGGCGCTGCACGGGGTCGGCGTCCCGGCGTGCGTGGCGACGGCCCGGGCGGCGGCCGGGCGGGTCGCGGCGGGGCTCACCCCGCCCCGGTGAGCTCGGACGTCCGCGGTGCCGGGAACCGCCGGGACGACCGCAGCGACGCCCACGCCACCCGCGCCACCCGGTCCGGGCGCATCAGCGACGGCGGCGGCGCGAGCAGCCCCGTGACCTGGACGAACGCCTTCGCCACGGCCGGGTCCACGGCCGCGGCGGCCTGCACCCGCCCGATGTAGGCGCCGACGAGCCGGCCCGCCCGCGTCCGCGGGCCGTCGACGCGGGGGTCCTGCAGGTCCGCGCCGACGGTGAGGTCCCACACCGGCCGCACCACCCGCGCGACGGCCCGGGCGTGCGCCCGCGGATCCGGCGCACCGGTCAGCCCGCGCAGCGCCAGCGCCTGCAGCGCCGCCACCGTCATGCCCTGCCCGTAGACCGGGTTGAACGAGCACACGGCGTCGCCGAGCACGAGCAGGCCGGCGGGGAGGTCGTCGAGCAGGTCGTAGCGCCGCCAGGCGTTGGCCGGGAACCGCGTGACCCGCAGCGGGCCGACGGGCTCGGCGCCCACCAGCGCGTCGGCGACGTCGGGGAAGGGCAGGGTCGCGGCGAAGCGGTGGTAGCCCTCGGGGTCGGCGGGCGGCCGGTCGTCGAAGCCGCCGATGAGCACGACCAGGTGCTCCCCGCCCTCGACGGGGAACACCGCCCCGCCCCGCGGTACGCCCGGCGCGGCCGAGAGCAGCACCGCCTGCTGGTCGCCGAGCGCGCCGGGGCGCAGCCGGAACCGGCCGGTCGTGTAGCCGACGTCGACGGTCACCCGGTCCTCGCGCGGCGCCGTGCCGCCCCGCTCGGCCAGCCAGACCGGGGTGCGGGAGGCGCGGCCGGTGGCGTCGACGACGAGGTCGGCGTCGAGCACCTGCTCCTGCGCGGTGTCGCGGTCGCGCACCTGCACGCCCGTGACGCGGGTGCGGTCGCCGAGGAGCCCGACGACGTCGCGGCGCTCCCGGACGTCGACCAGGCCGCGCACCTCCTGCCGGACGTGGGACTCCAGCAGCGCGCGGCTGAGCATCAGCGTCCGCGTCGTGCCGGGGACGGGCAGGAACCGGTGGCCGGCCAGCAGGAACCGGATCTGCCCCGACGTCCCGGTGACGGCGCCGCGGGCGACCAGCGCGTCGGTCAGGCCGGGGAGGAGCTCCTCCAGCACCTCGCGGCCGCGGGGGAGCAGGACGTGCGGGTGGCGGCCCTGGGGCACACCGCGGCGGTCGGCGGCGCCGGTGGGCAGGGTGTCGCGCTCGACGACGGTGACGTGGTCGAACGACTCGGACAGGACGCGGGCGGCGAGCAGGCCGGCCATGCTCGCACCCAGGACGACGGCGTGGGTCATGCCGGGCACGGTGGCCCCGTCCGGTGCTCACTCTCCAGGCCGTTCCCTGCCCACTTCCTGCCCGGGGCCGCCGTCCAGGGCGGCCGCCACCCGGGCGACCGCGGTGCCGAGATGGCGGCGGTAGGTGGAGAACGGCAGGCCGAGCAGCTCGGCGGCGCGCTCCTGGGTCGGCGCGGGGCGCAGGTAGGTGCGGTCGAGCACGCGGTGCAGCCGGTCGTCGCGGGGATCGGCGCGCAGGCCCGCGACGGCCGCGAGCAGCCGTGCGCGCAGGGCGTCCGGCCCGTCGGCGGCGGCGAGCGGGCTGCGGGCCAGCAGGTCGGGCCGGTGCAGGTCGCGCAGCGCGGCGCGGACGTCGGCGGGCGCGGCCGGCGCGGTCCGGGGCGCGGTGAGGCCCGACCAGATCGACCGGGCCGGCGGGCGCCGCCAGTCGCGGCAGAACACCGCGCAGGAGCGGTCGCCGACCGGGACGTCGAGCTCCTGGGCGTAACCGATGTGCCGGAAGAACGGTCCGAGCACGGCGGGCTCGGTGGTGACGCAGAAGTCGGCGACGAGGCCGGGCCGGGTGAGCACGTGCCGCAGGTGCCCGACGGCGGCGGCGTCGAAGGCGGGTGACGGGCCCTGGCCGGCGTCGCGGTCGGCGAGGAACCGCATCATCATCACGTCCCCCTCGGCGCGTCCCGCCCACGCGACGGCGGCCGCGGCGACCGGGTCGGCCGCGACGGCGGCGGGCGCCGCCTCGTGCAGCGCCAGCCACACCGCGACCCCGCGCACGGCGTCGCCGTCCCGGCACACCGTGAACGCCGCGGGCTGCTCGTCGAGCCAGCGCCGCAGCGGCACCGCCCCCTCGACGCCCGCGTGCCGCACGAGCAGCGCCTCGACGCCCGCGCGGTCGCCGGGCCGGTAGGGCTCGCCGGGGACGGCGCCGAAGGCGTCCCAGTCGAAGAAGCCGCGGGCGACGGGGTGGTGGCGGAAGCTGAAGAGGAGGTCGAGGATCGCGCGCCCGCGCGGGCCCTCGCGCCCGGACCGGGCGGCGGCCAGCACGCTGCGGCGCAGCGCGGCCAGCAGCGCCGCCGTCGTGTCCGGGTCGCGCCAGCGCAGGTCGGCGACCAGCACCTCCCGCACCACGTCGTGCGGGTGGACCCCGCCCGGCCCGGACTCGACGTAGGGCTGGGCGCGCAGCCAGTCGAACAGCGCGGCCGCGTCGTCGACGCCCAGGACCTCGCGCAGCAGGGCCTCCGTCGTCACGCGCGCCCACGCGGCGACCTGCAGCGCGCGCCGGTGCTCCGGGCCGGGCGCGACGTCGACGAGGCGCCCCACCAGCTCGCCGACGACGTCGGGCGCGGTGAGCCGCTCCGGCACCGCGTCGGCGCCGAGCTCGCGGGCCAGCGCCAGGGCCAGCGGGTAGCCCGAGCAGAACGCGAGCACCCGGGGCGACGACGAGCCCAGCAGCTCCGCCGACTCGGCGGGCGGGAGCGGGGCCAGCGGCAGCACCCGCACCAGCTCGCGCCACCCCGGGTCGGCGCTCCAGCCCGGCGCGGGCGGGTGCCGCCCGGCGAGCACCACGACGACGTCGGGCGGCAGGCCGGGGAGCAGGTCGTCGCGGATCCAGGCGTCGAGCGGGGCCAGCAGCTCGTAGGTGTCGACGAGCAGGACGCCCCGCCGGGCCGTCGTCCGCAGCGGGGCGACGGCGGCCCGCACGGCGTCGCGGTCGGGGGCGATGCCGCGCCCGTCGAGCCGGACGACCTCCGCCCCCTCGGCCGACCCGGCGAACATCCGCAGCAGCGCGCTCTTCCCGATCCCGCCCGGGCCGTGGACGTGCAGCACGGTGAACGGCGGCTCGCCCGGGGCCGTCACCGCCTGCCGGAACAGCTCCCGCTCGGCGGCGCGGCCGACGAACGCGCGGCCCCGCGCGGTGCGCAGCCGCGCGCCGAGGGTGGGCCGCGACCGCATCCGGGAACGGTAGCCGCGGATGGCACCATGGAGCCATGGCCCGCCTCGACTACGCCCAGCTCAACAGCGCCGTCCGCTACACGATGTGGTCGGTGTTCCGCGTCGAACCCGGACGCCTCGGGGACGACCGCACGCAGGCCGTCGCGGAGGTCGGGGAGTTCCTCGACGCGCTGGAGGGCAAGGGCGTCGTCGTGCGCGGCGTCTACGACATCGCGGGCATGCGGGCCGACGCCGACTACCTGGTCTGGTGGCACGCCGACAACGTCGAGGCCCTGCAGGGCGCCTACGCCGACCTGCGCCGCAGCACCGCACTCGGCCGCGCCAGCGTCCCGGTGTGGAGCCAGGTGGCGCTGCACCGCCCCGCGGAGTTCAACAAGAGCCACGTGCCGGCGTTCGTCGCGGGGGAGGAGCCGAAGGGCTACGTCTGCGTCTACCCCTTCGTCCGCTCGCTCGACTGGTACCTGCTGCCCGACGAGGAGCGGCGCACGATGCTCGCCGACCACGGCAAGGCCGCCCGCGGGTACGCCGACGTGCGCGCCAACACCGTCCCCGCCTTCGCGCTGGGCGACTACGAGTGGATCCTGGCGTTCGAGTGCGACGCGCTCGACCGGATCGTCGACCTCATGCGCGACCTGCGCGCCACCGAGGCCCGCCGCCACGTGCGCGAGGAGGTGCCGTTCTTCACCGGCCCCCGCGTGCAGGTCGGCGACCTGGTCGCCCGGCTGCCGTAGCAGAGTAGCGCTGGAACAGCGCTACTCTGGGGCATGGCCACGATCCAGGTCCGCGACATCCCGGACGACGTCTACAAGACGATCCGGCGCCGAGCACGGGAGGCCGGGCAGTCCTTGCAGGCGTACATGCGCGACCAGGTCGTGGCACTGGGCTCCCGGCCCGACCGGGCGGAGATCCTGGCCGACTGGGAGCGCGAGCTCCACCAGCACCCGAACACGATCACCCGGGAGCAGATCCTGCGTGATCTCGACGACGACCGGCGGCGGTGAACGGGCTCGTCCTGGACGCCTCCGTCGCCGCGATCGCGGTCGTGGAGGCCACGCCCCAGGGCGACGCCCTGCGCGCCAGGCTCGTCGCGAACCCGGTCCACGCACCGCATCTGGTCGACGCGGAGGTCGGCAGCGTGCTCCGAAGGCACGCGGCGGCGGGGCTCATCGAACCGGCCCAGGCCGCCGGGGCGTTGCGGATGCTCTCCACGCTCGTCACGGACCGGTATCCGCACGGCCCGCTGTCCGGTCCGGCGTGGTCCCTGCGCCACAACCTGAGCTTCTACGACGCGCTGTACGTGGCCCTCGCGGCGCGGCTTGCCGTGCCCCTGCTCACCGCCGACGCCCGCCTCGCCCGCGCCCCCGGGCTCCCGTGCGCCGTCGAGGTGATCAGCTGAGCGGCTTCTCCTCCAGGCGCAGGGAGATCGAGTTGATGCAGTAGCGGAGGTCGGTGGGAGTGCTGTAGCCCTCGCCCTCGAAGACGTGCCCGAGGTGGCTCTTGCAGGTGGCGCAGACGACCTCGACGCGCTTCATGCCCATCGAGTAGTCGGTGCGCTCGATGACGGCGCTGCCGGCGAGCGGGGTGTAGAAGGACGGCCAGCCGCAGTGCGACTCGAACTTGGTGTCGCTGCGGAACAGCTCCGCGCCGCACGCGCGGCAGGAGTAGACGCCCGCGGTCTTCGTGTCGGTGTACTCGCCGACGAACGGGCGCTCGGTGCCGGCCCGGCGCAGGACCTGGTACTCGGCTGGGGTGAGCTGCGCGCGCCACTCCTCGTCGGACTTGACGACGGTGGCGTCGGGCTCGGTGACGGGATCCATGCGATCCAGGCTACGTCCGGATCCCGACAGCGCGCCGCGCAAGCGGCCGAGGAGATCGCTCAGAGCCACGTCGACACCACGAACACCAGTGCCTCCCACACGAGGAACGCGGCGACGGCCAGCAGCAGCACCACGACCAGCACCGCGCTCCACCGGCGGCTGCCCTCGGCGCGGTTGGCGGAGTCGGCGAAGTTGCTGACGCCGTCGAGGTAGCCCTCGACGGTGAACGCCGGGCGCTGGCGCTGCATCCGGTCGAGGTGCTCGGCGAAGGCCTGGGCCTCGGGGTCGGCGGGGTCGAGCCCGAGCAGCTCGTCGTCGAAGGGGGAGGAGCTCGGACGGTCCGGCACGGCGTCAGGGTAGCGGAGTACCGTCCCGCCCGTGGCGTCCAAGGCACCGGTCGAGCTGCTGTCCGTCGGAGGCCGGGAGGTGCGCCTGACCAGCCCGGACAAGGTGTACTTCCCCGAGCCGGGGATCACCAAGCGGGAGGTCGTGCACTACTACCTGGCCGTGGTCGAGCCGTTGCTGCGCGTGCTGCGCGAGCGCCCGACCAACCTCAAGCGCTACCCCGACGGCGTCGAGGGCGAGCCGTTCTACGGCAAGCGGCTGCCCAAGGGGGCGCCCGACTACGCCGAGACCGCGCGCGTGACGTTCCCCAGCGGCCGCACCGCCGAGTCGCTGTGCCCCACCGAGCCCGCGGTGCTGCTGTGGGCGGCGAACATGGGCACGTTCGACTTCCACCCGTGGCCGGTCCGCCGCGCCGACACCGACCGGCCCGACGAGCTGCGCATCGACCTCGACCCCCAGCCCGGCACCGGCTTCGCGGAGGCGCGGGAGGTCGCCGCGGTCCTGCGCGAGGTGCTCGACGAGGCCGGCCTCGTCGGCTGGCCGAAGACCTCGGGCGGGCGCGGCGTCCACGTCTTCGCCCGGATCCGCCCGGAGTGGGACTTCATCGACGTCCGCCACGCCGTCATCGCGATCGCGCGCCGCGTCGCCGACCGGCTGCCCGAGCGGGCCACCGTCGCGTGGTGGAAGGAGGAGCGCGGCGAGCGGGTGTTCCTCGACTACAACCAGGCCGCGCGCGACCGCACCGTCGCCTCGGCGTGGTCGGTGCGCGGGCGGCCACGGGCCACGGTGTCGATGCCGCTGACCTGGGAGCAGCTGCCCGACGTCGAGCCGGAGGACTTCGACGTCCGCACCGTCCCGGGCCTCTACGCCGAGCACGGCGACCCGCACGAGGGGATGGACGCCGCGGTGGGCGGCATCGAGACCGCGCTGGAGTGGTATGCCGCCGACGACCGCGACCGCGGGCCCGCCGAGCTGCCCTATCCGCCCGAGTACCCGAAGATGCCGGGCGAGCCGATGCGGGTGCAACCCAGCCGGGCGAAGGCCAGGCCGGAGGACGCGGCAGATCGGTGACCTGCGGTGAGCCCCCCACCCCACATGCGCACCACCTCACCCGCGGGTGCGCGTGTCGGCTCCGGTGAGTGAGTTCGAGGGCCCCTTCGTCCACCCGGATGGAGGTATTGGCGATTCCTTCGCAACACACGGTCGTTGAACCCTGTGACGACGGGCCGCAGGGGCCGGGTCGGATGGGGGGTGCACGATGTCGAGTACTCCGATGACGGAGTTCGGTGGCGGTCGAGGATCGACCGCCGGTGAGCGCGGTTCCGAGACCTCGGGCGCCCACCACGGCTACGGCGACGACCCGTACGACAGGGACCCGTACGCCCGGTACGCGGACCTCGACCGCGACCTGCTGGTGCACGACGACCTCCCCGTCCCGGACGCGGCGCTGCGCCGGCAGGCGGCCGAGGCCAACGCCCGCGCCGCCGAGGCCACCGCCGCGGCCGCCGCCGCCGACGCGAAGGCCGCGATCGCGCTGGCCGCCCGCGCCGCCGCCGCCGCCGACGCGGCCGCGCAGGCCGCCGTGCGCGCCGACGCCGTCGTCCGCGCCGCCGCCATGGCCGAGGTCACCCGCGTGCCGGACGCCGCCGCGCCGCCCGCGTTCCCCGGCGGGCAGGACGTGCCGACCGGGCAGTTCCCGCTCGGTGCGCGCCACGGCGTGCCGCCGGTCCCGTTCGCGAACACGGTGTCCGACACCGACGTGATGCCGCAGGCGGTCGTCCCGTTCCCGCGGTCGGTCCCGGCCCGGCACGACGCCGACGCCGACTCCGGCTCGTTCGGCGTGCCCGAGGAGGCGCCGGAGGGTCGCGCGGCCCGCCGCCGGGCCGCCGCGGCCGAGACGACCGTGTTCGCGGTGCCCGACGGCGCGGACGACGGGGAGACCGTCGTCGCCCCCCTGGGCGCCCTCCACCTGGACACCGCCGCCGCGTCCGCCGACCCGGTCACCGAGCTCGTCGACCTGCAGCCGGAGGAGCCGGCCGCGCCCGCGGCCCCCACCGGGAGCCGGCGCCGCCGGGCCCGTGCCGCCGCGGCCTACGAGGCCGAGGACACCGGGGAGCGCTCCGCGGTCACCGCGACCGGCGGCCGTGCCGCGGCGCGCAAGGCGAAGGGCGCCCGCAAGGGGCTGTTCCGCCGCCGCGGACCGCTGCTCGCGGCCGGGGCCGCCGTCGGGGTCCTCGCCGTGGCCGGCGTCGTGCTGGTGGGCACCGAGGGTGAGGGGGCCCCGGCGCCGGCCGCCGTGGTCGAGTCGCAGGTGCCGGTGCTGCCCTTCGCCGCGGGCCCGGCCCCGGAGGAGGCGCTGAGCCAGGGCGACCCGCTGTCGGACCGCGGCGCGGAGTTCCTGCGCGGCCTGCGCGCCGCCGGCGTGCCGACGAGCCGGGGCGGGGCCGAGGAGACCGAGGCCGCCGAGCTGGTGTGCCAGGAGCTCGCCGACGGCGTCGACGAGGCCCGGATCGCCCGGGCGCTGCCGGCGACGCTGCCGACGGTCACCCGCCAGGAGGCCGCCGACCTCGTGGAGATCGCGCGGGAGACCTACTGCACCACGAGCTGACCCGCCTGCTGCCGGTCAGGCGGCAAGGGGTCAGGGCGGGCAGAGCGTGCCCGCCGCGGGGAGGGCCCCGTCCACGAGGAGGCCCTCCACCGCCGCACGGACGCAGGGGGTGCGCGGGTAGGCGCCCGTGCCCGCCCCCTGCCAGCTGAGGAACGCCCCGGTCGGGAGCTGTTCGGCCACGCGCCGCGCGCTCCCACCCGGGTTGCGGGGGTCGCCCGCGGTGCCGACGACGAGCACCGGGGGCAGGGTGTCGACGGCCGGGGGCACGGCCGTCGCACCTCCCGCCGGCCACGGTGCGCAGGCCAGCAGGCCCAGCGCGAGCGTGCCGCCGAGCAGCGGGTGCTCCGCGCGGACGGCGGTCGCGAGCTCGCCGACCTCGGGCGGGGAGAGCCGCGCCGGGTCGTCGTTGCAGGCCGTCGCGAGCATCGCGTCGAAGCCGCCGACCGGGCCCGCGACGGGGTCGAGCAGGTCGAGCAGGGCCGTGGGGTCGCCGGCCGCGGCGGCGGCGAGCGCACCGGAGAGCGCGGGCCAGTCGTCGGGCTCCGCCAGGACCGTCAGCACGGTGAGCAGCATGGCGCCCGCGGTGAGGCGGCGGCCGTCGGCGGCGGCGAGCGGCCGGTCGCGCAGGGCGTCGCCCAGCGCGGTGACGGCGGCACGGGGGTCGGCGCCGAGGGGGCAGGCCGCGCCCGCCGTGCAGGCCAGCGCGAACGCGTCGAAGGCGGCCTCGGCCGACGCGGCGCGGGCCGTGGTGCGCTCGGGCTCGGTGAGTTCGGGATCGGGCGGGCCGTCGAGCACCAGCCGCCCGACGCCGCCCGGGGTGGTCCGCGCCCAGACGTCCAGCGCGCCCGCGCCGTCGCCCGCGCCGACCGCCGAGAGCTGCGCGACGCCGAGCCGGACCCGCAGCTGCTCGACGTCGGCGGCCGTGACGGCGCTGCGGAAGCCGCCGAGCTCGGAGGGCAGCGCGATGTTGCAGTCCTGCACCACCGACCGCGCGCGCTCGAGCAGGACGGCCAGGTCGCGCTCGGAGGTGGCGGCCGGGTCGGCGTCGACGAGGGCGGCGCGGGCCGCGGGGTCGGCGCAGTCGATGCGGTCGATGCCGGCGCCGCGGCGGTCGAGCCCGATCACGGTGAACGTCCCGAGCACGGCGGGGGAGGCGCGGGCGGCGATCGTGAGCGCGTGCGCGGCCGAGGCCCCGGTGACGCTGTCGCCCAGCGCCAGCAGCGGCGGGCCGTCGAGCGGGGCGTCCGCGGACCCGACCCGCAGGACGCCGAGCAGCACCGACCCCTGCTCGGGCCGCCGGGGGTCGGCGGGCACCGGCAGCTCGCCGCACTCGACGCGCAGGGTGCGGTCGGCCGGGGCGGGCACGCCGAACGTCGCGAACGCCGACGCGGTGCAGTCGGTGAACGGCAGCGAGGTGTCCTGGGCCTGCAGCGGCGGCACCGTGGGCACGGGCGGTCCTGGCGTGACCTCGGCGGGCACGGCCGGCGCGTCCATGCCCCGCACGGCCACCGGCGGGCGCGACGACGGCCCCACGGTGCACCCGGCCAGCAGCGCCGAGAGGCACAGCAGCCCTGCGACGACGCCCCGTGACCCGATCATGACCGGGAGAGCGTGCCGCAGGGCCGGTGTGGCAGCGGTGAAGGTGGTGCTCAGGCGACCCGCGGGTGGGTGGTCGCCTGGTCGAGCTCCAGCCGGACGGCCACCGGGAGCGCGGCGATGCCGAGCGAGGTGCGGGCCGCGGTGAGGACCTGGTCGTGCAGGCGCTCCAGGACGTCGCGCACGTCGGCGTCGTCGGAGAGCCACACCCACACGCGCAGGGCGGGGGCGTCCTCGGTGCCGACCATGCGGGCCCTGGCCCGCCCGACGCCGGGCAGCGCGGCGGCCTGGGCGGCGAGCGCGTCGGCCGCGGCGGCGGCGTCGACGATGATCGCCGTGGTCGGGCCGCGGTCGATGACGAGGTCGGGCTTGCGCTCGGGGCGCACCGAGCCGGCGGCCCACGACAGGCCGAGCACGAGCAGCAGCACGCCCGCGGCGATCGCGATGATCCGGGCGGGGAGCGGCTGGGCGCGGATCAGGTCGACGACCACGGGGTCGAGCAGCGGGCGCCCGGCGCGGGCGGCGCCGAACACGCCGTAGCCGAGCAGCGCCACGAGCACGCCGGCGGCGAGCAGGACCAGGCCCAGGAGCACCAGCACCGAGCGGTCACCGCCCGCGGAACGGGCGACGGCCGAGCGCGACCGCTTCCTCAGCGCACCGGAGCGCGGCGGGGGCGGGACGTCCGGGGTCTTGTCCATCGAGACGGTCATCGGGGGCCCTTCCTCTGCTGCACGGTGACGGAGACGCGCGGGCGGCGGGCCAGCGGCAGCTCGTCGAGCAGGGTGTCGACGGTGGAGGAGACGCTGTCGCGCAGCTCGGGGCCCGCGTCGTTCCAGGCCTGCGCGCCGATCGAGACCCGGCGGCCGGTGGCGGTGACCGACGCGGCCGCCACCCCGTCGGCGGCGCGCACGCGGCGTCCGACGAGCCGCGCGAGGACGCGCGGGGTGGTCGTGACGGTGACCTCGGGGGCCGGGGAGGTGAGCGCGATGTCGTGGCGGCGGGCGAGCAGGCCCAGCAGCACGAGCAGCAGACCGACGACGGCGACGCCGATGGCGATGCCGGGCACGGGGACGTCCGCCCAGGTCAGCGCCTCGAGCGAGGTGCGCCAGTCGGGCCACGGCACGAGCAGGCCGGTGGTGGCGGGGGTGCGCACCCAGGCGGCGACGACCTCGATGACGAGCAGGACGCCGGCGGCGGCCAGCGCGAGGCCGAGCAGCGGGGCGAGGACCCTGAGCAGGACACGCATGGTCAACTCCTACTGGACGCGCGAGCCGGAGCCCGCGGTGCCGTCGTCGGGGCCGCGCAGGCCCGAGACGGTGACGGCGAGGTTGCGGATGTGCCGCCCGGTCATGCGCGACAGCTCCTCGCCCACCCGGGTGCGCACGGCCTCGACGGTGCGGCGGACGGGGGCGGGGTACTGCAGCGTCAGCTCGAGCGCGACGTCGACGGCGCCGTCGGGCCCGTCGCTGATCCTCGCGCTGGACCCGGCCCTCCCGACGCCGACGCCCGCGAGGCGGCGCTCGTGGAGCAGCGTGCCCGGGGTGCCGTCGGCGGCGTGCTCGACGATCTTGCGCAGCACCGTCGGGTGGATGTCGAGCCGGCCGCGCTCCTCGGGGGAGGAGGTCGGGCTCACCGGTCCCGACCCCGCCCGAGGACGGCGTTGAGGTCGAGCTCGCCGTCGAGCACGCGGCCGACGACCAGGCCGACGAGGCCGAGGACGAGGGCGACGAGGAACGCGCCGAACCCGCCGATCGCGCCGGTGGCGCCGAGGATGAGACCGGCCAGCAGGCCGGTGTGGGTGGCGTTCATCAGATCTCCTGGGTGCCGCGTCAGTCGACGCGGCGGTTGCTGCGGTGCCACCGCAGAGTGCGGATGAGGGCCACCGCCACCCGGGTGGGCAGCGGCAGCGGGGTGACGATCTCGACCGGCCGGTCGTACCGGGAGTCGTCGTCGGGCGGAGGCACGGCCGCCCGGCCGGCCCGGAGACGAGCCAGGCCGGCCACGAAGAACTCCGGGTCACCGCCCCGGTCGGGGTGGTGGTCGCGGACGAACGCGCGGTACTCCGCGCGCTGCTCGGGGGTCAGCCGACCCGCCGGGTCGTCCGCGGTCGACACGGTCAGCCGCCTGCCGGCGGGCCGACCGCGATCGCCGGGACGGCGACGTCGGACACCGTGATGTCGACGGGGGCGCCGCCGCACAGCGCCGAGACCTCGCGGCGCAGGTCGCGCACCACGTCCGGGATGCGGGCGCTCAGGTGCACGACCACGCCGAGCTCGACCGGCTCGCCGTCCTGCCCGATCCGGACGCCGACGAGGCGGCGGCCCGGGAGGTAGGTCGCGACGGAGCCGTACCGGCCGCCGTCGAGCCGGGCGACCGCGGGGTGCGCGGTCACCGTGGTCGCGACGAGCTCGGCGAGCGCGTCGGTGTCGAGGGGGCGAGCCATGCTGAGGGGCTCCGTCACTCGACCCGCGACGGCTGCGTGGGGACGACGTCGTCGGTGCCGTCGTCCTCGGACGGCAGGTGGATGTCGTTGACGGCGATGTTGACCTCGATGACCTCGAGGCCCGTCATCCGCTCGACGGCGGTGATCACGTTGCGGCGCACGGCGCGCGCGAGCTCGGTGATGGACGCGCCGTACTCGACGACGAGGTCGAGGTCCACGGCCGCCTGCTTCTCGCCGACCTCGACCTGCACGCCCGCGATGTTCGAGGCGCCGGTGCCGCCGCCGGGGATCCGCTCGCGGATCGCGCCGAACGCGCGGGACACGCCGCCGCCCATCGAGTGCACGCCGGAGATCTCCCGGGCCGCGATGCCCGCGATCTTCTGGACGACGGACGCCGCGATGGTGGTCTTGCCCTGGGTGGTGTCGTCGGCCAGGCGGGCCGGGATGCCACCGGGGGTCACGGTGGTGCTGGTGGCGCTGGGGGTGGGGGTGCTCATGTGCGCTCCTCGGAAGGTCGTCGGGCTGCGGTGCCGTACGGACGTAGGACGCGGGTACCCGCGCCCCCCTCCCGGTAGTTCACCCGATCAGACTAGCGAGTGCCCGGATCGTCCCCGGAACGGCGGTAGCGCAGCAGCAGCGCCCCCTCGTCGTGCAGGGCGGAGGCCAGGGTCATCGCCCGCGCGGGCGCACCCTCCGGACCGACCGCGATGCGGCCGGCCGCACCGCCGGCGAGCAGCGGCGAGACCGTCAGGCACAGCTCGTCGACGGCGTCCGCGGCGATCAGCGCGCCGTGCAGCGACGGCCCGCCCTCGCACAGCACGCGGTGCAGCCCGCGGCGGGCGAGCTCGGCGAGCAGCGCGGCGGGACCCAGGTCGTCCAGCACCGTGACGTCGGCGCCGGCCGCGGTGAGCCGGTCGCGCCGCTCGCGCGGGGCGCCGGCCGTCGTCAGGACGATCGTCGGGGTGCGGGTGTCGGTGAACAGCCCGCTGCCGGGGTCGAGGTCGGCCGAGCCGGTGACGACGGCGATCGGGGGAGGGGTGTCGGTGCCGCGGGTCGGGCGGCGGGCGCCGCGGTACCCCTCGGCGCGCGCGGTGCCCGCCCCGACGAGCACGACCTGCGCCAGCTCGCGCAGCAGGCCGAAGACGCGCTTGTCCCCGGGGGTGCCGAGGCCCCCGGAGAGGCCGTCGACCGAGACCGCCCCGTCGGCGCTGGAGACGAAGTTGACGCGGACGAACGGGGCGGCGTCCCCGTCGGGGTGGGCGTAGACGTCGGCGAGCGCGGTGTCGTCGACGGGCTCGGCGGGGAGCGGCCAGATGCGGTGCACCGGCCCATCCCAGCACGCGGACCGGGGATCGGCGGGTCGGCGCGGTGACCTGATCGGTGACGGTGCGGGGTAGGTCTGAAGGCGAGGCTCACCTATGGTGAGCGCAGGCCACGTTCGCCGCCCGATCGCGCCCCCGAGGAGTACGCCCTTGAGCACGGCCACCCCCGTGCCGGTCACGGCCGCCGCCCGGCACCCGGTCCCGCGGCGCTCGCTGCGGGTGCGCCGCCTCACCGGCCTGGTGCTGCTGCTCGCCGCGCTCGTCGCCTGCTGCCTGCTCAGCGTGGCCGTGGGGGCGAAGCCGATCCCGTTGATGACCGTCTGGGACGCGCTGGTCCGGCCCGACGTCACCCTCGAGGACCACATCGTCGTGCGCTCGCTGCGCATCCCGCGCACCGTCCTCGGGCTGATCGTCGGCGCCGCGCTGGGGCTCGCCGGGGCGCTCATCCAGGGCCACACCCGCAACCCGCTGGCCGACCCGGGCATCCTCGGCGTCAACGCCGGTGCCGCGTTCCTCGTCGTCGTCGGGATCTACGTCTTCGGCGTCACCGACGCGCTGGGCTACGTCTGGTTCGCCTTCGCGGGCGCCGCGGTCGCCAGCGTGGCGGTGTTCGTGCTCGGGGCCGTCGGCCGCGGCGGCGCCACCCCCGTCACGCTCGCGCTCGCCGGGGCGGCGGTGAGCGCCCTGCTCAGCGCGCTGACCTCGGCGATCATCCTCATCGACGTCGCCACCCTCGACGCCTACCGCTACTGGGCCGTCGGCTCGCTCGCCGGCCGCGACGGCGAGGTCCTGACCAACGTGGTCTGGTTCCTCGCGGCGGGGGCGCTCATCGCGCTCGCGTCGGCCCCCGCGCTCAACGCCCTGTCCCTCGGCGACGACGTCGCGCGCTCGCTGGGCCACTCGGTGAAGCGCACGCGCGTGCTCGGGATCGTCGCGATCACGCTGCTCGCCGGCGGCGCCACCGCGGCCTGCGGCCCGATCTCGTTCGTCGGGCTCGTGGTGCCGCACGTCGTCCGCACGTTCACCGGACCCGACTACCGCTGGCTGCTGCCGGCGTCGGCGCTGTCGGGGTCGGTGCTGCTCCTGCTCGGCGACGTCGTCGGGCGCGTGGTCGTGCGCCCCGGCGAGCTGCAGGTCGGCATCGTGCTGGCCCTGGTGGGGGCGCCCTTCTTCATCTACCTCGTGCGGCGGCGGAAGATGGTGAGCCTCTGATGGCCGTGCTGACCAGGCACCAGGGGCCGGTCGCGCCGAAGGTCCCCGGCCGCCCCGCGCTGCGCCGCGGCCGCTTCTCCGTGGTCTGGCGCCCGCGCACGGTGCTCGTGCTGGTCCTGACCGCGCTCGTGCTGTTCGCGGGTCTCGTCGTCAACATCGGGCGGGGCGACTTCCCGATCAGCATCCCCGACGTCGTCGCCGTGCTGTTCGGCGGCGGCGACCGCGGCCAGCGCTTCATCGTCCTCGACCTGCGCCTGCCGCAGTCGCTCACCGGAGCGCTCGTCGGCGCCGCGCTCGGCGTGTCCGGCGCGATCACGCAGGCCGTCGCCCGCAACCCGCTGGCCAGCCCCGACATCATCGGCATCACGATGGGCGCGAGCGCCACCGCGGTGTTCGTGATCGTCCTCGGCGGCGGGTTCGGCGTCGTTGGCTCCACGCTCGTCGCGGTCGGGCTGCCGATCGCGGCGCTCGTCGGCGGGCTCCTCACCGCCACCGTCATCTACGCGCTCGCGTGGCGCCGGGGCATCCAGGGCTACCGGCTGGTGCTCGTCGGCATCGGCATCAACGCGATGCTGCTCGCCGTCGTCGAGTGGATGCTCGTCGTCGCCGAGATCTACGAGGCCGCGCGCGCCACCGTCTGGCTCACCGGCAGCCTCAACGCCCGCGGCTGGGAGCACGTCGTCCCGGTCGGGCTGGCGCTGGTCGTGCTCGTGCCGGCGGCACTGGTCCTGGCCCACGCGCTGGGCGCGCTGCAGTTCGGCGACGACACCGCCCGCGGCCTGGGCATGCGCGTCGACCGCTCCCGCTCGGCGCTGCTCGTCGTCGCCGTCGGGCTGGCGGCGATCGCCACGGCGTCGGCGGGCCCGATCGCGTTCGTCGCGCTCGTCGCCCCGCAGATCGCGCAGCGCCTGGTCGGTGCGGCGAGGCCGCCGATCGCGGCGTCGCTGCTGGTGGGGGCGGCGCTGACGGTGCTGGCGGACGTCATCGCCCGCACCATGCTCCCCGCGGCCCTGCCGGTCGGCATCGTCACGGCCGTCCTGGGCGCCCCCTACCTGCTCTTCCTGCTCGCCCGACACGGCCGGGAGGCCCGCGCATGACCCAGGTGCTCAACGAGGTCGACACGGCCGTCCGGCTGCGCGCCGACGACGTCCGGCTCGGCTACGGCGACCGCGTCGTCGTCGACGGGCTCGACCTCGACATCGTCGCCGGCACCGTCACCGCGGTGATCGGGCCCAACGGGTGCGGGAAGTCGACGCTGCTGCGCGCGCTCGGGCGCCTGCTCTCGCCCACCGGCGGGCAGGTCCTGCTCGACGGGCGGCGCATCGACAAGATGCCCACGCGCGAGGTCGCGACGATCCTCGGGGTGCTGCCGCAGGCCCCGAGCGCGCCCGAGGGCCTCACGGTCGCCGACCTCGTCGCGCGCGGGCGCCACCCGCACCAGGCCTGGTACCGCCAGTGGTCGTCCGACGACGAGGACGCCGTCCACCAGGCCCTCGACTGGACCGGCATGCTCGACCTCGCCGAGCGCCCCGTCGACGAGCTGTCCGGCGGGCAGCGCCAGCGCGCCTGGATCTCGATGGCGCTGGCCCAGGGCACCGACCTGCTGCTGCTCGACGAGCCCACCACGTTCCTCGACCTCGCCCACCAGGTCGACGTCCTGGAGCTCGTGCGCCGCCTGCACCGCGAGGTCGGCCGCACCGTCGTCATGGTCCTGCACGACCTCAACCTGGCCGCCCGCTACGCCGACCGGCTCGTCGCGATGCGCGACGGGCGGATCGTCGCCGCGGGCACCCCGCACGAGGTCATCACCGAGGAGCGCCTGCTCGAGGTGTTCGGCCTCGACGCCCGCGTCATCACCGACCCGGTGGCCGGGACGCCGCTCGTGGTTCCCGTCGGGGCCCGACCGGTCGGCTGACGGCGGCGGCCGCCGGTCGCCGGTCACGACGGCACTCGTCGCCGTCGGGCGCGGGCTGTGCCACGATGGCGCCGCCGTCGCCACCTGCGGCGACGGCCCGGCAGCCGAGGAGGGGGAGCCCAGGATGGTCGACGTCGAGGGCGGTGCGCCCCTCGCGCACGAAGGCCCGTGGTCCGAGGAGGCCTACCAGGCCCTGCCCCGCGACCGCCGGATCGAGCTCGTCGACGGCAGCCTGCTCGTCGCGCCGTCCACGGGGGAGCGGCACGCGGCGGCCGTCGCGGCCGTCCGGGCGGCGGTCGAGGCGGCGCTGCCCGAGGGGCTGGAGGTCAGCGGGCCCGTGGCCCTGCGGCTGTGCCCGGGGCGGATCCTGGTGCCCGACCTGGTGGTGTCGGCGCGGGGTGCCGCGCCGTCGTCGGAGTCCGGGGTGCGGGACGGGTCGGTCGCGCTGGTGGTGATCGACGTCGTGGGGTCGGGCAACGGGGTCGCCGACCGCTGGTTCAAGCCCCAGCTCTACGCGGGCAGCGGCATCCCCTACGCCCTGCTGGTCGACCACGACGACCCCTTCGCGGTGGCCACCATGCTCATCGGCGGGCGGTACCACGAGTACGCCCGGGCCGGGGAGGGTGAGGTCCTGCGGCTGGAGGAGCCGTTCGGGCTGGAGCTGGAGCTCGGGGTGCTGGTGGGCGGCGCCGAGTCCGCCGAGTCCGCCGAGTCCGCCGATGAGCCCGGCGAGTTTTCCGATCCGCACGCCGAGTCCGCCGAATCGCCCGGCGAGTCCGCCGATCCTCGCGCCGAGTTTGCCGATCAGCCGGGCGAGTTCGCCGATCCGCCCGGCGAGTTTGCCGATCAGCCGGGCGAGTTCGCCGATCAGCCCGGCGAGTTCGCCAATGGCGCCCGCGGGTCCGCCGACGGGGTGCACGAGTCCGCCGACGGCGCCGGTTCGTTCGTCGCCGACGGGGACCGCGAGTCCGCCGACCGGCCCGACGGGTTCGCGGGCCGGGCCGACGGGTCCGGCGACGGGCACGGGCCCGACCACGGCGACGAGCAGCGGCTCGGCGCCTGACCGCCGTCGGCCCCCGGGGCCGCAGGGATCTAGGGTGGGGATCATGGCCCGCAGCGCGCGTTCGACGTTCCGGGTCCCCGCCGACCCCGACCTGGCGGCGATCGACCCGCGCGGGCGCCCCGTCGGCCCGCAGGACAAGTCCGCGGCCGCCGAGCAGATGGCCGACCTCGCCACCGTCCTCGACGAGCGCCAGGAGGCCCTCTACGCCGAGGCCATCGGCGGCGGCACCCGCGCGGTGCTTCTCGTGCTGCAGGGCATGGACACCTCCGGCAAGGGCGGCGTCATCCGCCACGTCGCCGGGCTCGTCAACCCGCAGGGCCTGACGATCTCGTCGTTCAAGAAGCCCACCGCCGAGGAGCGCGCCCAGCACTTCCTGTGGCGCATCCGGCCGAAGGTGCCCGCGCCGGGCCAGATCGGCGTGTTCGACCGGTCGCACTACGAGGACGTCCTCATCGCCCGCGTCGACTCGCTCGTGCCGGAGGAGGTGTGGCGCGGGCGCTACACCGAGATCACCGCGTTCGAGTCCGAGCTCGCCGAGCAGGGGGTCACGATCGTGAAGTGCATGCTGCACATCTCGCCCGCCGAGCAGGCGGAGCGGCTGCTCGCCCGGCTCGACGACCCGGCGAAGGTGTGGAAGTACAACACCGGCGACCTCGACTCCCGCGCGAAGTGGCCCGCCTACCAGCAGGCCTACACCGACGCGCTGCGCGAGACCGACTCCGACACCGCGCCCTGGTACGTCGTGCCCTCGGACCGCAAGTGGTACCGCAACTGGGCCATCGCCGCGATCCTCGCCGAGACGCTCACCGAGCTCGACCCGCGGTTCCCGCCCGCCACCGTCGACATCGACGCCGAGCGCGCCCGCATCCGCGCGAGCGTGATCGCGTGAGGCGCCCCGCGCTCGTGGCGGCCGCCGCCCTCGCTGCTCTGGCCGTGCTCGCCGGCTGCGGCACCGAGCCCGCCCCCGCCCCGCCGCCCGCGACCTCCGCCCCCGCGCCCGGCGCCGCCCCGGCCCAGACGCCGGAGGAGGTCGTCTGCGCGGACTACACCGACAGCCAGTCGGTCGTCCGCCAGACCGCCGAGGCGATCGAGAGGATGCCGGTGCTGCCCGCCGGCGTCGCGGTCCTGCTGCTCGGCGCCCGCCAGGTGGCGGCCACGACCTCCGGCGTCGCCGATCCCGAGATCGTGGCCGCCCAGACCGAGCTCGTCGCCGCCATCGACGACCTCGACGCCCAGGGCCGCGCCCTCCTCGGCCCCGACGGCAACGCCGCGCAGGACGCCGTGCGGATCGACGCCGCCCGCATCCTGGCGGCCGTCACGGAGATCGAGCGGGCCTGCGGGGCGACGGTCTGACCCCCGCCGGACCGTCCCCGGTAGTCGTGATCGTCGAGATCGCACCGTCAGGGTCGTCGGCGGGGCCGTGACGACGCACTCCCGCTGATCACAGCCTCGTGATCGTCGGGAGTGTGACGTGGGGGTCGTGCTGAGGGCCGTGGCGTTGCACTTCCGACGATCACCGGGTTCGGGAGTCGCGGGTGCCAATGCTGGGAAGCGGTGCACCGCGCGGTCAGGCGGCGGGGTCAGGCGGCGCGGTCAGGCGGCGCGGTCAGGCGGCGCGGTCAGGCGGCGCGGTCAGGCGGCGCGGTCAGGCGGCGCGGTCAGGCGGCGGGGTCAGCTTGCGCGGTCAGGCGGCCCGGTCAGGTGGCGGCCGGCCAGCGCGGCCAGCGTGCGTGGCCGGTGTGCGTGGTGGTCGGCCACATGGTGTGGCCACTCGGCACGGCCGCTGGGCGACCACCCAGCACGGCCACTCGGCACGCTCGCCCGTCGCGGTCGCCCGTCGCGGTCACCCGTCGCGGTCGCCCCGGCGCGGCGACCAGACGCCGCCGACCCGGCAACCCGATGGCCTTGATCGCCGAGACCGCACCGCCAGGGTCGTCGGCAGGGCCGTGAGGTCGAACTCTCGGTGATCACAGCTCGGTGATCGGCAGGAGTGTGACGTGGCGGTCGCGCGGAGGGCCGTGGTGTCACAGTCCCGGCGATCACTGCCCGGGACCGCGGGCACCGTGACGGCCCGGGCACCCGGCCGATCGCCGGCCGATCGCCGGTCTCCCCGCGGCTGCCGAGCGTCAGCCGCCAGGGCATCACTCTCATGAGCTCGTCGGCGGCCGCGTCGTCACGTGTTGGCCGCCGCCGATCGCCCTGTCCGGTCCTCTGACCCGACCGTCAGCATCCGCCGACCGATACGAAGTCCACCTGATGGCCTTGATCGCCGAGACCGCACCGCCAGGGTCGTCGCCGCGACCGTGCGGTCGCACTCCCGGTGATCACAGCCCGGTGATCGCCAGGAGTGTGACGTGAGGGTCGTGCGAAGGACCGTGGGGTCACCCTCTTGACGATCACCGCCACCCCGACTCGCGCGCAACGCCACCCCGACTCGCGCGCAACGCCACCCCGACTCGCGCGCAACCACACCCCGACTCGCGGGAAGTGAGCGGGGAGTGTGCGGCGGGGGCCGGGGGGGTGTCTCTATGGGGTTGTCAAGCGGCGGCGGGCGCCGGGCGAGGCTCCGAGGACGTTGGCGGTGCGTAGGGCGTGCGGTCGCGGAGCATGGCGTAGATGACGTCGGTGCGGCGGCGGGCGAGGCAGATCAATGCGGCGTTGTGCCGCTTGCCTTGGGCTCGTTTGCGGTCGTAGTAGGCGCGGCTTGTCGGGTCGGCGAGGCTGGCGAACGCCGACAAGAACAGCGCGGACTTCAGGGCGTGGTTCCCGCGCTGGGAGCGGGTCTCGCCCTTGATCGAGGTCCCGGATCTGCGGGTGACGGGAGCGAGGCCGGCGTAGGCGGCGAGGTGCCCGGCGGTGGGGAACGCGGCGCCGTCCCCGACGATGGTGAGGATCTTGAGGGCGGTCCTGAACCCGAGGCCGGGCATCGAGATCAGGACCTCGGCAAGAGGGTGGGCCTCCAGGCGGGACTCGAGCTCGGCGGCCAATGTGTCGCGCTCGGCGCGGACCTCCCGCAGTTGGGTGGCGACGCCGACGATGACGCGGCCGAACGCGGTGGTGCCGGGGACGACGACGGTCTGGGCGTCGAGCGCGGCGAGGATCTGCGCGGGCAGGGTCTTGGCCAGCCGCGGCGAGCGAGGGCGCATCGCGGCGGTGATGCCGTCCTCGCCGAGCTGGCGCAGCGCGTCGGGTGTGGGGGCGGCGGCGAGCAGGTCGAGTACCCCCGCCGCGGTCCATACGGGGTCCGAGCAGGCGTTCCAGCGCGGGATGGACGTGCAGCAGGGCGTCGCGCAGGCGGTTGATGAGCCGGGTGGACTGAGCGGCGAGGTCGTCGTCGTAGCCGGCGAGCACGGTGAGTTCGGCGAGGATCTCGTCGTCGGTGCCGACCCGGCGCAGGGTGTGGGGGCATGGTGCGGGCTGCGTCGGCGATGACGTAGGCGTCACGGGCGTCGGTCTTGCCCTGTCCGGGGTGCAGGTCGGCGATGCGGCGCATCGCCAACCCGGGCAGGTAGGCGACCTCGATCCCCAGTGACCGGGCGACCGCGACGGCCAGGGCACCGATCGAGGCGGGCTGATCGACGACCACCAGCACCCGTCCGTGCACGGACAGCTGCTGGAAGATTTCGGCCAGCGCGGTCTCGTCGTTGGGCAGCGGCTTGTCGTGCAGCCGCTGCCCGGTCGGGTCCAGCGCGCAGGCGTGGTGCACCGATTTGCCTACGTCGAGCCCGCAGAACACGGTGAAGTCGTGCTCGGGGATCTTGTCGGACTTCGACAACGACGCCTCCTTAGCCGCTGGGGCAGGCCGACCCGGGCACCCGCGCCGGCAGCCACGTTACGAGCAGACCACGCGAGCGGGTCAGGTCTCTATCAGCGGTCGTTGGCGCCCTCCGACCACGGTGACAACACCCCCCAGATCATCGACGACAGGGGCGACAAGTCATGCCGTGACCGGTGGCCTGCAAGCCCTCATCGGGCTTGATCAAGAAGGTAACGGGGGGGAGGGGCTACGAGATCAGCGTCCGCCCGATGATCTCCTTCATGATCTCGTTCGTCCCCCCGTAGATCGACTGGACCCGCGAGTCCACGAAGGCCTTCGCGATCGGGTACTCCAGCATGTAGCCGTAGCCGCCGTGCAGCTGGACGCACCGGTCCACCACGCGCTTGAGCACGTCCGACGCCCACCACTTGGCCTTCGCCGCGTCGGAGATCGACAGCTCGCCCTCGACGTGCTGGCGGATGCAGCGGTCCACGAACACCTGGGTCACCGTGACCTCGGTGTCCATCTCGGCCAGCTCGAAGCGGGTGTTCTGGAACGCCGACACCGGCTTGCCGAACGCCTTGCGCTCCTTGACGTAGTCGAGCGTCAGCTCCAGGGCCCGCGCCGCGCCCGCGACCGAGCCGACGGCGATCGACAGCCGCTCCTGGGCGAGGTTCTGCATGAGGTAGATGAAGCCCTGGCCCTCCTCGCCGAGCAGGTTGGCCGCGGGCACGCGCACGTCGGTGAACGACAGCTCGGCGGTGTCCTGGGCCTTCATGCCGACCTTGGCGAGGTTGCGGCCGCGCTCGAACCCGGCCATCCCGCGCTCGACGACGAGCAGGCTGAAGCCGCGGGCGCCGGCCTCCGGGTCGGTCTTCGCGACGACGATCACCAGGTCGGACAGGATGCCGTTGGTGATGAAGGTCTTGGAGCCGTTGAGGATCCAGTCGCCGTCGTCGGTCTTCCTCGCGGTCGTCTGGATGCCCTGCAGGTCGCTGCCGGTGCCGGGCTCGGTCATCGCGATGGCGGTGATGGTCTCGCCGGAGCAGAAGCCGGGCAGCCAGCGCTTCTTCTGCTCGGGCGTGGCCAGGCGCAGCAGGTAGGGCGCGATGACGTCGTTCTGCAGCGGGAAGCCCAGGCCGGAGGTGCCGGCGCGGGAGATCTCCTCGGTGATGACGCAGTTGTAGCGGAAGTCGTCGACCCCGCCGCCGCCGAACTCCTCGGGCACGTCGGTGCCCAGCAGCCCGGCCGCGCCCGCGGACTTCCAGACGGCGCGGTCGACGTGGCCGTCGGCCTCCCACTGGTCGTGGTGCGGGAGGACCTCCTTGGCGAGGAAGGTCCGGACGGTGTCGCGGAACGCGTCGTGGTCGGCGTCGAAGATGTCGCGCTGCATGGTCCGCAGTGTCACATACCGGCCGGTAACCGGGAACGGCTCGACCGGGCCGGGGGCGGCCCCCGCGGGCCGCGGCTAGGGTCGGAGCGTGACGCTGGTCGACCGCCTCCCCGCCGTGGCGCAGAACGTGGCGCTGAACGTCGTCGACAAGGCGGTCTTCGGCGGTGTCGCCGACCTGCGGCGGATGCCGCGCGACGCGGTCACCGGCTCCCCGGCGGCCACGCTCCACCGCTACCGCCCGATCGCCGGCGTGCCCCTGCTCGACGCCCCGCCGGTGCTGCTCGTGCCCCCGCTGGGCGCCCCCGACTTCGCCTACGACCTGCGCCGCGGCTGCTCGCTCGTGCAGCACCTGCTGGCCACCGGGCGCACCGTGTACCTCGTCGACTACGGCCCGATCCGGTTCGCCGACCGCGCGCTGGGCATGGAGCACTGGGTCGACGACGTGGTGCCCCGCGCGGTCCGCGACACCGTCCGCGACACGGGAGCCGACGGCGTCGACCTGCTGGGCTGGTCGCTGGGCGGGATCTTCTGCCTGCTCGCGACGGCCGCCGACGTGACGCTGCCGATCCACACGCTCACCGTGATCGGCAGCCCCGTCGACATCGCCGCGGTGCCGCTGGTGGCGCCGCTGCGACCGCTCGCGGCCGTCACCGGCGGGCTCGGCCTCTCGGCGGTCTACCAGGCCATCGGCAGCTTCCCGGCGCCGCTGGTGAGCTGGGCGTTCCAGCTCACGGCCGTCGACCGGCTGATCACCAAGCCGCTCACGGTGCTCTCGCGCCTCGACGACCGCGACTGCCTGGCCCAGATCGAGGCCGTCGACTTCATGATGACCCACATGCGCGGCTACCCCGGCCGTGTGTTCGGGCAGATCTACCACCTCCTGCTGCGCAGCAACGACCTCGCCGACGGCACGCTCGACCTCGCCGGGCGCACCATCGCGCTCAAGGAGATCGACGTTCCGGTGCTGGTCGTGGGCGGCGAGAACGACGTCATCGCCCCGCTCCCGGCCGTCGAGCGCGTGGTCGACCTGCTGACCGGCTCGCCCGAGGTGCGGTTCGAGTCGGCGCCGGGCGGCCACCTCGGCGTGCTCACCGGCCGCCGGGCCCGCGGGACCACCTGGATGCACGTCGACGAGTTCCTGACCGCCCACGCCTGATCCGGGTACAACAGGGGCATGCGTCATCTCGACATCGCGACCGCCAAGCCGTACTCCGTCATCGGCCTGGGCACGTGGCAGTTCGGGTCCCGCGAGTGGGGCTACGGCACCGACTACGCCGAGGGGGAGGCCGGGCGGATCGTGAAGCGCGCCCGCGAGCTCGGGATCACGGTGTTCGACACCGCCGAGGTGTACGGGTTCGGCCGCAGCGAGCGGATCCTCGGCGAGGCGCTGCGCGACTCCGGCGGCACCAACGACGTCGTGGTGGCCTCGAAGGTCTTCCCGGTGATGCCGACGGCCGCGATCGTGCAGCAGCGCGGCGTCGCGAGCGCGCAGCGCCTGGGCGTCCGCCAGATCGACCTCTACCAGGTGCACCAGCCCAACCCGGTCGTCGGCGACTCCACGACGATGCGCGGCATGCGGGCGCTGCGCGACGTCGGCGTCATCGACGAGGTGGGCGTCTCGAACTACCCGCTCCAGCGCTGGCAGCGGGCCGAGGGCGCGCTGGGCGGGGCGCGGGTGCTGTCCAACCAGGTGCAGTTCAGCCTGGTCTCGCGCGGGCCGATGGCCGAGATGCTGCCGTGGGCCCAGCGCACCGGGCACGTCGTCATGGCCTGGAGCCCGCTGGCGCAGGGTCTGCTCTCGGGGCGCTACAACGCCGACCACCGGCCGAGCGGGGGAGTGCGGGCCACCAACGCGATGTTCCTGCCCGAGAACATGAGGGCCGCGTCGCCGCTGCTCGACCTGCTGCGCGACGTCGCCTCGGTCCACGACGCCACGCCCGCCCAGGTCGCGCTGGCCTGGCTGGTGCACTTCCCGAACGTCGTGGCGATCCCGGGGGCGTCGAGCGTCGCCCAGGTGGAGCGCAACGCCGCCGCCGCCGACATCGTGCTGAGCGACTCCGAGCACGGGGCGCTCACCGCGGCGGCCGAGGCGTTCCACCCGACCACCGGGCTCTCGGCGCTCCCGGGCCTGGTGCGCGCCCGGCGTTGAGGGGTCAGGTGTAGTCGCAGCGCCGCCACAGCATCGCGACGGCCATCAGCGGCAGCATCAGCAGGTGCCCGGCCGTCATCAGGGTGCCGCCGGACACCGCGCCCAGCCAGAACGGGACCAGCAGCACCACGAAGGGCAGGTACATCGCCGCGGACATCTCGGCGATCCCGGCCCAGCCGTGGCCCCGGACGCGCATCCAGGCGCCCATGCCGACGGCCATGTCCGTGGCCATGACGAGCGCGGCGACGTCGGCGCGGTCGGTCAGGCCGGGCGCGGCCAGGTCCCACAGGGGACCCAGCACGAGCATCCCGGCCACCATCGCGACGACCATCTCGAGGTAGTGGAGGCCGAAGCGCAGGGCGCTGCGGCGGGTGGTGGTCCTGGTGGTCCTGTTCTGCACATCGGTCATGGCGCCGATCGTGGCGGCGCCGGGGCCCGCGCACCCGTGCCGGAGGTCACGATCGGGGTCACTCCCGCGGTAGCCCGAGCAGGTCCAGCTCGCGGGCGCGCAGGGCGGCCTGGGTGCGGTCGCGGGCCCCGAGCTTGGCCAGCACGTTCGTGACGTGGTTCTTGACGGTGCCCGCGGCGAGGAACAGCGCGGCGGCGATCTCGCGGTTGCTGCGCCCGGTGGCCAGCAGCCGCAGCACCTCGAGCTCGCGCTCGGTCAGGGGCACCACCAGCGGCTGCGGCCGGGGCGCGGGCGCGGTGTCCGCGAGCTGCGCGAACCGGGCGACGACCTTCGCCGCGACCGAGGGCTGCAGCACCGACTCCCCGCGCGCCGCCGCCAGCAGCGCCTCCACGAGCCGGTCGGACGCGACGTCCTTGAGCAGGTAGCCCACGGCCCCCGCCCGCAGGGCCGCGAACACGTCCTCGTCGTCGTCGAAGGTGGTCAGGGCCAGCACCCGGACGGCGGGCTGCTCCGCGCGCAGCCGCCGCGTCGCCGCGATGCCGTCGAGCACGGGCATGTGCAGGTCCATGAGGACGACGTCCGGGCTCAGCGCGGCCGAGCGGCGCAGCGCCTCGTCGCCGTCGCCCGCCTCGCCGACGACCTCGATCTCCTCGCGCACGTCGAGCAGCGTGCCCAGCGCCTCGCGGAACAGCGCCTGGTCGTCGACGAGCAGGACGCGCACCGGGGCGCTCACGCCGGCACCTGCAGCCGAAGCGTCGTGCCGCCGCCGGGTGCGGTCTCCGCGTCGAGCCGGCCGCCGAGCCGCTCCGCCCGCTCGCGCAGGCCGGTCAGCCCGAACCCGCCGGACGCCGGGGCGTCCGGGATCCCGCTGCCGTCGTCGCTGACCTCCAGCCGCACCGTCCCCGGCGCGTCGTAGTCGAGGACGAGCCGTGCGCGGGTGGCGCCGGCGTGCTTGCGGACGTTGGTGAGGCCCTCCTGGGCGGTGCGGAACAGCGAGTCGCGCACGTCGTCGGGCAGCGGGCGCGCGGCGCCGGTGACGTGCAGCGCGGTCGGCACGCCCGCGGCGGAGGTCTGCTCGGCGAGCGCCTCCAGCGCCGTCGCCAGCGGCGGCGCGGTGCGGGGCCCGCGCAGCGCCGCGACCGAGCGGCGCACCTCGGCCAGCGCCTCGGTCGCCTGCGCCTGCGCCTTGGCCAGCACCCCGTCGGCGCGGTCCGGATCGGACCGGAGCACCGCGCGGGCCGCCTGCACCTGCATCTGGACGACGGTGAGGTGGTGCCCGAGGCCGTCGTGGATGTCGCGCGCGAGCCGGTTGCGCTCCTCGATCGTGGCCAGCTCCTCGGCCTGCTCGGCGTGGGCGCGCAGCCGCGCGTGCGCGACGTCCAGCTCCTCCCTGGCGCGCTGCTCGCGCAGCAGGAGCAGGGTGACGACGGCGGTGAACCCGGCCGCGGCCAGCACCCCCAGACCCTCGCGCAGCCCGTCGGCCCAGCTCATGCCGACGTGGGTCAGCGGCGCCACCGCCACCACGACGACGGCGGCCGGCGGGGGGAGCATCCGGACGGTCTGCGCGACGAGGAGGCAGAACAGCAGCGTCGCCCCCACGCCGGGCCCGGCCAGGGAGGAGACGGCGAACGCCAGTCCGAGTTGGACGGCCACGTAGGACACCGCGACGGCGCGGCCACGCCCCTCCAACCACCTCAGCGCGACGAGCACGAGCGCCGCGCACACCACCGCGACCAGGTACCCGGGCAGCGGATCGGGCCGGTCGGTGGCCTCGGCGAGCACCGTGACGAGCGCGACGACGGTCAGCACGGCCAGGGCCCGTTCCACCGCGCCACTGTGCTGCGTGCGCGGCGGCGCGGTCAACGCGCGGCCGCGATGTGACGAAGCAGCCCTCGTCAACAGGGTGGGCAGCCCGCCGCGCGAGTACTAGCGTCCCGCTACATGAGCGCCGGGCTGCAGCTGTCCACCCCGCCGACCGTCCCCCGCGCCGAGCACGACGCCGCCATCGCCGAGCTGGTGCGCCAGTACCGGGCCGTGCCGGCGGGGGAGCGGGTGCGGCTGGGCAAGCGGACGTCCAACCTGTTCCGGTTCGGCGCCGGGGCCGCCGACGACCGCCGCCTCGACACGTCCGCGTTCACCGGGGTCATCGAGGTCGACACGGCCGCCCGCACCGCGCAGGTGCAGGGCATGACCACCTACGAGCACCTCGTCGACGTCACGCTGGCGCACGGGCTGATGCCGCTGGTGGTGCCGCAGCTCAAGACGATCACCCTGGGCGGGGCGGTCACCGGGCTCGGGATCGAGTCGACGTCGTTCCGCCACGGCCTGCCGCACGAGTCGGTGCGCGAGATGGACGTGCTGCTGCCCGGCGGCGAGCTCGTCACCGCGCGTCCCGAGGGCGAGCACGCCGACCTGTTCCACGGGTTCGCCAACTCCTACGCCACGCTGGGCTACGCGCTGCGCCTGGAGATCGACCTGCAGCCCGTGGCGCCCTACGTCCGCCTCGAGCACCGCCGCGTCGCCACCGGGAAGCTCGCCGAGGAGATCCGTGAGGCGTGCGCCGGGCCGGCCGACTTCGTCGACGGCGTCGTGTTCACCCGCGACGAGCAGTACCTCAGCCTGGGGTTCTTCACCGACGACCCCGGCCCCGGCGTCAGCGACTACACGGGTCAGCAGGTATTCTACAAGTCGGTGCGCGAGCGCACCGAGGACCACCTGACCGTCCACGACTACCTGTGGCGCTGGGACACCGACTGGTTCTGGTGCTCGGCGGCGCTGGGCGCGCAGCACCCGCTGGTGCGCCGCGTCTGGCCGGGCCGCTACCGGCGCTCGGACGTCTACCGCCGGATCGTCGCGCTCGACCGCCGCACGCGGTTCTCCAGCCGGATCCGCCGCCTGCTGCGGCAGCCGCAGGAGGAGCCGGTGATCCAGGACGTCGAGATCCCGGTCGACCGGCTGCCCGAGTTCCTCGACGCGTTCCAGCGCGACGTCGGCATCGAGCCCGTGTGGCTCTGCCCGCTGCGGCTGCGCGGTGAGACGACCTGGCCGCTCTACCCGATGGAGGCCGGTGAACTCTACGTGAACGTGGGTTTCTGGTCGACTGTCCCGGAGGTGCCGGGGGACCCCGAGGGACACAACAGGCGCGTGGAGCAGCTGGTCGCCGAGCTGGGCGGGCACAAGTCGCTGTACTCCACGGTGCACTACGACGAGCCCGAGTTCTGGGAGCACTACAACGGACAGGCCTACCGGTCGCTGAAGGGCCGCTACGACCCCGACGGCAGGCTGCCCGATCTCTACAGCAAGGTCACGGGGAGGGCATGATGCAGGTCGCAGAGATCATCTCGAGTGTCATCGGGCCGGACGTGCCGGTGCGCATCATCGGTTACGACGGCAGCAAGGCGGGCCCGGACAGCGCCGAGGCCGCCATGCGGATCACCTCTCCGAGAGCCATGGCCAGACTCGTCACCGCTCCGGGCACGCTGGGCCTGGCGCGGGGCTACGTCACGGGCGAGATCGAGGTCGAGGGGGAGCTCTACGGCGTCCTGGCGGCGATGCCGGACGTGATCCTGCACGACATCCCGCGCGCCCAGCGCCTGAAGCTGGCCCGCCAGCTCCTGCCGGTGTGGGCGCGCCACCGCCAGCCGCCGCCGGAGTTCGAGTACCGCCCGCCGGGCCGCCTGCACTCCAAGGCGCGCGACAGCAAGGCGATCTCGCACCACTACGACGTCTCCAACACCTTCTACGAGTGGGTGCTCGGCCCGTCGATGGCCTACACCTGCGCGGTGTACCCGACGGCGACGGCGACGCTCGAGGAGGCGCAGGCCGAGAAGTTCGAGCTCGTCGCGCAGAAGCTGGCGCTGGGGCCGGGGCAGCGCCTGCTGGACGTCGGCTGCGGCTGGGGCGGCATGGTCATGCACGCCGCCGCCGAGCACGGCGTGAAGGCGCTGGGGGTGACGCTCTCGGCCAACCAGGCCGCGTGGGCGCAGGCCGAGATCACCCGCCGAGGCCTCGACGGGCTCGCCGAGGTGCGCCACGTCGACTACCGCGACGCGCCGGAGTCGGAGTTCGACGCCGTCAGCTCGATCGGGCTCACCGAGCACATCGGACGCGCGCAGCTGCCCGCGTACTTCGCCTCGCTGCACGCCCGGCTCAAGCCCGGGGGCCGGCTGCTCAACCACTGCATCACCGAGTCGCGCACGCCGCCCCGGAAGCTCGACCCGTTCATCGGCCGCTACATCTTCCCCGACGGCGAGCTGCACACCGTCGGGCACGTGATCGGGACGATGAACGACGCCGGGTTCGAGATCCGTCACGAGGAGAACTTCCGCGAGCACTACGCGCGGACCCTCGCGGCCTGGGGCGCCAACCTCGAGGAGCACTGGGACGAGGCGGTCGCGGAGGTCGGCCTGGGCAAGGCGAAGGTCTGGCGGCTCTACATGGCCGCGTGCCGGCTCGGGTTCGAGCGCGACAACATCCAGCTCCACCAGGTGCTGGGCGAGCGCGCGCACGGCGACGGCCGTTCCGGGTTCCCGCTGCGGGGGTGGTGACCACGGGGCTGGTAGACCTTCCCCGTGCCTGACCGCCTCTCGCCGCTCGACGCGTCGTTCCTGTTCGCCGAGCACGAGAACGCGGGGATGCACGTCGGGGGCGTCATGACGTTCGAGCCGAGCGAGGGCTTCGACGTCGACGCCCTCGTCGCGCTCATCGGGCAGCGCCTCGGGCTGGTGCCGCGCTACCGGCAGAAGGTGCGCGAGGTGCCGGCCCGACTCGGGCTGCCCGTGTGGGTCGACGACCCGGAGTTCGACCTCGCCTACCACGTCCGGCGCTCCGCGCTCGCCGCCCCGGGCACCGAGGAGGTCCTGCACGAGCTGGTCGGCCGGCTGCTCTCGCGCCGGCTCGACCGCTCGCGCCCGCTGTGGGAGATCTACCTGGTCGAGGGCCTGGCCGACGGGCGGCTGGCGGTGGTCACCAAGACCCACCACGCGATGGTCGACGGGCTGGCGTCGGTCGACATCGGCTCCGTCCTGCTCGACCTCACGCCCGAGCCGCGCGACACCCCCGAGGACGACTGGACGCCCGCGCGGGAGCCGTGGGGCCTGGAGCTGGCGGCGTCGGCGGTGCTGGACACGCTGCGCCGCCCCCAGCTCGCCCTCGACGTCACCGGCCGCATCCTCGGCGACATCGGCCACGCGGCGTCGGCGATCGGGCGCACCGCGCAGGCCGCGCTCGACACCGGCCGCAGCGCGGCGGGCACCCGTCCGGTCCACCCGCTCACCGCCGTCACGGGTTCGCAGCGCCGCTACGGCACCGCGCGCACCCCGCTCGCCGACCACCGCGCGGTCCGCAAGGCGCACGGCGGCACCGTCAACGACGTGGTGCTGGCCGTCGTCGCCGGGGGCCTGCGGCGCTGGATGATCACCCGCGGCGAGCCGCTGACGCACGACACCACGGTGCGCGCGCTCGTGCCGGTGTCGGTGCGGGCCCGGTCCGGGGCGTCGGGGTCGGGGTCGGGGGCGGGCAACAGCATCTCCGCGTACTTCGTCGACCTCCCGGTGGCCGAGGACGACCCGGTCGCCCGGCTCACCGCCGTGCGCGGCGCGATGGAGGCCCACAAGCGCGGGGGCCGGGCCGTCGGCGCGGCGCGGCTGATCGGGCTGGTCGGCCTCGCGCCACCGGTCGTGCACAGCATCGCCGCCCGCCTCACCAGCCAGTACTCGAGCCGGCTCTACAACGTGCTGATCACCAACGTGCCGGGCCCGCCGCGGCCGCTCTACGCCCTGGGCGCCCGGATGCGGGACATGTTCCCGGTGGTGCCGCTGGCCGGCGGCCAGGCCGTGGCCATCGGCGTCACGTCCTACGACGGCGGGATGCACTACGGCCTCACCGCCGACCGCGACGCGATGCCCGACGTCGCCGTCCTCGCCGGCGCGCTGCGCGACTCGCTCGCCGAGCTGGTGGCCACGACCACCTGAACCACCGTGCGCTCTGCCGTTCGGAGCAGCAGGTGCGGCACACTGCGCGAATGGACCTCGACGTTCGCGCGCTGGACGCCGCCGACCTCGGCGTCGCCGACGAGATCGTCCGCGACGCGTTCGGCACCTTCCTCGGCACGGACACCTTCGGCGACACCGATCTCCTGCGGACCCGGTTCCGCGCCGCCCACACCACGGTCCTCGGGGCGTACGCGGGCAGCGACCTCGTCGGGTCCACCGTCGTGACCCGCTGGGGCGACGTCGGCTGGCTCGGGCCGCTGTCGGTCACCCCGAAGCTGTGGGACGCCGGGGTCGGGTCACGGCTGCTGACCGCCACGCTCGACGTGTTCCGCGACTGGGGCGTCAGCCACCAGGGCCTGTTCACCTTCGCGCACAGCCCGCGCCACCACGGGCTCTACCAGAAGTTCGGCTTCTGGCCCCGCTTCCTCACCGCGATCATGTCGCGGCCGGTGGCGCCGTTCGAGTCGCCGTCGGGGTTCCTGGGGTCGGCCTGGACCGACCGCGCCGCGCTGCGGGCCGCGTGCGCCGCCGTCACCGGGGCCGTGCACCCCGGGCTCGACGTGGGTGGGGAGGTCGACGCCGTGCTCGACCAGTCGCTCGGCGACGTCGTGCTGGTGGGGGAGCCGGAGGCGCCGGCGGGGTTCGCCGTCGGCCACACCGGGGCGGGCACCGAGGCCGGTACCGGCGTCGCGTTCGTCAAGTTCGCGGCCGTCGCGCCCGGCCCGCACGCCCGCGGCACGTTCGAGCGGCTGCTCCTGGCCTGCGGCGGCTGGGCCGCGGCGGCCGGGGCGCAGCGGCTCGTCGTCGGCGTCAGCACGGCCCGCCACGACGCCTACCGGCACCTGCTCGGCGCCGGCTTCCGCACCGACACCCCCGGCGTCACGATGCACCGCCCGAACACCGCGGGCTACGACCACCCCGACGTGCTGGTGCTCGACGACTGGCGGTGAAGCGTGACGTGCCCGCTCACGACGGGCTCCCGCGGCTACCGGTGCTCGCGCACCCAGTCCAGCAGGCCCGGCACCGCGGCGCGGACCATCTCCAGCACGCGCTCGAACCCGTCCTCGTCGCCCCAGTAGGGGTCGGGGACCTCGGCGTCGGCGGGGGAGGCCGGGTCGAACGAGCGCAGCAGCCGCACCCGGGAGGGATCGGCGACCATCGCGCGCAGCGCGTGCAGGTGCGAGCGGTCCAGCGCGACGACGAGGTCGGCGGCCAGCTGCTCCTCGTCGATCAGGCGGGCGCTGTGCTCGTCGGGGTAGCCCTGCGCGCGCAGCAGCGCGGCCGAGCGCTCGTCGGCCGGGGAGCCGATGTGCCAGCCCCCGGTGCCGGCGCTGGTGACCGTCACGCCGTCGGCGAGACCGGCCCGCTCCAGCTCCTGGGCGACGACCTTCTCGGCGATGGGCGAGCGGCAGATGTTGCCGGTACAGACGAAAACCACGTGCACCCCTCCACCGTAGGGTGCGGGGCATGGATCTTCCCCAGGCGCTGCGCCACCACGGCGACGTCGACGCCGAGCCGGGGCTGCTGGACTTCGCCGTCAACGTGCAGGGCTCCGGCCCGCCGCGGTGGCTGCGCGACCGCATCGCCGGGGTGCTCGACGACCTCGGCCGGTACCCGAGCGCCGCCCACGACCGCGCCGCGCGGGAGGCCGTCGCGGCCCGGCACGGCCGCCGCCCCGACGAGGTGCTGGTGCTCGCGGGCAGCGCCGAGGGGTTCGCGCTGCTCCCCGCCCTGCGCCCGCGCCTGGCCGCCGTCGTGCACCCCGGGTTCACCGAGCCCGAGGCCGCCCTGCGCGACGCCGGCGTGCCCGTCGAGCAGGTCCTGACCGACGCCGCCGACGGCCACCGCCTGCACCCCGCCGCGGTTCCCGCGGCCGCCGACCTCGTCGTCGTCGGCAACCCGACGAACCCCACCGGCGTCCTGCACCCCGCCGACGACGTGCGCGCGCTGGCCGCGCCGGGGCGGGTCGTGCTGGTCGACGAGGCCTTCGCCGACGCCGTGCCCGGGGAGCCGGAGACGCTCGCGGGGGAGCCGGGGCCGCTGGTGTTCCGCAGCCTCACCAAGACCTGGGCGCTGGCCGGGCTGCGCGCGGGCTACGCGCTCGGGCACCCCGACCTGCTGGCCCGCCTCGCCCGCTCGCGCCCGCCGTGGCCGGTGTCCACGCCGGCGCTGGAGGCCGTGATCGCCTGCTGCGAGCCGGTGGCCGTCGCACAGGCGCGGGAGGCCGCGGTCGAGCTGGCCCGGCTGCGGGCCGAGCAGGCCGCCGCCCTGGCCGCGGTCCCGGGCGTCACGGTCCTGCCCGGCCGTGCGCCCTACCTGCTGCTCCGGCTGCCCGACGGCCGCGGGGAGCGGGTGCGGGCCGACCTGCGGGAGGCGGGCATCGCGGTGCGCCGCGGCGACACGTTCCCGGGGCTGGGTCCCGACCACGTGCGGGTGGCGGTGCGGCCGGCGGGGGCGGTGGAGCGGTTGGTGGAGGCACTGGGGGCGGCGCTGGGGGAGTCCGGCGCCGGGCCGCGCACCGAGTCCCCGCCGAGTTGCAGGAAAGCCACGTTCACGCAACCTCGCGGCGTGAACGTGGCTTTCCTGCAAGGGGGGCGGGCATGACCACCACCGTCCGCGACCTCATCACCGCGCTCGAGACCGCCTACCCGCCCCGCCTCGCCGCCGACTGGGACGCCGTCGGCCTCGTCTGCGGCGACCCCGACGAGCCGGTCGACACCGTGCTCGTGGCCGTCGACCCGGTGCCCGAGACCGTCGCCGAGGCCGCCGAGATCGGCGCGCAGCTCCTCGTGACCCACCATCCCCTGCTGCTCAGGGGCGTGCACGGGGTCGGCGCCGACACCCCCAAGGGCCGGCTGGTGCACCGGCTCGTGCGCGGAGGGACCGCCCTGTTCACCGCGCACACCAACGCCGACTCCGCCGACCCCGGGGTCTCCGACGCCCTCGCCGCCGCGCTCGGCGTCACCGTCGAGGGACCACTGGTCGGGGCGCCGCTCCCGCCGCTGGACAAGATCGTCACCTTCATCCCGGTGGGTCCGGCGATCACCGCGGTGCACGAGGCCCTCTCCGCCGAGGGCGCGGGCAACATCGGCGACTACAGCCACTGCTCGTTCGCCTCCGCGGGCACCGGCCAGTTCAAGCCGCTCGACGGGGCGAACCCCGCGATCGGCACGGTCGGGCGCCTGGAGCGCGTCGCGGAGACGCGGCTGGAGATGGTGCTGCCGCGGGAGAAGCGCCGGGCCGTCGTCGCCGCGCTGCGGGCGTCGCACCCGTACGAGGAGCCCGCGTTCGACCTGCTGGAGCTGGCCGAGCTGCCCTCCGCCCTGGGCCTGGGACGGGTCGGCGCGCTCGCCGAGCCCGAGTCGCTGCGCGCCTTCACCGCCCGCGTCGCCGCCGCCCTGCCGTCGACGGCGTGGGGGGTGCGGGCCGCGGGCGATCCCGACCGGACCGTCGAGCGCGTCGCCGTCTGCGGCGGTGCGGGCGACTCGGCGCTGGGGGCCGCGGTCGCGGCCGGCGTCGACGTCTACGTCACCGCCGACCTGCGCCACCACCCGGCGTCCGAGCACGGCCTGCTGCCCGGCTCGCCCGCGCTCGTCGACGTCGCCCACTGGGCGTCGGAGTGGCCGTGGTGCGCGCAGGCGGCCGACGTCGTCCGCGGGGCCACGGACGGTAACGTCGACGTCCGCGTCTCGCGGCGGCGCACCGATCCGTGGACCGTCGCGGTCGCAGGAGGAGAGACATGAGAGCCGAACCGGCCGTCCAGCGTCGGTTGCTCGACCTCGCGGGGGTCGACACCGAGCTGACGCGCCTGAACCACCGCCGCACCTCGCTGCCCGAGCACGCGCAGCTGACGGCGGCCGAGGCGGCGGTGCGCGCCGCCCGGGACGCCGTGGTGGAGGCGGAGACGAACGCGGGCGACCTCGACCGCGACATCCGCCGCATCGAGCGCGACGTCGACGGCGTCCGCACCCGGACCGCGCGCGACAACCAGCTCCTCGCCGGGTCCGGCATCGGCGCGAAGCAGGCCACCGAGCTGCAGCACGAGCTGGAGACCCTGGCCCGCCGGCAGTCGGTGCTGGAGGACGAGCAGCTCGAGATCATGGAGCGGCGCGAGGCGCTGGAGGGCCACCTCGGGCACGCGCGCGCCACGCTGGAGGCGGCCGAGAAGGAGATCGCGGCCATCGTCGAGCGCCGCGACGAGGCGCTGCTCGACATCGACACCGCCGAGGCGGGACGCCGCCGCGCGCGCGAGGAGGTCGTCGCCACGCTGCCCGAGGAGCTGCTCGCGGCCTACGAGCGCCGCCGCGCCCAGCAGGGCACCGGGGCCGCGCTGCTGCTGGCCCGCCGCTGCCAGGCCTGCCGGCTCGACCTCGACCGCACCGCGATCTCCGCGCTCAGGGCCGCGCCCCCGGACGAGGTCGTGCACTGCGAGGAGTGCGGCGTGATCCTGGTGCGCACGCCGGAGTCGGGGCTGTGACGGCCCCGGCGTCCACGTCCTGGACCGGCCAGACCGGCGAGCCGACGCGCCTGCTGCTGCTGCGCCACGGCCAGACCGAGCTGTCGGTCGGGCGCCGCTACTCCGGCCACGGCGACCCCGAGCTCACCGCGCTGGGCCACGCCCAGGCGGCGGGCGCGGCGGTCCGACTCGCCCGGATCGGCGCGGAGATCACCGCGATCGTCAGCTCCCCGCTGCGCCGCGCGCGCCAGACCGCGGCCACCGTCGCCGAGGCGACGAACGCGCCGCTGGAGGTCCGCGAGGGGCTCATCGAGACCGACTTCGGCTCCTGGGAGGGGCTGACGTTCGGCGAGGCCAAGCAGCGCGACCCCGAGCTGCACGCGCTGTGGCTGGGCAGCCAGGACGTCGCCCCGCCCGGCGGGGAGAGCTTCGCGCAGGTGTCGGAGCGGATCGCGACCGAGCGCGACGCGATCCTCGCCGCGTACGGGGGCGGCACGGTCGTCGTCGTCAGCCACGTGACGCCGATCAAGATGCTGCTGCGCGACGCGCTGGGCGCCGGCCCGGAGATCCTCTACCGGATGCACCTCGACCTCGCGAGCCTGTCCGAGGTGGCCTACTACCCCGACGGCGGCACCAGCGTGCGGCTGGTCAACGACACGAGCCACCACCCGGCCGGCTGATCACCGGGTGGTCCCGAGCACGCTCGGAGGACCGCGGCGCCCTCGTCGCCTATGGTCGGCCTGTCACCGGGACGAGAGGGGTACGGGCGATGGCCATCGAGGATCTGCTGGCACGCTACGAGGCGGGCGGCGGTCGTCTCGCCGCGAGCAACGCCGAGGGGCTCCCCGTACCGCCCGCGCTGCACACGGCGCTGCTGACCTGCATGGACTCCCGCATCGACGTGTTCGCGCTGTTCGGCATGAAGCTGGGTGAGGTGCACGTGCTGCGCAACGCGGGCGGCGTCGTCACCGACGACGTGATCCGCTCGCTGACGATCAGCCAGCGCAAGCTGCACACCCGCGACGTCCTGCTCGTGCAGCACGCCGGCTGCGGCCTCACGACGTTCACCGAGGACGACTTCACCGAGGAGCTCGCCGAGGAGACCGGGATGCGTCCGCCGTGGCGCACGCACGCGTTCCGCGACCCGGTGGTCAGCGTCCGCCGCGACATGGCGCTGCTGCGGCGCGACCCGTTCCTGCTGCCGGGCACGAAGATCCGCGGGTTCGTGCTGGACCTGGAGGACTTCCACCTTCTGGAGGTCCACGAGGACGGCGGGAGCCGGGACGACGCCGTCGCCTGAGCACTCCTCGCTGCGACACGCGTGATCGACGGGGCGCTCGCCCTCGTCCTGCTCGTGGTGGTGCTGGCGTTCGCGCTGGCGTCACCGCGGGGCCTGCCCGAGGCGGTGGTCGCCGTCCCGGCCGCGGGTCTCGCGCTGCTGCTCGGGCTGGTGTCGCCGGCCGCGGCCGTCGAGGAGGTCGTCGAGCTCGGCCCGACCGTCGCCTTCCTGGCCGCGATCCTGCTGCTGGGCCACCTCGCCGGGGTCGAGGGCGTGTTCGCCTGGCTCGGCGCGCGGATGGCCGCGGCCGGGCGGGGGAGCGCACCGCGGCTGCTCGGGCTGACGTTCGCCGCCGCCTCGGTGACGACCGCGGTCCTGAGCCTCGACGCCACCGTCGTCCTGCTGACGCCGGTGGTGCTCGCGACGGCCCGGCTGCTCGCGGTGCGCGCCCGCCCGCACGTCTACGCGTGCACGCACCTCGCCAACTCGGCGTCGCTGGTGCTGCCGGTGTCGAACCTGACCAACCTTCTGGCGTTCGCGGCGTCCGGGCTGACGTTCCTGTCCTTCGCCGCGCTCATGGTGGCGCCCTGGCTGGTCGTGATCGCCGTCGAGTACGCGGCGCTGCGCTGGTGGTTCGGCACCGACCTGGCGGCACCGCCGGCCGCCGCGGCGCCCGCCCCCGACGTCGCCGCGCCCCGGTTCGCGCTCGCCGTGCTGGCCGCGACGCTGGCCGGGTTCGGTCTGTCGTCGCTGTCGGGGATCGAGCCGGTGTGGGTCGCCGCGGCCGGCGCGCTCGTGCTGGGGGCGCGCGCCCTGCTCGCCCGCCGGGCCCGTCCGGTGGCGCTGCTGCGCGCGGCCGACCCGCTGTTCTGCCTGTTCGTGCTCGCGCTCGGCGTCGTCGTCGAGGCGGTCACGGCCAACGGGCTCGGCGCGGCGCTGGCCGCCGTCGTCCCGTCCTCGTCCTCGCTCCCGGGGCTGCTGGGTCTGGCCGCGCTGGCCGCGCTGCTGGCGAACGTCGTCAACAACATCCCGGCGACGCTCGTGCTGCTCTCCGTGCTGGGCGACGCCCCCGCGCCCGGCCTGGTGCTGGCCGTGCTGATCGGGGTCAACATCGGCCCGAACCTCACCTACGTCGGCTCGCTGGCCACCCTGCTGTGGCGGCGCGTGCTCGTGGGCACGGAGGCGGCGCCGACGGTGCGGGAGTTCACCGGCCTCGGCCTGCTGACGGTGCCGGTGGGGCTGGTGGCGGCCGTGGTCGCGCTGTGGGCGGGGCTGCAGCTGCTCTGACTCACGTCAGGAGCAGCGCGATCCCGACGCCGAGGCCGAGCAGGACGACGGCCCAGCGCAGCACGCTCTCCGGCAGGCGCTGCGCCACGCGGGCGCCCAGGAAGCCGCCGACCAGCGTGGTGGGGGCGAGCAGCGCGACCGCGAGCCAGTCGACGGGCGCGCCGAACGCGAAGACCGCGACCGTCACCGTGGCGATCACCAGCGACAGCAGGCCCTTGAGCGCGTTGACGCGGCGCAGGTGGTCGCCGACGCACAGCGAGAGCGTCGCGATGAGGATGACGCCCAGCGCGCCGCCGAAGTAGCCGCCGTAGATCGCGGCGAGGAAGACGGCGGCGAGCAGGCCGGCGTTGCGGTCGGGCGCGCCGGCGTCGGGCGTCCCGATGCGGCGCTTGATCCACGGGCCCAGCGCCATCACCGCGCTGGCCAGCAGCACCAGCACCGGCACGACCGCGTCGAACACCGACCCGGGCAGCACGAGCAGCAGCACGCACCCGATGCCCGCCCCGACGGCCGCCACGGCCGAGGTCAGCGCGATCCGCCTGCCCTGCCCGCGCAGGTCCTTGCGCGCGCCCGCGACGATGCCGAGGTAGCCCGGCCACTGCGCCACCGAGTTGGTGACGTTCGCGGCCAGCGGCGGGAACCCGACGGCCAGCAGCGCGGGGAACACCAGCAGCGACCCGCCGCCCGCGACGGCGTTGACCGCGCCCGCCAGCAGCCCGGCCACGAGCAGGAACACCAGCGCAGCCGGCGACGACACGTCGATCACGCCCGTGACCGTATTCCGCGGCGGGACGGCCCGCTCAGCGGCTACCGTCGGGGCGTGCCGAGCACCCTCATCTTCGACGCCGACGACACGCTCTGGGAGAACAACGTCCTGTTCGAGCGCGTGGTGGAGGACTTCTTCGCCTGGCTCGCCCACCCCGACGAGGCCCACGCCCGCCTGGTGCGCGAGGAGATCGAGACCGCCAACATCGCGCTGCACGGCTACGGCAGCGCGGTGTTCCTGCGGTCGCTGCACGAGTGCGTCACGCACGTGCGCGGGCGCGACGTCTCCGAGGCCGAGCGCGTCGAGATCGCCGGGCTCGCCGCCGCGCTGCTGCAGCAGCAGGAGCTGGAGCTGCTGCCCGGCGTCGAGGAGGTCCTGACCGAGCTGGGCACGCGCCACGACCTGCGGCTGATGACGAAGGGCGACCGCACCGAGCAGCTGGCGAAGGTCGAGCGCTCCGGGCTGGCCCACCACTTCACCACGGCGCACGTCGTCGCGCGCAAGGACGTGGCGACCTACGCGGCGCTGGTCACGGAGCTCTCGCTCGACCCGTCGGTGACGTGGATGATCGGCAACTCCCCGCGCTCGGACATCCTGCCCGCCCGCGCCGCCGGGCTGAACGCCGTGTTCGTGCCCCACCCGCACACCTGGGCGCACGAGGAGGCCGACGTCGACGACCCGGCCGTGCTCACCGTCGCCTCCCTGCGCGACCTGACGGCGCACTTCTGATGGCCGACGCCGCTGCCGACGACGCTGCCGCCGATGACCCCGGCGACCCGGTCTGCTGGCTGCACCGGCTGTGCCCCGAGTGCGGGGCGATGCCGTCCGAGGGCGACGAGGGCGAGCGCTGCTGGCGGTGCGGCACCCCGTACGAGCCCGCTCCGTGACGGGTCAGTCGATCGACCACTCCGTCGCGGTGTCGGCGACCGCGTCCACCACGACGTTGTCGCGGTAGTGCCCGGTGGCGCGGTCGAACGTGCCACTGCAGGTCACGAGGCGCAGCTCGGGGACGGGCGTCGGCGCGTAGACCTGCGCGGTCGGGAACTCGGCCTTCGGGGTGTCGGTCCGGGCGGTCACGGTGAACGCGACGACGGTTCCGTCGGCCCGCTGCACCTCCACGCGGTCGCCCACCCGCAGCTCGCCCAGGCGGAAGAAGACGCCCGGACCGGCGCGGGAGTCGACGTGGCCCGCCACCAGGGCCGGACCGGCGTCGCCCGGGGCCGGGCCGGCGGCGAACCACCCGGCCACGTCGGTGGTCGCCGGGGCGGCGAGGGCGCCGGCGTCGTCGAGGCCGAGGTCGACGAAGCCGGTGTCCACGCCGATCGACGGGATGCGCAGCCGTTCGGGCGCCACCCGCTTCCCGTCTGGCGGTGCCTGCTCCGCGGCCGGCGGTGCCTGTTCGACGACGCCGGCCGGGGCGGCCGCGACGGCGGGCGGCGGCGCAGCGGGCGACCCGCACGCCGCGAGCGCGAGCAGCAGGGCCAGGGCGGCCAGGGCCGCTCTCACCGCCGGTGCGCGCGGCGGCGCACCCCGAGGCCCACGGTCGTGCAGACCAGGAGCCCGGCGGCGACGGCGGACAGCGCGGCGTCCGGAACGTCGGGCTCCGCGGTGCCGCCGAGGCCGGTGTCGATACCGCCCTCCGGGGCGACGTCCGGGCCCAGCGCGTCGGTCCGGAGCTCTCCGGCCAGGCCGCCGTCGCGCTCGACCACGACGACGCTGTACACGCCGCCCGCCGCCAGCTCCACGCCGATCCGGGCGGGGTCGCCGGCGGTCGGCACGACGGTGAACTCGCCGGTCCCGGCGGGCACCGTGACGTAGGAGGTGGCGGTGCCGAAGGCGACGTCGAGCACGGGAGCGCCGTTCCAGTCCACGCGCACCTGGTCGGCCGCCGCGGCGCCCTGCACCACGCGCACCCGCGCCTGCCCGGGCGGGGGCGGCGTGAGGTCGTCGACGAGGACGTTCACGGCGATCTCCGCGCGGTCGCCGAGCCCGGCCGCGGTGTACGCGCCGCCGGCCTCGGCGTCCAGCGTGCCGGTGACGATCGGCGGCGCGTCCGGCTCGCCCGCGGGGCGCATCTGCACCGTGTAGGTGCCCGGCTCGATCTGCTTGTAGGACGACACGTCGCCGTAGGCCACGCCCTGCAGCTCGGACGTAGCGCCGGTGAACGAGGTGACGACGACGTCCACCGGCGGGGTGTCGGGGGAGAGGTGGGCGAGCCGGAGGTAGGTGCCGCCGGCCGCGGAGGCCGACGGGGCCACGAGGGCCGAGAGCGCGGCGACCAGCAGGGCGACGAGCACCACCGCCGGCATCCGGTGGGGGCGAGCGGTCATGGGCGGGGCTCCGTCGTGGTCGGGGTGCGTGATGTCGGGGGTGCGTGATCGGGGTTCGGGGTTCACCGGGCGAAAACCGTCGCCGGCGCCGGGAGGGGCCAGGTCAGGGTCACGGTGCCGTCGGCACCCGCGGCGATCAGCGGGGCGTACGGGGGCTGCTGGGCGCGCAGCCAGCCGAGGGTGTCCGGGTCGGTCCCGGCGAGGACGACCTGGTGGCGCGCCGTCGCCGGGTCCTCGCCCGCGACGACGGGCAGCGCGGTGACGGTGACGTCGCCGCGCCCGGCGAGGCCGCCCAGCACCGCGAGGGCGCGGCGGTCCACGCCGCCGGAGGTGAGCAGCGCGCGGACGTCGTCGGGGGCGTCGAGGCGGGGGTTGCGGTCGAGCTGGGTGCCCGCCCGGCTGCGGGCGGGGTCCTCGGCGGTCCCGGGAGCGGTCGGCACCACCGTCAGCCGCCGGGGCCCCGTGCCGAAGACGGCCAGTCGGTCCGCGCGGTCGTCGGGCCCCTCGACGACGGCGAGCGCGGGCGCCGGCCCGAACCGCCCGACCGGGACGCCGTCGCGGAGGAGGTCGGACCGCAGCCCCGCCGGGACGGTCAGCGCGGTCGCGGGGTCGGTGGTGGCGGTGATCCACGCGGCGAGGTCGCGGTGCGGTGAGGGCGCGGGCGGGTCCGACCACGCCGTCGTGGCCACCAGGGCAGCGGCGCCGACCCAGGCCGCGCCGGCGACGGCGACCGCCGCGGGTGCCGCCCGGGGCAGCGCGTCGACGACCACCGCCCCGGTCACGAGCACGCCCGCGACGAGCAGGGCGACGGCGGTGTCGCCGGGCACCGCGGCCACCAGGAGGGCGACGCCCGCGAGCGCGACGGCGGCCGGCCGGCTCTCGCGCCGCAGCGCCCCGCCGACCGCGACGGCCAGGGCGACGAGCAGCAGCACGACCCGCCCGGACCCGTCGACCGCACTCGTCGCCGCCACCGGGGGACCGAGCACGAGCAGCACCCCGCCCAGGACGGCCAGCGCGGCCGCCGCGCCCAGCGCCGCGGCCGGCACGGTGCGGGCGCCGGACGCCACGATCACCAGGACGACGGCGACGAGCAGCAGGGGAGCGGTCAGCACGCCCGCCAGCACGGCGAGGACCCCGAGCGCCCGCGGCACCGCCGCCCGCCGCAGCAGCAGGGCCGCACCCACCGCGAGCCACATCGCGCCGAGCTGCCCCGGACCGAAGGTCGCCAGTGCCTCGACGGCCGGCTCGCAGAGCACGAACAGCGCCAGGAGCACGGCGAGCGCCCCCGGCCGGGCCAGGGACCGGGCGACGAGCGCGACCCCCACGAGCAGCACGACGAACGCAAGCACCGCGAGCTCCCGCGCCCCGCCGAGGACGTCGGGGTGGCGGTCGAACGCGCCGGTCAGCGCGGCGTGGGAGGTGAGCTGCAGGCGGGCGAGCAGCTCACCCGGACCGTCCGCCACGGCCTCCATTCCCGGCAGCCGCAGCGCCGCGAACGCCCCGTCGACGAGGCGAGCCTCGCCGGGCGCCGATGGGAGCTGCCACGAGGCGACCGCCACGCGCACGACGGCGAGCAGGCCCAGAACGACGGCGAGCAGGGCACCGAGCGGGGGGCGGCGCGGCGGGGCGTCGTCGGGTCGCTCGTCGGGCAGGTCGTCGCCGGGTCGCTCGTCGGGCAGGTCGTCGCCGGACCGCGGGACGTCGCCGGACCGCGGGACGGGGACGAGGGCGTTGTCGGCGGTGAGGTCTGCGCCGGGCCGGAAGAGGGCTCCGGCGTCGGGCCCGTCACGGGACGTCACCGGTGCGGCTTCTGCATCACACGTACGGGTGGCCAGGCCGGGCGCCCGTCAAACCTCCGGTCACGTTGCGTGAGCGGACCCGCCCGCTCCGTCCCCACCCCCGCGTCCCTACACTGGGCGTGCGGACGAGCTGGCCGGGCGGCCGCGTCGACGATCTCCGGATCGTCGCCGAGGAAAGTCCGGACTCCGCAGGGCAGGGTGGTTGTCAACGGCAACCCGGGGCGACCCGCGGGACAGTGCCACAGAGAACAGACCGCCTCCGGGGAGACCCGGCGGTAAGGGTGAAACGGTGGTGTAAGAGACCACCAGCACCCCGGGTGACCGGGGTGGCTCGGTAAACCCCACCCGGAGCAAGACCAAGAGGGCCCCGCTCCGGCGGGACCTGCGCAGGCGTTCGAGGGCGGCCCGTCCGAGTCTGCGGGTAGGTCGCACGAGCCCGTCGGTGACGGCGGGCCTAGATGGATGGTCGCCGCCCGCCGCCCCGCGAGGGGTGGAGGGCACAGGATCCGGCTTACAGGCCAGCTCGTCCCACTCACGCCTCTGAGCAGCACGAACATGAGTAGTCGGACCGATCGAGAGTGAGCCCCGACGGTCGCCGGGAGGGCCGTGAGGTCGCATTCCTGACGATCACGACGCGAACCGGCGGCGGTGATCGCCGGGACCGCGCCACCACGGTCGTCCGGCCGACGCTCACGGCACACTTCCAACGATCACCGATCCACCAGCCGCCGCGTCAACGGCGGACCGGGCGGGGGGCGCGCTCCGACCGGGCGGCCCACCGGGACCCGGACGCCCGCGGCATGATCGTCGGAAGTGCGCCGCCAGGGTCGCCGGGAGGACCGTGAGGTGTTCTGACCGAGGTGATGTCGGACGTTAGGTGCCGGGGACATGTCGGACACGGGGTTTCAGCGGGTGGGTGTGGGCAGTGCACTGCCCACGAGGAAGGTGTCTAGCAGGCTGCTGCCGTAGAAGGCGTGCAGCCGGCCGTGTTCGCGTAGGACTCCGATGGTGACCCCACCCCATTTCTCGCCGACGCTCAACGAGGTCCCGGCGTAGGTGAACGCCCCGCAGGGGCGGGTCTTGCGGCGCAGACAGCCCGGTGGGGTGTGGTCGGCGGGTTCGAGATCGACCGCGGGCAGCTCGATCCCCAGGCCGGGTCGGTAGACCTCGGCGGGAGTGGCTCCGTGCAGGGCCTGGTGGGGGCGTTCGGTGTTGTAGTGGCGGCGGAACATCCTGAACAGCTCGCCGGCCTGGGCCAGGGTGGCCGGGACGGGGTGGCGGGCCAACCACACCCGTTGGGTGTGGTGCAGGCGCTCGACCTTCCCGCAGGTCTGGGGGTGGTAAGGGCGGGAATGGGTCAGGCAGATCCCGGCGGCTTTGACCCGGCGTTCGAAGCTGACCTCGTCGCCGTGCAGGCGCCCGGTGAAACAGCGACCGTTGTCGGTGAGGATCCATTCCGGGACTCCGTAGAGGGCGACCGCGGTGCAGACCGTGGACCAGGTCAGGTGCCCGGTCAGGCCCGGTCCGACGGTGATGGCCGGGCAAAACCGGGAGTGGTCGTCGATCACCTCCACCGTCCAGTAGGGGCTGCGGTCGGCGAGGTGGTGCATCGCGCCGTCGATCTGCCACAGCTGGTTGCTCGCCGAGCGTTCGAACCGGTGGCCCGGCCCGGCGGGGCGGGCCCGTCGCGGGCGGGGAGTGAGGATCCCGCGTCGGGCCAGCGCCTGCTGGACCGTGGACGAGGCCGGCACGACCAGCCCTTCCCGGCGCAGCGCGTCGCGGATCTTCACCGGCCCCCAGCCGTGGGCCTTGCGCAACGCCACGATCCGGTCCTCGAGCGCAGCGTCGAGCTGGGCCGGGGAACTGCCCGGGCGCCGCGAACGCGGCGCCAACCCGGCCAACCCATCGGTGTCATAGCGCTGTTTCCAGGCGTAGAAGGTGTCCGGGCTGATCCCGTGCCGGCGACACACCTCCCGGACCGTGCGCCCGGACCAGCCCGGTTCTAACAGGACCGCTAAACGTTGCTCCACGACGTCCATCACCTTCAGCGGCATGCCGGTCAGCATCCGCGCTCAGGTGTCCGACAAGTCCCCGGTACATCACGTCCGACAAGTCACCGGTCAGAACACGCCAGGGTCGCCGGGAGGACCGTGAGGTCACACTCCCGCCGATCACGACCTGAACGGCGCCGGTGATCGGCGAGAGTGCGCCCCCACGGTCGCCGGGAGGACCGTGAGGTCGCACTCCTGACGATCACGACGTGAACCGGCGGCGGTGGTCCCCGGGACCGCACCACCACGGTCGTCCAACCGACCGTGACGTCACACTCCCCACGATCGCCGATTGACCAGCCGCGGCGGGAACGGCTGACCGGGCGTGGGAGTCGCTCCCCGCCCACGCGGCCCCCTGGAACCGGGCGTCCCGGCATGATCATCGGAAGTGCGCACCCGAGGTCGCCGCTCCCGCCCCGATCGACGGCGGTGATCGTCGGAAGTGCGCCCCCACGGTCGTCGAGAGGGCCGTGACGTCACAGTCCCGCCGATCATGACCCGCTCGGCGCCGGTGATCGCGGAGAGTTCGCCCTCACGGTCGTCGAGAGGGTCGTGACGTCACACGTGGCAGGTGCAGAGCGAGATGTGTCAGAAGGGGACTCTTGTTGACATGGCCTGAAGTGACGCGAGCTCTGCTGGGCAGGGTTGGATCCACTCCGCTACTCGACCTCGTCGAACCAGCCGTCCTCGAGCTGGTGGGCGCGGAGGGCGTAGAGCGTGGTGGTGACCGCGGCCCGGTTGCCTGCAACGAGCAGGCGTGCGCTGGTGATCCGGCTCCGGTCGGTGCGGAACCGGACGGCGGGCAGGAGGTCGCCGGGGACGTGGTGGAGCGTGTGTGATCCCCTGCGGAACGAGGGATCACTCGCGGATGAGTTCGAGCCCTTCGTGCTGCTCGTAGTCCGAGAAGTCCTTGATGTTGAACGTGGCCAGCGGGAGGCCGCGGACGAGGCAGCAGGCGGCGATCCACGTGTCGTTGGCCGGTCTCGGTCGTCCGCGGAGCTGCGCGAAGGCCTGGAGCTCGCCCCAGCGGGTGGCGACACGTCGGTCGTAGGGGAGGATCACGAGCCCGGCCAGGAAGGTCTGCATCGTGGCCAGGCTGCGCGGGCCCCAGCGCCGGACGAGCGTCCACTTCGTCAGCTCGCCGAGGGTGACGAAGGTGATGGCCGGGAGCTGCCCGGCGAGCCGGGCGGACAGGCCGTCCGGGGTCCGACGACGCAGGACCGCGGAGGCGACGTCGGTGTCGAGGACGACGAGGCTCACGCGCTGTCGGCGCGCCGGGAGGCGTAGAGGTCGGCGAGGAACTCGTCGTACTCCTCGTCGGACTCGAACGGGTCGATATCGGCCGCCAGGTCGGTCACCGACGTCAGGGGTCGGACCCCCTGGCGTCGAACGAGCTCCTCGGTGGAGATGAAGTCATCGGCCGGCCACCCGTCTGGCTGCTGCGGTGTTGTCGTCATGGGTTGCCTCCGTTCCTGCCGCGTATCGTGTCATGCACTCCGGAGGTGGGGGGCGTCGTTCGTTCGATCCCGAGTACGGCATCCCGGCCGTGATCTGCGTCCGCGACGCCACACAGCTGATCGTCACCGACGAGGTGGAGCTCCCGGGCAGCAGTACCGGCGGTGCCGCGTAGTCGGGGGTCGTGCGGGCCGCCGGTGGTGGCCCCGCCGACGCCGTCTACTCCGCCGTGGCCGGCTCGTCGAGGCCGAGCACGCGATCGAGCAGCCGGACGCGGTAGGCGACGGTGAGCACCCCGAACCACAGCACGAGCGCGGGCAGGACGGCGACGAAGACGGGGGCGGCCGGACCGGTGAGCCCGAAGTAGTCCGACAGCGCCGGGGTGAACAGCACGCCGACGAACGCGGCCACGAGCACGGCCACGAGCACGGCGGGGCGCTTGTCGGGCACGGGGCGGATCCAGGCGGCGAAGAAGCGGGTGGGTGGGAGGAGGAACAGGATGAGGCCGAACGAGGCCAGGCTGACGAACGTGGACAGGCCGGTCTGGGCGCCGAGGGTGGCGGAGGCCTCGGCGAAGTCCGCGTCGGTGCCGAAGGTGAGGCCGGTGTAGCTCTCGAAGGACGCGATCACGTCGGCCGGGGTGCGCCCGGTCGTGAAGCCCTGGGTGATCTCCTGGTAGAGGAACGCGTAGACGGCGGTGCCGAACCCGGCGGTGATGATCGCGGCGGGGATGACGAACCGGCCGAGGTTGGCCAGCAGGTGCTCGTCGGGTGGGGTGTGCCGGGCCCAGAAGGTGAGGAACAGCGTGGGGACGCCGACGGTCAGCAGGGTCAGCCCGACCTGCGTGGGGGAGTAGGGGAACCCGAGCCCGAGCATCGTGACGGCGAGGATGACCACCCCCTGGGTGGCGACGCGGGTGAGGAAGACGTACATCGAGACCGCGATCCCGTTGATGATCTTCCGGCCCTCGCGCTGGGCGGGCAGGAGCGCGGCGAAGGAGTCGTCGACGAGGACGATGTCGGCGACGTCGCGGGTGACGGCGCTGCCGCTGCGCATGGCCACGCCCACGTGGGCGGCCTTGAGCGCGCGGGCGTCGTTGACGCCGTCGCCGATCATCGCGACGTAGCCGCCCTGGCGGCGCAGGGAGGCGACGATGCGTTCCTTGTGCTCGGGCGCGACGCGGCCGAACACCGTGGTGCGGGCGACGACCCGGTCGAGGGCGGGGTCGTCGAGGCCGTCGATGTCGGCTCCGGCGACGGGCTCGCGAGCGTCGAGCCCCGCCTGCGTGGCGAGCGCGGCGACGGTGCGCGGGTCGTCGCCGGAGAGCACCTTGAGCGCGACACCGTTCTCCTGGAAGCGGCTGATGGTCTCGACGACCTCGGCTCGCAGCTCGTCGGAGAGGGCGACGACCGACACCGGCTGGAGCGCCGGCAGCGCCGGGCGACCGCCGGTGCCGCGCAGGCCGGCGGTGGGATCGGTGGCCCGGGCCAGGACGAGGACGCGCAGCCCGAGGGAGGTGCGCGCGTCGACGTCCGCGGTGAGCGGGGGTCCGGCCAGGTGCGGGGCGAGGGCGTCCGGGGCGCCGAGGACCCACGTGCCCTCGTCGGTCACGAGCCCGGACCAGCGCAGCGAGGAGCTGAACGGGATCTCGTCGCGGACGACCCACGCCTCGCCCGGCAGCGCGGCGGCCAGGGCGGCCGTCGTCAGGTTCGGGGTGGTGACGCTGCGGGCGAACGCGCCGAGTGCGTCGTCGGTGGAGGCGGTGCCGGCGCCGACCGGCTCGACCTCTTCGAGCGTCAACCGGCCGGTGGTCAGGGTGCCGGTCTTGTCGGTGCACACGACGTCGACGTTGCTGACCGACTCGACCGCGTTGACCTGCTGCACCAGCGCCCCGAGCCCGGCGATCCGGGCGGCGCCCGCGGTGTAGGCGACGGCGATGAGGAAGAACAGCCCGTAGGGCACCAGGCCGGACAGCACCGCGGTGATCTGGACGACGCGCAGCAGGCTGAACCCCTCCAGCGCGGCCTGGGCGAGGATGGCGCCGCTCATCAACACGACCAGGGCCATGACGAGGCGGACGACGAACTCGATGCGCCGCTGCAGCGGTGTGGTGTCGGTGGTGTTCGCGCGCGCCTCGGTGGTCAGCCGGCCCGCGTAGCTGGCGGCGCCGACGTCGCGGGCGAGCTGGTGGCCGTCGCCGTCGACGCAGAGGCTGCCCGAGCGCAGGTCGTCGCCGGGTTCCTTGGCGACGGGGTCGGACTCGCCGGTGAGCAGCGACTCGTCCGCCTCCACCCGGCCACCGTCGAGCAGCGGCCCGTCGACGACGATCTGGTCGCCCGGCCGGACCCGGACGACGTCGCCGCGCACGACCGTCTCCGGGGCGACCTCGATCTCCCGGCCGTCGCGGACGACGACGACCGGCGTGCGGTCGAGCAGCTGCAGCCGGTCGAGCTTGCGCTTGGCCCGGATCTCCTGGCTGGCGCTGATCAGGGCGTTGACCAGGCCGAGCCCGACGCTGATCAGCGCGTCGTCGTAGCGGCCCAGTGCCAGCAGCGTGGCGCCCAGGGCGAACAGGATCGAGTTGTAGAAGGAGAACACGTTGGTGCGCAGGATCGTGGCGTAGGTGCGCGAGGTGCCGCCGACCGCCGTGTTGGCCTCGCCCTGCCGTCGTCGGAGGTCGGCCTCGGCCCCGGTCAGGCCCCTGACGGGCGCCGGTGCCTCCTCGACGGTCATCCTCCGGTCCTGATCATCATGGGTCCGGCGAGCATCCGGGGTGGAGCCGATGACGGGGGCACCCCGCCATCGTGGACCACGGCGGCCGCCACCCAGGAGAGCCCCCGGCGTCGTGCAACACCCTGGAGCGGTCCCGTGACTACGCCACCCCGACGGCGTGCGGGATCCGGTAGGGGAGTGAGCTGCCGGCGTCGACCGGGATCGTCGCCCCGGTGATGTAGCGGGCGGCGTCGGAGGACAGGAACGCGACCACGTTCGTGACGTCGACCGACTCCACGTACGGGACGGGCAGGGCGTTGAGGGTCTGCAGGGCCGCGTCCGCCCCCGCCTTGTCCGCGACGCCGAGCAGGGCCTTCATCGCGTCGTTCTGGATCATCGGCGTGTCGACCGCGGTCGGGTGCACCGAGTTGGCGCGGATGCCGTGCGGGGCGAGCTCGGTGGCGAGGCTGCGCATCAGCCCGGTCACCCCGTGCTTCGAGGCGGTGTAGTGCCCGAGGTTGGGGAAGGCGGCGAGGCCGGCGGCCGAGCTGATCAGCGTGATCGACGAGCCCGGTCCCTGGCTCATCAGCGTGGGCAGCACGGTGCGGACGGTGTTGAACGCCCCGGTGAGGTTGACGTCGACGACCTCGTTCCACTGCTCGGGCGTCATCTCCCAGATCGGCGTGAAGCTCTCGACCCCGGCGTTGACGACCACGATGTCGATGCGGCCGAGGTCCGCCACGGCCTCGGCGACGACGGCCTCCATCCGCGCGTAGTCGCGGGTGTCGGCCCGGAACGCCGCGATGCGCCGGCCCCGGTCCAGCACCTCCTTGACCGTGACGCCGAGGTCGTCCTCGGTGGCCAGCGGGTACGGCACCGTCGGCAGGTCGGCGCAGATGTCGATCGCGATGATGTCGGCGCCCTCGTCGGCCAGGCGCAGGGCGTGCGCCCGGCCCTGCCCGCGCGCCGCGCCGGTGATGAGGGCGACTCGCCCGTCGAACTGACCCATGGTGGGTGCTCCTGTGTGGGGGGGTGGTGGGCGGTCAGAGGGCGGCGGCGCTGTGCCGGTCGCGGAGGTACTCCTCGAACCCGCCCTCGAGGACCAGCTCGCAGCGGCGCCGGTACTCCGGGAAGCCGCCGAGGTAGTAGAGGAACTGGCGGGGCTTGCCGGGGATGTTGGCGCCGAGCCACCAGCTGTTCGCCTTGGGCAGCAGCGTCATCGCGCAGATGTCGTCGACGTGCCCCATCCAGGTGGTGACGGCGTCGGGGTCGGGCTCGATCGCGCGCGTCCCGTCGGCGTCGAGGCGCTCGATGATCCGGGCGACGAGCTGGGACTGGTAGTCCGACAGCAGGGGCGGGGAGAAGAAGGCCGCGGGGCTCAGCGGCCCGTCGAGCAGGAACAGGTTCGGGAACCCGTCGGACATCAGGCCGAGGTGGGTGCGGGCGCCGCCCGACCAGTGCTCGGCGAGCGTCCGCCCGTCGCGACCGACGATGTTCAGCCTCGTCAACGAACCGGTGCCGGCGTCGAACCCGGTGGCGAAGACCAGGACGTCGACGTCGTGCTCGGCGCCGCTCTCCAGCCGGACGCCGGTCGGGGTGATCTCCGCGATCGGGTCGGTCTTCGTGTCGACGAGCCGCACGTTCTCCTGGTTGAACGCCTCGAAGTAGCCGTTGTCGCAGCACAGCCGCTTCGTCAGCGGCGGGTGGTCGGTGGGGATCAGCAGGTCGGCGGTGGCGGGATCGCGGACGATCTCGCGGACGCGGCGGGCGAGGTAGTCGCGCAGGGTGTCGTTGGCGGCCTGGTCGAACAGGAGGTCGGCGAAGCTCATGTAGAAGCAGAGCCCGCCCGACTCCCAGCGGAAGTCGTACTCGGCCTCCCGCTCCTGCGCGCTGACGTCGAACGCCTTGCGGGTCTCCGACGGGCGCAGGTCGAAGTCGACGAGGAAGTTGCCGGCGAAGGACTCCTCCAGCTCGCGGCGGCGCAGCTCGGGGTACTGCGCCTTGATGCGGCGCTGGTACTCCTCGGGCATCGGGATGTTCTGCAGCGGGACCGTCCACATCGGGCTGCGCTGCAGCACCGTGAGCGACGCCGCGTCCCGGGCGAGGTGCGGGATCAGCTGGACGCCCGTGGCGCCCGTCCCGACGATCGCGACGCGCTCGCCCGCGACGTCGACGCCCTCGTGCGGCCACTGCCCGGTGTGGACCAGCCGCCCGCCGAAGGAGTCGATGCCGGGGATCCGCGGGAGGTACGCGGTGGACAGGAACCCGACCGCGGGCACGAGGTAGCGGCAGGTCCACTGCTCGCCGTGGTCGGTGGTGGCGGTCCAGAGCGCGCTGTCCTCGTCGTAGACGAAGGACTCGGCCCGGCGGCCGAACGTGATGTCCCGGCGCAGGTCGAGGCGGTCGGCGACGTGCTGGAGGTAGCGCAGCACGTCGGGCTGGGCGGCGTAGCGCTCGGGCCACTCCCACTCCTGCTGGAGGTCCTCGTCGAACGCGTAGGAGTACTCGAGGCTCTCGATGTCGACGCGGGCGCCCGGGTACCGGTTGAAGTACCAGGTCCCGCCGACGTCGTCACCGGCCTCGATCACGTGGACGCTGAGTCCGCGTCCGCGCAGGACGTGCAGGGCGCGCATGCCGGCGAAACCGGCGCCCACGATCAGGACGTCGACGTGCGTCACGGTGTACCTCCGGGTGGGGACGGGCGGGTGGGTGGTCAGGCGAGGCTGTGCAGCGGGCGGCCGTCGTTGAACGCGACCATGTCGGCGACGATCGGCGGGAGGTCGAGCAGGACGCCCGGCGGCTCGCCCCGCAGCTCGGAGTACGCGCGGTGCAGGTTCGCGGGCAGGCGCTCGGCGTCGGTCCAGGTCGCGAACTCGCCGAGGTCGGTGCGCCGGGCGACCTCCAGCGGGGGCAGGCCGGCGGCGAACCCCTCCCGCGCCCGCTCCTGCACGAGGCGCAGGTAGGCGAGCTGCGGCTCGATCAGGCCGGGGTCGCCGACGGCGCCGTGGCCGGGCACGAGGACGTCGGCGTCGAGGGCGCGGAGCTCGGTGAGGGTGTCGATCAGTCCCTGGACCGAGCCCATCACCACGAACGGCGTGCCGCCGTGGAAGACGAGGTCACCGGCGAACAGCAGGCGGCGCTCGGCGACCCAGACGTAGACGTCCTCGACGGTGTGGGCCGCGCGTCCGACGTGCCGGGCGAGGGCGGGGGTGTCGTCGCAGTGCACGACGACCTCACCGTCGAAGGTGACCGTCGGCTCGGCGATCTCCAGGTCCCCCCACTCGACGCCGGGGAACAGGCGGCAGGTGTCGAGGCCGGTGGCCAGCACCCGCTCCCGGCACGCGTGGTGCGCGACGACGGTGGCCGACCCGAACAGGTAGTTGGCGTAGGTGTGGTCGCCGTGGTGGTGGGTGTTGACGATCGTGGTGACCGGCCTGTCGGTGATCGAGGCGACCGCGTCCTGCAGGCCCCGGCCCCGGTTCTCGGTGAACGCCGTGTCGATCAGGGTGGCGCCGCGCCGGCCGGTGAAGACGCCGGCGTTGTTGAGGCCCCACCCGCCGTCGGGCTGGACGAAGGCGTGGAAGCCGCCGCCCAGGCTCTCCAGCTCCGGCACGTCGCTGACGCTCATGCTCGGTCCTCCTCGGAGGCGCGGTCGGAGAGGTCGGGCCCGTACGGCGGGGGGTCGTTCTTCTTCCCGACCACGTTGCGCAGGACGCCGAGGCCGGACACCTCCAGCTCGACGACGTCCCCCGGGCGGATCCAGCGGTCCAGCTCGAACCCGCAGCCGCGGCCGATGGTCCCGCCGGCGAGGACGTCGCCGGGCTGCAGACGCTGCTCGGCCGACAGCGCGACGATCACGTCGACGAAACCGAAGACCATCGACCCGAGCGACCCCTCCGACCAGGTCTCGCCGTTGACGCGGGCGCTCATCCGCGCGTCGCCGACGTCGAACTCGTCGGGGGTGACCAGCGCGGGGCCCATCGAGGTGGCGAAGTCCTTGCCGAACGCGGGCCCGAGCTGGACGGTCATCTCGCGGAGCTGGATGTCGCGGGCGCTCCAGTCGTTCATGATCGTGTACCCGGCGATGCACTCGCGGGCCTCGTCCGGCCCGACGCGGTGGGCCTCGCGGCCCAGCACGACCGCCACCTCGAGCTCGAAGTCGAGCCTGTCGGTGTAGTAGGGCCACGGGACCTCGTCGTCCGGTCCGATGACGGTGTCGGGATTGCCCTTCCAGTGCGCCGGCAGCCGGTACCACTCGTCCGGCACCGAGCCGAAGCAGTTCAGCACGTGCTCCTCGACGAGCATGAAGTCGCGGATCGAGTTCGGCCGCGGCAGCGGGGCGGCGAGGGACACGGCGGCCGCGGGGAGGCGGTGCTCGCCGGTGGCGCGCGACCGGTGGACCGCCTCGCGGGCCAGGCCGGTGCCGGCCGGGCCGAGCCGCAGCAGGTCCAGGACCGATCCGACGCCCGGCAGGTCCACGACGTCGGGCCCGTCCAGGACGCCGGGCCGGACCCCGTCCGTCCCGCGGTGGCTCACGAGGTGCATTCCCGCTCCCTGGTCGACTCCGATGTGCCGAGGAGGACGCTAGGTCGGGCCCGTGTGACCGGGGAAACACCGATCCGTGGTGGGATGACAGCCTGAGCCTGTGAATCGGCGTGAGCTGCGCGGACGGAGGTGGCCACCCGTGGTCGAGAACATCGAGTTGCGCCATCTGCGCGCGTTCGTCGCCGTCGCCACGGAGCTGAACTTCTCGCGCGCGGCCCGCGGTCTGCACCTCGCCCAGCAGTCGCTGAGCACGCAGATCCAGCAACTCGAGCGCGAGCTCGCCGTGCAGCTGCTGGTCCGCACGACGCGGCGGGTCGAGCTCACCGACGCCGGGCGGGTGTTCCTCGAGCACGCCCGCACGGTCCTGGAGCAGATGAGCACCGCGGTGGAACGGACCCGCCGGGTGGCCGGCGGGGAGATCGGACGGCTGTCCCTGTCGTACACGCCCACGCTGGCGGCCGACACGCTCCCGGTCCTCATGGCCGCCGTCCACCGGCGGTGCCCGGACCTGTCGCTCCGGGTCAGCGAGATGTGGCAGGCCGAGAGCGTCGAGGCCGTGCGGGCCGGGCGGCTGGACGCCGGGCTCGCCCGCTACCCGGAGGTCCCCGCGGAGCTCGCGTCGGTCCGCATCCGGGACGAGCCGCTCGGGGTCGTCCTGTCGGCCGCCCACCCCCTGGCCGGTCAGGAGGTCCTCGACCCGGTGCAGCTCGGTGACGCGACGCTGGTGATCTGGCCGCGGGACTTCTCCCCGGGCTTCTTCGACCGGGTGCTGGACGCCTACCGGTCCCACGGCTTCCGCGGGCGCATCCACGAGCTCGAGCTGCTGACGTCCGGGTCGTTCCTGCGCGACCCCGGTGCGCTCGCGCTGGTCTCCACGGGTGAGGGCTTCACCGTGGCGTTCGACCGCCAGTTCGACCCCCTTCCGCCGGACTTCGTCTGGCGTCCGGTGGAGCCGGCCCCGCGCATCGCGGTGCACCTCTACTGGCGCCGGGAGGCCACCCCGGCGGTCCGGCGGCTGATCGACGTGACGCGGGGGATCTCGCGTGCGGAGGGCTGGCTCGTCGGCCCGTCGTGACCGAGGAGGTGCGTGAGGAGTCGGTGGGCCCCTGCTCACCGCGTGAACGCGGCGACCTCCTCCTCGATCAGGGCCGCGAGCTCCGCCGGCACCGACAGGAACGGCGAGTGCGAGGCGTCGAGGTGGTGGACCCGGACGGCGTGCCCGGCCATCTCCTCCTGCAGCGGCGCCGGGATGGCGGCGTCCCGGACGCACACCACGTAGGAGGTCGGGACGTGCCGCCAGGCGGCGTCGGCGAGCGTCGCGCCGAGGGCGGCCAGCGACTGGTGGGTCAGCCGGTCGGCGCAGGCCGCGGCGAGCTCCGGCGCGACGTCGCCGTAGAACACGGCCTCCGGGTCGGGGTCCGGGCCGGACGAGGGGAGGGCCACGGTGCGCACCTCTCCCGCGGGCAGCTCGGGCCGGAGCGCGTCCCACGCCCACGGGCCGTGCCAGGCCCCGTGCACGAGGAGCAGGTCGGGCCGGGTGCTCATGCCGGCTCGCCGGCCCGGTCGGACACGCGGACGGCGGCGTCGGCGTCGGTGTGCTCGAGGGCCGCGCCCCGGGTCTCGGGGACGAACCGGATCGCGGCCGCACTCAGCAGGGCGACCACGACGAGGAACCCGGCGACCCAGCCGACGCCCCCGTGGGCCGCGAGCAGGCCGGCCGCAACCAGGGGGGCGAAGCCGGACCCGAGCGTCTGGGCGAGCTGGTAGGACGTCGAGACGCCGGTGTAGCGGACGTCGGTCGGGAAGAGCTCGCTGAGCAGCACGGGGGCGACGGCGGTGACCGGGGTCATCCCGAGGACCAGGGCGAGGACGACGCTGACGGTCAGCCCGGCGACGGACCCGCTGCTGATCAGCAGGAACCCGGGGTAGGCGATCGCCGCGGTGAACAGGGCGCCGAACAGCACCAGCGGCCTGCGGCCGACGCGGTCGGACAGCGCGCCGTAGAGCGGGGTGGCGATCACGGAGAGGATCGTGCCGATGAGGATCGCGGTGAGCGCGGTGCCGCGCGCGAAGCCCACGGAGGGCGCGTAGGAGATCACGAAGATGCCGAACACGCCCTGGCCGCAGTAGGGGCCGACCTGGAACGCGATCGTCCGCAGGACCGTGCCCGGGTGGTGGCGCAGGAGGCGGGCGATGGGCGTGCCGGCCTGCTTCGGGGCACCGCCCTGGGCGAGGAAGACCGGGCTCTCCGAGATCCGGATCCGGAAGTACAGGCCGACGGCGAGCAGCAGGAAGCTGGCCAGGAACGGCACCCGCCATCCCCAGGACAGCAGTGCGGGCTCGGGCAGCAGGGTGACCAGCGCCATCGCGGTGGTCGCGAGGACCGACCCGCTGGGCGCGCCCATCGCGGCGGCGCTGCCGGCGAGACCGCGGCCACCGGCCGACGCGTGCTCGGCCGTCATCAGGACGGCGCCGCCGTACTCGCCGCCGACGGCGAGTCCCTGCAGGAGGCGCAGCGCGACGAGCAGGACGGGCGCGAGCCCGCCGACCTGGTCGTAGGTCGGGAGCAGGCCGATGAGCCCGCTGGTGACGCCCATCAGGACCATCGTGGTGACCATGACGGCCTTGCGGCCGACGCGGTCGCCGAAGTGCCCGAACACGACGGCGCCGCCCAGGCGGGCGACGTAGCCGGCGGCGAGGGTCGCGAGGGCGACGACGGTGCCCAGGACCGGGCTGAGGTTCGCGAAGAACACCTTGTTGAACACGAGCGCCGCGGCGGTGCCGTAGAGCAGGAAGTCGTAGTACTCGATCGTCGTGCCGAGGTAGCTCGAGATCGCGACGCGGCGGATGTGCGGACGGGTGGGCGGCGACGTTGCCATGAGGTCCCTCTCGGGGTGGTGGACGGCAGAGCGGTGCTGCCGATCGGCGAGGTGCGGGATCACGTGGCGTGCGCTGCGCCACAGTCGCCGAAGTATTGGTAGCCAAAACCAGCCTGTCAAGGGCCGCTCCGCACCGAACCTCTCCAACGCCAGCGACGGATCGTCCGAGAGGTGGGGGTTGCGAATCGCGACAGCGGCAGCCATATTGGCTACCAATCCGATGCCCGGCAGAGCCGCCAGGAGGCCCGTTGTGAGTGCATCCCCGTCCGGGGTCCCGTCCGAGGACGACGTCCTCGAGGTCCCGGTCCTCGTCGTCGGCGGCGGCCCGGCCGGCCTGACCGCGGCGCTGGAGCTGGCCCGCCGCGGCGTCGACGGGCTGCTGATCGAGAAGCGCGGGTTCGACGCCCACTTCCCGCGCGCCCACCTGCTCAACGTCCGGACGATGGAGGTCTTCGCCGACGTCGGCGTGGCCGGGCAGGTCTACGCCGAGTCGCCGCCGGAGGACCGGTGGCACAAGTGCGCCTGGTACACCTCGCTCGCCGGTCCGACCCCGCTGCACGGCCGGCGGATCGGTGACGTGCCGGCCTGGGGCGGGGGTGCCGACGCCCCGCGCTACGCGGCGGCGAGCCCCCGCCGCTTCGCCAACCTCCCGCAGCTGCGCGTCGACGCGATCCTCGCCGAGAACGCCGCGCGGGCCTGGCCGGACCGCGTCCGGGCCCGGCACGAGCTGGTCGGGCTGGTGCACGACGCCGACGGGGCCACCGCGACGGTGCTCGACCGGGACGCCGCGACGACGTACCGGGTCCGTGCGCGCTACGTCGTGGCCGCCGACGGCGGGCGCACCTGCGCGGGCCTGCTCGGCGTCGGGGTGTCGGGTCCGCGGGCGCTGCTGGACATCGTCAGCGTGTACTTCGCCGCCGACCTCTCCGCCCACGCCGATCCCGAGGCGCTGCTGACCTACTTCGTCTCGCCGGCCGGCCAGGGGAGCTTCGCGGGGGCGCTGCTCGGGCTGGGCCCGGGCCGGTGGGGCGCGGAGTCCCCGGAGTGGTCGATGGGCATGGCCTACCGCATCGGGGACCCCACCGCCGACGACCGGGAGGCCGTCGTGCGTCGCGTGCGGGAGATCCTGGGGCTCCCCGACCTCGCGATGGAGGTCAAGGCCGTCAGCCACTGGCAGTTCGAGGGCGTGGTGGCCGACCGGTTCCGGGTCGGGCCGGTGTTCCTGGCCGGCGACGCGGCCCACCGGCACCCGCCGACGGGCGGGCTGGGCCTGAACACCGCCATCGGCGACGTGTCCAACCTGGCCTGGAAGCTCGCCGCGGTCGTCCGGGGCGAGGCCTCGCCCGCGCTGCTCGACACCTACGAGCCGGAACGGATGCCGGTCGCCGCCCGCAACGTCGAGCACTCCCTGCGCAACGCGGGCCGGCACCGCCCGGTCGCGGAGGCCCTCGGGCTGCGGGCCGGGATGAGCGAGGAGGAGGGCTGGGCCGAGATCGCGCGCTGGGCCGAGGACTCCCCGGAGGGCGAGCGACGCCGGGCCGCGGCCGCGGTCGCGGTGGCCCACAACGCCGAGGACTACAGCCAGCTCAACATCGAGGCCGGGTTCGCCTACCGCTCGGCCGCGGTGCTCGACGACGGGACGCCGCCGCCCGAGGGCCACGGCTCCTCGACCGACTTCACCTCCACCGCCCGCCCGGGCCACCACGTCCCGCACGCCTGGCTGACCACCCCGGCGGGCGAGCGGGTGTCCACGTCGGACGTCGTCGCCCCGACCGGGCTCACGCTCTTCGTCGACGCCTCGGGAGCCGTGGACTGGGCCGCCGCGGCCCGGGACCTGCCGGTCCGCGTCGTCGAGGTGGGGCCGGACCTGGCCGACACCGACGGCCGGTGGGCGGCGGACAGCGGGACCACCGCGTCCGGGGCGGTCCTGGTGCGCCCGGACCGCCACGTCGCCTGGCGCACGGCCGCGGCCCCCGCGCACCCCGCCGCCGAGCTGGAGCGGGTCGTCGACGCGGTCCTGCACCCGGCGGCCTCAGCGCACGACGCCGGTCCCGTCCTGGACGGGATCGCCGAGGCGGGCGAGGCCCTGCGGACCGGGACCCGCGGCGGCGCGCGCCTGTTCAGCGTCGTCGACTGACCCCTCCTCCGCCGATCCGCCCCCATCACGCACCGAGAGGAACACCCATGGCCGAGATCGTCTTCGGAGCCGGGACGTCGCACAGCCCCCTGCTCGCCGCTCCGCCCCACCTGTGGGCCGAGCGCGCGGACCAGGACCGCGCCAACCCCGAGCTCTACGACAGCACCGGCGTGATCCGCAGCTTCGACGACCTCGCCGCCGCGGCGGGCGACCGCTTCGCCCCCGACTGCACGCCGGAGGCCTGGGAGCACGGTTGGGAGCGCAGCCAGGCCGCCCTCGACCGGCTCCGCGACGACTTCCGCCGGGTCGCCCCGGACGTCGTCCTGGTCGTCGGCGACGACCAGCGCGAGCTGTTCGACGCCACCAACCAGCCCGCGATGTGCCTGTCCGCGGCGGCCGAGATGACGACGGGCCTGCTCGACGACCACGACTCGGAGTTCCTCAAGGAGGCCGCGTCCAGCTACCTGATGGACGAGGAGTTCACCTTCGCCGGCCACGCCGAGCTCGCCGAGGACCTCGTCCGCGGCCTGATGGACGAGGGCATCGACGTCGGCTGGATGGCCGGTGCGCCCGCCGGCAGGGGCTTCGGGCACGCCTACGGGTTCCCGATCCACCGCTTCCTGCAGCCGGACCCCGTGCCGGTGATCCCGTTCATGCTCAACACCTACTACCCGCCCAACCAGCCCGGTCCGAAGCGCTGCTTCGAGCTGGGACGGGCGCTGCGGGCGGCCGCGGCGGCGTCGCCGATCCCCGCGCGGATCGCGATCCTCGCCTCCGGGGGGCTGTCGCACTTCGTCGTCGACGAGGAGCTGGACCGCAGGGTCCTCGACGCGATCGCCGCCAAGGACTCCGAGGCCCTGTGCGCCCTGCCCCCGGAGCTGCTCAACAGCGGGTCGTCGGAGATCCGCAACTGGATCACCGCGGCCGGCGCCATGGAGGGCCGCGCCGTCGACTGGAGCGAGTACGTGCCCATCGTCCGCTCCGCGGCCGGCACCGGCTGCGCCATGGGCTTCCTGGCGTGGCAGTAGCCCCCGACCCCCGACGAAGGAGCCCCGCACCATGGCCCGACGATCCATCGACGTGCCCGGACTGCACCACGGCGGCCTGCCCATCCCGGCGGCCAGCGTGGTCGGCAACGTGCTCGTCTCGGGCGGCATCTCGCCGCTCGACCCGGACAGCGGCACGGTGCCGCCGGAGGTCGACCGGCAGGTCGGACTCGTGTTCGCGAACGCCCGGCGCATCCTCGACGCCGCAGGCGGCTCTCCCGACGACGTCGTGAAGTGCACGGTCTTCGTGCGCGACAAGGCGATCCGGCCCGTCGTCGACGAGCACTGGCTCCGGATGTTCCCCGACGCCGCCAGCCGGCCCGCCCGGCACACGCTCCGCACCGACCTCGCCGACCCGCTGCAGATCCAGCTCGAGATCACCGCCGTGCTGGGAGAGGGCTGAAACCATGATCATCGACGCACACGCGCACCTCGTCGCGCCCGACTCGCTCTACGCCTTCCGGGCCCTGCTGCTCGCCGACGGCGGGTACCACGGCGGCACGCCGAAGATCTCCGACGACGCTCTGGCCGAGGCCGCCGCGGGCAACGTGACGACCATGGACGCGGTCGGCACCGACCTCCAGCTGCTGTCGCCGCGCCCGTTCCACCTCGGCAGCTCCATGCGGCCCGCCCGCATGCTCGACCCGTGGGTCCGGGCCAACAACGACACGATCGCCCGCACCGTGGCGCTGCACCCCACCCGGTTCGCCGGCGTCGGTGCGCTGCCGCTGGCCGCGGACGAGCCCGTGTCCGCCGGGTTCGCCGAGCTCGACCGGCTCGTCGACCTGGGCTTCGTCGGCGTCCTGGTCAACCCCGACCTGCACGAGGGGCGCGGCACCACCCCGGCGCTGGGCGACCGGTACTGGTACCCGCTGTTCGAGCGGCTCGTCGAGCGCGACCTGCCGATCCACGTCCACTCCGCCGGGTGCTACTCCGAGCGCGAGACCTACTCCGAGCACTTCGTCACCGAGGAGTCGATCGCGGTCCTCGCGATGCTGCGCAGCGCGGTGTTCACCGACTTCCCCTCGCTGCGGGTGATGATCTCCCACGGCGGCGGCTCGGTGCCCTACCAGATCGGTCGCTGGCAGGCCGACGCGCTGCACCCGGGGCTCGGTGGGGGACCGGACGCCGAGCGGTTCGAGACCTCCCTGCGCCGCTTCTGGTTCGACTCGGTGCTGCACCACCCGCTGTCGCTGGAGCTGCTGCTGCGCACCGTCGGCGCCGACCGCGTGCTCTTCGGCACCGAGAAGCCCGGCAGCGGCAGCGCGCCGAACCCCGCGACCGGGCGCGACTTCGACGACATCAGGCCGGTGATCGAGGGGTTCGACTTCCTCTCCGCCGGCGAGCGGCAGGCGGTGTTCGAGGACAACGCGCGCACGGTGTTCCCCGGCTTGAAGGCCCACCAGGGGGCGTCGTGAGCGACCTCGTCGCACGCCTCGCCGCCGTGGACGCCTGCGCGGTGTCCGACGCGCTGGACCGCCACGGGATCCGCGGCGTCGTCACCGGGCTCCACCCGCTCGCCGCACCCCGCTCGTTCGCGGGGCGGGCCGTGACCGTCCTGCTCGGTCCGCCGGATTCGACCGGCGCGCTCCCGCGGCGCCACCTCGGCACCGCCGCGGTCGACGCGTCCGGTCCCGGCCGGGTCGTCGTCGTCGCCCACCAGGGCCGGACCGACTGCGCCGGATGGGGAGGGCTCCTCTCCCGGGCCGCGGCGGCGCGGGGGATCGAGGGCGTGCTCGTCGACGGCGCCGCCCGGGACCTGGCCGAGGCCGCGGCGGCGGGGCTGCCGGTCCACGCGCGGGCCGCCACCCCGGTGACGGCCCGTACCCGCGCCGTCGAGCACGCCTGGGACGTGCCGGTCGACGTGGACGGCGTCCGCGTCGCGCCCGGCGACCTCGTCCTCGCCGACTCCGGCGGGGTGGTCGTGGTCCCGGCCGGCCGCGCGGACGAGGTCCTCGCGACCGCCGAGCGGATCGCCGCCACCGAAGCCGCCATGGCCCGCGCGATCGAGGCGGGCACCCCCGTCTCCGACGTCATGGGCACGACCTACGAGGAGCTCACCGATGCCGACCGCTGACCAGCCGGCACCCGATCTCGCCCGGCTGTCGGGGCTGTCGACCTCCGGCGTCTCCGACGCCCTGGACAAGCTCGGCATCCGCGGCCAGGCGCTGGGCATCGCCCCGCTGGACCGGGCGTTCCGGCTCGCCGGGCGCGCCTGGACCCTGCGCTACGGGCCGGTCGGGGAGGACCGGGGGACCGTCGGCGACTACGTCGACGACCTCGGCCCCGGTGACGTGGTCGTGCTCGACAACCAGGGCCGCCTCGACGCCACCGTGTGGGGAGACCTGCTCACCACCACCGCGCACCGGCGCGGGGTGGCGGGCACCGTGATCGACGGCGTCTGCCGCGACGTCGACCGGAGCGTCGGCCTCGGCTACCCGGTCTTCGCCCGGGGCAACTGGATGCGCACCGGAAAGGACCGCGTGCGCGTGGAGGCCACGCAGGTGCCGGTGTCGGTCGGCGGGGTGCGGATCGAGCCCGGTGACCTGCTGCTCGGTGACGGCGACGGCCTCGTGGCGGTGCCCGCGGCCCGGATCGAGGAGGTGCTGCGGGCCGCCGAGGAGATCGAGCGGGCGGAGGAGGCCATCCGCCGGGCGGTCGAGGGCGGGGCGTCCCTGCGCGACGCGCGCCGGGAGCACCGCTACCACGACCTGCAGCACCAGGGCGCCTCGTGAGGGCCACCGCGACGCTCGGCTCGGCCACCGTGCACGAGGCGGCGGGCCGGATCGGGGCGCTGCCGTCGGCGATCAAGCCGGTGCACCCCGACATGCACGTCGAGGGGCCCGCGTTTCCCGTCCGCATGCCGGCGGGGGACAACCTCTGGCTGCACCGCGCGGTCCTCGCGGCGAGCCCGGGGGACGTCCTCGTCGTCGACTGCGGCGGCGGGTTCGAGCACGGGTACTTCGGCGAGGTGCTCGCCGAGGCCGCACTCGCCCGCGGGCTCGCGGGCCTGGTCCTCCACGGCGGCGTGCGCGACGCCGCCCGCCTCGGCGCCCTGGGCTGGCCCGTCTTCGCGGAGCGGGTCTGCGTCCGGGGCACCGGCAAGGACCCGCACGGCGACGGGCAGCTCGGCGCGCCGGTGACGATCGGCGACGTCGAGGTCGGGCCCGGGGACCTCGTCGTCGCCGACGGGGACGGCGTCGTGTGCGTCCCCGCCGGGCGGGCCGACGAGGTCCGGGCGGTCTCGGCGGCCCGGGACGCGGCCGAGCAGGGGTACATCGACCGCCTGCGGGCGGGGGAGTCGACGCTGTCGATCTACGGGCTGCCGTGAGCGCCGGACCCCGGTCCCGGCGCCCCGCACTGCTACATTCCGGCGGTCGGACGCAGGCGGAGGAGGTTCGATCCGTGGCAGTCGACCCGGAACGACCGCCGGCCGCACCTGCCCAGCGCAGCGTGGCCTCCGTCCTCGACCGGCTCCGCGCGCAGATCCTCGAGGGCGAGCTCGTGCCCGGCGAGCAGATCCGCCAGGAGGACATGGCCCGGCGGCTGGGCATCAGCAGGGTGCCCCTGCGGGAGGCGCTGCGGGTCCTCACCACCGAGGGGCTGCTGACGCACCGCCCGCACCAGGGCTACTCCGTGGCCCGGCTGAGCGTCGACCACCTGCGGCAGATCCACAGCATGCTGGAGTTCCTCGAGACCGAGCTCATCCGGACCGTGCGGTGGCCCGACCCGGAGCAGGTCGCCGGTCTCCGCGAGATCAACGCCGCCATGGGTCGGGCCGCTCGCACCGGTGACCCGGCGGCAGTCAACCGGCTCAACCGCGAGCTGCACCAGAAGATCTTCGCGCTCTCCACGCTCGACATGTACCTGGCCGAGGCCGAGCGGTTCTGGACGCTCTCCGAGCCCTACCGGCTCATGCACGTGACGTCCACCGACAGCGCGATCGCGGTCGAGCAGCACGAGCAGCTCATCGACGCCCTCGCCGCCCACGACCGCGTCCTGTGCCTGCGGGTGCTGAGCGAGCACCGCCGGGAGACCCAGAACGCCGCGGTGGCCATGCTCACCCGGCTCGAGGGCTTCCCCCGCGCGGTCGGCTGATCCCGGGCGAACGGCCCCCTCGTCCAACGGGACCGGACGAGGGGGCCGTTCGCGCGCGTGCGCGCCCGGCTGCGCCCCCGGATAAGTTTCGTCCGATGGACGGTCGTCGAAGAAGCGTTGTACGGTGGCCTCCTCAGCTCTCGACGAGGAGGATCCCGTGCGTGCTGGTGCCGGCCCTGACCAGAAGGAGGCCGTGGCATGACCGCCGTCCACGACGATCCGACCGCCGAGGAGCAGGAGCAGCTCGACGCGCTGTACGCCGCGTTCGACGCCGCCCACATGAAGCCCCTGTGGACCCAGATCGGCGGGCTCATGCCCGTCACCCCGCGCCCGGACTCGGTGCCGTTCCTCTGGCGCTGGTCCACGCTGCTGCCGCTGGCCGAGAAGGCCGGGGAGCTGGTGCCCGTCGGACGTGGGGGCGAGCGTCGCGCGATCGCGCTGGCCAACCCCGGTCTGCCCGGCACCGCCTACGCCACCCCCACGCTGTGGGCGGCGATCCAGTACCTGGGCCCGCGCGAGCAGGCGCCCGCGCACCGGCACACCCAGACCGCGTTCCGGTTCGTCGTCGAGGGCGAGGGCGTCTGGACCAACGTCGAGGGCTCGGGCGGGGGGGTCGACGCGATAGCGATGCGCCGCGGTGACCTGCTGCTCACCCCGGGCATGCACTTCCACGAGCACCACAACACGACCGACCACCCGATGGCCTGGATCGACGGCCTCGACATCCCGCTGGTCCGCACGATCGACGCCGGCTTCTTCGAGTTCGGCCCGGAGGTGCTGGCCACCACGGAGACCCCGGCGGTCTCGCGCAACGAGCGCCTGTGGGCCCACCCGGGGCTCACGCCCGTCGGGGCACCGGCGCCGGCGGCGTCGCCGCTGATGGCCTACCGCTGGGAGCACACCGACGCCGCCCTGACCGCGCAGCTCGAGCTGGAGGCCGAGGGGCACCCCGGCGTCGTCGAGCCCGGGCACGCCGTCGTCCGGTTCACCAACCCGGCGACCGCGCGGGACTGCCTGTCGACGATGCGCTGCGAGATGCACCGTCTGCGCGCCGGGACCTCGACCGCGCTGACCCGCACCGCCGGCTCGTCGGTCTGGCAGGTCTTCGAGGGCTCCGGCGTGGTCACCGTCGGCGAGGAGCGCTACGAGATCGGCAGGGGCGACCTGTTCTGCGTGCCGTCCTGGGCCGGGCTCGCGTTCGACGCCGGCCCCGGCGGGCTCGACGCGTTCGCGTTCTCCGACGCCCCCGTCCTCGAGGCCCTGGGTCTCGCCCGCACCGCCCGGGAGGACCGTCCGTGAGGCTCGCGACCATCCGCACCGCCGGCGGCACGGCGGCCGTCCGGATCGACGCCGACGGCGCGGTCGAGCTCGGTGCCGTCGACCTCGGCGCGTTCCTGGCCCGCCCGGACTGGCGCAGCGCGGCGGAGTCGGCGTCGGGCACCCGCCACGACCTGGCCGGACTCGACTACGCCACCCTCGTCCCGCGCCCGGAGAAGGTGTTCTGCGTCGGGCTGAACTACCGCTCGCACATCCTGGAGATGGGGCGCGAGCTCCCGGAGCACCCGGCGCTGTTCGCGAAGTTCGCCCGCGCCCTGGTCGGTGCGCACGACCCGGTGGAGCTGCCGGCGGGCTCCGAGCAGGTCGACTGGGAGGCCGAGCTCGGCGTCGTCGTCGGCGCGGAGGTCCGGCACGCCACCCCGGAGCAGGCGGCCGCGGCCATCGCCGGCTACACGGTCGTCAACGACGTCACCGCGCGCGACTTCCAGTACCGGTCGGTGGAGTGGTTGCAGGGCAAGACGTTCGAGCGCAGCACGCCCGTCGGCCCGTGGCTCGTCGTCGACGAGGGGGCGCCGGGGGAGATCACCTGCGAGGTCGACGGCGACGTGGTGCAGAAGGCCGACACGTCGGACCTGGTGTTCGGACCCGCCGACCTGGTCGCCTACATCTCGCAGATCATCACCCTGGTCCCGGGCGACGTCATCGCCACCGGCACCCCGGGCGGGGTCGGGCACGCCCGGAAGCCCCCGCGCTACCTCGTCGAGGGGTCGGAGCTGGTCACCCGGATCGAGGGCGTCGGCGAGCTGCGCAACACCCTCGTGAAGGGCGACTGAGGCATGCGCATCGCCGTGGTCGGGGGCGGACCCGGTGGGCTGTTCTTCGCCCTCCTGATGAGGCGGGCCGACCCGTCCGTCGAGGTCACCGTGTTCGAGCGCAACAAGGCCGACGACACGTTCGGCTTCGGGGTCGTGTTCTCCGACCGGACGCTGGCCGGGATCCACGACGCCGACCCGGTGCTGCGCCAGGCGCTCACCGAGCACGGCCGGCACTGGGACGACATCGAGGTGCGGCTCAAGGGCGAGCGGATCCGCTGCGGCGGCAACGGCATGGCCTCGGTCGTGCGCACGACCCTGCTCGCGCTGATGCAGGCCCGCGCCCGCGACGTCGGCGCCGAGCTGCGGTTCTCCGCCGAGGTCACCCTGGACGACCTCGCCGGCTACGACCTCGTCGTGGCCGCCGACGGCAGCAGCTCGACGATCCGCGAGCAGCTCGACGCCGATCTCGGCGTCGAGGTGGAGACCGCGACGGCCAAGTTCGTCTGGTTCGGCACCGACTACCTCTTCGACGGGCTGACGTTCGTGCACGAGCGCAGCCCGGACGGCGTGTTCGCGGTGCACGGCTACCCCATCTCCGAGGGGGTGTCGACGTTCATCGTGGAGACCGACGAGGCGTCGTGGCGGCGCGCCGGGCTCGACGAGTTCGACGTCACGCAGCCGCCGGGCGTCAGCGACCTGGTCACGAAGGACTACCTGGAGAAGCTGTTCGCCGACCAGATCGACGGGAGGCGGCTGCTCACCAACAACTCGCGCTGGGGCAACTTCCGCACCCGCCGCACGCAGCGCTGGCACAGCCTGGCGCCGCGCCCGGTCGCGCTGCTCGGCGACGCCGTGCACACCGCCCACTTCTCGGTCGGGTCCGGCACGAAGATGGCGATGGAGGACGCGGTCGCGCTCTCCCGCGCGCTCGCCGCGTCGCCCGACGACCTCGGTGCGGCACTCGCCGCCTACGAGGAGGCCGCGCAGCCGTCCGTGCGCAAGATCCAGGACTCCGCGCGGCCCAGTCTGGCCTGGTGGGAGCACTTCGGGCGCTACCACGACGAGTTCGAGCCGTGGCAGTTCGCCTACCACTTCCTGTCCCGCAGCATCTCCGACGCGCGCCTGGCCCGGCGCGCCCCGGACTTCGTCGCGGCCAGCCACCGCGGCTGGGTCGACGCCCACGGCGCGGAGCCGCTGGAGACCCCGTTCGAGCGCGGGGGCTGGTCGACGCCGGGGCGGCTGGTGAGCGTGTCGCCGACCGCGGTGGCGGGCGGGCTCCCGTTCGCCGACGGGCCGCAGCAGCCCGGTGCCTGGGCCGCCCGCGTCGAAGCCCCCGCGGGTGAGGCCGGGCTCCCGGGGGTGTTCGACCGGCTGCACGGTTGGGCCGCGCTCGGGGAGCGGGCGCCGGTGCTCGTCGCGGTGCACGGCGGCACGGCGCTGACCCGCACCCTGGTCTGCGAGCAGGCCCGGATGCACGAGCGGCTGCCCGCGCTGCTGGTGGACGTCGACGGGGAGGAGGGCCTGCGGGACCGCGCGGTCACCACGGTCCTGTCCGGCCGGGCCGACCTCGTCGGGGTACCGGCGTGACCACCGAGGGAGACCGATGATGCCCAGCCCCATCCGCGACCACACCGTCGGGTGGCCCGCCGACCTCGTCGAGGACTACGTCGCCCGGGGCTACTGGCTCGGGGTCCCGCTCGGCACCGCGCTGCGGCAGGTCGCGGGCGGGCACCCGGACGCCCCGGCCCTGGTCGACGTCGCCGCCGGCGTGCGGCTGACCCACGGCGAGCTCGCCGACCGCGCCGACGCCGCGGCCGCCCGCCTGCTCGACCTCGGGATGGCCCCGGGGGAGCGGATCGTGGTGCAGCTGGGCAACGGGTGGGAGTTCGTCGTCCTCACCCTGGCCTGCCTGCGCGCCGGGATCGTGCCGGTCATGGCGCTGCCCGCGCACCGCCGCACCGAGCTGGCCTACCTGGCCCGGCACGCCGAGGCCACCGCGATCGCGGTGCCCGACCGGATGCGCGACTTCGACCACCAGGTGCTCGCCCACGACCTCGCCGACGACGTCCGCGAGGTCACCGGCGGCCCGTGGCACGTGCTCGTCGCCGGCGACGACGTCGCCCCCGGCAGCACCGACCTGCGGCGGCTCTGCAGCCCCGGCGAGCCGGCGGCGGACCGGGCCCGGCTCGACGCCCTCGCCCCCGGCAGCCGCGACGTGGCCGTCTTCCTGCTCTCCGGCGGCACGACCGGCCTGCCGAAGCTGATCGCCCGCACCCACGACGACTACGCCTACAACGCCCGCCGCAGCGCGGAGGTGACCGGCGTCGACGGGGAGACCGTCTACCTGGTCAGCCTGCCCGCGGGGCACAACTTCCCGCTGGCCTGCCCCGGCATCCTCGGGACGCTGCTGGCGGGCGGCACGGTCGTGACGCTGCCCTCGCCCGAGCCCGTCCGCGCCTTCGCGGCGGTCCGGGACGAGGGCGTCACGCACACCGCGGTGGTCCCCGCCGTCGCGGGCCGCTGGCTCGACCACGCCGCCGAGCACGGCGCGGGCGACCTCGCGTCGCTCCGCGTGCTGCAGGTCGGCGGTGCCCGGCTGGCCGACGAGCTGGCCCGCAGGGTCGCGCCGGTGCTCGGGTGCCGGCTGCAGCAGGTGTTCGGCATGGCCGAGGGTCTGCTCAACTACACCCGCCTCGACGACCCCGACGAGGTCGTCTGCACCACCCAGGGACGCCCGATGAGCCCGGCGGACGAGGTCCGGCTCGTCGACGAGCTCGACCGCGACGTCCCCGACGGCGAGCCCGGCTCGCTCCTGACCCGCGGCCCCTACACGCCGCGGGGCTACTACCGGGCCGCCGAGCAGAACGCCCGCGCCTTCACCGACGACGGCTGGTACCGCTCCGGCGACATCTGCCGGCGCACGCCCGAGGGCAACCTGGTCGTCGAGGGCCGTGACAAGGACATGATCAACCGGGGCGGGGAGAAGATCTCGGCCGAGGAGGTCGAGAACCTGGTCTACCAGCTGCCCGCGGTGGCGCAGGTGGCCGCGGTGGCCATGCCCGACCCGCAGCTGGGGGAGCGCGTCTGCCTCTACGTCGTGCCCCGGCCGGGTACGACCGTGACGCTCCAGGAAGTCCGCGACGCGATGGACGCCCTCGGCGTCGCGCGCTTCAAGCTGCCCGAGCACCTCGTCCTGGTGGACGAGCTGGCCGCCACGAAGGTCGGGAAGATCGACAAGAAGGCGCTGCGGGCCGACATCGCCCACCGGCTCAGCGGGACTCCGGCCTGACACGGCCGGCGTTGTCGCTCTTGTCCTCGTCGGGCCGCACCCCCACGCTCTCCCCATGCAGCCTGACGCAGCCGGGCCCACGAGGCTCATCCCCTACGCCGGGGACGTCATCCGCGTGCTCGGCGAGTGCGCGGGACTCGCGATCTGCGAGCTGACCGTCCCACCGCGGTTCGCCGGACCGCCGGCGCACGTCCACCACGGCTTCGACGAGGCGATCTACGTCCTCAGCGGAGCCCTCACCATGACGAAGGGCAGGGCGGATCCCGAACCTGCACCCGCAGGCACCCTCATCCTGGCTCCGCGCGGGGTGCGGCACACGTTCGCCAACCCCACCGACGACCCGGTCCGCGTCCTCGGGGTCTGGAGCCCGGCGGACGCCCTGACCTTCATGGAGGAGATCGGCGCGGCCCTTCCGGCCGCGGGTCCGCCCGACCCGGCCGCGCTGACCGAGATCTACCGGCGCCACAACAGCGAGGTGGACCTGTAGGCAGGCCGCGCTCCGCCCGGGCCGGCCCTGCCGCTCAGGCGCGCACGGCCGCCACGGCCTCGGCGAACAGGGCGGGGAGGTCGTCCGCGCCCGCTCCGGCGACCCAGCGGTCCGTCGCGAGGTCGAGGCAGGCCAGGGCGGCGGTGAGGATCGCCTGCGCCGCGGACTCGCCCACCGGTGCCGACGCCGGGCGGACGGCCAGCTCGGGGACGAGCAGGTCGGCCCAACCCTGGTGCTTCTCCGCCCGCCGCGCCCGCAGTGACGCCGTCTCCAGGCAGATCCGGCCGATCGCGAGCTCGCGCTCCGAGCTCCACGACCCGTCCGTCGCCAGCGAACCGGCCACCGCCTGCAGGGCCTCCCACGGCGCCTCGTCGGCCGGCCGGGCGCGCAGCGCGTCCCGGATCGCCTCGCCGGTGCCGGCGAGCGTGCGCAGGACGATGTCCTCCTTCGTACCGAAGTAGCGGAACAGCGAGCGGCGGGAGACCCCGGCGCCTGCCGCGATCTCGTCCATCGTCGTGGCCTCGAACCCGCGGGAGAGGAAGAGGTCCATCGCGGTCACGGCGATGTCGTCGCGCACGGTGCGGCGGGTGCGCTCCCACAGCGGCTGGCTCACGGGGCCACCTTAGCGCACGATGCCATGCTGGCACTCAGTGCCAGGCTGGCATACAGTGCACAGCATGAGTCGTATCGACCACCGCAGTCAGACCACGCTCGTCACCGGCGCCAGCTCCGGTATCGGCACCGCGTTCGCCCGTGAGCTCGCCCGCCGCGGCTCCGGGCTCGTGCTCGTCGCCCGCCGGGCCGAGCGGCTGGAGGCCCTCGCCGCGGAGCTGACGGCCGCGCACGGCGTGAAGGTCGAGGTCCTGCCGGCGGACCTCAGCCGGCCCGGGGCCGCGGAGGAGGTGCACGCCGAGGTCCAGCGCCGCGGGATCGGTGTCACGTCGCTGGTCAACAACGCCGGCTTCGGCGACAGCGGCCGGGTCCACGAGCAGGACCCGGCCCGGCTGCAGGACATGGTCACCCTCAACGTCGGGACGCTCGTCGGGCTCAGCCGGGCCTTCCTGCCCGCGCTGCGCGAGGCCGACGGCTACCTGGTCAACGTCGCGAGCGTCGCCGCGTACCAGCCGATCCCGGACCTCGCCGTCTACGCGGCGACCAAGGCCTTCGTCCTGAGCTTCACCGAGGCGCTCTGGCACGAGTCACGCGGCACGCGGCTGCGGGTGCTGTGCCTGTCCCCGGGGCTGACGGGCACGGAGTTCCTGGACGTCGCCGGCGAGGGAGCGGCGGGCGGGCGGACGACGATGCAGACCCCCGAGCAGGTCGTCGACACCGCGCTGCGGGCGCTCGGCCGCCGCCGCGTCCCGCCGAGCGTGGTCTCGGGCCGGCAGAACGCGCTCACCACGAACCTGCACCGGTTCCTGCCGCGGCGGGCGGCGGTGGAGCTCGTGGCGCGGGTGACGTCGCCGGGCTGAGTCCTGCGGCGTCGAGGAGCGGCCGGGCTCAGACCGCGCCCGCTCCGAGCCCGATCAGGGCGGGGAGGTCGGCGACGCCGTCGACGATCTCCGTCGGGTGCTCGGCGGCGAGTTCCGCACGGGTCTGGCCGCCGGTGAGCACGCCGACCACGAGGCCGGCCCCGGCCGCGTGACCGGCACGGACGTCGAGCACGGTGTCGCCGCCCACGAGGACGCGGGCGGGCTCGGTGACGCCGGTGAGCTCCATGGCGCGCCGGACCATGTGCGGCTGCGGCCGTCCCCCCGCGACCTCGGAGGCGCACACGACGGCGTCGAGCGGGTCGCCCACGCTCCACCCCAGCGCCTCCAGCAGGGGGTCGGTGACCTGCCGGTCGAAACCGGTGGTCAGCGCGATGCGCACCCCGGCGGCCCGCAGCGCCGCGAACGCCTCCGGGACGCCGGCCATCGGGACGGGCGGGGTGTCGCGGTAGCGGGCGGTGAGGCGGGCGACGAACTCCGCGTGCGCCGCCTCCACGACGTCGGGGCCGGGGTCGGCGAGCAGGGCGCGCAGGGCCTCGCGCTTGTCGGCGCCCATCCAGGTGCGGATCTCGGCGTCGGTGCCGGGGGCCCCGTGGTCGCGCACGACGTCGGTGAGGACGGCGTAGACGGCGCCGCCCTCGTCGACGGTCGTGCCGGCGATGTCCAGGGCGACGAGCTCGATCATGCTGCACTCCCGAGAAGGCGGCGCACGAGCGCCGAGAGCTGGTCGACGGCGACGATGAGCACGAGCACCACGAGGATGTGGGTGAGCATCTCGTCGAACTGGAACAGCTGGATGGACTGGTTGATCAGGAAGCCGATGCCGCCCGCGCCGACGAGTCCGAGCACGAGCGAGGACCGGACGTTGACGTCGAAGCGGTAGAGCAGCAGCCCGACGAACTGCGGTGTGACGGTCGGCAGCAGCGCGTGCGCCGCGACCTGGATGCGCCCGGCGCCCGCCGACCGCAGCGCCTGCGGCGGCCCGGGGTCGGCGTCCTCCAGCGCCTCGGCCCACAGCTTCCCCATCACGCCGACGTTGTGGCAGACGATCGCCAGCACGCCGGGGAACGGCCCGAGCCCGACGGCCGTGACGAAGACCAGCGCGAAGACCACGTCCGGCACGGCGCGCAGGAACGACAGGAGCCAGCGCGCCGGCTGGTAGGCCCAGGCGGGCGCGGTGCCGCGCGCGGCGAGCAGGGCCCCCGCCAGCGACAGCGGCACGGACAGCGTCGTGCCGAGCAGCCCGATCCAGAGCGTGACGAGCGCGCCCTCCAGGCTGGGCCCGAGCACGTCCCACGCGAGGTCGGGCGGGATCGCCTCGGCGAGGAACTCGGCCATGCCGCGCCACCCGTCGACCAGCGCGCCGAACGACACCTCGGTGGCGTTCCAGGCGACGACGTGCGCGGCGACCACGACGGCGGCGACGGCCCAGCCGAGGACGACCGCCCGGGGGCGGTGACGGCGGGCGGGGACCGGGAGGCGGCGGACCCGCGGGTCGAGCAGGGTCATGACACGGCCTCCAGTGCGGGCGTCCCGGGGTAGAGGGCGTCGACGGCGGCGGAGCCGATCGCGGCGGGGGCGCCGTCGAGGACGACCCGGCCGTCGCGGAGACCGACGAGGCGGTCGGCGTGGCGGCGGGCCAGGTCGGGCTGGTGCAGCACGGCGAGCACCGCCAGCCGTTCGACGTGCGCGAGCTCGGCCAGCAGGGCGAGCACCTGCTCGGCGGCGGCCGGGTCGAGCGCGGACACGGGCTCGTCGGCGAGTACGACCCGCGAGCGCTGGCACAGCGCCCGCGCCACGGCGACCCGCTGCTGCTGGCCGCCCGACAGCGACCCGGCGCGGTCGTGGGCGCGATCGGCGAGCCCGACGCGGTCCAGGCAGCCCATCGCCTCCTCGCGCACGGCCCGCGGGAACAGCGCGGGCACGAGCGACGCGCGCAGTGGCAGGCGGCCCAGCGCACCGGCGCAGACGTTGTCGAGCACGGACCGCCGCCCGACCAGGTGGATCCTCTGGAACACCAGCGCGACGTCGAGGGGGCCGCGCGCCCGGCCGTCGACGGTGACGGTGCCGGCGTGCACCGGCACGAGCGCCGCGGCCGCGCGCAGCAGCGTCGACTTGCCCGAGCCGTTGGCCCCGAGGACGGCGAGCAGCTCGCCCTCGGCCACGGTCACGTCGACGCCGTGCAGGACCTGGCGGTCGCCGAACCGCACGGTGGTGCCGGTGAGCGCGAGCATCAGACGTCCTCCTCGGTCAGGCCGAGGGTGGCGGCGAGGTCGAAGAGGGGCTGGTAGGTGGAGCGGTCGACCGGGACCAGCGGCCCGGGCGGGGAGACGTCGAGCAGGGCGCCGATCTCGCCGACGGCCTCGGGCGGCAGGGTCAGCAGGGCGTCGGTCACGGCGGCCTTGAAGGCCGGGTTCATGTCGCCGCGCACGGTGATGGGGTCGTTCGGGATGGGGTCCGACGTCCAGATCCGCCGGTACGCCGACGGGTCGAAGGAGCCGGCCTCGGTGGCGCTGGCCAGCTGCTGGGAGTTGATCTCCGCGGCCTCGACCGCGCCGTTGGTGAGGGCGAGGAGCGCCTCCGGGTGCCCGCCGGCGTAGTCGATCCGGACCTCGGACTCGGCGATGCCGGCCTCGGCCAGGGCCTGGCGGGGGAGGGCGTCGCCGGAGGTGGACCCGACCGAGCCCAGCGCGAGCGAGCGGCCGCGGAGCTGGTCGATGGAGGTGAGGTCGGAGGCGGCCGGCACCCAGATGCCGGCGGTGTAGCTGGAGAGCCGGCCCTCGGCGTCGCCGAAGGAGGCGATCGGCTCGGCCTTCGCCCGGTCGCTGGCGAAGACGTAGCCGAGCGGGCCGAAGATCGCGATGTCGAGGCGGCCGTTCTGCATGGCCAGGACCTCGGCCGAGTAGTCGTCGGTGATCGTCAGGTCCACGGGGCAGTCCAGTGACCGCGACAGCGCGTCGGCGAGCACCTGCGCGGCGGGCGTGAGGCGGGCGGGGTCCTCGAACGGCTCGACCCCGAAGCGGATCTCGCCGCCCGGGCACGTCGGTGACTCGGGGGCGGCCGGCGCGCCGCAGGCGGTGAGGGCGGCGGTGGTCAGGGCGAGGGCCAGTGCGGCGCGGTGGATGCGCATGGGGGTCTCCGGGAGAGGGGGTCGGTCAGAGGGAGTCGAGTACGGAGGGGGCGAGGCCGAAGGCCGTGGTCATGCCGATGCCGGAGGTCACGGACACCGCCGTGACGCCCGGTGCGACCGGTGCGCGGAGGAACTCGCCCGCCGCGGAGGCGTAGACGCCCCGCCAGCGGTGCACGACCCGCACGCCCGACGCCGGCACCCCGAGCAGGGACCGGGTCTCGGCGAGCAGCAGGTCGTCGAGGGACTCGTCGGAGAAGGGCGGGTGGGTGCGGGCGTAGGCGTGGGTGTCACCGACGACGAGGTCGCCGGCGCCGTCGGACCCCGGGGGCCGCTGGGTGATCATGTGGTTGACGACGGCGCCGAGCAGGTCGGGCCGCTCGGACTCCCAGCGCCGGCGCAGCGCCTGCGCGCCCGCCGTGCGGGACAGGGCCGGGTAGCGCAGCATCGAGCTCCCCGTGAGCAGGGCCGGGTCCAGTCGGACGCCCGGCACCCGGACCTGCAGCATCTGCAGGACGCAGCGCTGCAGACCGGCGTCCTCGGCCACCTCCGGCAGCAGCCGGTCCAGGTCGTGCCCGGTGCAGACGACCACGCGGTCGGCGTGCAGGTCGCCGCGCCCGGTCCGCACCACGCCCTCGGCGACGCCGAGCACCGGCGTCGCCCACCGGAACGCGACGCCCGGCTGCGCCGCCAGCCACGCGGCGATCGCCGGGGCCGCCGCGCGCGGGTCGACCCGCAGGTCACGGGGCAGGAACGCCCCGCCGAGCGCGCCCGGCACCCGCACCCGGGCGCCGACACCGGCCGCGTCGAGCAGCACCACGTCGTCGGCGCCGCGCTCGGTGGCCAGCTCCTCGAGGGCGGCGAGCTCCTCGGCCGCGCGGGCCACCACGACGGTGCCGGTCTCCAGCGCCGCGAACCCGGCCTCGCGCCCCAGCCGCAGCCAGGTGCCGCGGGCGCGCTCGCCGAACGCGAGCGCCTCGCCGACCTGCGCCGTGACGCAGCCGTGCCCGAAGTTGCGCACCGACGCCCCGACGGCGCGCTCGTCGCGCTCGACCACGGTGACCGACAGCCCGCGGGCGACCGCCTCGACGGCGTGGGCCAGGCCGACGATGCCGGCGCCGACGACGATCAGGTCACTGGTGGGGGTCACGGGAGGAACGGTGGCAGTGCCGGTCCCCGCTCCACAAGAGCTTGTATTGACAAGTCATCTGCCGTTCATCTCGGCGCCTGTCCCGGCCCGGTCGCCGACACCGCGACTTGTAGGGTCAGGTGCATGGCCGCGCCCCTGCACCGGACCGTCGCCGCCGAGCTGCGCGACCGGATCCGCAGCGGGGCGATCGGCGTCGGGGAGGCGCTGCCGTCGGAGACGCAGCTGTGCCGGGAGTTCGGCGCGTCCCGCGGTCCGGTGCGCCAGGCGCTGGCGGCGCTGCGCGACGAGGGCCTGATCGGTGGCGGGCAGGGCAAGCGCCCGGTCGTGCTCGACTCCGTGCCCGCGCAGCCGTTCGAGTCGTTCCAGTCGTTCACCACGCGCGCCGAGCTGACCGGCCACACCCCGGGGCAGCGGCTGCAGGAGATCGCGCTGCGCCGGCCCGAGCCGTCGGTCGCCGCGGCGCTCCAGCTCGACGACGACACCCCCGCGGTGCAGCTGCTGCGCCTGCGGCTGCTCGACGGGCGGCCGGCGATGCTCGAGCGGATGACCTACGTCGAGTCGGTCGGGCGCCCGCTGCTCGACGCCGACCTCGACGCCGGGTCCATCTACGCGCTGCTCATCGAGCGCGGCGTCGACCTGCACGCGGCCCGCCACACCTTCGACGCCGTGCCCGCCGACGCCACCGACGCCGCGCTGCTGGAGGTCCCGGAGGGCACGCCGCTGCTGCGGGAGCGGCGGCTGACGTCGGACTCGTCGGGCCGGCCGCTGGAGTGGTCCGACGACCGCTACCGCTCCGACGTGGCCACGGTGACCGTCACCAACACCCGCAGCTCGCGCGCCCCGGTCACCCGCCTCTAACCGACCGGCGCGACCGCCTGCCGGGGAGCCGTCCCGGCGCGCGCGGCCCGGACCGCCGCGTCGAGCTCGTGGAGGGCGAAGCGGCCGCCCACGAGCTCGGCGAACGGGTGGTCGCGGTGGTGCGCGGCCAGGAAGTCCATGGCGGCCTGCAGGTCCCCGGCGCGGTAGTTGTGCACGCCCACCACGGTGTGCAGGCCGCGGACCAGCCGCTCGGCGTCGAGGGGGACGGGGTCGGCCGGGGAGACCGAGCCGGCGAGCACCGCGACCCCTCCGGTGTCGAGGGCCCCCAGGCAGGCGGCCACGGCGGACGGCACCCCGGACAGCTCCATCGCGACGTCCACCGGCTCGACGCCCGCGGCGTCGGCGGCCACCTCGTCCGCGCCGAAGCGCAGGGCCCGCGCGCGGCGGCGGTCGTCGGGGTCGACGGCGACGACCCGCGCGCCCGCCGCGGCGGCCATCGCCACCGCCGTGACCCCGAGCATCCCCGCGCCGGTCACCAGCACCCGCCGCCCCGCGAGCTCGCCGCCCGCGCGCAGCACCGCGGCCACCGTCGCCGTGGCGCACGACGCCGGGCTCGCCACCACGTCCGGGACGCCGTGGGGCACCCCCACGACCGCCGTTCCGGGCAGCAGCACGCAGTGGGTGGCGAAGCCGCCGGTCAGCGGCGCCGCGCCGTCGAGGGGCTCGTGCCCGTACTTGCGCAGCCGCCGGCACTTCTGGGTCATCCCGCGCGCGCACCGGTCGCACGTGCCGCACGCCGCCGTCACCGACCACACCACGCGCCGGCCCGGCACCACGGGCGATCCGTCGACGCACGTGGGCGGGTCCTCGCCGACGGCGAGGACGGTGCCGACCTGCTCGTGGCCGAGCACCCCCGGCGCGGGGGAGGGGCGCCGGCCGGTGACGGAGTGCAGGTCGCTGCCGCACACCGTCGCCAGGTCGATCCGGACGAGGACCTCGCCGGGCCCGGGCACGGCCGGTGTCGTGGAGGGGACGACGACGAACGGCCGGCCCACTCCGTCCCAGCGGGCGTAGCGGACGGCGACGGGACCGGGTGCGCTCATCCCCGCAGCGTGGCACGAGGACGGCCCGTCGACCCACAACATGTCATGACAAGTCGGTGAACGGACCCGGGAGCGGTCCCGGGCCCGCGTGATCGGATGACCCCGTGCTGATCGCCGACCGCCGGGGGTTCTTCCGCCGGAGCTACGAGGTGCGCGACGACACCGGTGCGGCTGCGCCCGTGGAGCTGGTGCTGTCGACCTGGGGGCGGACCGGGGAGTTCGTGCTGGACGGGGTGGTGCACGAGATCCGGATGAGGCGTCGCTTCCTCATGGGCTACGACGGGGTGCTGGTCGCCGGGGGCCGGGAGCTCGCGCACGCGCAGGGCGTGGGCACGACCGAGTGGGAGCTGCAGGTCGACGACCGCCACCACCGGTTCGTCCGGCCGCACCTGTTCGGGCGCACCCAGCACGTGGTCGAGTCCGGGGAGGTGGTCGGCGTCGTGCGGCGGGTGGCGCTGGTGTCGGGTGCCGAGGCCGACCTGCCCGACCTGGCGCTGCCCGTGCAGCTGTTCGTCGTGGGCGCGCTGCTGCTGGTGTGGGAGGAGGAGTCGAGCTGAGCGGTCGTCGCGGGTCCGGCCGCCCGGGCGCGGTGCCCGTCGATCGTTGACCGGTCCTGTCAGGGATGGCCCGCACGATGGCGGCATGGACGCGTTGCGGGGGCGGGTGGCGCTGGTCGCGGGGGCCACGCGCGGGGCGGGCCGGGGGATCGCGGTGGAGCTCGGGGCGGCCGGGGCCACGGTGTACTGCACCGGGCGCACGACTCGGGCGCAGCGGTCGGAGTACGGGCGGGCGGAGACGATCGAGGACACCGCCGACCTCGTCACCGCTGCCGGCGGCGTCGGCGTCGCGGTGCCCACCGACCACCTGGACCCCGCCCGGGTCGCTGCGTTGGTTTCGCGGATCGACGCCGACCACGGCCGGCTCGACGTCGTCGTCCACGACATCTTCGGGGGCGACTTCCTGGCGGAGTGGGACGTGCCGGTCTGGGAGCACGACCTGGCCCGGGGCCTGCACCTGCTGCGCCTGGCCGTCGACACGCACCTGGTCACCGCGCACCACGCGTTCCCGCTGCTGATCCGGCAGCGCGGCGGGCTCGTCGTCGAGGTCACCGACGGCACGGCGGCCTACAACGCCGAGCACTACCGCCTGAACGTGTTCTACGACCTGGCCAAGATCGCCCCCATCCGGCTGGCCCGGAGCTGGGCGCACGAGCTGGGCCCCTTCGGAGCCACCGCGGTGGCCGTCACGCCGGGCTGGCTGCGCTCGGAGCTGATGCTCGACGAGTACGGCGTGACCGAGGCGAACTGGCGCGACGCGTGCGTGCGGGAGCCGCACTTCGCGATCTCGGAGTCCACGCGCCTGATCGGGCGCGGGATCGCGGCGCTGGCCGCCGATCCCGGGCGCGACCGCTGGCAGGGGGCGAGCACGTCGAGCGGTGACCTGGCCCGCGAGTACGGCCTGACCGACGTCGACGGTTCCCGCCCCGACGCGTGGCGCTACGTGGTGGAGGTGCAGGACGCGGGGCGTCCGGCCGACACGACCGGCTACCGCTGACCGGGACCGCGCTGCGCCTCGCGGTTGCGGCGCGGACTGTGGGGGCGGTGATCAAGGCTGGGTGGTGCGGGGGGCCTCGGTGATCGCCGGGAGTGTGGCGTGAGGGTCGTCGGAGGGGCGGTGGCGGTGCGGTTCTGCCGATCACCGCCGGGTGATCGCCGGGAGTGTGACGTGGGGGTCGTCGGAGGGGCCGTGGTGGTGCGGTTCTGCCGATCACCCACGCCCGGGTCGTCGGCGCAGCCGGGGCGGCCGCAGCAGGACCGGCTCCGCCCCGCACCATCACGCCTTGATCGCCAGGAGTGCACCGCCAGGGTCGTCGGCGGGATCGTGGTGGTGCGGTTTCGGCGATCACGGGCGTCGAGATCTCTCTCCGCCGCACCTCACGGCTGTGGTGACGACCGTGAGGTGCGGCCGGCGATGATCAAGGGCGGCTGCGGCAGGGGCCGGCTCCGCGCACCATCCGGCCTTGATCGCTGGGAGTGCACCGTGAGGGTCGTCGGAGGGACCGTGGCGGTGCGGTTTAGACGATCACTGGCGGGTGATCGCCGTGAGTGTGACGTGAGGGTCGTCGGAGGGGCCGTGGCGGTGCGGTTCCGGTGATCACCGCCTGCCGCACCCGGGCCGTCCTCGCAGCCGGGGCAGGGCAGCCGGGGCAGCGCAGCCGGGGCGGCCGCAGCAGGGGCCGGCTCCGCCGCCGCACCATCCGGCCTTGATCGGCGGGAGTGCACCGCCAGGGTCGTTGGTGGGACCGTGGCGGTGCGGTTTCGACGATCACTGGCGGGTGTCGCCGGGAGTGTGACGTGGGGGTCGTTGGTGGGGCCGTGGTGGTGCGGTCCCGGCGATCAGCGATGCCCGGGTCGTCGGCGCAGCTTGGGTGGCCGCAGCAGGGCCGGTTGCGCCCCGCACCATCCGGCCTTGATCGGGGGAGGGCACCGTGAGGGTCGTCGGCGGGGCCGTGGCGGTGCGGTCCCGGTGATCACCGCCGGCCACGCCCGGGTCGTCGGCGCAGCCGGCGCGGCCGCGGCAGGGCCGGCCCCGCCCCGCACCATCCGGCCTTGATCGCCGGGAGTGCGCCGTGACGGACGTCGGCGGGACCGTGGCGGTGCGGTTTCGCCGATCACCCGCCAGTGATCGCCGGGAGTGTGACCTGAGGGTCCCGCGGGGGACCGTGGTGGTGCGGTTTCGGCGATCAAGGCCGTACGTGCCGAGTACCTGACGTGGTGATCGTGACAGAGGGCCTGCTCCGCTACAGGCGGCGCAGGGACCGGACGAGCCAGGCGCCGGCGCCGAGGCAGCAGGCCACCCCGGGCAGCAGGGCCCCCACCGCAGCCAGCATGACGCCGACGGTGAGCACGGACGTCGCCAGCACGAGCTGGACGAGCAGGCCGGGGGTCACCCGCCCATCCTCCTCCACCCCACCCGGAAAGCAATCGTACTTGCGTGCACACCTGCAAGTATGTGACGGTGGGACGGAACCTGAGGAACGAGGAGAGACGATGATCGAGATCGACGAGGCCGCCCTGGACGCGCTCGCGGGGGAGGCTCCCGAGGGTCCGGTGGTCATGCTGAACCTGCTCCGCTTCCGGCCGGACGGCGGGCGGGAGAGCTACCGGCGCTACGTCGAGCACCTCCGCGCGGGCGTCCACCAGCGCTACGGCCTGGAGGTCGTCTACCTCGGCGACGGCGGACGCGCGCTGGTCGCCGACGAGGGGCAGGCCTGGGACACGGTCGCGCTCGTGCGCTACCCGAGCCGGCAGGCGTTCGTGGACATGGTCCGGGACCCCGAGTACCGGGCCGGGGCGCACCTGCGGGCCGAGGCGCTGCTCGAGTCGGTCCTGCAGCCCACCGTTCCCGCCGGGTGACCCCGGCCGGTCACGCCACCGGGAGACCGAGCACGGCCCGGGCCGCGCGGGTGAGCTCGGCGGTGAGGACCGGGTAGCGGCGCAGGTGGGGGATCCGCACGCAGTCGTCGACGGCGGTCTTCGCCGTCTTCACCAGGGTGGCCGCGAGGGCGTCGGGCAGGTCGGGCCGGGCGACGGAGAGCCAGCGCTGCCACTCCGCGACGTAGTCGGCCTGGATGCGGTCGATGCGCTCCCGGGCGGCGTCGGGCAGGTAGAGCCGCTCGGTGAGCCAGACGGCGAGCAGGTCGGTGGCCTCGCGGGCGACGCGGACGTAGCCCTCGACCAGCAGGCCGAGCACCTCCTCGTCGGGGCAGGGGGTGCGCATGGCGCGGTCCGCCTCCAGCGCGAGCCACTCGTGGAAGCGGCCGACGGCGGCGACGAGGATGTCGGCCTTGGTGTCGAAGTACCGGTAGAGGGCGGGGCCGACGATGCCGAGCCCGGCGCCGATGTCGTCGATGCTGACCCCGGCGAAGCCCTTGGCGCGGAACTCGCGGGCCGCCACGTGCAGCAGCTGCTCGCGACGCGCGTTCGGCTCCCGGCCGGCCTCGTACACCGGCCCGTCCGGTGCGACGGCCGCGGGGGCGGCGATCACCCGCTGGCTCGCCTCGGCCAGCTCCTGGGTGAGGCGGGGGTGGGGCAGCGCGCTGTCGTAGAACCCGGGCCCGGAGATGATGCTGACGGTGACCCAGCTGCGGATGTCGGCAGTCTCGGGGGCGAGGTCGCCCCGCGTGGCGCGCACGACGAGCTCCTCGAGCTGCTCGGCGATCCACCGCGTCCGCCGCCGGACCAGGCGGAAGTCGTCGACCGCCAGGTGGCGGGCCTCGCGCTGCCAGAGCAGGGACAGCCGGCGGCTGTCGAGCGCGGCCGCGGTGAGCGCCACGAGGCGGGCCTCGACGTCGTCCGCGCCCGTCGGCTTCGCCCCCAGCTCGGTGATGACGTCGATGACGTGCTGCTGGTCCTCCCGCACGACGTGCGCGAGGAGGGCCTGCTTGTTGTCGTAGTGGCGGTAGAGCGCCCGGGCGGTGATGCCGCTGGCCTCGGCGATGTCGTCCATGCGCACGGCGTGGAAGCCGCGGACGCTGAACAGCTCGCCCGCGTTGCGGGCGATCTCGGCGCGGCGGTGCCGGGGGCGGGTGCGGGGTGGGGGCAGCGACCCTGCCGGGGCAGCGTCCATGCCGTGGTCTCCTCTCGCCCTGCGCCGGCATCCTAGCGAGGGAGACCACGGCGGGACCTCAGGCGGCGGGCGAGCCCGTGCGCCCCACCCGGGCGGTGGTGACGACGGCCGTCGACCGCCCCTGGACGAAGTCCTCCAGCGTGGTGGCGTTGCAGGCCATGTAGAGCGTGCCGAGGTCGTCGTCGCCGAACGCGCAGGAGATCGCCTGCGCGCCGGTGACGGGGACCTTGTCGGTGAGCTCGCCGCCCTCGACGACGCGGTAGAAGCCGGCGTCGTCGCCCGTGGTGAGCGCGTTGCCGAACCACACGCCGCCCTCGTCGTCCAGCGCGATGCCGTCGGGCATGAAGCCGTCCGCGAGCTGGGCCCAGGCGCGCGGGCGCGACAGCGACCCGTCGGCCGCGACGTCGAAGGCGGTGATCCGGTGCAGGAACGTCTCGGCCAGCAGCAGGACCCCGCCGGGCGCGAGCGCCATGCCGTTCGGGAAGAGGACGTCGCCCTCGACGCGGTGGACCTTCCCCTCGGGGTCGATGTGCGCGAGCGCCGTGGGCCGGGGGTCCTCGGTGCCGACGGCGAAGCCGAAGTTGCCGACGTAGGCGTGCCCGGCGGCGGTGACGAGGAGGTCGTTGCCGGGGCCGCCGGCGATGTCGCTGAAGTCGGCGTAGGTGCTGAGGGCGCCGTCGGCGCCGATCCGCTGCACGGTGGCGTCGGCCTGCGAGACCACGAGCGTCGACCCGTCGGGCAGGAAGCCGAGGCCCGAGGGCGCCCCCGGGACCTCGGTGACGGTCGTGGCGTGCCCGTCCGCGTCGAAGGTCAGCACCTTGCCGCTGAAGAAGTCGCTGGCCCAGAGCCTGGCGTCGTGCCAGCGCAGGGACTCGAGGAACCGGTGGCCGGAGGCGAACCCGGTCGGGGTGTGCTGCGTCATCGCGTCACTTCCGTGGGGGTGAGGGAGGCTCGCGCGAGCTCGCGGAGCCGGAACTTCTGGACCTTGCCGCTGGGGTTGCGGGGGAGCTCGTCGAGCAGGATCAGGCGCTCGGGGAGCTTCTGGCGGGTCGTCCGCCGCTCCGTCAGCCAGGCGACGATCGCGGGCAGCGTCACGGTCTCCCCGGCGGCGGGGACGACGACCGCGCAGACCCGCTCGCCCAGCACCGGGTCGGGCGAGGACACGACGGCGACGTCCGCGACCGCGGGGTGCTCGAAGAGTTGGTCCTCGATCTCCCGGGCGCTGATGTTCTCGCCGCCGCGGATGATGATGTCCTTCTTCCGGCCGACGATCTGCACGTAGCCGTCGGCGTCGATGCGGGCGAGGTCGCCGGTGCGGAACCAGCCGTCGCCGGTGAAGGCGTCGGCGTTGAGCGCGTCGTCGAGGTAGCCCAGGAACAGCTCCGGCCCGCGCACCTCGAGCTCGCCGTCGGGCGAGAGCCGCACCTCGGCCGCGCCGATGGTGCGCCCGTCGGTCTGCGCGCGCTTCTCCACGGGGTCCGATGCGTTGCTGCTCGTCGCGGTGGGGTGCTCGGTGGAGCCGTAGCCCCGGCTGACCGTGCACCCCAGCGCGGTGGTCGCCGCCCGGACCAGCTCCGGCGGGACGTCGGCGCCGCCGCAGGCGAACACGCGCAGCGAGCTCACGTCGCGCTCGGGCAGCGACGGGTGGTGGACGAGCCCGTGCAGGAACGGCGTCGCCGCTACCACGAAGCTGCAGCGGTGCTCCTGGATGAGGTCCAGCGCGCGCCCGGGCTCCCAGACGTCGAGCAGGACGACGGTGCTGCCCAGCATGAACGGGAGCTGCATGCCGTAGAGGACGCCGATGATGTGGCCGACCGGCGAGGGCATGAACACGACGTCGGCCGCGGTGAGCCCGAAGAACTCGATCATGCTGCGGTTCTCGTGCTCCAGGGTCCAGTGGCTGTGCAGCACGCCCTTCGGCGCGGAGGTGGTGCCGGAGGTGTAGAGCAGCAGCGCGATGTCGGCGGCCGTGCGCGGGGCGTCGACCCCCTCGGCGCGGCCCTCCTCGAGGAGGTCCTCGAAGCGCAGCCGGCCCTCGTCGGGGCCGGCGCCGACGACCACGACGGTCCGCAGGGCCGGCACCTCCGCCCGGATCTCGTCGACCATGGCGGGGTAGTCGAACCCCCGGAACAGCCGCGGGACGACGACGACCGTCGATGCCGCCTGCGCGAGGATGAACGCCGTCTCGCGGTGCCGGTAGATCGGGATGATCGGGTTGCTGACGGCGCCGAGCCGGATGGCGGCGAGGTGGACGACGATCGCCTCGGCCCGGTTCGGGAGCAGCCACGACACGACGTCGCCGGGCCCGACGCCGCGCCCGCGCAGGGCCGAGGCGAAGCGGTTCACGGCGCCGTCGAGCTCGGCGTAGGTCCAGTGCCTGCCCCGGTCGACGACCGCGACGGCCGCCGGTGTGCGCCCGGCGGCCGCGGCCAGGTGGTCGTCGACGAGGTCGTCGGTCCAGTACCCCGCCGCGGTGTTCCGACGCGTGCGCCCGTCGTCGGGCATCGTCGCCTTCACGTCCGCCTCCCGCCGTCCAGGAGGGCTGCCCCGACCCGCTGCCGGAGCTCGACCTCGTCGCCGTACCAGCCGCGCAGCGCCAGGGCGCGCCGGTAGTACCAGCTCACGTCGCTCTCGGTGGTGAAGCCCATGCCGCCGTGCAGCTGGATCGCGTCCTCGCACACCGCGACCGCGGCCTCGGCGGCGTGCGCCTTGGCGGTCCAGGCGAGGAGGTCCAGCTCGGCGGGCGACGCCCCGGCGGCGTCGGCGACGGCGGCCAGGCACAGGTTGTGCAGCCCCGTCGACCGCGCGTGCATATCGGCGGCGATGTGCTGCACGGCCTGGAAGCTGCCGATGGGGCGGCCGAACTGCTCGCGCTGCCCGACGTGCTCGACGGTGCGCTCCAGGGCGCCCCGGGCCAGACCGCTGAGCTCGCACGCGAGCAGCAGCCGGGCCCAGGCGCTCAATGCGGGGACGCGCCCGTCGCCGGTGAGGACCCGGTCGGGGACGACCGCGTCGAGCTCGACGCGGGCGAACGCCGTCGCCGGGTCGGCGCTGTCGAGGGCCTCGACGTGCACCCCCGGTGCGACCGCGTCGACCAGGCAGACCGCCTCCCCGGCCAGCACCACGAACCGGTCCGCCTGCGCCGCGAACCGGACGGCGCCGACGCTGCCGGTGAGCCGCTCCCCGGTCAGCGCGACGGTCCCGAGGTCACCCGAGCCGTCACCTGCACCGGGGTCGACCAGCGCGGCCGGCACCCCTTTCCCGTCCGCCTCGACGCCCTCCACCAGGGCCGGGAGCAGGCTGTTCTCCAGCTGCGGGCCGATCACCAGGTGCCGCCCGTACTGCTCGAAGACCGCACCGAGGTCCGACAGCGACGCCCCGAGGCCGCCCCGGTCCTCCGGCACGGCGAGCGCGTACCAGCCCAGGTCGGCCGCCTCGGCGGCGAGGCCCGGGTCCCAGCCGCCGTGGTCGAGCAGCGCGCGGCGGCGGTCGCCGTCGTAGGCGCGGGTGAGGTAGTCGTCCACCGCGGTGGCGTACTCGTGCTGCTCAGCCACGGGGGAGCTCCAGGAGTCGTTGGGCGACGATGGTGCGCTGGACCTGCGCGGACCCGCCGTAGATGGACGCGGCGCGGGAGTAGAGGTGCTCGTGCGCCCAGTGCCCCGACCGCAGTCCGGACGGGCTCGCGCCCGGCACCGCGCGCAGGGCGCCGAGCAGCCCGGCGATCTCGGCGAAGACGGTCTGCTCCACGTCGTTGAGGACGAGCTTGTCGACCGAGTCGGCCGGCGTCGGCCCGACGCCGGCGACGAGCCGGGCCGCGGTCTGCCGCGTCTGGGCGTCGAGGACGCGCATCGCGACGTGCGCCCGGCCGACCGCGGCCCGCGCCCGGTCGCCGACCCCGCCGTGCGCGCGCAGCGCGGCGACGGCGTCGTCGAGGGCGACCTCCAGCTCGACGCGGCGGCGCAGGTTGGCACCCGAGCGCTCGCTGCCGAGCGTGTGCGTGGCGATGGCCCACCCGTCGTTCAGGCCGCCCAGCAGGTTGCCCCGCGGCACCCGCACCTCGTCGAGGAAGACCTCGCAGAACTCCTCGTCGCCGGTCATCTGCCGGATGGGCCGGGTGGTGATCCCGGGACTCGCCATGTCGACGAGCAGGTAGCTGATGCCGGCCTGCTTGCGCACCGCGGGATCGGTGCGGACCAGCAGCGCGCACCACTGCGCCTCGTGCGCCCAGCTCGTCCAGATCTTCTGGCCGGAGACCACGAAGTCGTCGCCGTCGACCACGGCCCGCGTGCGGAGCGAGGCCAGGTCGGACCCGGCCTCGGGCTCGGAGAAGCCCTGGCACCAGATGTCGTCGCCCGACAGGAGCCGCGGGAGCAGCTCCCGGCGCTGCCGGTCGGTCCCGTAGCGGTCGATCGACGGGCCGACGACCTCCAGCCCGATCAGGCCGACGGGCTGCGGGGCCCGCGCGCGGACGAGCTCCTCGTCGAAGACCAGCTGGTGGGCGTGGGTGAGCGCCTGGCCGCCCGCCTCCCGGGACCAGGCGAGCCCGGCCCACCCGCCGTCGAACAGCGTCCGCTGCCACCGCCGCAGCACGGCGAACCGGCCGTCGGGATCGGCGGGGACCGTGGGGATCTCGGTACCGGCGAGCCAGGACCGGACGCGGGCGCGGAACGCCTCGGGGGACTCCTGCGTCACGGCGCTCACCGTCCCGTGTAGACGGGGGTGCGGCGGTCGAGGAAGGCGTTGACGGCCTCCTTCGAGTCCGCGTGGCCCGACAGCTCGCGGGTCAGGCCCTGCTCGAACTCGTAGCCGGACTTGAGGTCGGCGTACTCGATGCCGTTGAGGCTGCGCTTGGCCAGGCGCAGCGTGACCGGGCTGTGGCGGGCGATGGACCGCGCCAGCTCCTGCGCCGCGTCGAGCAGCTGCTCGGGCGGGACGATCTCGACGATCCCGCCGTAGGGCAGGAGCTGCTCGGCGGGGTAGAGGTCGCCGGTGTAGTGCATCAGCCGCACCATCCCCTGGGGCACCAGCCGGGAGAGGTGCTTCGCGCCGCCCAGCACCCCGACGTTGACCTCGGGCGTGGCGAACCGGGCGCCCTCCGCGGCGACGACGAGGTCGCACGAGGCCGCGATCGCGAGGCCGGACCCGACGGCGACCCCGTGGACCGCGGCGATGACCGGGTAGGGCGAGTCGTAGATCGCCCAGAACGCCTCCCGGGCCAGCTGCAGCCGCTCCGGCGCGTTGTCCGGGTCGAGCGTCTGGAACTCGGCGAGGTCGTTGCCCGCGCAGAAGTGCTTGCCCCGCCCCGCGAGCACGACGACCCGGGCCGTGGTGAGCCGGTCGGGCAGGGTGCGGAAGAACGTGCGGATCTCGCTGTAGAGCTGGTGGTCGGTGGCGTTGACCGGGGGCCGGTCCAGCCACGCGGTGGCGATCGGGCCGTCCTCGTGCCACTCGATGAGCTGCAGGTCGTCCATGCGCGGTTCTCCTCGGGTCAGCGGTGGTAGGCGGCGGCGAACGCCTCGAGCTCGCGGGGGATGTCGCGCCCGGCGGGCTGGAAGTGGACGTGCTCGCACCCGCCCTTCTCCAGCTCGGCGAGGCGGTCCCGCCACTGGTCACGGGTGAGCGCGACGCCGGAGCCGACCATCACCTCGCGGGTGACGAAGGGCCGGTCGATGTCGTTGACGCCGACCACGTGGCGGTCGTGCAGGGCGATGTGCCGGACGTTCTCGGGGACGCCGTCGTACGCCGCGGCCCAGACGTGCCCGCCCTCGCCGAGCAGCTCGTCGATCACGCCGTGCTCGACGGCCCAGTGCAGGTAGAGCGCGGCGGCGTGACCCGCCGCGTCGAGCACCCGTTCGGATCCCGGGTCCTCCCCGTCGTCGAGCACGGTGCCGATGACCATCATCGTCTGCCGGCCGAAGTCCGGTTCGGGGACGGTGATCCGGAACAGGTCCGCCCCGAGGTCCCTCGCGACGCGGGTGCCCTTGGGGCCCTCACCGGCGACGGCCCACGGCACCGAGACCGGCAGGGCCGGGCCGAACCGCTCGTCGGGCTGGATGAGCTGGATGACCGCGCCCTCCCACTCCACCTGCTCGCCGCGCAGGAGGGCCTGCACGACCCGCGTGTAGTGCTCGACCTCCGCCCACGGCACGGGCGGCCGGCCCATGGCGAGGCGCCCGGTGAAGCCGCTGCCGACGCCCACGAGCACGCGGTCCGGGCCGGCGGCGTCGACGAGGGTGGTGATGGCCGAGGCCGTGACCATCGGGTGGCGCAGGCTCGGGATCAGGACGCCGGGGCCGAGCACGATCCGCTCGGTCAGCCGCGCGGCCCGGTCCAGCACCATCCAGACGTCGGGGTAGAGCGCGGGCGAGTCGTAGCAGAGCGCCCTCTCGTAGCCGAGCTGCTCCGCGATGCGGATGTGCTCGGGGGTCTCCAGGGACGTGGCGAACGAGCATCCCAGCTTCATCGTCGGGCCTCTCGGTCGTGGGGACACGCGCTCCGGCGGAGGGGCGTCGGGGACTGAAAGTAGGTCGACCGGTGCGGCGTTGTCAACGAGCACTAACGGCATCATGGTTGCGGAACCGACCGCAGTGACGCTTTCACCAGCGCAACGGCTGGTGTCCGGAGTCATCGACCGCTAATGTCCACCGCGGCTCACGCACCGACGTCAGGAGGGCGACATGCTGCTGCACTGCCTCACGCTGAGGTTCACCGACTCCGCGACCGCCGCCGAGATCGAGGCGTTCCGCGCGGCGCTCGCGGCACTGCCCGGCCAGCTCCCGTTCCCGATCCGCACCCGGCAGGGGCGCGACCTGGGGGAGCGGCCGACGAACGCCGACTACGCGGTCGTCACGGAGTTCGCGGACGCCGAGGACTTCCGGGAGTACCTGCGGCACCCCGCTCACCTGGCCGTGCCGCGCGGCCACGTCGAGTCGGTGCACAGCGTGCAGTTCGTGGTGGAGGGCGGTGCGGACGCCTGAGACGGGGGACGCCGGGACCGCGGGTCACGTCCGGTCGACGTGCCTCGGGTCGAGGACGCGGGCGACGTGGTCGTGCAGGGCCGCGGCTTGGTCCAGGTCGATCTCGCGGAACACGACCGTGTCCTTGCCCGGGCGGAACTGCCCGACCTTCCACAGCGCCGCCTGGGCCACGGTCGCGATCACGGCGAACCCGCCCGAGGAGTTGCTCTCCGGTCCCAGGATCGTCAGCACGTCGCCGTAGGCGAGGATCCCGCCCAGCGGGTAGCTGTTGTCCAGGACGTTCGACGGGTGGCCGCCGGCGACGTCACCCGTCTCGCGGGCCCACCGGAACCGGTGCGGGTTGAGCCGGACCGCCACGCGGTCGGAGTTGAGGTCGCAGCGCCAGGTCGCGGTGAGGAAGTGCGCCATGTCGTCGGCGGTGAGGAAGTCGGGGTCGGCGTGCGGCCCGCGGATGACCTCGACCTCCCAGCTGCGCGTGTAGGTGGGGCGCAGCGAGACGGGGAGCCGCCGGGGACGGCCGGGTTCGGCGCCGACGTTCACGTCGAGGACGTCCGCGCGTTCGAGCGCCCGGCCGTCGAGCCCGCCGATACCGGCGACGAGGTGGGTCGAGCGGGACCCGAACGCGTCACGGACCTCGATGCCGCCGGCGGCGGCGAGGTAGAGCCGGTAGCCGGGTCCGCGGACCACCCCGCTCGCGATGACGTCGCCCTCCCGGACCGCGACGGACTCCCACTGCGGGACGGGCTCGCCGTTGACGGTCACGGCCGCCTCGGGGCCGGTCACCGCGACGGTGCCGGCGTGCAGGACGTTGGCCTGGAAGCGCCCGAGCGGGATCTCCAGCGCCGCCGCGCCCAACCGGTTGCCGACCAGCAGGTTGGCGGCCCGGAACGCCAGGTGGTCGACCGGGCCGGAGGGGAAGAACCCCAGCGCCTGCCGCCCGAGGCGGCCGGGGTGGTCCTGCACGGTCGTCTGGAGGCCGGGGTCGACGATCTCGAACATCGGCGTCGCGGTCCGGGAGGCCTGGGGCGTCACGGGATCCTCACCAGTTCCTGCGCGGCGGCGCGTGCGGCCCGGCGCCGGGCCGCCTCGGCCTCCACCGCTGGCTCGGCGGCCGTCTCGAAGTACTCCGACGCCGTGTACTGGCCGGGCTCGATCTCGTAGTCGTAGCGGCCCTCGAAGACCTGCCGGCGCAGCTCCACCAGCTCGGCCTCGCTGATGGCGTAGAAGGTGATCCGGTCGCCGGGGTGCACCAGGATCGGGTCGACGCGGTGGGCGCGCATCCGGCGCGGCGCCAGGTCGCTGATGGGCAGCGTGCGGCCGAGGACCTGGTAGGAACCCGACGACTCGATCGGGTGCACGACCAGGCACGGGCCGCCGATCGCGACGGCACCCTCGGGCGTCCACGTCCGGGCGGGGTTGTACTTGGGCCCGATGAGCTCGGACCGGGGATCGAGGGGGAGCAGCGACGGGAGTCCCGGGTAGAACCCGCTGAAGGCGTTCCACCAGGTGCTCTCCAGGATCCGGGCGTACAGCGAGGCGCGGTCCGGCAGGCCGTTGTAGCGGACCATGTAGTCGATGTTGTTCCCGTCGACGACGTTCGGGGCGTCCGGGCGGGTGGTGATGCGGTACCGGTTGACCGCCTCGCGGGAGGTGGTGTCGTCGAAGGCGATCGGCAGCCGCAGCCGCCTGCTCGGGAGCACGATCGAGGCGGGCTCGGCGACGTCCGCGTGCAGCTCGTCCAGCGCGGTGATCACCGCGGCCTGGCCGATCACCGCCGGGTCGTAGTGGACGAGCAGCGAGCGCAGGCCCGGGGCGACCTCGAGCAGCCCGCGCACCGGGTGGGCCCCGACGCGGCGGGCGATGGCGTGCACGAAGAAGTTCACGCCGAGGTCCACCGGGTGCGGGAGGCCGTACTCGACCAGCAGGGCGCGGTCGCCCGCGGTCCGGTACGTGACGTGCGGCCGCCCCGCGTCCAGCTCGGTGCGTCCGACGATGGCCGGCATGGTCCCTCGCTCTCGCATGCAGGTGGTGAACCGGCAGCCTCGTCCGCGGACCGGCCACCGGGCTGTGCGCGGGTTGTACAGACGGGCGCGGGTGCTTGTCCAGAGTGCTGATCCCGTCGGAGGGATCCACTGCGCTTGTATCCGCGGCACCGGCACGCGCCGCAGCCGCTCGGCCCTCGTGCCCGTTCGACGTATTGCGCGGCCGGGACGGCGCGCGATCATGGTCGTCCCGCTGCGTCATCCTGCGTTCGGAGGCCCGATGTCGCTCACGGTCCGGAACCTGCTCGACCGCGCGGAGCTCCAGCTCCGGGCGATCGCGGGCTCGCCGGCGGCGCTGCGCGGCGAGCTCGCGTGGGCGCTGATCAGCGAGCTGCCGGACCCCTCGCCCTACATCGACGGGGGAGACCTCGTCCTCACGACCGGGTCCCGCCTGTCGCAGGGGCAGGCGGCGAGGCGGCAGTACGTCGGCCGTCTCAAGGATGCGGGCGCCGTGGCCCTCGGGTTCGGCGTGAGCGCCTTCTACCCGGAGGTGCCCGACGACCTCGCCGCCGCAGCGCAGGAGGCGGACCTGCCGCTCCTCTACGTCCCGGCCGCGACCGGCTTCAGCGTCATCGGGCGCCTGGTGTCGGACTACCTGTCCGACGAGCGGCAGAAGGAGCTGACGTTCGCGGTCAGCGCGCAGCGGGACCTCTCCCGCGCCTCGCTCTCGCCCTACGCGGCGCGGGCGATCGTGGAGCGCCTGGCCAAGGCGGTCCAGGGGTGGGCGCTCCTGCTCGACCACGACGGGGCCCTCCGCGCGGGCGTGCCGGCCGGTCGCACGCACCTCGCGCGGGTGCGCATCGACCTGCCCCGTCTGCGGGAGCGCGGCGGCGCGTCCAGCGTGAGCATGTCCGTGGCGGGGGAGTCCGTCGTGCTGCTCCCGCTGACGGTCCGGAGCAGCATCCGGGGCTTCCTCGCGGTCGGCCGCAGCACGCCGCTGGGTCGGGCGGAGCAGGCGATCGTGACCACGGCCGTGTCCCTGCTCTGCGCCGACCTCAACACCGAGTGGGGCCTGCTGGACAGCCAGCGGCGCCACCGCCTGGCCGTGTTCAAGGTCGCGACCGAGGGGGACGTCGCCCTCGCCGCCTCGATCGCGGAGTCCCTGGACACCGACTTCCCCGAGGGCGACCTGCGGGTCGCGGTGCTCGGCGTGCCGACCGGCCACGAGGTCGAGCTGCTCGAGCACGCCGAGAGCGACCACGGCCTGCGCAGCCTCTGCGCGCTCGTCGCGGAGTGGGAGAAGGGACGGGTGGTGGTGCTGATGCCGCCCGCGGAGGGCGACGTGCGCACGCTGGAGTCCCTGCTCCGCCGCATCCCGCTGGCCCGCGGCGCGGTCAGCGACCCGGTGTCGGCGCGGGAGCTGCCACAGGCCTGGGTCCAGGTGCGCTCGGTGTTCAACAGCGCGCCCGGCTCGGCCGGCAAGCTCGCCTTCGCCAGCGACGTGGCCACCGCCGGGCTCATGCGCCACCTGCACAACGACGAGGCGCGGGGTTGGGCGGAGGCGCTCCTGGCGCCGCTGCGGGACAAGGACCGCACCTCCAAGATCGACCTGCGGCTCACCCTGCGGACGTTCCTGGCGAACAACGGGCAGTCCGACGCCTCCGCCTCGGCGCTCGGCATCCACCGGCACACGCTGCGCTACCGGATGGGCAAGGTCGCGGAAGCGCTCGAGCGCGACATCGACGACCCGACGACGCGCGCCGAGCTCTGGATCGCCCTGCTGCTCGACGACCGGCTCTGACCGACCGCCCCGGAGCCCGCGTGCTCCACAGTGGCACCGGTCACGTCCGCGTTGTCCAACGTGCGCACTTCTCGCCGCACCCCCCGTCGACCAGGGTCTGAGCATCGGCCGACCGCGCGGGACGCTCCCGCGGTCGACCCCCACCAGACGACCGACGGTGAGCAAGGAGTCGACATGGGAACGTCGCTGCACCCCCCGCAGCTGATCACCAACTCGCGGACGCTCTACCTCGTGTGGGTCCCGGCGGACCCGGACGCGGTCGCGAAGCTCGTGCCCGAGGGGCTGACCCCGGCGGACGACCGCACCTGCTACATCAACCAGTACGTGGTGGACGGGCCGGACCAGACGTCGTCGGTCGGGGACGAGCAGTTCGGGGCGTACTCGCTGACCTACCTGGGCGCCGACCTCGCCGGGCTGGACACCGAGGTCGGGGTCCCCGCCCGCTGGTGGACGCACTACCACAACAGCTCCGACGTCATGACCCGCTACGCGCTGGAGCACGGCGTCCCCGCGGGCGAACCGGGCCGGACCACCCTCGACCTCGACGGCGACACCCTGGTCGCGACCACGCACCTCGACGGCCGGCCGGTCATCCGGACGACCGCGACGGTCACCGTCGGCACGCCCCAGCGCGCCGCCGGTCAGCTGCGCTACATCACCCGCCGCGGCGACGGGTTCGTCAGCGGCCGCTACGCCTACGTGGCCGACGTCGCCGAGCACTTCCGCGTGGAGTCCTTCGAGTTCCTCGACCCCACCCACCCGACCTACCAGCTGCGCCCGGCGGACCCGCTGCAGATCACCTTCGGCTTCTACGCGCCGTCGATGACGTTCGTCTACCCCGGTGGCGAGGGCCCGCTCGGCTCCGAGCACGGCAGCTGACCGCCCCCAGGTTTCCCGCACCGACATCCCGAGGAGCAACTCATGGCTCTGCTGGAACGCGCGCAGTGGTACGACATCGCGCGCAGCACCGAATGGACACCCCGCTACGTCACGCAGGACGAGCTGTTCCCGCCGGAGCTCAGCGGCGGTGAGGGACTGCCCGACGAGGTGTGGTCCACCTACGACGAGCCCTACAAGGTCAGCTACCGCGAGTACGTCGACATCCAGCGGCAGAAGGACGCCGGCGCCTACTCCGTCAAGGCCGCACTGGAGCGCGCCGACCTCTACAATAAGGCCGACCCGGGCTGGATCTCCATCCTCAAGGAGCACTACGCCGCGGTCGCCGTCGTCGAGTACGGCGCGTCCTTCCAGGAGTCGCGCTTCGTGCGCTGGTCCAAGGCGCCCGGCATGCGCAACATGGCCACCTTCGGGATGCTCGACGAGATCCGGCACGGGCAGATCCAGCTGTACTTCCCGCACGAGTACGTCAGCAAGGACCGCCAGTTCGAGTGGTCCCACGCGGCGATGTTCACCGACAACTGGGTGACGCTCGGGGCCCGGCACTTCTTCGACGACGTCATGATGACGCGCGACGCCGTGTCGACGTCGATCTTCGCGAACTTCGCGTTCGAGACCGGCTTCACCAACCTGCAGTTCATCGGCCTGTCCGGGGACGCGGCCAAGGCCGGCGACTTCACCTTCTCGAAGCTGATCCAGAGCATCCAGTCCGACGAGGCGCGGCACGCCCAGCTGGGCACGCCGCTGCTGCAGATGATGATCGAGAACGGGCAGCGCGAGAAGGCCCAAAAGATGATCGACATCTCCTTCTGGCGCTCCTACCGGCTCTTCACCGTGCTGTCCGGCATCCCGATGGACTACTACGTCCCGCTCGACGTCCGTGAGGCCTCCTTCAAGGAGTTCATGGAGGAGTGGATCGTCACTCAGTTCATGCGCTCGCTCGAGGACCTCGGGCTGTCCAAGCCCTGGTACTGGGACATCTTCCTGCGCGACATCTCCGAGCACCACCACGGCCAGCAGCTGGGCACCTACTCCTGGCGCCCGACCCTCTGGTGGAACCCCGCGGCCGGGGTCAGCCCGCCCGAGCGGGACTGGCTCGAGGAGAAGTACCCCGGGTGGAACGACACCTTCGGCAAGGTGTGGGACGTCCTGATCGACAACTTCGCGAACGACCGGATCGACAGGACGGTCCCCGGGACGCTGCCGGTCATCTGCAACGTGTCGCAGCTGCCGATCGTCGGCACGCCCTCGCAGACGCTGCGCGACATCTCCCTCGTGCACGAGGGCCGGCGCTACCACTTCGCGTCCGAGGTCGACAAGTGGATCTTCGAGGACGACCCCGAGCGCTACAGGCACCACAAGAACCTCATCGACCGCTTCCTGGGCGGTGACATCCAGCCCGCCGACCTCGGCGGGGTCCTGGAGTACATGGGTCTCGGCGTGGTCGGCCCCGGGGGCGACGACGCCCACGGCCTCGCCTGGGTCGAGACCTACCGCAAGCAGCTGGCCAAGGCCGGCTGAGCCGGACGGAGGAGGCACGACATGGCACTGATCCCGCTCGCCTCGCACTTCGACGGCGACTTCGTCATCAAGCTCCTGCCCGTGGACTCGGAGAACACGATGGACGAGGTCGCCGCGGCCGCCGCGACCAACGTCATCGGCGTCCACGTGTTCGACCAGCCCGGCCGCACCCTGCGCGTGCGCAAGCAGGGTGCGGACGCGCCCTACGGCCGCTCCAGCACCGTGGCCGAGTCCGGCCTCGAACCGACCGAGTGCATCGAGATCTACTTCGAATGAGGAGGACCGATGACCGTCACTGATCCCATCATCGACCCGGTCGGACCGGTCCTGCAGACCGGCGACGTCGCCCGCGCCGTGGCCGACGCGGCCGTGATCGACAACGCCGGCCGGCGCGTCGACATCCGAGACCGCGGCTCCTACGTCCGCGTCGAGGTCGAGGGCGGCGAGTGCATCCTGCGCCGCGCCACGATCGCGGAGGAGCTCGGCCGACCGTTCCGCATGTCGGAGCTGGAACTGATCATGCCGTCGTTCGTGGGCCGCATCGACACCAGCAGCGACGTCTTCCGCTTCTACCTCGGCGCCCCGGCAGCGGGCGCGACCGCCGTGCAGGAGGCCCGGACATGACCGCTCCGCTCAAGCCCCTCAAGACGTGGGCGCACCTGACCGCCCGCCGCCGCAAGCCGAGCGAGTACGAGATCGTCTCGACCAAGCTGCTGTGGCACACCCGCGACGCCGAGCAGCCGTGGGACGTCGCCCACACCGGGTTCATGGCGGACTTCTACCGGGAGCACCGCAACCAGAGCCCGGTCACGCACCCGGACTGGGACGCGTTCCGCGACCCCGACGAGCTCGTGTACCGGACCTACAACATCCTGCAGGACGGGCAGGAGACCTACGTCGAGGGCCTGCTCGACCAGCACAACGCCGAGGGCCACGACCGGGGGCTGTCCCCGGAGTGGGTCGCGACCCTGGCGCAGCTGTACACGCCGAGCCGGTACCTGCTCCACACGGTGCAGATGGCCAGCGCGTACCTCGTCCACATCGCGCCGTCCAGCACCATCGCGAACTGCGCGGCCTTCCAGGCCGCGGACTCGCTGCGGTGGCTGTCCAACGTCGCGTACCGGACGGCCGAGCTCGGCCTGGCCCACCCAGGGACCGGGTTCGGGCAGCGCGAGCGCGAGCTGTGGGAGGAGCTGCCGGCCTGGCAGGGCTTCCGCGAGCTCATGGAGCGCCAGCTCGTCACGTTCGACTGGGCCGAGGCCTTCGTGGCGCTCAACGTCGTGGCGAAGCCGGCGATCGACGAGATCGTCCTGCGCCAGCTCGGCGTCTCCGCGCGGCGCCACGGCGACGTGCTGCACGCGCTGCTGACCGAGGCGGCGCTGCGCGACAGCGAGCGGTCCCGGCGGTGGACCGAGGCGCTGGTGAAGCACATGTCCGAGGTCGACTCGAACCTGCCGCAGCTCACCGAGTGGGTGGCGAAGTGGCAGCCGCTGGGCGAGCAGGCGGTCCGCGCCTACGGCGAGGAGATCGCCGAGAACGTCGAGGGCGCGGACAACGCGGTCGGCGCGGTGCGGGCGTTCCAGCGGCAGCTCGGCCTCGGAAGCTGACCCAGCGATGACGGCCCCCACCGAACACCTCGTCTCGGTCGACGGGACCGGCGTCCGGTTCGCCTGCGCGGAGGGCGACACGCTGCTGCGTGCTGCCCTCCGCGCGGGGGTCGGGCTCGGCTACGAGTGCAACAGCGGCGGGTGCGGCAGCTGCCGGTACGACCTGCTCGAGGGCGAGGTGCACGACCGCCGTCCGGACGCGCCCGGGCTCAGCGCCCGCGACCGGCGCAGGGGCCGCAGGCTGGCCTGCCAGAGCGAGCCGCTCTCGGACTGCACGGTCCGGGTCGGGGCGCTGACCGGGCCCGCCCGGCACCGGCCCCTGCGCCAGACCGCGGTGCTGCGCTCGGTCACCCCGCTGACGCACGACATGCGCGAGTTCGCGTTCGTCGCCCGCACGCACGCCGGGTTCCGGCCCGGGCAGTACGCGATGGTCACGCTGCCCGGCGGGCAGGTCGAGCGCGCGTACTCGATGAGCAACCTCGGCAACTGCCACGGCGAGTGGCGGTTCGTCGTCAAGCGCGTGCCGGGCGGGCGGTCCACGTCGGTCCTGTTCGACGCGCTGGCGCCCGGTGCGGAGGTCGTCCTCGACGGGCCCTTCGGACACGCCCACCTCCGCGAGGAGGGCGCCCGCGACATCGTCTGCGCCGCGGGCGGGTCGGGCCTCGGCGCGATGGTGTCGACCGTCCTCGGTGCCGCGGCGCGCCCCGACGCGGGGGAGTGGACGGTCCACCTCTTCTGCGGCGGCCGCACCGGGGAGGACCTGCACGTCCCGGAGCAGGTCGTCCGCGCGGGCCGCCGGCTCGGGGCCCTGCACGTGCACACCGCGGTGTCCGACGAGGACGCCGCGGGCGGGGACGCCCTGCGGGCCGGGCACTTCCGGGGGTTCCTCCACGAGGCCGTCCTCGACCGCCTCGCCGGACGCCTCACCGACTTCACCTACTACGCGGCCGGCCCGCCGGCGATGACCGACGCCCTCGCGCGGGCCCTGGTGATCGGGGCCGGCGTGGACGCGGACCGGCTCCACTACGACCGCTTCTGCTGAAAGGAGCACCGCAGCGATGGCATTCGTGAAGGTGTGCAGCCTCGACGACGTGTGGGAGGGCGACATGGAGTCGTTCGACGTGGGCGACAAGGAGGTCCTCGTCGTCCACCTCGAGGGCGGCGACGTCGTGGCCACGCAGGCCATCTGCCCCCACCAGCAGGTCGAGCTCGTCGAGGGCGAGCTGAGCGGCAAGACCCTGACCTGCAGGAGCCATCTCTGGATGTTCGACCTGACGACCTGCACGGGCATCAACCCCGGCCACGCCGAGCTGGCGCGCTACCCCGTGCGGCTCGACGGCGACGACGTCTACATCGACCCCGACGGGGACACCCCCAAGGTCGCGCACTCCTGACCTGCGACAGCTGAGAGAGGACCGAGGATGGTTGCCATCAACGCCGACATGGGCGAGGCGTACAGCATCTACCGCTGCGGTGACGACGAGGGCATCATGCCCTACATCACGATCGCGAACGTCGCGTGCGGTTTCCACGCGTCGGACCCGAACGTCATGCGCAGGACCGTCGCGCTGGCCAAGGAGCACTCGGTCAAGGTCGGCGCCCACCCCTCCTTCCCCGACCGCGACGGCTTCGGCCGGCGCGAGATGGCGATGGACCCCGACGAGCTCACCGCGACCGTGATCTACCAGGTGGGCGCGCTGACCGGCTTCCTCCGCGCCGAGGGCATGCCGCTGCACCACATCAAGCCGCACGGCGCCCTCTACGGGCTCGCGTCGCGCGACGAGGCGGTGGCCGCCGCGATCGGCGCCGCGGCGGACGTCTTCGACGTCCCCCTGATGGGCATGGCCAACACCGTGCACGAGGAGGTGTGGGGGCAGCGGAGCCAGGGCTTCATCGCCGAGTACTACACCGACCTCGACTACCGGCCCGACGGCTCGCTGATCATCACCCGCGAGCACATCGCCTACGACCCGGTCGTCGCCGCGGAGCGCTCGGTCCGCGCCGTCACCGAGGGGCTCGCGACCGCCAACGACGGGTCCGACATCCCCATGCGCGCCGACTGCATCTGCGTGCACTCCGACACCCCGGGCGCCGTCGACCTCGCCAAGTCGGTGCACGACGCCCTCAAGCCCCACCTGGACTGACCGAACCCCACCCCCCGAACGACGAACGAGGTCCTGATGTCCCGTCACGAGGTGCTGTCCCCCATCCCGGGGGTGTTCTACCGCAGGCCGGACCCGGCCAGCCCCGAGTACGCGGAGCCCGGTCAGCGCATCGCGGCCGACGACACCGTCGGGCTGGTCGAGGTCATGAAGACCTTCTACCCGGTGCAGGCCGATGTCGCGGGCACGCTGGTCGGGTACGTCGCGGACGGGGAGGTGGTCGTCGACGCCGGTCAGGCGCTGCTGGTCATCGAGGTGGACGCGTGAAGCGCCTGCTGGTGGCCAACCGCGGCGAGATCGCGGTGCGCATCATCCGGGCGGCGAAGGACCTCGGGATTGAGACGGTCGCGGTGGTCAGCGACGCCGACGTCGACGCCGCGCACGCCCGGCTCGCGCACAGCGTCGTCCACATCGGTCCCGCACCCGCGACGAAGAGCTACCTGGTCGCCGACGCCCTCCTCGCCGCGGCCCGCGAGTCCGGTGCGGACGCCGTCCATCCCGGCTACGGCTTCCTCTCCGAGCGGGCGTCGTTCGCCGCGGCCGTCGCCGACGCGGGCCTGACGTTCGTCGGCCCCGAGGCCGCGGTGATCGAGCAGATGGGCGACAAGGTCCGGGCGCGCCAGGTGGCCATGGCCGCAGGCGTCGCGACTGTTCCGGGCACCACCGACGGGGTCGAGGACGTCGCGGCTGCTGTGACGGCAGCCGGCGAGATCGGCTACCCGGTGATGCTCAAGGCCGCCGCCGGCGGGGGCGGCCGCGGGATCCGCGTCGTCGCGAGCGAGGCCGAGCTGACCAAGGCCTTCCCGCAGGCCTCCGGGGAGGCGGCGAGCGCGTTCGGCGACGGCCGCATGTACCTCGAGCGGTTCGTCCGCAGCGCCCGGCACGTCGAGGTCCAGGTCCTGGGCGACGGCACCGACGCCGTGCACGTGTTCGAGCGCGAGTGCTCCCTGCAGCGCCGCCGCCAGAAGGTCGTCGAGGAGGCGCCGTCGCCCGGCATCGACGAGGCCACCCGCGCCGGGATGACCGCCGCGGCGGTCCGCCTGTGCCGGGAGGTCGGCTACCGGAGCGCGGGGACCGTCGAGTTCCTCGTCGACGACGCCACCGGCGAGTACTTCTTCATCGAGATGAACACCCGCATCCAGGTCGAGCACCCGGTGTCGGAGTGGATCAGCGGGATCGACCTGGTCGCCGCGCAGCTGCGCATCGCCGCGGGCGAGCCGCTGTCCCTGCGCCAGGAGGACGTGGTCGCCCGCGGCCACGCGATCGAGTTCCGGATCTGCGCGGAGGATCCGGACAAGGACTTCATGCCGGGGCCCGGCCGGGTCGAGCGCATCGAGCTGCCCGGCGGGCCGTGGGTCCGCACGGACACCTGGCTCGGGCCGGACAGCCGGGTGTCGCCGTACTACGACTCGCTCGTCGCGAAGGTGATCGTGTGGGGCGACGACCGCCCCACCGCGATCGCGCGGTCGAGGCGGGCGCTCGACGAGCTCGTGGTGCAGGGCGTGCCGACCACGACCGGGCTGCTCCTCGAGCTGCTCGACCAGCCGTGGTTCGGCGAGGCGCGGTTCGACACCGGGACGCTCGAGGAGTGGCTCGCCGAGCGCACAGCGGTCGCCGCCGGAGGTGCCCGGTGAGCGACGCGGTCGACCCCGCCCGCTACAGCTGGGGCGGCGACGAGTTCCTCTTCGTCGAGCTCGCCGAGGAGATGAGCCTGCGCGCGAACTTCCGCGCGATGGCCATCACCCGGGCCCTGCGCGACGAGCGACCGGACGGCGTCCTCGAGATCTGCCCGGCCAACGCCTCCTACCAGGTCCGCTACGACCCCGACGTGCTCGAGCCGCACACGCTGCTCGCGCACCTGCAGGACATCGAGAGCAAGGTCGGCGACGCCGCGGACGTCAGCCTCCCGACCCGCGTCGTGGAGATCCCGGTGCTCTACCGCGACCCGTGGACCACCGAGACGCTGATGAGGTTCCGGGACCGGCACCAGGACCCCGACGCCACCGACATCGAGTACGCGGCCCGGATCAACGGCCTCGGGGGCGTCGACGAGTTCATCGCGGCCCACACCGGCTCGCCGTGGTTCACCTCGATGGTCGGGTTCGTCGCCGGCCTGCCGTTCCTGTTCCAGATGGTCCCGCAGGACCGGCAGCTCGTCGTCCCGAAGTACCTGCGACCGCGGACCGACACGCCGAAGCAGACCGTCGGTCACGGGGGCTGCTTCGGGTGCATCTACTCCGTGCGCGGGGCCGGCGGGTACCAGATGTTCGGCGTCACCCCGGCGCCCATCTACGACCCCGCGCAGTCGAGCGCCGACTTCGCGGACTTCATGGTCTTCTTCCGCCCGGGCGACATCGCCTCGTTCCGCGCGATCGACCGGGACGAGTACGACGACACGCTCGCGCGCGTCGAGGCGCACGACCACCGCATCCGCTCCCGCGACGTCGAGTTCGGCCTGCAGCCGTTCCTCGACGACCCGGACGCCTTCAACACCCGCCTCCTGGAGGTGCTCCGTGCCGATTGAGGTGCGCAAGCCGGGACTGTCGACGACCGTCCAGGACACCGGCCGCAACGGCTTCTACGACGTGGGGATCCCGCCATCGGGGGCCCTCGACCTGTACTCGCTCACCACGGCGAACCGCCTCGTCGGGAACCCGCCGGGATCCGCAGCGCTCGAGGTCGTCTACCTGGGTCCCGAGCTGCGGTTCACCGAGGACGCCGTGGTGGCCGTCGCCGGCGCCGAGCTCCCGCCGCGGGTGGACGGCGAGGCCCGACCGCTGTGGGAGTCGTTCCCGGTCGCCGCCGGGGAGGTCCTGGACTTCGGCTTCGTCAAGGCCGGCGCGCGCGCCTACGTCGCCGTCGCCGGCGGCATCGACGTGCCGCTGGTCCTGGGCAGCCGCTCCACCTACGGTCTCGGCGCGCTCGGCGGGCTGGAGGGCCGGCCGCTCGTCGCCGGCGACGAGCTCCGGATCGGCGCCGGGACGGGCACCGCGGGACGCTCCCTGCCCCCCGAGCTGCGCCCGGCGCTGGGCAGGGAGGTCGAGGTCCGGGTCGTCATGGGCCTCTACGACCACGTGCTCGCCCCCGAGGGGCGGGAGGCCTTCCTGGGCACCACCTGGACCCTGACGCCGGTCGCCGACCGCGTCGGTTTCCGCTACCGCGGGGCCGAGCTCGGCACCGTCGCCCGCACCCCGCCGTTCGGCGCCGGGCAGGACCCGTCGAACATCGTCGACGCGCCGTACCCGATCGGCTCGATCCAGGTGCCGGGCGGCGTGGAGCCGATCATCCTGCACCGCGACGCGGTGTCCGGCGGCGGCTACATGATGATCGCCACCGTGATCAGCGGCGACCTCGACGTCGTCGCCCAGTCCGCCCCGAACACGCGGACCCGCTTCGTCGAGGTCGACCTCGACGGGGCGCTCGCCGCCCGCGGCGACTACCGAGCCCGCGGTCGGCGCGTCGCCGACCTCCTCACCTAGAAGGGACACCCCTGTGCCACACGTCCGCATCGACTGGTTCCCCGGCCGCACGGTCGAGCAGAAGCGCGAGCTCGCCGAGGTGCTCACCCGCGAGATCTGCCGGATCGGGAAGTGCGAGCCGGACTCGGTGGGCATCGTGTTCACCGACGTGGAGACCGACAGCTGGGCCCGCGCCGGCCGGCTCTTCGCGGACGGCTGAGCGGCCGGCGACGACGATGACCACCACCGGTCACGACATCCTCGACCGCGCCCGGGAGCAGGTCCTCGAGGAGGGCCGCGGCCTCTCCGAGGCCGACGTCCTGGAGGTCCTGCGCCTGCCCGACGAGGCGCTCGCCCCGCTGCTGGAGCTCGCGCACGAGGTGCGCATGCGCTGGTGCGGACCCGAGGTCGAGGTCGAGGGCATCGTGTCCCTCAAGACCGGGGGCTGCCCCGAGGACTGCCACTTCTGCTCCCAGTCCGGTCTGTTCGCGTCCCCGGTCCGCTCGGCCTGGCTCGACGTCGACGCCCTCGTCGAGGCCGCGCGGCAGACGGCGAAGACCGGGGCGACCGAGTTCTGCATCGTCGCCGCCGTCCGCGGGCCGGACGCCCGGCTCATGGCCCAGGTGGCGGCCGCGGTGGCCGCCGTCCGGGAGGCGGTGGAGATCGAGGTGGCCTGCTCGTTGGGGATGCTCACCGCCGCCCAGGTCGCCGAGCTGGCCGACCTCGGCGTGCACCGCTACAACCACAACCTGGAGACCGCCCGCTCCTACTTCCCCCGGGTCGTCACCACGCACACCTGGGAGGAGCGCCGGGAGACGCTGCGGATGGTCCGCGAGTCCGGCATGGAGGTGTGCTGCGGCGGGATCGTCGGCATGGGGGAGACGCTCGAGCAGCGGGCCGAGTTCGCGGGCCAGCTCGCCGCGGTCGACCCCGACGAGGTGCCGCTCAACTTCCTCAACCCCCGGCCGGGCACCCCGTTCGGGGACCTGCCGCCGCTCGACGGCGGAGACGCGCTGCGGACCGTGGCGGGCTTCCGGCTCGCGATGCCGCGGACGGTGCTCCGGTTCGCCGGGGGCCGTGAGCTCACCCTCGGCGACCTCGGCGCCCGCCGCGGGCTGCTCGGCGGGGTCAACGCGGTGATCGTCGGCAACTACCTCACCACGCTCGGGCGACCGGCCGAGACCGACATCGACCTGCTGGCCGAGCTGCAGATGCCGATCAAGGCGCTCGACCGGGCGCTGTGACCCGGGCGCCGGGACCGGGGCGTCGGGACCGGGCGCCGGGACCCCACCGACGCGCCGACCGACTAGGGTTCCCGGGCGGCGACGCGACCGAGGTCGCCGCGGAAGAGGTCGCCATGTCCCAGGCCCGGCGCCGCCCGACGCTGGCCGACGTCGCCCGGCTGGCCGGGGTGGACACGAGCCTGGTGTCGCGGGTGCTGCGCGACGACCCCCGGGGCTTCGCCTCGGCCGCGACGCGCGAGCGGATCCGGGCCGCGGCGCAGGAGGTCGGGTACCGCGCCAACGCCGCCGCGCGCGGTCTGCGCAGCGCGCGCACGATGACGCTGGGCCTGCTGCTGCCCGGGTTCACCAGCCCCGTGTACTCGTCGATCGCGCACGGCGTGGAGGAGCGCGCGGGGGCGCACGGCTACGGACTCGTGCTGGGCACCCACGCGGCGGGCGACCCGCACGAGACGATCACCGGCATGCTCATGCACGGCCGCGTCGACGGCCTGCTCGTCTCGTCCGGCCGGATCGAGGACCGGGCGCTGCGCCGGCTGGTCGACCAGGTCCCGCAGTCGGTCGTGCTGGTCAACCGGCAGGTCCGGGGCGTGGCGGCGAGCGTCGTGCTCCGCGACGCCGACGCCTCCGCGGTGGCCGTGCGGCACCTGGCCGAGCTGGGGCACCGCCGGGTCTGCGGGATCTTCGGGCCGGGCACGCTGGACGCCCGGCGGACCGGCACGTGATGGCGCCGCGGCGGGCCCCGACCGGTGAACGACGTCCCGCTCACGGCGGCCCCTGCCCGCGCAGCCGGGCGATCTCCGTGCGGGAGTGCCGGACGGCGTCGCTGTCGTCGCCACCGGCCTCGGCGAGGTCGTGGGCGAGGTCGAGCGCGGCGGCGAGCACGCGCTTCTCGGTGCGGCGCGTGACGCCGTCGGGGCGGTGGCGCACAGCTGCCTTCCGGTCGCGGCGGCGCCCGGCGAGGCCGTCGAGCTCCTCGGCGGTGATGGTGCCCGCCGTGACCTCGGGGCCCATGACGGCGCGCATGAACCGGGCCTCGCGCCCGGCGCCGAGCCGGAGCGCGACCAGGAGCGCGACGATGCCCGCGACCGTGGTCAGCAGCATGACCACGACGATCAGCGGGCCGCCGCGCCCGAGCGCCGCGGCACCGTCCCAGACGCCGTGCACGAGCACGGCGGCCAGCACCAGCGCGAGCCCGCGGCCGACCCGGCGGGGCTGGGCGACGGTACCGATGAGGTAGACGAGCCCGGCCGCGAACAGCGCCGTGAACAGCGCGTGCGACACCACGCCGGTGACGGTGCGCAGGGCGAAGGTCCCCACCACGCTCTCGACCTGGTCGGCACCGAAGTGCTGGGCGGCGGAGTTCTGGCCGTAGAGCATGTCCTCGAACACCTGGAAGCCCAGGCCGGTGTAGGCGCCGACGATGAGCCCGTCGTAGGCGGTGCGGACCACGACCGGGGCGAGGCCCATCACCAGCAGGAACACTGCGCCCTTGGCCGTCTCCTCGACGAACGGGGCGGCGAGGGCGGCCTGCCAGTCGACCGCGAAGGGCTGGCCGAACAGCTTGGCGTAGAGCGACGTCACCGCCGCGTTGCCGGGCAGGGCGATGACGAACGCCGCGCCCACGCCGCCGGCGAGGAACGCGGCGGTGGCCAGTCCGGCGGGGGTGCGCTCGAAGCGGTCGGCGTGGTGCAGGAAGGCCAGGAACGCCAGGGCGAACAGGCCACTGGTGACCAGCGAGGCGATGTCGGCGGCGGCGAAGACACCCGCGGTGGGCGTGACGATCTCGATCAGCTGCCGGATCCCGGCGCCGACGAGGAGCAGGTAGAGCCAGAAGCAGAGGTTGCGCGGCTGCACGAAGCGGAACGGCGCGCCCCACCCCGACACGGCGACGGCCTCGCGGCGCCGCGCCTGCTCGTCGGCCTGCGTCGCGCTCGTGGCGGTCACGATCCGTCCCCCTCGTCGCTCAGGCTCGCGATCATGCGGTCGACGTCCCCGGCGTGGGCGGCGAGCTGCGCGGGCGTGCCGGTCGCCTGGATCTGCACGCCGGTGCCGTCGAACACGAACGCGACGATCAGGCCCTCGACGGTCGGGGTCGCGAAGCTCGTGAGCGCCCCGACGTCACCGTCGTCGGTGCGGACGGTCTCGCCGGCGGAGGTCGGGCGGAAGTCGTCGCCGAGCACGGCCCGGTCGAGCAGTACCCCGCTCGCCACGAGCTCGGCCGGGGTGCCCGTCCACGGGCCGCTGGTGACCTGGAACGCCGCGCCGGCCGTGACGAGCACGAGGTCGGCGGACGTGTCGCCGCTCGCGGTGCGGTCGGTGGTGCGCAGTCCCTCCTGCACCCCCCACCCGGCGGCGGGGGTGATCGTCGCGGTGTCGGTCACCCGGAACACCTCGCCGGCGCGGGTCGTGTCGTTCCACGGCACGGCGCCGTCGATCGCGGGCAGGGCCACGACCCACAGCAGCCACACCACGACCAGCCCGATCGCGTAGGGGAACGTGCGGCGGTCCAGCCCCAGCAACCGGTGCTCGACCGGGACGCGGTGGCGGGGGTGCGGGGGCACCGTGTCGGTCATGGAGCGCCTTCCGTCGGAGTCGGCCCGTCCTGGCGGCGGCACTGCCGGTGACGACGCTGCCACAGCACGCTGTCGATCAGCACCCCCTTCCGGGGGTCGGTGGCTGTGGCGTCCCACCGGCCGTGATCGGGTGGGCCCATGACCGCCCCGGGGTACGACGCCGCCTTCCTCGACGTGCCGGTGCCGCTGCCGGTGGCCGGCCGGGTGGTGCGCGAGCTGACCTACGTCCACTTCACGGTGCTGCTCGACCCCGCCCGGCGGCTGGCCGTCGCGACCGGCGTCAATGTCGACGGGGCCGCGCTGCGCGACCTCGACCGCAGCGACGACTGGCGGCTCGACCCGCGGGTCGACGCGGGCGAGCAGGCCGGGGCGGACCTCTACGCCGGCAACGACCTCGACCGCGGGCACCTGGTGCGCCGCAGCGACCCGGTGTGGGGCGGGCCGGCGGAGGCGGAGCAGGCCGAGAGGGACACGTTCGCCTACCCGAACGCGGCGCCGCAGGCGGGGCTGTTCAACCAGTCCCGGGAGCTGTGGCTCGGTCTCGAGGACCACGTGCTGACCTACGCCGACACCCACGACGCGAAGCTGAGCGTGTTCACCGCGCCGGTCCTGGGCGCGGACGACCCGCCCTACCGCGGCGTCGGGATCCCGCGGCTGTTCTGGAAGGTGGCCGCCTGGGCCGCGCGCCCCGCACCCGGCGCGGAGCCGGTGCTGGCGGCGACGGCGTACGTGCTCGACCAGACCCCGCAGCTCGACGACATCGACCTGGAGACCGAGCGCGCGCTGCTGGCGGGCGAGCCGCCGCCGCTGGGCCCGTACCGCACCTACCAGGTGCCGGTCGCCGACGTCGCCGCCCTCACCGGGCTCGACCTGGGGTCGCTCGTCGCGGCCGACCGCCTCCCGGGTGCCGCGTCGGTCGGCACCCGCGAGCGGTGGGTCGAGCTGGGCTCCCTGTCCGAGATCCGGATGTAGCGATCCGGCCGGTCAGCCGGCGGAGGACAGGCGGTCCGTCGCCGGGACCAGGTCGTCGACCCCCTCGACGAGGTGGTCCTCGCTGCACCGCAGCTGCAGGGTGACCCGTCCGCCGCAGTCGCGGTGGTCGAGCCGGACGGGGGGCCCGTCGGGGCCCGCCAGGTGCCGGTCGCCCCACTCCCGCAGTGCGACGAGGACCGGCAGCAGCTCCTGGCCCTTCGGCGTGAGGAGGTAGCGCTGCCGGGTGCGCGAACCCGGCTCGCGGTAGGGCTCGGTCGTCAGGACGCCCTCGGCGACCAGCATGTGCAGGCGGTCGGCCAGCAGGTTGCGGGCGCAGCCGAGCCGCTCCTGGAACTCGGCGAAGCGAGCGACGCCGTACCAGGCCTCCCGCACGACGAGGAAGGTCCACTTCTCGCCCAGCAGGTCGAGGGAGCGGCCGATCGAGCAGTCGCTCCGGTCGAGGTCGTGGCCGGTGTCCATGCGACGAGTATAGAACTCCGGTGCCATCTGAGTTTAGAGTCACATACTCAGCTGGCCTCGCGGGGCCGGCGCGTCGCTCGATGGAGAGGACACGGACATGGGTAGCCCGGAAGCCACGAGGTTCGCGGAGTTCCTGGAGTCGCTGTCGGCCCGGATCGGAGCCTCCGACCAGGGGCTCGGGACGGTCCGCGACATCTGCGAGAGCCTGCACCTCGCCGGTGCGGAGCCCGAGGGCGTCACCTACGCCGAGGTCGACGCGAACGGCGTCCCGGCGATGTGGGCCGTGCCCGAGGGCGCGGGCACCGAGCACGCGCTGGTGCACTTCCACATGGGCGGCACCGTCGTCGCGTCGATGCACTCCGACCGCAAGGCCGCCGGGCACATCGCCCGGGCGGCGGGGATGCGCTCGCTGGTCGTCGACTTCCGGCGCTCGCCCGAGAACCCCTACCCCGCGCAGGTCGACGACGCGGTGGCCGCGTTCGACTGGCTCGTGTCGCAGGGCTACGCGCCCTCGCGCATCGGCAGCGTCGGGCACTCGGTCGGCGGCTTCCTCGCCGTGATGCTCGCGCTCACCCTGCGCGACCGCGGGAGCGAGCAGCCGGGCGCGATCGTCTCGATCTCCCCGTGGTGCGACCTCGAGATCGCCCACGAGGACATCACCGGGAAGGCGGACACGGACAAGCTGCTGACCAAGGAGCTCCTGGAGCTGTTCCGCCAGTGCTGGCTCGGCGGTACCGACGTCTCCTTCACCGACCCGCGGGTCAGCCTGTTGCACGCCGACCTCGCCGGTCTCGCGCCCACCAGCCTGCACTGGGGCGAGTCCGAGATCCTCGCGGGCGAGGCGGTCCTGTTCGGCAAGCGCCTGGTCGACGCCGGGGTCGACGCGCGGATCAGTCCGCTGGCCGAGGGGCAGCACTCGTTCGTCATCGCCGGTGGACGCGTTCCCGAGATCGACGAGGAGATCGCCGGGATGGGCACCTGGCTGCGCGAGAAGCTCGGAGCTGCGTAGTTCCCTCGGCGGGCGCCGCCCTGGTGCCGGGGCCGGTGCCCGCCGTCGCCGCGAATAGGAGTATGGTCGTAATATCATCGCGGATCGAGGCGGGGAGGCAGTTGTGGCGCGGTACGGCGCGGAGCACAAGGAGCGCACGCGACGGCGGATCGTCGAGACGTCGGGGCGCCGCCTGAAGACCGACGGCGTGGCCGGGTCCGGCGTGGCCGCCCTGATGGCCGACGCCGGGCTGACCAACGGCGCGTTCTACGGCCACTTCGCCTCGAAGGACGACCTCGTCGCCGGCGTGGTCACCGACCAGCTCGCCACGCAGCGCGACCGCATCGACCAGGCCATCGAGTCCTCCGGCTCGGGAGTCGAGGGCGTGGTGCGGGCCTACCTGTCGCCCGCGCACCGCGACCGTCCGGCCGAGGGCTGCGTGTCGGCGGCGCTGCTCGGCGAGATCGCCCACAGCGGCGACGCCGTCCGGCAGGCCTACACCGCGGGGCTGCTCGACGTCGTCGACGCCGTGGCCGCGCGGCTCGACCCGCGCGACCCCGCGGCGGCCCGGGTCACGGTGCTCACGGCGTTCACCGGGATGTTCGGGACGCTGCAGACCGCGCGGGCGATCACCGACCGGGCGCTGTCCGACGCGCTCCTCCAGCGCGGCGTGGACGTCGCGCTGGCCCAGCTCGGCCTGCGTCCGGCGACCGCCGGCCGGGAGACGACCACGGAGGTCGGGACGGCATGAGGGCCTTCATCGTCGACGCCTACGGCAAGGACGCGAGGCTGCGCGCGGGCGACCGGCCCGAGCCCGCGGTCGGCGACCGCGACGTGCTCGTGCGCGTCGAGGCCGCGGGGGTGAACCCGCTCGACGCCAAGATCCTGGCCGGCGAGTTCCGCCGGATCCTGCCGTACAGGACCCCGTTCGTGCTCGGCAACGACGTCGCCGGGGTGGTCGAGCGGGTCGGGCCCGCGGTGCGCCGGTTCCGCCCGGGCGACCGCGTCTACGCCCGGCCCGACGAGGGCCGGATCGGCACGTTCGCCGAGCTCGTCGCGGTCGACGAGGCCGACCTCGCGCGCACCCCGGCCGGGCTGACGGCGGAGGAGGCGGCGTCGCTGCCGCTCGTGGCGCTCACCGCCTGGCAGGCGCTGGTGGAGAGGGCGGACGTGCGGCCCGGGCAGAAGGTGCTCGTGCACGCCGGGTCCGGCGGCCTCGGCTCGGTCGCGATCCAGCTGGCCAAGCACCTCGGCGCCCACGTCGCCACGACCGCGAGCACCGCCAACGTCGACCGGGTGCGCGACCTGGGGGCCGACCAGGTGATCGACTACCGCACCACCGACTTCGAGACCGCGCTGAGCGGGTTCGACGTCGTCCTGGACTCCCTCGGCCCCGACAACCTGGCGAAGTCGCTGCGGGTGCTGCGCCCCGGCGGCCTCGCGATCAGCGTCGCCGGCCCGCCCGACCCCGCGTTCGCGCGGCGGCTGGGGAAGCCGCTGCTGCGCCCGGTCATGGCCGTCCTCAGCTGGAAGGTGCGCCGGGCCGCACGCCGGCTCGGCGTCCGCTACTCGTTCCTGTTCATGCGGGCCGACGGCGCGCAGCTGCAGGAGATCACGTCCCTGGTCGAGGCGGGCGTCCTCCGCCCCGTCGTCGACCGGGTCTTCGGTTTCGACGACACGCCGGCCGCCCTCGACCTCGTCGGCTCCGGCCGCGCCCGCGGCAAGGTCGTCGTCTCGATGGCACCCGTCACCCGGACTCCCACCTCTCAGACACCCACCCGAGGAGAACAGTCATGACCGCACTGACCGGCCGCACCGTCCTGGTGACCGGAGCCAACCGCGGGCTGGGGCGCGAGTTCGTCGCGCAGCTGCTCGAGCGCGGCGCCGCCAAGGTCTACGCCGCCGCCCGCAACCCTGTCGCGGGCGACAACCCGCGCGTCGTCGCGCTGCAGCTCGACGTCACCGATCCCGACTCCGTCGCCCGGGCCGTCGAGGCCGCACCGGACGTCGACGTCGTCGTCAACAACGCGGGCATCTCGACCCCGACCCCGGTGCTCACCCCCGACACCACCAACCTGCGCCGCGAGCTGGAGGTGAACCTGTTCGGCCCGCTGGCGGTCACCTCCGCCTTCGCCGACGGGCTCGCCGAGCGCTCCGGTGCCGTCGTCAACGTGGCGTCGGCGCTGTCCTGGATCGGGCTCGGCGCGAGCTACAGCGTGTCCAAGGCGGCGCTGTGGAGCGCCACCGACTCGATGCGCGTCGACCTCGCTCCGCGCGGTGTCCAGGTCGTCGGGGTCTACATGGGCTACGTCGACACCGACATGGCGGCCGGCGTCGACGCCCCCAAGACCTCGCCCGCGGACGTCGTCCGGCAGGTGCTGGACGGGGTGGAGTCGGGGGCGTCGGAGGTGCTGGCCGACGAGACCGCCCGCCAGGTGCGGGCGGGCCTGCACCTGCCCGTCGACGAGCGGTACGCGCCGTTCCTGGCGCCGGCGGCGGTCTGACCGACCGGGCCACCGCACCGCCGTCGGGTGCACCGCTGAGGCGACGGCGTGCGGCGCACGGCGAGGTGATCGCGGGAGTGTGACGTGGCGGTCGCGCCGGCGACCGTGGTGGTGCGGTCCCGCCGATCAAGGGCGGTCGGTGGGTGCCGGGCCTGGCCGTCCCGCGCGCGTTCCCGTCTGCCGCGCGCGTTCCCAGGTCCCGCGAGGCGCCGGGGGCGCGCGGGAGCCGGTGCGGCGAGCGGGAGCCGGTTCGGGGCGCGGGAAGGGCGGGGCGGTCACCGTGGGAAGCCGGTGCGGGCCTGCGCGATCCGCGCCACCCGCGCCGCGGCGGCGACGGGGTCCTCGTGCTCCCACACCCGCACCGGCCACCACCCCGCGGCGCGGACCGAGGCGTCGGTGTCGCGGTCGCGCGCCACGATCGACTCCAGCTTCCGGATCCACCACTCCCGGTTGGCGCGGGGCAGGTGCAGGTGGTCGGGGCAGGAGTGCCAGAAGCAGCCGTCGACGTAGACGGCGGTGCGGGCACCGCGCAGGAGCACGTCCGCCCGGCGACGGCATGACGTCCCGGGCACCGGCGCGTCGACCAGGAAGCGCAGGCCGAGGGCGTGCAGCCGGCGTCGCAGCCGCAGCTCCGGCCGGGTGTCACGGCGGCGGGTGGCCTGCATCGTCCGCCGGGCCGCGGGCGAGCTGGGCGGGGGAGCGGGGCCGGGGTCCATCCGACGATGGTCGCCGCACCCACCGACGATCCGCGTCAGGCGCCGTCCGGGAACCCCGTCGTCCAGCACTGCGCCTCGAGCCAGGGCAGCAGCTGCTCCAGGGCCGCGACGGTCTGGTCGCGGTGGCCGCCGCCGTCGTGCAGGAGCACCACGGCGCCGGGGTGGATCCCGCGCTGCACCTGCGCCACGATCGCGTCGACGCCGGGGCGGGTCCAGTCGCGGGAGTCGACGCTCCAGCCCAGCGGGCGCATGCCCGCGGCACCCGCCGCGGCCTGCAGCGCCGGCGACCAGGCGCCGCCGGGGGCGCGGAACCACGGCACCTCGGTGCCCGCGAGGTCCACCAGTTCGGCGTGGGCCAGGCCGTCGCCGGGCGCCGCGGGGTCGATGACGTGGCTGCGGCTGTGGTCGCACAGGCGCATTCCGGCGTCGACGATCGCCCGGACCAGCTCCGGGTGACGGGCGGCGTTCTCGCCCAGCAGGCAGAACGTGGCAACGGCGTGGTGGCGGGCCAGCAGGTCGAGCACCTGCGGCGTCCACCGCGGGTCGGGGCCGTCGTCGAACGTGAGCGCGACGGTCCGGGCCACTGCCGGGGTGCCGACGACGTCGGTGAGGACCTCGGGGACGGGCAGCGCGGGGGCCTCCCCGACCACGGGCACGACCTCGTGCGCCGCGACGGGCGCGGTCACGACGGCGACGGGCCGGGGCGCCGGGTCCACCGGCAGGAGCGGTGCGACCAGGCCGAAGGCGAGCAGCGCGAGCGCAGGCGCGGATCTCGGCGTGCGTGAGCTGGTGCATCGACCCTCCCCGGGCAGGTCTACCCGATCGGGGGGTTCAGTCGCGGGCGACGCGCCGAGCGCGACCATCGACCCGGCGGGCGCGCCCAGGCGCCGCACCGGTGCTCACCCGGATCGTCCGGGCGCCGGCGCCGCAGGCCCCCGGCGACCGACGCGACGGACTCCTACGGTGCTCCCATGACCACCGCAAGGACGACGCCGATCGACCTGGGCGTCCAGGGCTTCGGAGCCATGCGCCTGCGCGCCGACGACGACCCCGACCGCGACCCCGCCCGCGTCATCGGCGCGGCGCTCGACGCCGGCGTCCGGATGGTCGACACCGCCGACGCCTACGGCAACGAGGAGCTCGTCGGGCGGGCGGTCGCGCACCGCAGGGACGGGGTGGTGCTGGCGAGCAAGTTCGGCCTCGTGTGGCGGGGCCGGGTCGCGGGGGAGTTCGACGTCCGGGCCGATGCCGCCTACGTCCGCGAGGCCTGCGACGCCAGTCTCCGGCGGCTCGGCACCGATCGCATCGACCTCTACTACCTGCACCACCGCAGCGACTCCGTCCCCGTCGAGGAGACGGTCGCGGCCCTCTCCGGGCTGGTCGAGGCCGGGAAGATCGGCGCCGTCGGCCTGTCGAACGTGACCGCCGACGACCTCCGACGCGCCCACGCCGTGCACCCCGTCGCGGCGCTGCAGGAGCGGTGGTCGCTGGACGCGCGGGGCATCGAGACCGAGCTCGTGCGCACCGCGGCCGACCTCGGCGTCACGGTCGTCGCGCACTCGCCGACCGGTCACGGCACCCTGCACGACCCGGACGGCGCGGGGCGGGCGGTCCTGCGCGAGGTCGCCGCGGCCCACGGGGTGGGCGCGGGGCAGGCCGCGCTCGCCTGGGTCCACGCCCGCGGCCGCGTGCACGGCCTCGGCGTGGTGCCGCTGCCCGGCACGACCCGCGTCGCGCACGCCCGGGAGAACGTCGCGGCGGCCTCGCTCGTGCTCGCGCCCGAGGAGCTGGCCCGGCTCGACGCCGCGTGGCCTGCGGAGACCCTCCCCGCGTAGCACCCGCCCCCGAACGGCGCGTTCGACGTCCGCAGGGGCGGGTACGACACCCCCCGCGGGCCGGTGGGGCGCCGCGGGGAGGGAGCACTATGCGAGCGATGGTCTACCGGGGCCCGCACAAGGTCCGGGTCGAGGACAAACCGGTGCCGGTGGTCGAGCACCCGAACGACGCGATCGTCAAGGTCGAGCTCGCCGCGATCTGCGGCTCCGACCTGCACCTCTACCACGGGATGATGCCCGACACCCGGATCGGCCACACGTTCGGCCACGAGTTCGTCGGGCGGGTGGAGGAGGTCGGGTCGTCGGTGCGGAACCTGCAGCGCGGTGACCGGGTGATGGTGCCGTTCAACATCTACTGCGGGACGTGCTGGTTCTGCGCGCGCGGCCTGTTCTCCAACTGCCACAACGTCAACCCCAACGCGACGGCCGTCGGCGGGATCTACGGCTACTCGCACACCTGCGGGGGCTACGACGGCGGGCAGGCGCAGTACGTGCGGGTGCCGTTCGCCGACGTCGGCCCGAGCGTGATCCCGGACTGGATGGACGACGAGGACGCGCTGCTGTGCACCGACGCCCTGGCCACGGGCTACTTCGGTGCGCAGCTCGGCGGCATCGTCGAGGGCGACGTCGTCGTCGTGTTCGGGGCCGGGCCGGTCGGGCTGTACGCGGCGCGGTCGGCGTGGCTGATGGGCGCGGGCCGTGTGATCGTCATCGACCACCTGGAGTACCGGCTGGAGAAGGCGCGCAGCTTCGCCTACGCCGAGACCTACAACTTCACCGAGCACGACGACGTGGTCGTGCTGCTCAAGCGGCTCACCGGGCACCTCGGCGCCGACGTCGCCATCGACGCGGTGGGCGCCGAGGCCGACGGCAACCTGCTCCAGCACGTCACGTCGGCGAGCCTCAAGCTGCAGGGCGGCTCGCCCGTGGCGCTCAACTGGGCCATCGACGGCGTCCGCAAGGGCGCCACGGTCTCGGTGGTCGGGGCGTACGGGCCGCTGTTCAGCGCCGTCAAGTTCGGCGACGCCATGAACAAGGGGCTGACGCTGCGGATGAACCAGGCGCCGGTCAAGCGGCAGTGGCCGCGGCTGTTCGAGCACATCCGCGCCGGCTACCTGAAGCCCAACGACATCGTGACCCACCGGATCCCGCTGGAGCACATCGCCGAGGGCTACCACATGTTCGCCAACAAGCTCGACGGCTGCATCAAGCCGGTCGTGCTGCCGCACGCGTCCTGAGGAGAGGGTCATGACCTACACGTCCGAGCGGCCTCCCCTGGCCGAGACGAGCGAGGACCTGCGCGCCCGCATCCCCGGCTGGGGCGCCGACCTCGACCCGGCCGACCGCCCGTCCGTGCCGAAGCTGCAGTGGCAGGAGGACCGCAGCGGGGCGCACTGGGACTTCCCCGAGCGGCAGCCCGAGGAGCGCCCCCGCGAGCGGTCGATCGAGCACGCGTTCCTCACACCGGTGTTCGGGACGTCCTGCCCGACGAGCGGGGTGTCCGGGGCGATCCGCCGCCTCGCCTACGCCCGCTACAGCGAGGGCCGCCTCGCGCACTGGCTGCTGCTGGTGCTCGGCGACCGGGTCGACGCCTGGGGCAGCCACGCCCGCTCGTTCCTGACGCTGCGCCCCGACAACCCCGTCACCGAGACCGGGGTGCTGAGCGAGTTCCGCCGCCACGGCGTGTCCTCCCGGCTCGGGCGGGGCCGCACGGACCTGCCCCACCAGCTGGTCGTCACCCCGGTCGTCGTCGCGGGCCCGTGGGTGCTCGGCGCCGCCGCGGTCGCCCGGCTCGCGCGGCGGCGGGCGCGCCGCCGTCAGCCCGCGGTGCGGCCGGCGGTCGGCCGGACGACGCGGGCGCTGCGGGTGCTGCGGTCGAGCACCTCGCGGTAGAGGCGCAGGTACCGGTCGGCCATGCGGGCGGGGGTGAACCGCCGCGCGGCCTCGCGGCGGCAGTGCCCGCGGTCGAGCAGCTCCGCGCGCCCGACGGCCTCGGCCAGGGCGTCCTCGTCGCCGGGGTCGACGAGGAGCCCGGTCCGGCCGTCCTCGACGAGCTCGGGCAGGCAGCCGCGCCGGTACCCGACGACCGGGGTGCCCATCGCGAGGGACTCGACCACGGCGGTGCCGCCGGGCTCCTCCCAGTCGATCGGGAACAGGGCGGCCGCGGCGCCGCCGAGCACCTCGTCGCGCTCGCGCCCGCCGACGGTCCCGACCCAGCGCACCCGGGTGCCGTCGACGAGCGGGGCGACCTCCTCGCGGAAGTACCGGACGTCGGCGTTGTCGACCGGACCGGCGGCGGCGAGCGCCTCGGGGGTGTGGAACGGGCCGACGGGCCCGGCGAGGACGAGGTCGCGCCCGAGCCGGTGCGCGATCCGGGCGGCGACGTCCTGGCCCTTGTAGCGGGTGACCCGCCCGAGCACCACGAGGTGCCCGCCGTAGGGGACCTCCGGGGCCCGCCCCGCGAGCGGGGTGGCCAGGTGCACGTGCCCGACGCTGATGGCCCGCAGCGGCCGCGGCGCGGTCGTCAGCTGGTGGAACGAGACGCCGTTGACCCACACGCGACCGCCCCCGTCGATCCGCCCGTACAGGTCGGGGTGCTTGTGCAGGTCCCAGTGCAGGGTGTGCAGGACCGGCGGCGCGTCGTGGCCCAGCGCGGACAGGACGGTGAGCCCGAAGGCCTCCTGGTGGTCGTGGATGATGTCGATGTCGCCCCGGCGCACCCGGGAGGCCACGTGGTGCAGGTGCGCGGCGGCGATCCCCATGGACTGGTTGTACGGCCGGGCGAGCTCGGCGAAGCGCCCCTGCGGGAACACCGCGACCTGCTCGTCGACCTCCACCGTCGACTCCCCGACGGTCGCGAGGACGACCCGCACCCCGCGGGCGCGCAGCGGCGGGATCAGTGTCGCCAGGACGTTCTCGATACCGCCGTACCCGGGTGGGGGGACGGCCAGCCAGGGGCCGGCGTTGATCAGCACGGTGGGGGTCATGAACGTTGATGCCCGTTTCGAGCACCGGGAAACCGGCTAGTCGGGCACATGATCCCCAGGTCAGAGCAATATTCCGCCGGTTGCCGGGTCGGGTTCGTCGGAACGGGGGGCGTCGCCGCCCGCCATGCCGCGGTACTCGCCGGGTTCGACGACGCGGTGCTCGTGTCGGCCACCGACGCCGACGCGGCGCGCGCGGTCGCCTTCGCCACGGCGTTCGGCACGGACGTCGCCCCCGACATCGACGCGCTGCTGGCCCACGGGCTCGACGCGGTCTACGTGTGCGTGCCCCCGTTCGCGCACGGCCCGATCGAGGAGCGGCTGGCCGGCGCCGGCGTCGCGGTGTTCGTGGAGAAGCCGCCCGCCGTCGACGAGTCCACCGCGGAGCGCATCGCCGCGGGCTTCACCGCGGCCGGGACGACGACGCGGGTGGGGCTGCACTGGCGGGTCGGCGAGCCGGCGCTGCGGGCGCGCGCCCTGCTGGAGGGCCGGACCGTGCGGGTGGTGAACGGTCGGTGGCTGGACAAGCTCCCGCCGGTGCCGTGGTGGGGCGACCCCGCCCGGTCCGGCGGGCAGGTCGTCGAGCAGGCCGTGCACGTGCTCGACCTGGCCCGGTTCCTCGTGGGGGAGGTGGCCGAGGTGCAGGCCGTCGCCGGGGGTCCACCGGGTGACGGCACCGGGGGCGACGGGGTGCGGGTCGACGGCGCGACGGCGGCCGTGCTGCGGTTCGCCGGGGGCGCGGTCGGCACGCTGGCCACCACGTGCGCGCTGGGCTGGAAGGACTCCGCCGCCCTGCAGATCGTCACCGACGACCTCGTCCTCGACGTCGGCGAGCGCGGCCTGGAGGTGCGCGAGAACGGCGCCACCACGCACCGCCCGTTCGACCAGGCGCTCGCGCACCGGGCCGCCGACCGGGCCTTCCTCGACGCCGTCGGCGGGCACCCGGCCGTCGACGACCTGCCCGACCACGCCGAGGCGCTGCGCAGCCACCGCCTCGCCTGCGCGGTGAGCCGCTCCGCGCGGTCCGGGCGCACCGAGCAGGTGGACCCGTGACGGGGCCGACGGACCGGGTGCTGGTCGTCGACCGTCCCGGGCACGCGGAGATCCGGCACCTGCCCCGCCCCGACGCGCCGGTCGTCGTCGAGACCCTGGCCAGCGGCGTGTCCACGGGCACCGAGCTGAGCTTCTGGACGGGCACGAACCCCGCCCTGCACGCCCGGTTCGACACCGACCTCGGGCTGTTCCGGCACGGCGAGGCCGCCACCGGCTACCCGGTGACGCGGCTGGGGTACATGGAGGTCGCCCGCATCACCGGGCTCGAGACGCCGGTGCCCGGCCTGGAGGTCGGCACGACGGTGGCCATGACCTACGGGCACCGCAGCGGCTGGGCCGCCGACCCGGCGCACGAGCGGATCGTCCCGCTCCCGCCCGACCTCGACCCGCTGCTCGGGATCTACGTCGCGCACATGGGCCCGATCTGCGCCAACGGGCTCCTGCACGCCGCCGCCGACCGGGTCGGCACGCGGGTCGCCTCGCTGGGCGACGGCGTGAGCGGGCTGCGCGTGGCCGTCGTCGGTGCCGGGGTGGTCGGCCTGCTGTCCGCGCTGTTCGCGCGCCACCACGGCGCGGCCGAGGTCGTGGTCGTCGACCCCACCCCGGGGCGCCGCGCCGCCGCGGCCGGCCTGGGCGTGGACGTCCTCGACCCCGACGCGGGCGACCCGGCCCTCGAGCTCAAGCGCCGCTGGCGCCACGGTCCGGGCGACCGCGGCGCCGACGTCGTCCTGCAGTGCCGGGGCCGCGCCGCCGCCCTCGCGACGGCGCTGCGGCTGTGCCGCCCGCAGGCCACCGTCATCGACCTGGCCTTCTACAGCGACGACGCCGCCGCGGTGCGCCTGGGCGAGGAGTTCCACCACAACGGCCTGGGCATCCGGTGCGCCCAGATCGGCCGGGTGCCCCGCGGCACCGCCCCCGACTGGGACCGGAACCGGCTGTCGGCGGAGACCGTCGACCTGCTGCGGGCGCACGGGGCGGCGGTCCGCGAGCAGCTCGTCACCGACGTGCTGCCGCTCGACGCCGCCCCCGCCCTCTACGACGACCTGCACCGCCGCGCCCGACCGGTGCTGCAGGCCGTGCTCTCACCGTGCTGACCGCTCACCGTGCCGACCGCACCCCGACGTGGTCGACGTGCAGCGCCGGCACCACCGCCGAGTACAGCGCGGTCGCGCAGCCGGGGCAGGTGTACTGGCGGAACACCACCGGGTCGTCGACGTAGTCGGCCGGGTCGGCCAGCATCTGCGGGCCGGCGTCGGTGGTCGGGCCCTCGTGCAGCGCGAGGTCCAGGTCGCCGGGCTCGCCCAGGTGCTCGCCGCAGTGCCGGCAGGCCACCACCGTGCGGTCGCCCTCGGTGACCTCGACGAGGTTGTCGTCGAGCCGTCGCCCGGCGGTGGTGTCGAGCTTCGCCCCGGCCGACGGGGAGGACGACCGCTCCCGGCGGACCGTCCGCAGCCGCTCCCGCTCGGCGGCCGTCGCCGCCGCGTCGACGACGCCGTCGCGGACGACCACGCCGTAGACCGACCGGGCCGCCGCGTCCGTGATCTTCTCCTCGCGCAGGTCGCGGACGACGGCGTCGGGATCGCGGTGCAGCGGGTCGCCGTAGCCGCCCCCGCCCTGCCAGGTCATCGCGAGCACCTCGCCGGGCGCCAGGTAGCTCGACGCGTAGTTCTGGCCGATCTCGAGGGTGTCGCTGACCTCGGCCAGCGATGACGGCATCGTCCCGGCCGCCAGCAGCTCGGCGACCCGGCTCTGCCGGGCGACGACGTCGAGCCCGCTGTTGCCGGGGTGCCCGCCGGACAGCCCGGCGTTCTGGGCCACCGCCTTGCCCGCCGACGCGAGCACGAGGCCCATCGGGAGCGAGGTGCCGTGCGGGGTGATCGCCACCGACGCCCCGACGCCGCCGCGGTGGCGCCCGGGGCCGCCGGAGTCGGGCTCCTCGCGGCGCCACAGCGTGAGCACCGGGTAGAGGAACTCGGTCATCTCGACGTCGGGGATGCGGCCCATCGGGATGCAGAACAGGCCGCCGGTGTCGATGCCGTCGGCGTGCGGGCGGGCGCCGTAGCCGCCGGCCATCGGCTCCATGATGATGTTGAGGAACGGCACGGGCTGCTCGCCGCGCTGGTCGAGGCCCGCGATGACGGCGGTGTCCCACGTGCCGCAGCACGTCGCCTGGACGTTGCGGCCCAGCTCGAGCGAGCGGTCGAGCATCTGCGCGAGGCACTCGGCCACGAGGCTGCCCGTCAGCCAGGCCGGGCCGATCGGGCCGCGCCCGACGGCGGCGGGGAAGGTCGCGTTGTTGAGCGTGCCCTCCTCGGTGACGAGGTCGAAGCAGCGCATCAGCCCGCCCGCCGACCACGGGATGTCGCCGGCCAGGATCGGCAGCAGCGCGAGCATGACCCCGCCGCGCATCCCGGCGTAGGTGCAGTTGACGACGCCGGACTGCGGGTCGGTGCCGGTGAAGTCGAACGTCAGGTGGTCGCCGGTCTTCGTCGTCGTCAGCGTGATCCTGTGGAGCCCGCGGTCGCCCTCGTGGGACTGGTCCTGGTAGCCGGTGGCGCTCCACGACCCGTCGGGCAGCGAGGCGAGCTTGTCGCGCAGCCGGTGCTCGGCGTCGCCCATCATCCGCTTCATCACGGCCTTGACGGTGTCGGCGCCGTACTGCGCGATCAGCGCGAGGATCCGCTCGCGGCCGACGTTGTTGGCGCCGACCTTCGCCCGCAGGTCCAGACCCACGAGCATCGGGACGCGCGAGCGGCGCACCCAGACGTCGGCGACGTCGCGCTGGAGCTGGAAGTCGCGCACCACCTTGACCGGCGGCGTGGGCAGCGACTCGGAGAACACGTCCTGCGCCGCGGGGGAGAAGGAGCCCAGGCCGACGCCGCCGAGGTCGGGCTCGTGGCAGATCGCGCTGGTCCAGGCGAACAGCTTCCCCTCGTGGAAGACCGGCTGGTAGACCATCGTGTCGTTCTGGTGCAGCCCGCCGCCGACCCACGGGTCGTTGGTGAGGAACATGTCGCCCTCGGCGATGCCGGGGTTGGCGGCGCGGTGCCGCAGCGTCCAGTAGATCGCCAGGTCCACGGCGCCGACGAGCATCGTGTTGTAGAGCCCGACCTGCACCTCCTGGCCCAGCTCGTCGCTGATGGCGAAGTCGAAGTCGTTGGCGTCGGTGACGATCGGCGAGCCGGACATGCGCTTGAGCGCCTCGCCCATCTCGTCGGTGACCGACCAGAGGCGGTGCCGGACGACCTCGTAGGTGAGCGGGTCGAGGCCGTCGATCTGCTCCTGGGTGACGGTGTGGGTCGCGAGCGTCGACGGCAGCGAGCGCTGCAGTTCGTCGGGGTCGACGGGACGGCTGGAGAAGACCTCCGAGCCGGGGATGGGCATGGTCACGACGGGCTCCCGACGGTGGAGGTGGGCCGGAGGGTGAGGTTGCCGAGGCGGTCGACGGTGCCGGTGGTGCCGCCGGGCACGACGACGGTCGTCGTCGGCACCTCGACGATCGCCGGCCCGGTGAGGACGTGGCCCGCGCGCAGCCTGCGGTAGTCGTAGATCGTGGTGTCGACGTAGCCGGTGGCCGCGTCGAGGCACACCGGACGGCTGCCGACGACCGCGTCGGACGGGTCCGGGGAGTCGGCGACGCCCGTCGCGGGCAGCTCGGGGGAGAACGGCAGCCGGCCCACGCCGCGCACGCGGAACGTGATGGCCTGGATGCCGGCCTCCCGGAACCCGGCCTCCGCGCCGTAGAGGGCGGCGTAGCGCTCCTCGAACGCCGCCGCCGCGGCCTCGACCGCGGCCGTGTCGAGCGGTCCGCCCGGCACCGGCGCGGTGACCTCGGCGAGCTGCATCGTGTAGCGCATGTCGATCTCGCGGTGCAGCTCCACCGCGGAGAACGACACGCCCTGGCGGTCGAGGCCGTCGCGCACGCGCTGCTCGAGCTCGGCGAAGTTGCGCTCGGCCCGCTGCGGGTCGAACGGCACGACGGTCGGGTCCGACAGCTCGGCCGCGAGGACGATGTCCGACGCAGCGAGCCCGAACGCCGAGAACGCGGACGCCACCGGGCCCAGCGGCACGACGACCTCCTCGACGCCCACCTCGGCGGCGTAGCGCGCGCAGTGCGCGGGGCCGGCGCCGCCGAAGGCGTAGAGGACGAACCCGCGCGGGTCGTGCCCCGCCTCGACGACGGACTTGCGCAGCAGGTCGCCGGTCTGCGCGTTCTGGATCGCGTGGATCGCGGCGGCGGCCTCCTCGACCGAGAGGCCCAGCGGCTTCGCGATCTGGGTGTCGATCGCCTGGCGGGCCAGCTCCAGCGACAGCGGCTTGCGCCCGCCGAGCAGGCCGCGCTCGGTGAGGATGCCGAGCACGAGGTTGGCGTCGGTGTTGGTCGGCTCGGTGCCGCCCTGGCCGTAGCAGGCGGGGCCGGGCACGGCCTGCGCGCTGCGCGGCCCGATCCGCAGGTTGCCGCCCGCGTCGAGCCAGGCGATCGCCCCGCCGCCCGAGCCGATGGCGTCGACGCGCAGGGTGGGCACGTTGACCGGGTGGTGGTTGATGATCGTCGTCGTGTCGCGGACGGGCTCCCCGTCGACGACCAGGCCGGCGAGGAACGTCGTGCCGCCGACGTCGGTGGAGATGATGTTGCGGTGGCCGAGCTGGCGGCCCAGCTGCACCGACCCGACGACGCCGCCGGTGAGCACCGAGCCGACCGTGGAGATCGCCGCGGCCGGTGCCTGCGCGGCCGCGACGGCCCCGCCGTTGCTCTGCATCACCAGCAGCGGGCCGGCGAGGCCCTGCGCGCGCAGGGCGTCCTCCAGCGTCGTGAGGTAGTCGCGCAGGCCGGGCCCGATCTGCGTGCTCATGATCGTCGTCGCGTTGCGGGAGAACTCGCGGATGCGCGGGCTGACCTCGCTGGACAGCGCGACGAAGACGTCCGGGTCCTGCTCGGCGACGAGCTCGCGCAGGCGCTGCTCGTGGGCGGGGTTGCGGAAGGACCAGAGCAGCGAGATCGCGATCGCGCGGACGCCGTCGTCGAGCAGCGCGCGGATCGCGGCCCGGGCGCCGTCCTCGTCCAGCGCGACGATCACGGTGCCGTCGCGGTCGATGCGCTCGGTGACCTCCAGCGCGTGCCGCTTGGGCAGCAGGTGGTGGCCCTTGTCCTGCTCGAGCACGTGCTGCAGCTCGTGCGGGGAGCGGCCGAGGTAGCGCCCCTCGACGTTCATGATGAAGATCGAGTCGCGGTGCCCCTTGGTGGTCAGGAACCCGACCGGCGGGACGTTGCCCATGACCAGCGCGTTGAGCGAGGACGTCGTGCCGTGCGCGATGTGGTGGGTGTCGGCCAGCATCTCGGGCAGCGTCCGGCCGATCTGCTCGGCGAGCAGCCCGAGGACGTCGAGCACGCCCCGGGAGTAGTCGGGCGGGGTGGACGGTGACTTCGCGGCGACCACCGTGCCGGAGTCGTCGTCCAGCACGGCGTCGGTGAACGTGCCGCCCACGTCCACGCCGATGACATAGGTCATGACTCACGCTCCTTCGCGGAGACGGCCGCAGGGAACTGCGGTCCTGACGGTTGCGTAGACTATTCAACGTCTGAGAAAGTAGTCAAGGACGTCATCGACCGCTTCGAGGAGGAACGCATGCAGCCACGCCGGGTCGCGGTGCTCGGGGGTGGGCCCGGTGGGCTCTACGCCGCGCGCCTGCTCAAGCTGGCGCAGCCCGCCTGCGAGGTCGTCGTGCACGAGCAGGGCGACCGCGAGACCACGTTCGGCTTCGGCGTGGGGCTGGCGGCGGGCACGCAGCGGAAGCTGGAGGCCGCCGACGCCGACACGCTGCGCGACATCCGGGCGGCGGGCCGGCGCCACGACATGACGATGGAGGTCGGCGGCGCGGTCGCCCGGGTGCGCAACGACCACCTCATCGGCATCGCGCGCACCGAGCTCCTCGACGTGCTGCAGCGCCACGCCGAGAAGGCCGGCGTGCAGCTGGAGTACGGCTCCCGCCGCACGGCCGACGACCTGGACGCCGACGTGGTCGTCGCCGCCGACGGCGTCGGCAGCGCCACCCGTGAGGCGGGGGAGTTCGGCACGCGCGTGGAGACCGGCCGCGGGCTCTACCTCTGGTGCGGCGCCGCGTTCGCGCTCGACGACGCCGTCTTCGCGGCCGTCGACACCGGGCACGGCACCTTCGTCACCCACGCCTACCCCTACGCGCCCGACCGCAGCACGTTCCTGGTCGAGACCGACGAGGCGACGTGGCGGGCGGCGGGGTTCGAGACGCCCGACCTGGATGCCGACGGCACCGACGCCCGCTCGCTGGACCACCTCGCCGCCGTGTTCGCCGGGCACCTGCGGGGGCACGCGCTGATCGGCAACCGCACCCGCTGGACGCGGTTCCGCACGGTCCGCTGCGACCGCTGGTCCGACGGGCGCGTGGTGCTGCTCGGTGACGCCGCCCACACCGCGCACTTCTCCATCGGCTCGGGCACCAAGCTCGCGATGGAGGACGCGATCGCGCTGGTCGCGGCCCTGGGCGAGGAGGAGGCCGCTGCCGCGGCGTTCGCCCGGTACGAGGCCGAGCGCCGCCCGGCCGTCGAGCGGCTCCAGGAGCTGGCCCGGCGCAGCCGCCTGTGGTGGGAGTCCTTCCCGTCGCGCACGCACCTGCCGGTGGAGCGGCTGATGGTGTCCTACATGACCCGGGCGGGGAACGTGCCGCTCGACCGGTTCGCCGCGACGAGCCCGGACGTGGTCGGCGCCGCGCTCGGGCAGTACGCGGGCGTCGCGCCGGTGGTGCCCGGCGACGTGACGGGGTGGGTGCTCGAGCAGGCGGCCCCGGCGCCAGGAGGTCTCGACGTGGCGGAGACCGTCGTCGACGCCGTCGTGGACGACCCGTGGGGCCCCGAGGCCGACGCCGTCGTGGCCGGGAGCGCCGGGGCCGCGGCGGTCCGGGTCGTCGGCCCGCCGGACCGGTCCGCGCTGCTCACCCGGCTCGACCTCGCCGAGCGGCTGCGCCTGGAGGCCGGCGCCGTCGTCACGGTCGAGGGGCCGCCGGAGCTGCGCGACGACCTCGCCGCCGGGCTGGTCAGCGGCCGCGCCGACCGCGTCGCGCTGGTGGCGTCGTGAGCGTCCCGTACCCGCCGGAGTTCGTCCGCCGCTACCGCGACGCCGGGTTGTGGGGCGACCGGACGATCGCCGACGAGCTCCACGCCGTCGCCCGCGCGCACGCCGACCGCCTCGCAGTGGTCGCGGCCGAGGGCCGCCTGACCTTCGACGAGCTCGACGCCGCCTCCGACCGCCTCGCCGCCGGGCTGGCCGCGCGGGGCCTGGCTCCGGGCGACCCGGTGCTGTTCCAGGTCACCAACCGGCTCGCGACCGTCGTCGCCTGGTACGGCGTGCTCAAGGCCGGGCTGGTGCCGGTCTGCACGCTGGCCGCGCACCGCGGGCACGAGATCGGCGACATCAGCAGGCGGGTCGGCGCCGTGGCGCACCTCGTCGAGGCCGGGACGCGGGGGTTCGACCTCGTCGCGTTCGCCCACGAGCAGGCGGCCGGGCACCCGACCCTGCGGCACGTGCTCGTGCTCGACGAGCTGCACGCGCTGGGCGCGGGGCTCGACCGGGCGGCCGCGCGCGCGGTCGTCGAGGAGGTCCAGCGCGGGATCGACCCCGACGACGTCGCGGTGTTCCAGCTCTCCGGCGGCACGACCGGGGTGCCCAAGGTGATCCCGCGCCGGCACGCCGAGTACTGGTACAACGCCGCCGAGTACGCCCGCTCCTGGGGCTGGACGCCCGACACCCGCGTCGCGCACCTCATCCCGGTGATCCACAACGCCGGGATCGTCTGCGCGGTGCACGGCCCGCACTCCGCCGGGGCCGCCCTGGTGCTCGGCACCGCCGACCTCGACGCCTCGCTGCCGCTGCTCGCCGACGCCGGCGCCACGCACGTCCTGCTCGGGCACGGCCACTTCGGCGCGCCCGACCACCCCGGCTTCGACGCCGTCGCGCGCACCCTGACCCAGGTCGTGCTGTCCGGGAGCAAGGTCCCGCCCGCGCTGTTCGACGCGATCGAGCGCCGCGGCCTCTGGTCGGGCCAGCTGTTCGGGATGGGCGAGGGCCTGTTCCTCACCACCCGGCCCGGCGCCGCCCGCGAGGCCCGCGCGACCACCGTCGGCATCCCGCTCTCGCCGCACGACGAGATCCGCGTCCTGGAGCCGGGCACCGAGGACGAGGTCGCCGACGGCGAGGTCGGCGAGCTGTGCTGCCGCGGCCCGTACACGCTGCGCGGCTACCTGGACGCGCCCGAGCACAACGCCCGGGCGTTCACCTCCGACGGCTTCTACCGCACCGGCGACCTCGCCGCGGTCCGCACGATCGACGGCGAGCGCTGCGTGTCGATCGAGGGCCGGATCAAGGACCTGATCAACCGCGGCGGCGAGAAGATCAGCGCCGAGGAGGTCGAGCTGCTCCTGCTGCGCCACCCCCGCGTGCGCGGAGCGGCCGTCGTCGCGGTGCCGGACCCGCGGCTGGGGGAGCGCAGCTGCGCGTTCCTCGTCGTCGACGGGGAGCCGCTCGGGCTCCCGGAGGTCCAGCGGCACTTCGCCGGCCTGCAGGTCGCGAAGTTCAAGTGGCCCGAGCGCGTCGAGCTGCTCACCGAGATCCCGCGCACCCTCGTCGGCAAGGTCGACAAGAAGCGCCTGACGGAAGGACTCCGATGACGCCGCTGCACCGGATCGGGCTGGTCGTCCCCAGCTCCAACGTCACGGTCGAGACCGAGGTGCCGGCGCTGCTCGCCCGGCACGCCGGCGCCCGGTTCTCCTTCCACTCCAGCCGGATGCGCATGCACACGGTGTCGCCGGAGGAGCTGCGCGCCATGAACGACCAGCGCGGGCGGTGCGTCGACGAGCTGGCCGACGCCGGCGTCGACGCGCTGCTCTACGCCTGCCTCGTCGCGCTCATGGCGCAGGGCCCGGGGGAGCACCGGCGCGCGGAGGAGGCCGTCACCGCGCAGCTGGCGGCGGCCGGGCAGGCCCCGGCGGTCCTGTCGAGCGCGGGCGCGCTCGTCTCGGGGCTGCACGCGCTGGGCGCGCGGCGGATCGGGCTGGTCACGCCCTACCTGCTCCCGCTCGCGAAGCAGGTCGTGGAGTACCTGGAGTCGGAGGGGTTCACAGTGCGGTCCTTCGCCGCGCTCGAGGTCGGCGACAACGCCGAGGTCGGCTGCATCCCCGGCGACCGCGTCCTCGACGCCGCCCGCGGGCTCGACCTCGTCGGCGCCGACGCGCTCGTCATCTCCGCGTGCGTGCAGATGCCGTCGCTGGACCTCGTGGCCCCGGCGGAGGCGGAGTTCGGCCTCCCGGTGCTGTCGGCCGCCACGGCCGGGGCGCACGCCCTGCTGCGCGCGCTGGAGCTGCCCGCCGTGCTGCCCGGGGCCGGGGCGCTGCTCGCCGCGGGCGGGTGACGTGCCCCGCCGCACTACGCTGACGACCATGAGCGGCCCGGCGGAGCGCAGGAACGGCCGCGGCGCCTCCCGCCGCGAGCTCGTCGAGAACGAGATGTACGACCACGCCGTGCGGCTGTTCGCCGAGCGCGGCTTCGCCGGCACGAGCCTGCAGGACATCGCCGACGCCATGGGCGTCACGCGTCCGGCGCTCTACTACTACGTCAAGAGCAAGGACGAGCTGCTGGCGAAGCTGGCGGCCGACGTGGCGGGCGGGTCGGCGTCGGAGATGGCCGAGATCGCCGCCCGCACCGACCTCGACGCGCTGGGCAAGCTGCACGCCATCGCCCGGCTCACGGTCGTGCGGCTGGCCCGCCAGCCCGACCGGTTCCGGCTGCTCATCCGCTCCGAGGCCGAGCTGCCCCCCGAGCTCGCGGCGTCCTACGTCGCGAGCCGGCGGGCGGTGCTCAAGGCCGTCGCCGACGTCGTGGAGCAGGGGGTCGTCGCCGGGCAGCTCCGCCCCGTCGACGCCCGCGTGGGCGCGCTCGCGGTGATCGGCATGTGCAACTGGGTGGCGTGGTGGTTCCGGCCCGACCGCGACGACGTCGACGCCGTGGCCGACCAGATCGCCGACATGGCGCTCGCCGCGCTGCAGCGCGCCGACCACCGCACGCCCGAGGGCGAGGGGCCGGCGGCCGCGATCGCCATGCTGCGCCAGGACCTGGACCACCTCGCACGCGTCCTGGACGTGTGATTCGTCGCTCGTGTAGAACTGTTGACGCTCCTGTAGAAGCGGGCGTACCGTCGTACCCATGACGGAACTCGACCACCGCGTCCAGGGCGTCGACCACACGGCGTTCCCGACCTTCGACCCCGCCGGCACGGTCCGCTTCTACCGCGACGTGCTCGGCTTCCCCGTCGTGCACTCGATCTGCGCGGCGGGCTGGGGCCCGGAGGACCACCCCGACTTCATCCACTTCTTCTTCGACATCGGCAACGACGACCGGATCGCGTTCTTCTACTACTTCGGGCTCGCCCCGGTGCACGAGCACGCGCGCGGCGACGTCTACGCCGGGTTCGGGCCGGACGTGCCGGAGTTCTTCGTGCGGTCGCGCCACCTCGCCATCCACGTCGCCGACGAGGACGACCTGCTGGAGTACCGGCGCCGCCTCGACGACAGCGACTGGCCCGTCGAGATGCAGATCAAGCACGAGACGATCGAGTCGATCTACACCCACGACCCCAACGGCTACATGGTCGAGTTCACGCGCGCGATGCGGCCGGTCACGCCGCAGGAGGACCTCGACGCGAACCTCACCATCGACGCGCTGCTCGACGTCGTCGACGAGGGGGAGCCGACGTTCGGCAAGCTGCTGGCGCGCAAGGCGGAGCTGATCGTCGAGCGGGCCGCGGCGTGGGAGCTCACCCGGACGCCGCGATGACCGTCCTCTACGTCCTCGACGTGCCCGAGAACACGCCGCTGGCGAAGGTCGCCGCGCAGGACCCGACCGTCACCGTCGACCGGATCGGGCCCTACTTCGCGATCGCCGCCGACGGGCCCATCGTGATCGACCGCCGGGCCACCGGCTGCCGGCACGCCGTCTGGTACAGCTCGGTCGCCGGGGTGGAGCGGGGCAGTCGGATCACCCAGCACGACAAGGACGCGCTGCGGGTGGAGCCGGCATGACCACGACCGAACGGCTGGGCGCGGGGCGGTACCTCGACGCCGGCGCCCGCCCGGACGCCACGGCCACGTCGGTGCACGAGCTGACCACCGCCGACGGCGCGACGGTCCGGGGCGTGCTGGCCACGGTCCCGGGCGCCACCACGGTGGTGTGCCTCACGCACCCGCGCCAGGACCTCACCCACCACCCGCTGGTGCCGGTGCTGCTGCAGGCCGGCGTCGCGGTGTGGACGCAGCACACGCGGTCGGTCAACAACGACCTCGCGCTCGTGCACGAGCAGGCGCTGCTCGACGTCGCCGCGGGGCTCTCGCTGATGCGCGAGCGGTTCGCGTCGGTCGTCACGCTCGGGCACTCCGGCGGCGGCCCGCTCTACGCGTTCTACTTGGAGCAGGCCGGGCTGGCGCCCGCCGACCGGATCGCGACGACGCCGGGCGGGCGCCCGACCGGGCTCGCCGACGCCGTGCTGCCCGCCGTCGACGGGGCGGTGTTCCTGGCGCCGCACCCCGGGCAGGGCCGGCTCCTGCTGGGCTGCATCGACCCGTCGGTGGCCGACGAGTCCGACCCGCTCTCGGTCGTGCCCGACCTCGACCCCTACGACCCGGCCAACGGGTTCGCCGAGCCGCCGCACAGCTCGTCCTACGACGCCGCCTTCCTCGAGCGGTACCGCGCCGCGCAGCGCGACCGGGTCGCCCGCATCGACGCCGTCGCCCGGCTGCACCTGGCGCGCGCCGCCGAGGCCCGCGCCGCCGCGAAGCGCACCGGCTCCGCGGCCGACCGGCGCCGCGCGCTGGCCCCGCGGATCATGGTGGTGCCGCGCACCGACGCCGACCCGCGCACCGTCGACCTGTCGATCGACCCGAGCGAGCGGCCCTACGGCTCGCTGTTCGGGCGTCGCCCCGACCTGATCAACTACGGGCAGGTGGGGTTCGGGCGGGTCACGACACCGGAGGCCTGGCTGTCGACGTGGTCGGGCCTGAGCTCGCACGCCGACTTCGTCCGCTGCGCCCCCGGCGTCACCGCCCCGACGCTGTTCCTGGAGCTCACCGGCGACCAGGCCGCGTTCCCGGCCGACTCCCGCCGGATGGTCGACGCCCTCGGCGCCGCCGACCTCACCCACCGCACCGTCCGCGGCCTGCACTTCGGCGCCGCGATCGCCGAGGGCGAGCCCACGGGCAACGCGCTGGCGGGGGAGGAGATCGCCGCCTGGCTCGGCGAGCGCTTCGCGACCGTGCCGCCGGGTTGATCACAGGGCCCTGCTCGTCCCCACCGTCGACGACGCCACCCGCCGCCGGTTCTTCTCGGTGCTCGCCGGCGCCGGACTGCTGACGGTCGGGTGCGCGGCGCCCCCGGCCCCGGCCCCGGCCGCGGTCCGGCGGGTGCGCGACGACCTCGGCCGCGACGTCGACGTGCCCGCCGACCCGCAGCGGGTGGTCGTGCTCGATCCCAACCACCTTCCCCCGCTGCTGGGCGAGGCGGCCTCGCGGATCGAGGCGGTCGGGCCGCTCGGGCAGGTGAGCGTGGAGTCGATCGTGGGGCTGGAGCCGGACCTGATCCTGTTCGCCGCGGACTACCAGGACGACCTCGACCCCGAGGTGCTGCAGCGGATCGTGCCCACCGTCGCCTACTCGCTGCGGCCGAGCGTCCAGGACCACCTGCGCTTCGTCGCGTCGGTCCTGGGCCGCGAGGGCGCCGCGGAGGACCTCATCTCCGGCTTCGACGCCGTGCTGGCCGCCCGCCGAGCCGAGCTGGGCCTCGCGGATCGGCCGGTCGCCGGCGTGGGGATGGAGAACTCCGAGGCCGTCGCCACCGTCGACGTCACCGGCCCCGACAGCGTCTTCGGCGAGCTGCTCACCGGCCTCGGCGTGCGGCTCGTGCCCGCGACCGTCGACGGGGCGCCGGTGGAGGGACTGCTGGAGGACTTGTCCGCCGAGAACCTGGGCACGCTGCTGGGCGAGGCCGAGACCCTGATCGTCAGCCGGCGCTTCGGCGGCGACGAGCTGGAGCGCGGGTTCGCCGCCACCGTCGACTCGCCGGTCTGGACCCGCCTGCCCGCCGTCGCCGCCGGCCGGGTGGCCTACGTCGACAACCAGCTGGTCTACGGCTCCTTCGGGCTGCGCGGGTTCGAGGTGCTGCTCGACGACATCGCGGCGCAGCTGGGCTGAGCCGGCGTCACCCGGCATCGACCACCACCCCGTAGCGCACGGCCAGCTCGGCGAGCCCGTCGTCGTAGCCCTGGCCGACGGCGCGCACCCGCCACACGCCCTGTCGGCGGTAGACCTCGGCCAGCAGCATCGTGCGCTCGGTGGTGCCGGCGTCGAGAGTGGCGGTGGCGGCCGTCGCGGTGTCGCCGTCGACGCTGAGGGTCACCGCGCCCAGGTCGCCGAACGTCGCGGCGCCGTCCAGCGCGGCCGCCACCACGATCCGGTCGTGCTGGGCGGAGACGAGGTCGAGGTCGATGCGGACGCTGCGCTCGCTGTCGCCGTCGGTGCTGACGGCGACGGTGCCGTGCTCGCTGACCGGCGCGTTGTAGAAGACGAAGTCCTCGTCGGCGATGACGCGCTCGTCGGCGTCGACGAGGAACGCGACGACGTCGACGTCCGTGCCGGTGGCCAGGGCGTCGGCGCGCCAGGCGACGTTGACGGTCCAGACGCTCTCCGCGGGCAGGTCCAGCACCGCGCCGCGGGGCAGGACCGGCACCCCGGCGCCGGGCGCGGCGCTGCGGTGGCGCCCGACGTAGTCACCGGGATCGGGCACGGTGCACGGGGCGGGCAGGGTGATGCCGAGCGCGACCTCCCCGCGGTGCAGGGGCAGCTCGGCCTCGCGGACACGGGGCAGGCGCCGGTCGGTCTCGCCGCCCGCCATGAGGACGACGTCGGTGACGCCCGCGGTGAGGTTGACCGCCGCCGCCCCTCCCGCGCCCGTGATCTCCGCCCGCACCGCCGCCGCCTGGGCGTGGGTGCCGCCCAGGACCAGCACGCGCCGGCCGTGCAGCGGCCCGCGCACGACCTGGCGGGCGGGACCGGTGCGCCGCAGGGCGCGCGGCTCCACGGGAGAGCCGGGCTGCACGGCGTCGAGCAGGCGGAGGAGGGTCTCCTCGTCCACGACGGGGATGCCCTCGGCCCGCGCCCGGGCGGCCTTGCGCGTGGTGGAGGCGGGTTCGTTGGTGACCAGGACGCTGGTCAGGCGGCTGACGGAGTTCTGCACGTCGAGGCCCGCCGCCGTGAGCCGGGCGGCCAGTCGCAGCCGCGGCACACCGGTGGATCCGGTGACCGCGACCTTCATGCCCTGCACGAGCGGTTGGCCCGCCGCCAGGCGACCGGGGTAGGCCCACGGGCACGGCGGGGAGGAGACGTGCGGCGGGTAGCGGGTGCCGGTGCGGTCGTCGCAGCCGATCAGGGGCAGCGGCAGGCCGAGGTTCGCCGCGAGCAGCAGGCTGTGGGTGAGCACCCGCGACAGCACGTGGGCGTCGTCGTCGGCGGTGTGCGCGCCGACCTGCGGGACGCCCCAGTACTCGGCGAGGGTCGCGAGCTTGTGGTTCGGGACGTCGATCCCGAGGCGGCGGCTCAGTGCGAGCGTGCACAGGCGCCGGTCCACGGGCAGCTTCATCCCGGCCCGGTCGGACTCGGCGGCGAGGAACCCGTGGTCGAAGGCGGCGTTGTGCGCCACCAGGATCCGGCCGTCGAGCACCTCCAGCAGGCGCGGGGCGATCTCCTCGAACCGCGGCGACCCGGCCAGCCGCTCCCGGGTGAGGCCGTGCACGTGCACAGGCCCGGGGTCGCAGCCGGGGTCGACGAGCGAGCTGAAGCGCGGGCCGTCCGGCCGCCCGGCGGCGTCGAGGCCGACGGCGGCGACGGAGAGCACGCGGCTGCGGTCGGGGTAGAGGCCGGTGGTCTCGACGTCGACGACGGCGAAGGTGTGGCCGGCGTCGAGCAGGTCGTCGATCTGGGCGGTGGTCACGGCGGAGTTCCTCCGGGCACGGGCGAGCGGCGAAGGGGGAGCGTCGCCGTCTGGGATTCGCGGATCGGAGGTGATCCGTTACGTGTGGTGACCGGGCCGGGCAGCGCGGCTGCGGCCACCTCGCACACCGGGTGGTGACGTCGCACAGCGTCGGCGGTGTGCGAGGTGCGCGGTGGGTGTGCGAGGTCGGCTTCGCCGGGCGCGAGGCCGGCGCGGGGGCCGTGGCGGTGCGGTTTCGACGATCAAGGCCTCCGGGCGGCCGCCCCGGCCGTGATCGCCGGGAGTGTGACGTGAGCGCCCTGCCGACGACGGTGGCGGCGCTTTCGGTGATCACCGGCTCCGTGGGTGGGGTGATCGCCGAGAATGTGACGTGAGCGCCCTGCTGACGACCGTGGCGGTGCGGTCTCGACGATCAAGGCCTCCGGGCGCGGCGCCCCCGGCCGTGATCGCCGCGAGTAGGACCCCACGGCCCCCCTCAACGACCATCGCGGTGCCGCTCCCTCCACCTCGCACACCGAGTGGTGACCTCGCACAGCGTCAACGGTGTGCGAGGTGCGCGGCGGATGTGCGAGGTGGGGCTCGCCGGGCGCTGCGGCCGGCACTCCGCCTGCGCGATGACCGTGGCGGTGCGGTCTCGACGATCAAGGCCTCCGGGTGGCCGCCCCGGCCGTGATCGCCGGGAGTGTGACGTGAGCGCCCTGCTGACGACCGTGGCGTTGCGCTCTCGACGATCAAGGCTCCGGGCGCGCCGCCCCGCGCCGTGATCGCCGCGAGTGTGACGCCACGGCCCCTCGACGACCCCCGCGGCCCCGCCCCCCGCACCTCGCACACCGAGTGGTGACCTCACACACCGTCGACGGTGTGCGAGGTGCGCAGCCGGTGTGCGAGGTCGGCATCCACCGCCGCCCACCGTGGTCCAGGCACCGACCGGGAGAACACGAACCGCCCCCGGTGCGGGAGAGTGCACCGACGGGAGGTGGGGGCATGACGGGCTGGTCCGGGGCGGCCGACGAGGTGCAGGTCCTCGTCGACGAGCTGGCCGAGGAGCTGGGGCGCTCGGTCGTCGTCAACGACCCGCTCGTCCGCCCGCTGTGCACCAGCCGCCACTTCGGCGACGCCGACCCCGTGCGGATCCGGGCGATCCTCCAGCGCGACCCCGGCGACGAGGTCCGCGCCCACGTCCTCGGGCACGGCGTCGCCCGCTGGACCGCCCCCGCGACGGTGCCCGGCGCCCCCGCACTCGGCCTGCTGCCCCGGCTCTGCGCGCCGCTGCGGGTGCGCGGGGAGTACCTCGGCACGCTCATGGTGATCGACGCCGACGGCAGCGTCACCGACCGGGAGCGGGCGCTGGTCGCCGACGCCGCGGGGGCCGTCGCCGCGCTGCTCGCCGCCCGCGCCGCGTCGGCCGCCGCGGGCCGCGCCGGGCGGGAGCGCGCCGTCCGTGCCCTGCTCGGCGCCGACCCGGACGCCCGCGACGCCGCCGTCGCCGAGCTCGGGACGGTCCTGCCGGCACGATGCGTGGTCGTCGCCGTCGAGGTGGCGGGGCACGGCGACCCGACCGACGCGGCGCTGGCCGAGGTCGCCCTGGGTGAGGTCGTGCTGCGCGGCACGGCCGGGCGGGGCACGGGCGCGGTCGACGGCCCCCGCGCGGTCCGCGTCCGTCCCGCCGCCGACCCCGACCGGCTCACCGCCGACGCCGCCGCGCTGCGCGACGCGGTGTGCCGGGCGCTCGGGCCGGCCGCGCGGGTGGCGGTCGGCGTCGGGGGAGCGGTGGACGCGGGCGCGGCCTGGCAGTCGGCGCGCCAGGCCGAGGTGGCGGTGCGCGCCGCCCGCCGCGACCCGGCCGGCGTCGCCGTCTGGGAGGGCCTGCGCGAGCTCGCGACCCTGCTCTGCCTGCCCGACGACCTGCCGCCCGACGCCCCGGCGGCCCGCGCCCTGCGCGCCCTGGCCGCCCACGACTCCGGCGACCGGCTCCGCGAGACCCTCGCCGCCTACCTCGACCACGCCGGCTCCGCCCCCCGCACGGCGAAGGCGCTGATGCTGCACCGGACCTCGCTCTACCACCGGCTGCGCCGCATCGAGGAGATCACCGGCATGGACCTCTCCGACGGCCGCGACCGGCTCGTCCTGCACCTGGGGCTGCGCCTGGAGGCGCTGCGCCCCGAGCGCTGACCTACGTCCCACCTGCGCTCTTCGACAGAACGAGCACGCCGGATCGCGAGACTCGCTACGGATCGCGGTCGCGGCGCGGGCGTGACGCGGAGCACGCTGCCGTCGACAGCACCGGCACCGGAAGCGGCGGAGGGAGGCGCGATGGGCAGGCTCGACGGCCGCACCGCCCTGGTCTTCGGCGGCGGCCACAACGCCGGCGGACCCCCGGGCACCACCGGCATCGGCTTCGCCACCGCCACGACGTTCGCGGCCCACGGCGCCCGCGTGGTCGTCGTCGACCGGGACGCCGGTGCGGCCGAGCGCACCGTCGACGCGGTCCGGGAGGCCGGGGGCCGCGCCTGCGCCGTCGTCGCCGACGCGACCTCGCCCGAGCAGGTCGAGGACGCCGTCGCCCGCACCGTCCGCGAGCACGGCGGCCTCGACGTCGTCCACAACAACGTGGGCGTCGCCCGCCTCGGCGGCATCGAGGACCTGACGCTCGACGAGTGGCGCGCGGCCGTCACCGTCAACCTCGACAGCGTCTTCCTCAGCGCCCGCGCCGCGCTGCCGCACCTCGCGCGGCGCCGCGGCTGCATCGTCACCGTCTCCTCGACGGCGTCGATCCGCTGGACCGGCTACCCCTACCCGGGCTACGCGGCCGCGAAGGCCGCGGTCAACCAGCTCACGCGCAGCCTCGCCGTGGAGTACGCGGGGCGGGTGCGGGTCAACGCGATCCTCGCCGGCCTGATCGACACCCCGCTGGTCTACCAGCAGCTCGCCGGCGCCGACGACCCCGCGGACGTCCGCGCTCGGCGCGACGCCCTGAGCCCCACCGGCGCGATGGGCACGGCGTACGACGTCGCGCACGCCGCGCTCTTCCTCGCCTCCGACGAGGCCGCCTACGTGACGGGCGCGCTGCTGCCCGTCGACGGCGGGCTGCACGCCCGCGCCGTCTGAACCACGATCCCCACAGGAGTGGACATGCCCACCTTCACGACCCGCGACGGCGTCGAGCTCGCCTACGAGGACACCGACCCGGCGGGCACCGGCGTCCCGCTGGTGATGCTGCACGGCTGGGGCCAGACCCAGGCGATGTTCCGCCACCAGCTCGCCGATCTCGCGCCGGACCGCCGCGTCGTGACCCTCGACCAGCGCGGCCACGGCCGCTCCGCCAAGCCGCACCACGGCTACCGGATCGCCCGCCTGGCCCGCGACGTGCAGGAGTTCCTCGACCACCTGGGCGTCGACGAGGCCGACGTCCTGGGCTGGTCGATGGGCGTGTCGGTGTGGTGGAGCTACCTCGACCAGTTCGGCAGCGGCCGGATCCGCCGGTTCGTGGCGGTCGACCAGCCCGCCGCCGTCGCGGCCGTGCCGTGGATGTCGACGCAGGAGCAGCAGGAGAGCGGCGCGATCTTCGACGTCGCCGCGCTCGTCGGGCTCGCCGACAGCCTGGCGGGCGAGGAGTCGGAGAAGGCGACGACGGCGTTCGTGCGCGGCATGTTCAGCGGCGACACCGACCCCGCGGTGTGGGACTTCGTCGTCTCGGAGCTGGGGCAGATCCCGCCGCGCGCGGCCGTCCCGCTGCTGTTCGACCACTGCGCGCAGGACTGGCGCGACGTCCTGCCGCGCATCGACGTGCCCACCCTCGTCGTCGGATGCGACGGCAGCCACGTCAGCCCGAGCTCGCAGCGCTACATCGCCGAGCAGGTCCCCGGGGCGCAGCTCTACGTCTTCCCCGTCGACGAGGCGAGCTCGCACTTCCCGTTCTTGGAGAACCCGGCGCGCTTCAACGAGGTCGTCTCGGCATTCCTCGACGCGTGATCGGGTAGTCCCGCTGCATGGATCATGCCGAGCGCAGGACGACGGACTACGACGAATCGGACCTGCGCGTGGGCGAACCCGAGGACTGGGCCGCCGGCGCCACCGGCGTCGCGGTCTCGATGAAGCGGTCGCTCGAGCGCATGGGTCCCTCGCGCACGGCCCGCACGCTGCTGAAGCTCAACCAGGCCGAGGGCTTCGACTGCATGAGCTGCGCGTGGCCCGACCCCGACCCGGGGCACCGGTCGGTCGCCGAGTTCTGCGAGAACGGCGCGAAGGCCGTGGCCGAGGAGGCCACGACCGACCGCGCAACGCCGGACTTCTTCGCCCGCCACAGCATCGCCGAGCTGGACGCGCGCTCGGAGTACTGGCTCGGGCAGCAGGGCCGGATCACCCACCCCATGGTCAAGCGGCCGGGCGACACGCACTACCGCGCCATCGACTGGAGCGACGCCTTCGCCCTGATCGGCGACGAGCTGCGCGCCCTGGACAGCCCCGACGAGGCCACCTTCTACACCTCCGGCCGGGCGTCGAACGAGGTCGCGTTCGCCTACCAGCTCTTCGCGCGCGCCTTCGGCACGAACAACCTGCCGGACTGCTCGAACATGTGCCACGAGTCGACGTCGATCGCGCTGCAGGAGTCGATCGGCATCGGCAAGGCCAGCGTCGTGATGAGCGACCTGGAGACCGCCGACCTGATCGTCATCGCCGGCCAGAACCCCGGCACGAACCACCCGCGGATGCTCACCCACCTCGAGATGGCGAAGGACCGCGGCGCGAAGATCCTGACGATCAACCCGCTGCGCGAGGCCGGGCTCACCCGCTTCAAGAACCCGCAGCGGCCCAAGGGCGTCGTCGGGCCGGGCACGGTGCTGTCGGACCTGCACCTGCCGATCCGCGTCAACGGCGACCTCGCGCTGTTCCAGGCGATGGGCGCGCTGCTCGTCGAGTGGGACGCGCTGGACCACGACTTCATCGACCGCCACACCACCGGCTTCGACGCCTGGAAGGCCCACGTGGCCGACCTCGACTGGGCCGACGTCGTCGCCTCGACGGGCCTCACGCGCGAGCAGATCACCGAGGCCGCGCAGATGCTGCGCGACTCCGGCTCCACCGTCTTCTGCTGGGCGATGGGCATCACCCAGCACCGCAACGGGGTCGCGACGATCAAGGAGATCACCAACCTGGCGCTGGCCCAGGGCGGCATCGGGCGCCCGGGCGCGGGGCTGTTCCCCGTCCGCGGGCACTCCAACGTGCAGGGCGACCGCACGATGGGCATCTGGGAGCGGGTGCCCGACTCGTTCCTCGACTCCGTCCAGGAGGAGTTCGGCTTCGACCCGCCGCGCGAGCACGGGCTCGACACCGTCGACTCGGTGCGGGCGATGCGCGACGGGAAGGTCCGGGTGTTCGTCGGGCTGGGCGGCAACTTCGCCCAGGCGACGCCCGACACCGACGTCACCGCGGCCGCGCTGCGCTCGACCCGGCTCACCGTCCAGATCTCCACGAAGATCAACCGCAGCCACCTGGTGTGCGGGGAGACCGCGCTGATCCTGCCCACCCTCGGGCGCACCGAGAAGGACGTGCAGGCCACGGGGCCGCAGTGGATCTCGGTCGAGGACTCGACGTGCTCGGTGCACTCCTCGCGCGGCCCGCTGCCGCCGGCGAGCCCGCACCTGCGCTCGGAGGTCGCGATCATCACCGGCATCGCGGAGGCGACGATCGGCGACCGCCACGGCATCGACTGGGCCGCGATGCGCCAGGACTACCGCCGGATCCGCGAGCACATCGCGCGGGTCGTCCCGGGCTGCGAGAGCTACGAGGTCAACGCCCGGCGGCCCGGCGGGTTCGTCCTGCCGCACCCCCCGCGCGACACCCGGACGTTCCCGACCGAGTCCGGGTCGGCGGAGTTCGCGGTGTCGCCGGTGGAGGTGCTGCACGTCCCCGACGGGCACCTGCTGCTGCAGACGCTGCGCAGCCACGACCAGTTCAACACCACGATCTACGGGCTGTCCGACCGCTACCGCGGCATCGAGGGCGGGCGGCGCGTCGTGTTCCTGCACCGCGAGGACATCGCCGCCCTGGGCTTCGACGACGGCGACCACGTCGACCTCACCACCCGCTGGGACGACGACGACGTCGAGCGCTGCGCCCGCGACTTCCGGATCGTCGCCTACGACACCCCGCGCGGCACGGCGGCGGCCTACTACCCGGAGACCAACCCGCTCGTGCCGCTCGACCACACCGCCGAGGGCAGCCACCAGCCGGCGTCGAAGTCGGTGATCATCTCGCTCACCCGCTCGGCGGGCCCGGCGGACGGCACCGGCAGCCAGGAGGGCGTGTCCGACGACGCGGGGGAGAAGGACCACCCGCAGCCGATGCACCTGTCCTGAGGCCGTCGGCTCAGCGCGACCCCGCGAACGCCTCCCCGGCGTCGGCCAGGCCCAGGGCGGCGACGGTCGCGGCGTCGATCACGTAGAGCTCGACCGGCACGCCGTCGGGGGCGCGCAGGTTGAGGTGGTGGCCCGACCCGGAGTCGGTGACCGGCGAGCACGGCACCCCGAGCCCGGTGAGGCGGGCGTGCCAGTCGTGCAGGTCGTCGACGCCGGGCACGGCGATCGCGAGGTGGTCGAGGCCGGGGTGCCGCTCGTCGAAGGTGCCGGCGGTGCTGCCGTTGTTGCTGGTCAGGGCGATCGCGACGCGCGTCGGGCGGTGCACCACGAGGCCCAGCGACGGGGTGTCGGTCAGTACCTCGAAGCCGAACACCCCGACCCAGAACGCGATGGCCGCGGGCACGTCGACCACCGACAGCGCCAGGTGCGAGAGGCCCTGGAACGGCGGGAGGGGGGCCGTCACCGCTCGCCCCGGGCCAGCAGCGCGCCGAGGACGCCGAACAGCAGCAACCAGACGCCGATGGCCACCCGGCCCGCGGCGTAGGGGGCGACGATCGCCGGGAGCAGGACCACGAAGACGTAGGCGCCGAGGCCGACGGTGACCCACCGCAGCGCGCCCCGGGCGAGCCCGAACCCGCCGACCAGCAGCCCGAGCCCGGTGAGGATCGTCGGGATGCCGTACAGGGAGTTGACGAGCTCGGCCTGCGGGTCGCTCACCGACGAGCCCGCCGCGGTGATCGCGACCAGCTCCATGACCGTGAGCAGCACCAACCCGGCGGTCGCGCCGTGCAGGGCCCACCGCGTCACCGCCGTCGCGGCCATCGGGGCGAGCACGGCCACCCCGACGACGAGCGCCACGTGCTGCAGCGCGAACGTGGTCTGGGCGATGGCGTAGCCGCCGGGGGTGAAGGGGAAGCTGTAGCGGTCGGGGCCCACGACGGCCGGCACGGCCAGCATGACGACGGCCTGCACGACCCCGACGATCCCTCCCCACAGCAGGACCAGCCCGGCGGTGCGGGTCCTGGTCGGGGGGTGCCGCCGGGCGACGGCGGGTGCGGTGTCCATGGCCGGGGACGGTAGGGACGACGGCCCGCCGCAGGCATCGGTACGGGTACTCATCCGGGTACTCATCCCGGCGTCCCCCTCGCCGGTCTAGCGTGGGCGCGTGGAGACGCGCGCCGCCGACGACCGGCTCGCCGCGCTGCTGGCGCTGGCCGCGTCCCACTTCCGGGAGGGCCGGACGGGGCAGGCGTGGGAGGCGTGCGCCGAGGCCGCCGGGCTGGCCCGCGCGTCGGGCGACGCCGCCGCGCTCGCCGACGCCGCCACGGTCGTCCGCGACGTGGGGCCCTCACCGCTGGCCGGGCGCATCCACCGGCTCTGCGTCGAGGCGCTGGCCGCGCTGGCCGACCGCGAGGCCCGGGGCGACGCCGACCCGGTGCGCCGCGCCCGGGTCACCGCCCAGCTGGAGGCGACCCGCAGCCCGTGGGGCCGTCCGTCCGTCCCCGTCGAGACCCCGGACGGGGACCCGGACGCCCGGTTCCTGGCGCTGCACGCCGAGCACGCGCAGTGCCGGCACGTCGCCCACGTGGAGCGGCGGCTCCGCATCGCCGACGAGGTGGTGGCGCTGGGGCACGCGTCCGGCTCGGACGAGTACACCGCGACCGGCCTCGCCTGGCGGATCGAGGCGCTCGGGCAGAGCGGGCGGCGGTGGGAGCAGGACGCGGAGGTGGCCGCGCTCGCGGCCGTCGTCGACGGGGGACGGGTACCGGGCTGGCGCCCGCGCCTCGCCCTGACGCGCGCCTGCCTGCTCATGGCCGACGGGCGGTTCGCCGACGCGCGGGCGCTCGTCGCCGGGGAGTCCGGCTTCGTCGCGCTGGTGGTGGCCTCGCACCTGGCGGTGCTGACCGGGGAGGGGCTCGACGACGTCGAGAGCGAGGTGCGCGCCGCCGTCGACGACCTGCCCTACATGGCGCGGGCGTGGCACGCGCAGGTCCTCGCCGCGCTGGGCCGCCTCGACGAGGCGCGCGAGCTGTGGCGGGCGATCGCGCCGCACGTGCGCGAGGTGCCCCGCGAGTCGCCGGAGTGGTTGATCGCCGGCGTCGGGCACGCCGCGCTGGCCGTCCTGCTCGGCGACGCGCAGACCGCGGCCGAGGTGTACGACGAGCTGGCGCCCTGGGCCGACCTGTTCGTGGTGGCCGGCGCCGACGCGCCGAACGAGGGCCCGGTGGCGCTGCCGCTCGGCCGGCTCGCGGCACTGCTCGGGCGCACGGCGCAGGCCCGGTCGCACCTGACGGCCGCGCTGCGGGCCGCCGAGCGGACCCACGCCCTCCCGCACGTCGCGCAGGCGCACCTGGAGCTCGCCCGGCTCGGCGGTGCCGGGTCGGGCGTCCACGCGGAGGCGGCCGCCGCGCTGGCCGCCCGGCTGGGCATGGCGCCGCTGGTGGCGCAGGTCGCGGCGCTCGCCCCGCAGCGCGGCCCGAGCCGCGGTCCGCTCTCGCCCCGGGAGACCGAGATCGCGGCGCTGGTCGCCGACGGCCTCGCCAACCGGGCCATCGCGCAGCGGCTGACGCTGTCGGAGCGCACCGTCGAGAACCACGTCAGCCACATCATGCGCAAGCTCGACCGCCCGTCGCGGGTCGCGATCGCGGCGTGGGTGCGCGACAGCCGCGGCCCGCTTTAGACCGGCCCGTCGCGGGCACAGTGGGGACATGAACGGCATCGACGTCCTGGCAGACGGGTTCTCGCGCCTGCGCGAGAGCGCGCACGCCGCCGTGGCGGACCTGACCCCCGACCAGCTCACCTGGCGCGCCGACCCGGAGGCCAACACCGTCGCCTGGCTGCTCTGGCACCTGGCCCGCGTGCAGGACGACCACGTGGCGGGCGTCGCCGGGAGCCCGCAGGTGTGGACGCGCGACGGGTGGGCGGAGCGGTTCGCGCTCCCGTTCGACGACGGCGAGATCGGCTACGGCCAGGACGCCGCCGACGTCGCCGCGGTGCGCCCCGGCTCGGCCGACCTCCTCACCGGCTACCTCGACGCCGTCCTCGACCGCACGGGGGAGCACCTGCGCACCCTGACCGACACCGACCTCGACCGCGTCGTCGACGAGGACTGGGATCCGCCCGTCACCGTGGGGGTCCGGCTGGTGAGCGTGCTCAACGACGACCTGCAGCACGTGGGCCAGGCCGCGCTGCTTCGCGGGATCGCACGACGGATGGCAGGCTGACGTGGTGCCCACTCCCGAGCAGGTCGTGCTCGTCGACGACGCGGGGCGCCCGGTGGGCGTCGCCGAGAAGGCCACCGTGCACGGCCGCCGCACCCCCCGCCACCTGGCGTTCTCCTGCTACGGCTTCGACGCGGCCGGCCGCGTGCTGGTCACCCGGCGCGCCCGCGGCAAGCGCGCGTTCCCCCTGGTCTGGACCGGCACCTGCTGCGGGCACCCGGCGCCGGGGGAGGACATGGCCGACGCCGTGCACCGGCGCCTCGAGCACGAGCTCGGCGTCCGCGCCCACGACCTGCGCCTGGTGCTGCCCGACTTCTCCTACCGCGCGTCGGACGTGAACGGGGTGGAGGAGCACGAGTTCTGCCCCGTGTTCGTCTGCTCGCTCGACGGCGACCCCGACCCCCGCCCCGACGAGGTCGAGACCTGGGAGTGGTGGGGTTGGGAGCGGTTCCTCGACGCCGCCGCGGGTGGGGAGCTGTCGCCGTGGGCGGCGCTGCAGGCCCCCCTGCTGGCCGACACCGTCGACCCGCGGACGCGGCGGACCGGCTGATCGCTGCACTTCCGGCGGCCGGCCCGCGTCCATGATCGCCGGAAGTGCGACGCCACGGTCCTCGCCGCGACTCTGGTGTGGCGGTCTCGGCGATCAAGGGCACGTGGTTCGCGGTGATCGCGGGGGAGTGTGACGTGGCGGTCCTCGCCGCAACCGTGACGTGACGGTCCTGGCGATCAAGAGCGGCCTGCGCTGACGTCGGCCGGGTGAGCGGGACCGACGGCCTTCCCGCGCGCGTTCCCGCCTGCCGCGCACGTTTCTGGCTCCTGCGCGTCCCCGGGGGCGCGCGGGAGCATGTTCGGCGCGCGGGAGTGCGGGCGAGCCGACCCGTGATCGGTGATCACGGGTCGGCTGGTGTGCGGTGATCGCCGGGAGTGTGACGTGGCGGCCCTCGCCCCGACCGTGACGCGCCGGTTTCGTCGATCAAGGGCTGATGGTTCGCGATGATCGCCGGGAGCGCGACCTTGCGGTCCTCGCCGCGGCCGTGGTGGGACGGTCTCGCCGATCAAGGGCTGATGGTCCGCGGTGATCGCCGGGAGTGCGACGTGGCGGCCCTCGTCGCAACCGTGGCGTGTCGGTCCTGGCGATCAAGAGCGGCCTGCGCGGATGTCGGCCGGGTGAGCGGGACCGCCGGCTTCCCGCGCGCGTTCCCGCCTGCCGCGCGCGTTCCCGCCTGTCGCGCGCGTTTCCGGCTCCTGCGCGGCCCCGGGGGCGCGCGAGAGCATGTTCAGCGCGCGGGAAGGGTGGGGGGAGACGACCGTGACCAGTGATCACGGGTCGGCTGGTGTGCGGTGACCGCCGGAAGTGCGACGTGGCGGCCCTCGCCGCGACCGTGGCGCGACGGTCTCGGCGATCAAGAGCTCGTGGTGGATGGCGACCGCCGGAAGTGCGACGTGCCGGCCCTCGCCGCGACCGTGACGCGACGGTCTCGCCGATCAAGGGCTGATGGTGTGCGCCGGGAGTGCGACCTCGCGGCCCCGCCGCGACCCTGACGCGACAGTCTCGGCGATCAGGGCCGGTGGGTCAGCGGTGATCACCCGGAGTGCGCCACCACACCCCCGCACCCCGACCGTGTCGCGACGGTCCCGACGACCACCAGCGCCCGCTCGACAGCCATCACCCCGCCGCCCTCGACCTCACGCACCCGATCCCCCACGAAACAGTGCGCGGATCGTCGACGCATGGTGATTCCGGGCCGTCAACGCCCTTTTCGGGGTCCTTCGGAGCGGGTGACGGGTGATGCCCGTTCGGGGGGTGGATCACGGTGCGTAGTTCCGGGATCCGATGTTCGGACGATCGGGTGATGTGATCTTGCAGAGCGTGACGGTAACGCGGTGACCTGGGGGGAACTCGGGAGCTGCGGACGCCCGTAAAAGAGCAATATCCTCACGTCGAGTATTTGTGGTCATCCGATAGTGGTAGTTGATAGCGGTGCTGCGGGTGAATCCGGATAGCGTTCTCCATGTCAGCGAGGCTCCCCCTCACAGGCTGGCATTCGGATCACTCGACAGGAGAAGTACTGTGCTGAAGAAGGCTGGCATCCTGGTTGCCGCAACCGCCGCGGGTCTGCTCGCGGTGAGCCCGCTCGCCTTCGCCGGCGACAAGGGCGGCTGGGACGGACACGGCGACAGCGACGGTGACCGCCAGGTCAACCGCGTCGACAACGACCGCGACAGCGCCCAGACCGGCCTCGTCAACGTGGGCGACGTCAACGCCCTCAACGACG